>JBFMCQ010000005.1:0-91937 GCA_040754295.1 Pseudomonadota bacterium | reverse complement strand
CGTCACGCCTTCGACCGCTGCTGCGCGGCCGGCACAGCAGTCGCCAGCTGCTCCGGCCGTCCCGTCGATCGAGCCGCAGGCCGCCCTGGCGCAGCGCGACGAGCCGGAGCCGATGCCCGAGGCCGCGACGCTGGGCGACTACGAAAGCCTCGACGACATCGCGCCCGTGTTCCAGGGCAGGCCGGTGGTCGCCCCGAGTCCGACGCCCTCGCCGACGCCAGCCGTGGAGGCGCGGCCCGCAGTCGCCAGCGCCACGGCCGCGCCCGGCGTGCCGTCCGCGGCGCAGCTCGCGCCGCTGCTGCGCGACATGCCGGAGGCGTATCGCGCGCGCTTTCCCGCGCTGCAGCTCCAGGTTCATGTGCACGACGCCGATCCGCAGAAGCGCTGGGTCATGATCGACGGCCAGCGCTATCGGGAAGGCGCGCTGCTGGGCAGCGGACCGCGCATCGTCGAGATCGTCGCCGAAGGCCTGATCCTCGACTACCAGGGCCAGCAGGTGCTCTGGCCGCTGGCGCGCTGAGCTTCAGCCGTTCGCCGCGCGCTGCGGGCTGCTCAGCGCCGCGCAGGCACGCTCCAGGCACCTGAGCCCCTCGGCGACGTCCGCCTCGCTGATGTTAAGCGCCGGTGCGAAGCGCAGCACGTCCGGACCGGCGACGAGCAGCCACAGACCCTCGTCCATCGCCGCCGCGACGATCTCCTTCGCCCGTCCCTTCCAGCTGTCCACGAGCGGCGCACCGACCAGCAGCCCCATGCCGCGCACCTCGGCGAACAGCCCATAGCGTGCCGCCAGCGCGGCGAGCCCGGTGCGCAGCTGCGCCGAGCGCTCGACGACGTTACGCAGCAGCTCCGGCTTCGACACTTCTTCGAGCACTGCACCGGCGACCGCGCAGGCGAGGGGGTTGCCGCCGTAGGTCGAGCCATGTGTACCGAAGGCAAGCACCTCCGCGAGCGCATCGGTCGTCAGCATCGCGCCGATCGGGAATCCGCCGCCGAGGCCTTTCGCCGTCGTCAGCACGTCGGGCGTGACGCCGAGCTGCTCGTGTGCGTAGAGCGTGCCGCTGCGGCCGTTGCCGGTCTGCACCTCGTCGTAGATCAGCAGGGCCCGGTGCTCGTCGCACAGCGCCCGCACGCCGCGTGCGAACTCCGCGGTCGCCGGCAGCACGCCGCCTTCGCCCTGCACCGGCTCCATGACGACCGCGCAGACGGTGTCGTTCATCGCCGCCCTGAGCGCCGCCAGATCGTTGAACGGCAGATGGCGGATGCCCCCCGGCAGCGGCTCGAAGCCCTGCGTGTACTTGGCCTGCCCGCCGACGCTCACGGTGAACAGCGTGCGCCCGTGGAAAGCGTTGTGGAACGAGATGATCGTGTTCTTGTGCGGCCCGAACCTGGTGTTACCCCAACGCCGCGCGAGCTTGAACGCCGCCTCATTGGCTTCGGCGCCGGAATTGCAGAAGAACACCTTGTCGGCGAAAGTCAGCGCGACAAGGCGCTGCGCGAGACGCAGCGCCGGTTCGTTGGTCATGACGTTCGACAGGTGCCACAGCTTGCCGGCCTGCTCGCTGAGCGCGGCAAGCATCTTCGGGTGCGCGTGCCCGAGCACCGTCACCGCGATGCCGCCGGCGAAGTCCAGGTACTCGCGCCCCTGCTGGTCCCACAGGCGCGAACCCTGTCCACGGACCGGAATGATCGCGGCCGGCTGGTAGGTGGGAACCATCACCTCGTCGAAGGTGGCGCGTGTGACGGCGGACATGGCGGTGCGTCCTCGTGGGTGACCGAAGCGGCGGGCTGCCGACGAACGAAGCCGGCTAGTATACGGCCCGCGCGGCCGGCGGTGCACGCGGGATCACGCGGATGAACGCGGGATCAGGATCGAGCGACCGCAGCGCTCAGCCCGCAGGCGCGGCGGCAGCGTCGCCGTCGCGCGCGGCGCCCTGTGCCGCCATGCGCTCGATGAGTGCCAGCAAGGTCTTACGGTGCAGCGCGCTGATCAGGCGCTCGATGTGCGACAGTGCACGCTGCACGACAGCCGCCGCTTCGGCGACATCGACGTCGGCGTAGCGCTCCACGAACAGCTCCATTTCCGCGCGTACCATCCGATCGATTGCCTGCTGGTAGAGCGCGGCATGCCGCGGGCGGAAGCCGCGGTCGCGCGAGATACCGCTTTCGATCATCAGCGCCCAGGCCTCCACGATCGCGGCGTCGTTGGGTTCGAGCAGGGGCTCGCCGTTTTGCCATTTCACTTCGATCAGACCGGCGGCCTCCAGCTCGCGGACATCCTCCAGGGACACGCGCCCGTCAAGCAGCGCGGCAGTGGCGCCTGGATTGGAGTGGTCGATCAGCGTGCCGCGCAGCGAAGCGCTCACATCGCGGATCAGCTCGCGCTGCGCGGGCGTGAACGTTCGCACCTGGTCGACCTCGCCTTCGAGCACGGCACGGATCGCCTTCAGCGGAAGGAAGTGGCGTTCGCGCAGCTCTTGGATCTTGCCGAGCCGGTACAGGTGATCCTCGCTGTACAGCGCCGTGTTCCGGCCGGTCTTGAGCGGCGGCGGCAACAGTCCTTCGGCGAGGTAGTAGTGGATGGTTTCGCGCGGCAGGCCGCTTTCGCGGACCAGATCGCGCATGCGGTAGCGCGCAGGACTCGCAGGCGAGTCCGGCTGCCGGGACAGACGTTCCGCGGCCATGGAGTGCTCCATTTTTGCGCCCGACCGGGCCGATCGGTGTCGTTGTCGATGCGTTGCCGGACGTGCCTCGTACCGCCGTCATGCCGGCAACGCGCCTGTTGACAGTTTACTTCGGCGGTCGTATAAAGCATAGTACATAGTGTCACTACACACTAACTACTTCATACGGAGAAGACACGTGGCAGGTTTGGTGAGATCGGTCCTGAACAACTGGTTCGGCTCGACGCGACCTTCGGTGCAGCAGCGCAGCGCCAGTGCGCGCTGGCATGCCGGCGCCGTGACGCCGGCTTCCGCGCCGCTTCCGGTGCGCGCCGGCGGCGGCGCGCGAGCCTCGGTCAGCATTCGCAAGCCGAGTGCGCGCTGGTTTGCGGGGCAAGCCTCCGGCGCGGCCGCCGCTGCGCCGACGGTGCGCGTGGAGCAGATCATCGACGAGACGCCGACGGCGAAAACCGTCGTCCTTGCCCCGTCGAACGATGCACTGCGCAACTACCGCGCCGGTCAACACCTGACGCTCGAAGTGTCGATCGACGGCACAAGCTTCCGGCGCTGCTACTCGTTCTCGACCGCGCCGGGGGCCGCACAGCCTGCGATCACCGTGCGTCGGGTCGAGGGTGGACGCGTCTCCGGTCATCTGTTCGAAACCCTCAGGGTCGGCCAGACGCTGAAGGTGAGCGGTCCCAGCGGTAGCTTCACGCTCGTACCCGACGCGCGGCGTCAGGCTCATCACGTGATGATCGCCGGCGGCGTCGGCATCACGCCGCTGATCAGCATGGTGGAGGCGGTCCTCGCCGGCGAGCCGCTCAGCCGCGTGACGCTGCTCTACGGCAGCCGCAGCGAGGACGAGATCATCTTCCACGAGCGGCTGGCGCGGCTGGCGCAGGCGCATGCGCAGCGGCTGAACCTCGTCCTGGCGCTGGACCGGCCACGCGCGCGCTGGCCCGGGATCAAGGGCCAGCTCAGCGGCGAGCGGGTGCTGGAAGCGCTTGGCGGAGCCGTCGAGGAGACCGAGTTCTACGTGTGCGGACCGGCGGCGATGATGGACTCGGTGATCGCTGCGCTGACCGGCGCCGGCGTGCCCGCCGGCCGCATTCACCAGGAGCGATTCACCTACGCCGACTCCGCGAGCGTCAGCCATCCCGAGGGTGTCTACGCAGTGCGCTTCGCGGCCAGCGGCAGGACCCTGCGCAGCAAGCCGGGAGAGCCGCTGCTGCAAACCGCCACAGCGGCGGGCATCCCGCTGCCGTACAGCTGCCAGATGGGCGGCTGCGGCCAATGCCGGATCAAGGTCGCCAGCGGCGAGGTCGTCATGGACCAGCCCAATTGCCTGAGCCGCGCCGAGATCGAAGCCGGCTACATCCTCAGCTGCTGTGCCTACCCGGCATCCGATCTGGTGATCGAAGGCGCCTGACGAGCATTCGTTTACCGCGATTGCACCCCCAAAGAAGTTACGAAGGAGACAAGACATGATGATGGACAAGATGCTGCAGGGCATGCCGGTGGGCTTCCGCCGCCAGATCCTCAACGCCGGCGACGCCGTCGACATCGCGCGACGCGTGCGCAATCCCAAGGTCCTGGCGACGATGGCCGGATCGGTCGGCCGCGCGTTCGTGCTCAAGCAGAACAAGCAGGGCGATCCGGTCGACATCCCGGCCCGGCACTCGGCACATTTCGACTTCGAGTACCGCAGCGACTATCCCGAGATGTACGAGCTGTACCGGCGTGCGCTGGAAAACCAGTGGAACGGCGACACGACGCTCGACTGGAGCACCGACGTCGATCCCGAAAACCTCGAGCGCGCCGTGCTGCCGATGGAACTGGTGCCGCTCGAAGGTCTGGCCGCCAACGGCATCAAGCTCAACAAGAAGGAGCAGGTCGACTTCACCTACTCGTTCGCCTCGTGGCTGCTGTCGCAGTTCCTGCACGGCGAGCAGGGCGCGCTGTATGCCTCGGCGCAGGTGACCGAGAGCGTGCACTGGATCGACGGCAAGTTCTACGGCTCGACCCAGGTTATCGACGAAGGCCGCCACGTCGAGGTGTTCTTCCGCTACATCGAGACCAAGCTCGGTGGCAAGCTCTACCAGTGCAACGACAACCTGTTCGCGATCCTCGACGCGCTGCTGCGCGACTCGCGCTGGGACATGAAGTTCCTCGGCATGCAGATCATGGTCGAGGGCCTGGCGCTGGGCGCGTTCAGCCACATGTACAAGTCGACGAAGGAGCCGCTGCTGGCGAACATGCTGCGCTACGTGATTCAGGACGAGGCGCGCCACGTGCACTACGGCGTGCTCGCACTCAAGCGTCACTTCGCCGAGATCTCGGAGAAGGAGCGCCAGGAGCGCGAGGACTGGGCCTTCGAGGTCGCGCTGCTGATGAAGAACCGTTTCCTCGCCCACGAGATGTACGAGGAGTGGTTCGAGCACAAGCTGCCGCGCCGCAAGTGGAACGAGATCATCCAGGGTTCGAGCTTCATGGCGAACTTCAGCAGGCTGATGTTCAAGCGCCTGATCCCGAATCTCGACTACATCGGCATCCTGTCGCCGCGCATCCGCCAGCACTACGAGCAGGCGGGCCTCATCGAGTTCGTCGGCGGCAAGAACGCGAGCCAGCTCACCGGCGACGACCTCATCGCGGACCTGAGCTAAGGAGCCGGCGCCGGAGGCGGCGCCCCCGCGGGCGCCGCCTCGCTGTCGCAATGCGCGTGACGGCTCAGGCGTACTGATCGTCCAGCGCGAACGCCGCGGCGCCGAGCAGTCCGACCGCCGGATGGCGCACGAGCCGCGTCGGGATCGCACGCATCAATGGCGCGTGCCGGCCCTTGGCCTCGAAGCGCGCGCGAAACAGCGGCCGTCGGAGCCAGCGTTCCAGCTTGAGGGCGATGCCGCCGCCGAGATAGACGCCATCCCAGGCACCGACCGCGAGCGCGACATCACCGGCAACGCTGCCGAGCAGCGCGCAGAAGCGCTCGACCGTGCGCGCGCAGATGCCGTCGGGATCGGCGTCGGCCTCGGCGCTGATCGCCTCCGGCGTGTCGAACGCGGCGCGCACACCTTCGATGGCGCAGGCCGCATGGTACAGATTGAGCAGGCCCGGACCGGACAGCAGGCGCTCATTGGAGACGCGCTCGAACACCGTCCAGAGCTGCCTGAGGATCGCGACCTCGTAGTCGTCAACCGGCGCAAAGCCCAGGTGCCCGCCTTCCGACTCGAGGACGGCGGCGCGGCCGTGGCGGATCAGCAGGCCGCCGACGCCCAGGCCGGTGCCCGGCCCGACCGCGGCGTAGCTGCGATGCAGCGGGTCCGCCGCAGCGGCTGCAACGCCGCCGAGATCCCCCAGATCGGCGTCCGTCAAATGCGGAATCGCCATGCTCAGTGCGCAAAAATCGTTGACGACGCGCAGCCGCGCGAAGCCGAGCTGCGCGCGCACCTGGCTGACCGAGAACGTCCACGGGCTGTTCGTCAGCTTGACCGCGTCACCCTTTACTGCCGAGGCCACGGCCAGCACCGCGTGCCGGGGCGCGGCGGGCGCGCCGGCGGCGTCGAGATAGGCCTGGATCGCAGCGGTCAGCGTCGGATGCTCGGCAACCGCGAGCAGCCGCACGTCACTCAGCTGCAGGCGACCCTGCGCATCGCGATGCGCGAGCGCGAATCGCGCATTGGTGCCGCCGATATCGGCGACCAGGGCGGCGTAGACAGGCGTGCTCATTGCTGATCCTCCCAAAGGGGCGGAGACGGCCTCGGCGGGTTCCGCGTTCGAAACGCACTTGTCCGCGCTTGGGTCCGGCGCGGACTCGCCTCGCGGAACTCCGCGCCCGTACACGTTGAAACCGCCGCGCTGCGCCGCACATCGGCGGCAGCGGCAATGGTCCTGAGCGGGATTGTATGCATAGCCGCGGCGGACAGCAGGCCGCCGCAGCACGACTCAACGCCCGTGTCGCGTTCGCTTGAAATGGATCGAGCTGGAAGATTGGTTGGTGGAGCGGAAGGGGATCGAACCCTCGACCTCCCCCGCAAATGCCGAGCCCGCGAATGCGACGCTCTGCGTCGCGTTCGCGGGGAATGTGCCGGACCGGAGATTTGGTGGAGCGGAGGAGGATCGAACTCCCGACCTTCGCATTGCGAACGCGACGCTCTCCCAGCTGAGCTACCGCCCCACGCGAGGACGGGTATTCTACTCATCGCTGGCCAAAACGCCAGCGTATCGACGGAGAACAAGGATAACGACCATGAAGGCATGCACCGCTGGAGCGGCCGTGACGGCGGCTGCCGTCGTCGGGCTGTCGGCACTTTTGACGCCGGGAGCGGCGATCGCCGCTCGCTATGCAGAGCCCGTGCTCTACGACCCGACCGAGCTGATCGTGCAGTACCGCAGCGCGCCGGCGGCGGCAAGCGCGAAGACGCGGCAGCTGCGCCTCGGTCTGCAGGTCCGGCGCCGGCTCAGGGACGGCCGCACGCAGCTGCTGCAGCTGCCGGCGATCGCCGACTTCGACGCGCTGCGCCGGGAGCTGGCCGCGGATCCGGACGTTGCGTTCGCGGAGCCCAACTACCTGCGCCGCAGCCGCGCCGCATTTCCCGACGATCCGCTGTTTGCCGACCAGTGGGCCTTGTTCGTCAGCGATCCGCCGCAATCCAATTTCGTACCGGACTCCGACGGCTTCGACAGCGTGCCGGGCGCCGACATGAATCTGCCAGCCGCCTGGGACAGCGACAGCGACGGCACTGCGGATCGCATCGGCTCGCCGGCGGTGGTCGTCGCGGTGATCGACGACGCCTTCGATCTGGACCATCCCGACCTCGCCGCGAACTTCGGCGCCGGCCGCGATCTCGTCGACGACGACGACGATCCGCGCGCCGATGCGGAAGGCCTGCTCGACCACGGCACGCTCGTCGCCGGCAGCCTCGGCGCGATCGGCGACAACGGCGAAGGCATCGCCGGGGTCGCCTGGAGCCTCACGATGATGCCGCTGCGCATCGGCGAGATCCGCGACGGCGAGGTGCGCCTGAGCGACGCCGCGATTCTCGACGCCTACGAGTACGCGCGCACGAACGGCGCACAGATCGTCAATGCGAGCTACGGCGGTCCGAGCTTCTCGCAGGCCGAGCGCGCCGCGATCGAGGCGCTCGGCGAAGCCGGCATTCTCTTCGTGACCTCGGCCGGCAACTTCAACTCGAATCTCGACTATTCGGCGGCGGCCTACCCTGCCAACTACGGCCTGCCCAACATCGTCGCGGTGGCCGCGAGCAACCGTCAGGACAACGTCGCCAGCTTCAGCCAGTACGGACCGGTCAGCACCGACGTCGCGGCGCCGGGTCTACAGATCGTCACGACCTACGTCGGCGGCGGCTACATCACCGGCGCCGGCTGCGGCGACGAAGGCGGCAGCTGCGGTGTCAGCGGCACATCGTTCTCGGCACCGCACGTTGCCGGGATCGCGGCGCTGATCAAGTCGGTTCACCCGGACGCGGACTACCGGGAGCTGCGCGCGCGTCTCATCGAAGGGGCCGAGGACGGCGCCGCCGGCGGTGATGTCGGCGAGCTGACCGCGGGCGGACGCGTCGATGCGGCACGAAGCCTCGCGCTGACACCGCAGCCTTCGCTGCTGATCCGCTCACTGCGGCTGGTCGACGACGGCAACCAACGGCTGGACCCCGGCGAAACGCTGGACATCGAGGTGGAGATCATCAATCTGTGGCAGGCGACGAGCGACACGCAGGCCACGCTGGTGGCGCCGCAGGGCATCACCGTGCGCAGCGGTCCCCAGGATCTGGGCAGCCTCGTGCAGGGCGCGACCGCGACCACGCGCTTCACCATCGACGTGGGCCCTCTCACCGAGGCGTATCGCGACCTCGATTTCATCCTCGAGCTCGAAGCCGACGGCGGCAGCTATCGCGCGCAGCGCCACTTTCGCCGGGAGCTCGCCGAGCTGACGCCCGGCACGCCGGTGACCGCGACCCTGTCGACTGGGCTGCACGACGAATTCCATACCTACCATGTCGATGTGGCGCCTACAGCGGGCACTCGCTTCGTCGTTTGCAGCAAAGCGGGCGCCGACATCGACCTGCTGGTGAAGTACGCCGGGCCGCCGCAATACGACATCGACCTCGGTGCACCGCCCGAGGACGAGCCGACATTCTTCACGGACGCCGACGCGGTCGGTGGTGCCGAGGACGGCAACGAAGTGGTGCCGATCGGCAGTCCGCGTACGGGCACCTACTACGTCACGGTCGTCAATTACGCGCTCACCGATATGCTGAGCTACCAACTCGAAGCGTTCCTGGAGCCCGCCGGCGCAGCGGCCGTCGGCGCCTCCGGCACGATCTGCGGGACTGCCGCGCAGGAGAACGTGCGCGGCGGCGACGCTGGCGGCGACGGCGGTGGCGGCGCACCGGGCGCGGCGACGCTGATCGGCCTGCTGGCACTGCGTGCACTGCGCGGGTATCAGCGCCGTCGCCACGCCTGCGCGAAAGTGCGGTGCAGCACGCCGCTCCCGCCGCTATCCACATGATCGAAATGGGGTTCCTCCGGGGTCTTCACGTGCGCGACAAAGCCTGTTAAAAACGCGCGCGAATGGGGGCGAGGACCGATCCGCCACCCGTCGAGGACGCAGTCAGCCCATGCCGCGCAAGCCGAAGAAGCCGCAGACGCAAACAGAGGCCCCGAAGAGCTTCGACGAGTTCGTCGACGAAGCCGACACCGTCGATGACGAAGTGATCCACGTCGACGAATCGCTGGGCGGCGCAGCCGCCAAGCTGCGCGACTGGCGCGACGTCGAGAAGTACAAGGAGGAACGCGCGCTGCGGCGCCTGGTCGACGACGACCTCGATCTTGAAGAGATGTAGATAGGGCGCTTGGCGCCGCCAGGCGCGCAAAGCGCGGACCGCGCTAGGCCGGCCGGCCTTCGATGGTCGTCCAAACGATCGGGTCGCGGGCCCGCTCGAACGGCAGGTGCGCAAGCCGCGCGACTGCGGTCTGGAGCTCCGGCGACGGATCGATCGGTGATGCGCGGCCTTCGATGAGTTCGGTCGCGAAGGCCGTCCCGCGAATGCGCAGGAAGCGCTCTTCCATATAGTGCCCGAACATCACGGCGTTCTGCGCCGGGTAGTAGCCTTTGACGCGAACCCAGTGCTTGCACTGCGCGGTCGGCTCCCAGACGGTAAACCAGCCGCCGGGCACGAGCAGGATCGACAGCAGGCCCTGAAGCTCCTTGTCCGCCGGCAGCGCAGCGCCGGTCTCGGCAGACTCGCCGCTTGCGTCGTCGGGCGACTCGGCGATCTCGAGATAGGCCTGGAGCAGGCCAGAAACCACTTCCTTGAGCCGCTCCTCGGAAAACCCGATGCTCGCCAGCCGGCGCGAGATCGCCGCGACGATCTCCGCCTCTTCGGCGGCACGCCCTTCGGCGGCGGCCCGGCTCGGCCGCAGGCTGTCGAGCACGCGGTCGACCAGACGCATCGTCTCGTTCCACGATGCGCCTTCGATGCCGTTGCGGATGTAATCCAGACACAGCAGCGGACCGAAGCCCGAAAGCATCAGCCGCATGACGCCGGGCGCGACCTTGCGCTCGCCGATGCGGCGCCGCAGCTCATGCGAGACGATGCGTCGCACGCGCTCGATGCGCGCGCGATTCTTCTTCTGCTGCAGCTCTTCCTGCTCGCGCAGGAAGCTTTCCGCGGTGCGCTCGTCGACCGGATCGGGACGCCCGCTGCGCAGCTGCAGGGGGTCGAGATCGAAGGTCTGGACGATCGCATCGATCAATCCCTGCAGCTCGCTGACCATCTGCGGCGGCGGCGCGGCCTCCGCCGAGCCGAACTGCAGCAGCATCTCGAACAAATCGTTGACGGTGCGCCGCACCGGGTGATGCGCGTCCTGGAAGAAGCGGCCGTCGGCGAGCGCGGCCTTCATGATCGGCAGCTGCAGTTTCGCCAGCATCGGCTTGAGATTTTCCGGCAGCCGCGGATCGCGGTAGTAGCCGTCGAACATGCGTGCGACCAGCGCCACCGTCTCCGGCGGCAGCCATACCGGCGCCTGCGGCCGGCGCCCCTGAGCATATGCGCCGAGGATCTGCGCAACGTCCTGCATGAGCAGCGCGTCGCCGTACGCGCCAGTCTGCTGTGGTGCGCCCATGCCGGCAGCGCCGCCCCACGGCGCACCGAGGCCAGCCTGCATGCCTGCCGCAGCACCGGCCAGCGGCGGCACGCCGCCGAACGCAGCGCCGCCCGGTGCAGCCGCCGCGGCAGCGCCGAAGGCGCCCATCGTGGTACGGTCCAGGCGCGAGGCCCATGCCGGCACGCCTTCCTCCGGCCGCGGGTTGCGCTCCGCGGCACGCGCGGCGCGTTGGCTGGGCGACGGCTGCGCGTCCAGACGCGGCTCGATGCCATGCACCGCGAGCAGCTGGTTGGCACCAACGAAAACTTCGGACAGACGGCCGACGACGACGCGATCGAACAGCTTGTAGATGACGAGCTTGATCGGGAAGTCGACCGCGAGATCGCGCATCGAGTCCTGGAACGCGCGGATGATGCGCAGCGGCGACATCGATTCCGGCGACAGTCCGCCGCCGGTCATGTCGGCGAGCCGCGCGAGACGCCGCTGCAGCTCGACGAGCTCGTGGGCGTGCAGGGAGGCGGCCTTGGTCTGCATGTTGTTGACCGCGATGCGCTCTTCGAGCGCGTCGCCGTCTTCCAGCGACCACTGCGACATGTCGTCGAGGCGGCGGGCGGCGGCGGCTTCGTCGCTATCGCCGTCCTCGCCGAGCCCGTCGAGCGCCTTCTGCAGGGATTCCTGGAACGCCTGGATGATCTTGTTGCGCTGCACGCGGACGATGCGCATCGTATCCAGATACAGGCGCTGCTCATCACCGGCACGCGCCTTCTCGGCAGAATCGAACAGGATGTCGTCCGCCTTCTCGAACATCTCGCGTAGCTGCTCGCCGAGCACGGAAACCGCCATCTGGTGCAAGGCAGAGACAATCGGGTTCTTGGACGCAGCGCCGGCGCCGGCCGCGTCGCCGGCGGCCGCCTGTGCAGCGCCCTTTGGCTCCGCGTTTGCCTGCCTCTTGGCGTTCATCGTCTGGCTCCCGCCCCCGCGCTACAGCGCAAGCGCCCCCCGCTCACGATTGGTCTGTTGCGCACTGGTTGACCTACTCTGAACCGAACGATACGTCACTTTTATCACAACCGCATTAGTCTATTTTGTCTAGGCGTCGCGCGGCCGCATTCGGCCGTCGGGCGGTCGCCCGGAGCGGACTTCGTCGGGGAAAGGACTACGCCGCCCGCGCCTGCTTGGGCGCGTGGGCGAGGAGAAATTCCATCTGGTCGGCCAGGATCCGGCGGTTGGACAGGATCAGGTATTCCGCCAGATTCGGAATGTACGGCACGGCGAGGAGCTTCATTTCCGCTTCCTCGGGCGTGCGATCGTCCTTGCGCTGATTGCAGCTGCGGCAGGCGGTCACGCAGTTCTCCCAGACCGAGCGCCCGCCGCGCGACGCCGGGATGACGTGGTCGCGCGTCAGCTGGTGCGCGCCAAACTGCACCCCGCAGTACATGCACAGGTGCCGGTCACGCTGGAACAGCGTGCGGTTGGTCAGCAACGGCACGCCGCGCAGATGGCGGCGCGAGCGGTCGGCGACGGCGATGATGGAGCCGATCTCGATCTCCGAGCGCCGGCCGGTCGCGGCGTTGATGCCGCCGCGGATGCGGAAGCGCGCCGCCCCGGCCTCCCAGCGCACGCGATCGCGCGCATAGAGGACCACGGCGGTCTGCCAAGGGATCCACGACACCGGCATACCGCCAGCATCGACTTTGAGAATGGCCGGAATGCTCTCCATGATCGAAACCGCTCCGCCGGTTTGCGCCAGCGGTCAGCGCGCCCAGTAAACCCCAAGAATATGACATAAACCGGACAATATCGTCCGACATGTGCCGGCGGCAAGAGCGCGGGGCAGCACCGGGTGCTTCACCGCCTTGCCGCGAGACCGCAGCACGAACGCGACCAGGACCGCAACGAGCTCGAACGCATGTTTTCTTGATTGCGGAGACCGCGCCCACCGATTCAAGGATTTGGACTTGAATCGCGAAGCGGCGCCCGCATCTGGTGAATCAATACGATTCACTGCGGAAACCACGCCATGCGCATGGATAAGCTCACCACCCGGTTCCAGCAGGCGCTCGCCGACGCGCAGTCGCTCGCTGTCGGTCGCGACAACCCGGCGATCGAGCCGGTCCACCTGCTGTCGGCGCTGCTGCAGCAGGAGGACGGCTCCACGCTGCCGCTGCTGCAGAACGCGGGGGTCAACATCGACCTGCTGCGCAGCAAGCTCGCACAGCTCCTCGAGCGCGTGCCGCGCCTCGGGCAGGCGACGGGAGAAGTCAACGTCTCTCCCGAGCTTGCGCGGCTGCTCAACCTCACCGACAAGCTGGCGCAGCAGCGCAAGGACCAGTACATCTCCACCGAGCTGTTCGTGCTGGCCGCGGCCGACGACAAGGGCGCGCTCGGCGATGCGCTGCGCGCGGCCGGCGCACGCAAGGAGCTCATCGAAAAGGCGATCGAAGCGGTGCGCGGCGGGCAGAAGGTCGACAGCCAGGGTGCTGAGGAGCAGCGCCAGGCGCTGGAGAAGTACACGATCGACCTCACCGCGCGCGCATCCAGCGGCAAGCTCGATCCGGTCATCGGCCGCGACGACGAGATCCGCCGCGTGATCCAGGTGCTGTCGCGGCGCACGAAGAACAACCCGGCGCTGATCGGCGAGCCGGGCGTCGGCAAGACCGCGATCGTCGAAGGCCTGGCGCAGCGCATCGTCAACGGCGAAGTGCCGGAGTCGCTGAAGAACAAGCGCGTACTGACGCTGGATCTGGGTGCGCTGATCGCCGGCGCCAAGTTCCGCGGCGAGTTCGAGGAGCGCCTCAAAGCGGTCCTGCAGGATCTGGCCAAGCAGGAAGGCAACGTGATCCTGTTCATCGACGAGATCCACACGCTGGTCGGCGCCGGCAAGGCCGAAGGCGCGATGGACGCCGGCAACATGCTCAAGCCGGCGCTGGCGCGCGGCGAGCTGCACTGCATCGGCGCGACGACGCTCGACGAGTACCGCAAGTACATCGAGAAGGACGCCGCGCTCGAGCGGCGCTTTCAGAAGGTCTTCGTCGGCGAGCCCAGCGTCGAGGACACGATCGCGATCCTGCGCGGGCTCAAGGAGCGTTACGAGGTTCACCACGGGGTCGACATCGCCGACGGCGCACTGATCGCGGCGGCGAAACTCTCGCACCGCTACATCACCGACCGCAACCTGCCGGACAAGGCGATCGACCTCGTCGACGAGGCGGCGTCGCGCATCCGCATCGAGATCGACTCCAAGCCGGAAGCGCTCGACCGTCTCCATCGGCGGCTGATCCAGCTCAAGATCGAGCGCGAGGCGCTGAAAAAGGAAGCCGACGAAGGTGCGCGCCGCTCGCTGGCCGCGCTCGAAGACGAGATCACGAAGCTGGAGAAGGAGTACGCCGATCTCGAAGAGCAGTGGAAAGCCGAGAAGGCGCAGGTCGCCGGCAGCGCCGGCGTCAAAGAAGAGCTCGAGCGTGCGCGCATCGAGCTCGAGGCCGCGCGCCGCGGCGGCGACCTGCAGCGCATGGCAGAGCTTCAGTACGGCCGCATTCCCGAGCTGGAAAAGCGCCTCGCGCAGGCCGGCGAAGACGGCGCGCCGCAAAAGAAGTTCCAGCTCTTGCGCAACAGCGTCACCGAAGAGGAGATCGCCGAAATCGTTGCCCGCTGGACCGGGATCCCGGTGTCCAAGCTGATGGAGGGCGAGCGCGAGAAGCTGCTGCGCATGGAAGACGCGCTGCACGAGCGCGTCGTTTCCCAGGACGAAGCGATCGGCGCCGTCGCCAATGCGATCCGCCGCTCGCGCGCCGGCCTGTCGGACCCGAACCGGCCGATCGGCTCGTTTCTGTTCCTCGGCCCCACCGGCGTCGGCAAGACCGAGCTGTGCAAGGCGCTCGCGCAGTTCCTGTTCGACAGCGAAGACAACATGGTGCGCATCGACATGAGCGAGTACATGGAGCGCCATGCGGTATCGCGGCTGATCGGCGCGCCGCCGGGCTACGTCGGCTACGAGGAAGGCGGCCAGCTCACCGAGCGCGTGCGCCGGCGGCCGTACTCGGTGATCCTGCTCGACGAGATCGAGAAGGCGCATCCGGAAGTCTTCAACGTGCTGCTGCAGGTGCTCGACGACGGCCGCCTGACCGACGGCCAGGGCCGCACGGTGGACTTCCGCAACACGGTCGTCGTGATGACCTCGAACCTCGGCAGTGCGCTGATCCAGGAGATCATGGGCCGCGAAGGCGGCGAAGACTACGCGGCGATCCGCGAAGCGGTGATGGGCGTGGTCGCGCAGCACTTCCGGCCGGAGTTCATCAACCGCATCGACGAGGCGGTCGTGTTCCGGCCGCTGGGCTCGGCGCAGATCCGCCGCATCGCCGCGATCCAGACGCAGCACGTGGTCCGCCGCCTGGCCGAGCGCGGTATCGGCGTGGAGTTCACTGACGCGGCGCTCGACCGCCTCGCCGAAGCCGGCTTCGATCCGGTCTACGGCGCACGGCCGCTCAAGCGCGCAATCCAGTCACTGGTCGAAAACCCGCTGGCGCGGATGATTCTCGACGGCCGCTTCGGCGCGGGCGATCAGGTCGTCGTCGACGCACGCGACGGCGTGCTGAGCTTCGAGCGGGCGCCGCCGCGCGAACGGGCGGCGTAGCGCGTGGTGAGCCGGCGAACCGCATCCGGCGCAGCGCGCCCTACGAACGCGACGACGCGAGCGCCGCCGCGCCGCTGCGCCGGTGGTTCCAGACGAAGCCGGCGACGAGCAGCAGCAGCACGGTGACCTGGGCGCTGAGGCTCTGCCAGGTCGGATAGACGCCGAGCAGGTCGATGCGCGGTGCGGCCAGCGTATCGACGGCGATCATGCCGGCCTCCTGCAGCGCCGCGACACCCTTGCCGGCGAGCACGACCGCGAGCACCGCGACCAGCAGTGCACTGAACGCGAAGAACTGCGCGATCGGCAGGCGCATCGAATAGCGCAGCATCGCCCAGGCGATCGCGACCAGCAGCACCGCAGCGAGCGCGCCGCCGCCGAGAATCGCTGCGTGCTCGCCCTGGCTCCACAGCGCGGCGTAGAACAGGATCGTCTCGAACACTTCGCGATAGACGACGACGAAGGCGAGCAAGGCGAGGAACCACGCCGAGCGCTTGGAGAGCGCGTGCGAGAGTTTTTGCCCGACGTAGCGCTGCCAGGCGCCGGCCTGGCTCTTGCCGTGCATCCAGATGCCGACGAACAGCAGCACGACTGCTGCGAACAGCGCGGCAAAACCCTCGGTGAGCTCGCGCCCGGCGCCGCTGATGCTGACCAGATACGTCGCCAGTGCCCAGGTGGCGACACCGGCGAGCAGGGCGCCGACCCAGCCGGCATGCACATACGGCATGACTTCCGTGCGCCCGGCCTTACGCAGGAACGCGATCATCGCAACGACGATCAGCAGCGCTTCGACGCCTTCGCGCAGCAGGATCGTCAGCGCCCCGGCGAACGCCGATGCCGCCTGCCCGCTGCGATCCGAGAGCGCCGCTTCGGCCGCGTCGAACAGCTCTTCGACCGCGCGGGCCTGCGCCACGACGTCGGCCTGCGGTGCAGCGCGCGCGATGCGCGCCCGCAGCTCGGTCATCGCCGCCTCGACGCGCGTCATCAGCGCGCGGTCGCGTGCCGCGAGCAGCGGCTCGACCGGCTCGAAGCCGTCGAGATAAGCCGACAGCGCCAGACGCGCCGCTTCGGCGCGCTCGCCGCGTGCATAGGCGTCGCGGCTCTCGGCGAGCCGCGCGCGCGCCGTAGCCAGCAGCTCGGAGCCGCTGCCGGCGACGGCCGCGGGCGCGCGCCGCAGGTAGGCGAGCAACGCCTGCGCATCCTCCTCGCCGAGCTGTTGCGCGAGCGCCGCCGGCGACGTGGCGCTCAGGTCCTCGAGATCGCCGATCGGTTCGCCGACTCCGCGCCGCCACAGCGCAGCGCCGGCCTGCACCTGCGCATCCGAGAACGCGAGGCTGCCCGAATAAAAGGCCAGCGCCCAGCGGTCCTCGGCCGGCAGATGCGCATAGCTCGCCATCGCCGTGCCGTCGAGGCCCTGCGTGATCACCTGGTAGAGCGCGAACACGCTGCGCTCGCGCGCACGCTCGATCTCGCTGAACGCGATCGGCGGCGGCTCCATGCCGGACGCCAACGGTCCGTCACCGGCCCCGCCGGCGCCATGACAGCCGGCGCACTGCGCCTGATACAGCGCGGCGCCGCGATCGAGGTCCGGCGGCGTGCGCGGCGCGAGCGTCATCGGATAGCGGTCGAGCAGCTTCGCGGCCAGCGCGCGTGCAGCGCTCGCGACCACATCCGGGCGCGCGCGCGCGTCGATTGCCGCGACGAGCGCATCCGCGCCGGCCTGCAAGTCGCCCGATTGCCGGCGCTCGTCCATCGCCTGCAGCTGCTGCTGTACGGTGCGCGAAAACTCCCGCATCTCCTCGTACTCGCCCGCGTTGACGATCTGCCCGTGCTCGTCGACCGCCTCGCGGTAGTCGACGGCGACGTAGTCGAGCAGCCGCCATAGCGTCGCCGCCTGCTCGGCGTCCGCTGCGGCGGCGGCGGTCGCGATCATGCCGGCCATCGCAACGGCGAGGCCGGTACGCAGACACACAAGCATGACGTTCATGCGGCAACTCGCAAGGCGAATGAGAATGACTCTATTTTATACCCGATGCCCCGCGGCTGCACGGCGCTGCGTGAGATAATCCGCCGCCCAGAAAATTGCCGAACTACGGGCGTACACGCACACGCCTGATCGCACCCGGATATCGTGAGTTTTTCACCTCTGAACCCACCGCTGCCGGCCGCCGGCGTGCGGACCTGGCCGCGCCTGCCCGGCGCCGCGGCGGCGCTGGGGGCGGCACGCGCCGCTGCCGCGCACGGCAGCCTGACCGTCGTGCTCGCCGCCAACGAACAACGCGCCTACCGGCTCGAAGCGGAGCTGCGCTTCTTCCTGCCGAAGGAGCTGCCGCTGATCCACCTGCCGGACACGGAAGTCCTGCCCTACGACCAGTTTTCGCCGCACCAGGAAATCCTCTCGCAGCGGCTCGCGGCCCTGCACCGCCTGCCGTCGATGCGCCGCGGCGTGCTGCTGACCACTGCGGACCAGCTGATGCAACGGCTCGCGCCGCGGCGCTGGCTCGACAGCCGTGCGTTCCAGCTCAAGATCGGCGAGCGGCTGGACGCGCAGCGCTTCCGTGAGCGCCTCGTCGCCGCCGGCTATCAGTCGGTGTCCGAAGTGCAGGCGCAGGGCGAGTTCGCCGTGCGCGGCGCGCTGGTCGACCTGTTTCCGATGGGCTCGGAAGCGCCGTTTCGCATCGACCTGTTCGACGACGAGATCGAGACGATCCGCCTGTTCGACCCGGAGAGCCAGCGCAGCCAGGACAAGGTGCGGGCGATCGATCTGCTGCCGGCGCGCGAGTTTCCGACCGACAAGGAAGGCATCGAAACCTTCCGCCGCAGCTATCGCGAGTACTTCCCCGGCGACCCGTCGCGCTCGCGCATCTACAGCGACGTCAGCAAGGGCCTGATGCCGGGCGGCATCGAGGCCTGGCTGCCGCTGTTCTTCGGCCCGTCGGGCACGGCGGCGCTCGCCGACTATCTGCCCGACGACAGCCTGGTGATCGCGCTCGACGATCTCGCAGCCGCGCTCGCCGAGGACTGGCGCAGGCTGGAAGAGCGCTACGAGCGTTACCGCGGCGACCTCGAACGGCCGCTGCTGCGCCCCGCGGATCTGTGCCAGACGCCGCAGCAGGCGCTCGGCGGCATCGCGCGGCTTGCGCGCATCGACGTCGCGGATGACGGCGCCGGCGTCTCCGTCCTCGAGTCCGGCACCGAGCCGTTGCGCCGTTATCTGGCCGAGCAGCGCGACCGCGTGCTGTTCGTCGCCGAGTCCGCAGGCCGCCGCGAAGCCTTGCTCGGCTGGCTCAGGCCGCTCGGCATCCTGCCGCGCGAGTACGCCGACTGGCAGAGCTTCGCGACGGATTCGAAGCGCTACGGCGTCGCGCTCGGCGCCATCCAGGACGGCTTTCGGATCGACGCGGACGGCATCGCCGTCGTCGCCGAGACGCAGGTCTTCGGGTTGCACGCACCGGCGCAGCAGCTGCGCCGGCGCGGCCGCGTGCGCGACCCCGAAACGGTGCTGCGCGACCTGTCGTCGCTGGTCCCGGGCGCGCCGGTCGTGCACGTCGAGCATGGTGTCGGCCGCTACCTCGGCCTGCAGCGCCTCGACGCCGGCGGCGTGGAGGCGGAGTATCTGGTGCTCGAATACGCGAACGCCGACAAGCTCTATGTGCCGGTCGCATCGCTGAACCTGATCCACCGCTATACCGGCGGCGAGCCCGAGACCGCGCCGCTGCACGGGCTGGGCTCCGACCGCTGGGCCAAGGCGCTGGCGCGCGCGCGGGAAAAGGCGCACGACGTCGCTGCCGAGCTGCTGCAGATCCAGGCGCGGCGCATGGCCAAGCCCGGGCTCGCCCTGGACTTCGACGAAGCGGAGTACCGGCGCTTCTGCGACGGCTTTCCGTTCACACCGACGCCGGACCAGCAGACCGCGATCGACGCGGTCATCGCCGATCTGCGCTCCGAGCGGCCGATGGACCGCGTCGTCTGTGGCGACGTCGGCTTCGGCAAGACCGAGGTCGCGCTGCGCGCCGCCTTCGTCGCCGCGCGCGGCGGACGCCAGGTCTGCCTGCTGGCGCCGACGACGCTGCTCGTTGAGCAGCACCAGAAGAACTTCTCCGACCGCTTCGCCGGCTTCCCGATCCGCGTCGCCGCGCTGTCGCGCATGCGCTCGACCAAGGAGCAGAACGCGATCCTCGAGCAGCTCGCCAACGGCAGTCTCGACGTGGTCATCGGCACGCACCGCCTGCTGCAGGACGACGTGCGCTTCAAGAACCTCGGCCTGGTCATCGTCGACGAGGAGCACCGCTTCGGTGTGCGCCACAAGGAGCGCCTGAAGAATCTGCGCGCCGAAGTCGACCTGCTGACGCTGACCGCGACGCCGATTCCGCGCACGCTGAACATGAGCCTCGCCGGCCTGCGCGAGCTGTCGATCATCGCCACACCGCCGGCGTCGCGCCTGGCGATCAAGACCGCGGTCGCCGAATGGAGCAATGCGCTGGTGCAGGAGGCCTGTCTGCGCGAGCTGCGCCGCGGCGGCCAGGTCTACGTGGTGCACAACGAAGTGCGCGACATCGAGTCGTTCACGCGCCGCCTGCAGGAGCTGGTGCCGGAAGGCCGCGTGCGCTACGCGCACGGGCAGATGCGCGAGCGCGAGCTGGAGCAGGTGATGCTCGACTTCTATCACCAGCGCTTCAATGTACTCGTCTGCACGACGATCATCGAATCCGGCATCGACGTGCCGACGGCGAACACGATCGTCATCGACCGTGCCGACCAGTTCGGGCTCGCGCAGCTGCACCAGCTGCGCGGTCGCGTCGGCCGCAGCCATCACCGCGGCTACGCCTACCTGCTGGTGCCGAGCCGGCGCGCGCTCAATCCCGACGCGCAGAAGCGTCTCGACGCGATCGAGCCGCTCGGCGATCTCGGCTCCGGCTTCGCGCTGGCGACGCAGGATCTGGAAATCCGCGGTGCCGGCGAACTGCTCGGCGCCGAGCAGTCCGGGCAGATCGAGGAGGTCGGCTTCACGATGTACGCCGAGCTGCTCGCGCGCGCGGTCAAGGCGATCAAGACCGGCAAGCTCGACGATGCGCCGTTCGGACAGGCCGGCTGCGAAGTCGACCTCGGCGTCGCCGCACTGATTCCGGACGCTTACATCCCCGACGTGCATACACGGCTGACGCTGTACCAGCGCATCGCGGAAAGCGGCGACGAGGCCGCGCTGCGCGAGCTCAAGGTCGAGATGATCGACCGCTTCGGCCTGCTGCCGCCCGCTGCCGAGCGCCTGTTCGAAGCCGCCGAGCTGCGCGTCGCCGCCCAGGCGCTGGGCCTGAGCCGAGTGCGCGTCGGCAACAGCGTGGTGACGCTCGACTTCGGCGCGCAGACGCAGGTCGATCCAATCAAGCTGATCAAGCTGATCCAGGCCCAGCCGAAGCGCTACAGGCTCGAAGGCCAGGCGCGCCTGCACTACTACGGCAGCTTCGATGCCGCGGAGGCGCGCGCGCCCCGCGTACAGGAGCTGTTGGCTACACTGCGCCCGACCTGACTCATCCCAAGGAACGACGACGATGCATCTGCGCGCCGTGCTCGCCGCGGCTGTTCTGCTCCTGGTCGCGCTGCCGGCGCGGGCCGAGACCTACCGGGTCGACCTGATCGTCTTCGCCGACCGCTACGCCGCCGGCGAGGCCGGCGCGCCCGCGCGGCCCGTCGGCACAGACGGTATCGCGCTCGACGACGGCACTGCCTTGTCAGCGGCCGGCATCCGGCTGCTGCCGGACTCGAGCTTCGGGCTGCAGGAGCAATGGAACCGTCTGCGCAACTCCGCGCGCTTCGAGCCGCTGATCCGGCTCGCATGGACGCAGACCGATCCGCCGGCCGAGAACGGCCCGCGCCTGCTGCTACGCTACGGCCAGTCGCTCACGCTGGCCGATCCGCAGGGCTACGGCAGCCATCTGGTGTCGCCAGTGCAGGGCACGGTCGCCCTGCTGCTCAGCCGCTACCTGCATCTCGACGCCGACCTGCGATATACGACGCCCAGCGGCGACGGCTACGTCCAGTACCCCCTGCGCGAGCGCCGGCGCATGCGCCGCGACGAGCTGCATCATCTCGACAGCCCAAGGCTCGGTATCCTCGCACGCGTGAGCCGCGCGTTGTAACGATCGGCGCCAGGTCGAAAATTTCACCTTCGGTCGGCTCGACCCGCGCGCGAACCGTCCGTCGGCTGCCGGATGGCAGGCGCCCCGCGGCGGGTCTATGCTAGGTCCACGTCGAATCTTGCGTTTCAGGTGCCTATGACCGGTATCTGCGCGGCAGGAGCGTACGCGTCAATTTATCGCGCGGCCCTCGTGCACGGCCAGAACCACAACAAGAGGAGACTGCGATGAAGATGAAGCGTTACTTTTTTATCAGCGAGGATCTCGACGATCTCGAGCGTCTCGAGGAAGAGCTGGAGCGCCAAGGGATCGTGACGCCGCAGATCCACGTCCTGACGACGGACGACAGCGCGGCCGACCAGCATCACCACCTGCATCAGGTGGTTTCGTTCATGAAAAAAGACATCATCCACTCGACGCTGATCGGCGCAGCGATCGGTGCCTGCGCAGCGATCCTCGTGCTGGCGGTGGCCTACACCGCCGGCTGGACCGACACGCCCGCCGGATGGGTGCCGTTCGTCTTTCTGGCCGTCGTACTTCTGGGCTTCTTCACCTGGGAAGGCGGCTTTCTCGGCATCCAGAAGCCGAACGTCCACTTCCGCAACTTTCATCAGGCGCTCAAGGACGGCAAACACGTCTTCTTCGTCGACCTGGAGCCGCGGCAGGAGGACATCCTGCAGCGCGCCGCGCAGAAGCACCCGTCGCTCAAGCCCGCCGGAACCGCTGCCGGCACGCCGCACTGGATCGTGTCCTGGCAGTACCACATCCGCAGATTCTTCGTGCACACGTTCCCCTAGCGTAGAGCAGCCTGGGACCGGGTTTGACGCGTCACGAGGAGGAATCGCGCCCTCCCTTCGCTCAGAGTACGCAGAGAACGCGCAGGAAAAGCGGCCGTGAGAGTGCGACAGCGCTCAGGGGGCGGGGGCGACTCACGCGCTGGGCTCCTTTCTGCGTTCTCCGCGTCAGCCGCCCAGGAAGTAGCGCAGGCGCGCGACGAAGGTGTAGTTCGCCTCGAGCGTCATCAGTCCCATCAGGAACAGCAGCACGCCCGGCGGAATCAGGATCGCGCAGATGATCGCGAGCCGCTCCCATGCCATGTGCATGAACACCGCAACGATCAGCCCGGCCTTGAGCATCATGAACAGGCAGATCAGAAACCACCGGAGAAAGCCTTCGAAACCGACATAGTCGACCATGTACGAGAGCACGCTGAGCACGAACAGCAGCCCCCAGATCCAGAGGTAGACGCCGATCGGATGCTGCTGCTGCGCCTGTGCATGCGCCATGGCCCGCTCCTACCAGAGATAGAAGAACGCGAAGATGAAGACCCAGACGAGGTCGACGAAGTGCCAGTACAGGCCGAGCGTCTCGACCATCTCGTAGCGTCCCTTGCGCCCGGTCAGGAAGCCGGGGCGCTGATCGTCGAGTGCGCCGCGGATCACCTTGGTCGCCATGACGATGAGGAAGATCACGCCGATGCTCACGTGCGTGCCGTGAAAGCCGGTGATCATGAAGAACGCCGAGCCGAACTGCGGCGCACCCCAGGGATTGCCCCAGGGGCGCACGCCTTCCATGATCAGCTTGGTCCACTCGAACGCCTGCATGCCGACGAAGGTCGCGCCGAGCACTGCCGTGAGCACGAGCAGGATGGCGGTCGCCTTGCGGTTCTTCTCGTAGCCGTATTTGACGGCAAGCGCCATCGTGCCGCTGCTGCTGATCAGAACGAAGGTCATGATCGCGATCAGCAGCAGCGGTACATTGGTTTCGCCGACGTGCAGCGCGAACACCTGGCTCGGATCCGGCCACGTGTCGGTCGTCGAGATACGAACCGTCATGTAGCTGACGAGGAAGCAGGCGAAGACGAAGGTGTCGCTGAGCAGAAAGATCCACATCATCGCCTTGCCCCAGGGGACGTTCTTGAACGCCCTCTGGTCCGATGCGAAATCGGCGACGAGGCCCTTGACTCCGCCCACGCGCCCCGGCGCCGGCGCCGGGGCGGCCTCGGGGACAGTGCGGCCCTCCTGCAGCAGATCATTGGCTACATGGTTCACGACACGGCGCCTCCCCGACACATCGCGTACAGCGGCGCCGCGCCGACGAACAGCACGACGAACAGCACGATCCAGACGAACAGCAGGTAATGCCAGTAAACGGCGCAGAGGCCGACCAGCTCGCGCGTCTGCGCCAGCGTCGCGCCCTGTTTCAGGCGCGTGACGACCTTGGTCAGCGCGACCAGTCCGCCGAGCAGATGCAGGCCGTGCAGCGCACTCATCAGCACGAAGAACGCACTGCCGATGTAGGCGCTCATGTAGTAGCCGGCATCGCCCAGCTGCAACCACAGCAGGTATTGCCCCGCGAGGAATGCGATCGTGCAGGCAGCTCCCAGCCCCAGCGCGCGGCCGAAGGCCAGCTGACGCTGCCGCTTGGCCGCGACCCACGCGGCCTGCAGAGCGAGGCTGGCGAGAACGAGCACACCGCTGTTGACCCAGAGCAGTGCCGGCTGCGGCAGGAACTGCCACTCGGCACTCGCCGCCATGCGCATCATGTAGGCGCTGATCGTCAGCGCGAACACCGACGTGACGACGGCCAGAAACACCACCAGCGCGACCCGCGGCGCGGTGAACGTCGCCGGCACCTGGATCGGCGCGGCGTGTGCCGAGTCGGCGATCCATGGGGTGACGCCGACCGACTGGCGCACGAGCCATCCGGTGAACCCGGCCATCAGCAGCGTGAGGAAGGCGAGCGTCAGCGTCATGCGCGCGCGGCTCCGCTGCCGTCGGCCGGCACGACGTCCTCAGGCGGCACGTTCTGCGGAATGAAGTCGTCCTTCGCGCCCGGCACACCGTAGTCGTAGGCCCAGCGATAGACGACCGGCAGCTTGGCACCCCAGTTGCCGTGGCGCGGCGGCGTCTGCGGCGTCTGCCACTCCAGCGTGGTCGCCTTCCAGGGATTCGGATCCGCCTTTTCGCCGTGGCGCAGGCTCCAGACGAGGTTGAAGAGGAACAGGATCTGCGCGAGCGCGACGACGATGGCCGCGATCGTGATGAAGGCGTTGAGCGTCTGCACCGAATCCGAGATGAACGCGGTATCGCCGTAGGCATAGTAGCGCCGTGGCACGCCCTGGAAGCCGAGGTAGTGCATCGGGTAGTAGATCGCGTAGGTGCCGACGAACGTGATCCAGAAGTGGACCTTGCCGCCGAGCTCGTTGAACATGCGGCCAGTGATCTTCGGATACCAGTGATAGATCGCGCCGAAGATCACCATGATCGGCGCGACCGCCATGACCATGTGGAAATGCGCGACGACGAAATAGGTGTCCGACAGCGGCACGTCGACGGTGACGTTGCCGAGGAACAAACCGGTCAGGCCGCCGTTGACGAAGGTGAAGATGAAGCCGATCGCGAACAGCATCGGCACCGTCAGGTGGATGTTGCCGCGCCACAGCGTCAGCACCCAGTTGTAGACCTTGATCGCCGTCGGCACCGCGATGATCAGCGTCGTCGTCGCGAACAGGAAGCCGAAACCCGGGTGCATGCCGCTGACGTACATGTGATGCGCCCAGACGACGAAGGACAGCGCGCCGATCGCGATGATCGCCCAGACCATCATGCGGTAGCCGAAGATGTTGCGGCGCGCGTGCGTGGCGATCAGATCGGAGACGATGCCGAACGCCGGCAGCGCGACGATGTAGACCTCCGGATGGCCGAAGAACCAGAACAGGTGCTGGAACAGCAGCGGGCTGCCGCCGGCGTGCGGGGACTGCTCGCCGAGGCTGAGCATCGTCGGCAGGAAGAAGCTCGTACCGAGCAGACGATCGAGCAGCATCATCAGCGCAGCGACGAACAGCGCCGGAAACGCCAGCAGCGCCAGCACCGTAGCCATGAAGATGCCCCAGACCGTCAGCGGCATGCGCATCAGCGTCATGCCGCGCGTGCGCGCCTGCAGCACGGTGACGACGTAGTTCAGGCCGCCCATCGTGAAACCGATGATGAACAGCCCGAGCGAGACCAGCATCAGGATGATGCCGCCGTCGACACCGGGCGTCCCGGCGCTGACCGCCTGCGGCGGGTACAGCGTCCAGCCGGCGCCGGTCGGCCCGCCCGGCACGAAGAAGCTGGCGACGAGCACCAGCACCGCCGCGAGGTAGACCCAGTAGCTCAGCATGTTGAGATACGGAAACACCATGTCGCGCGCGCCGACCATCAGCGGGATCAGGTAATTGCCGAAGCCGCCGAGGAACAGTGCGGTCAGCAGGTAGACGACCATGATCATCCCGTGCATCGACACCGCCTGCAGATAGCTGCTCGGGTCGATCAGCGAGAACGTGTTCGGGAAGCCCAGCTGCAGGCGCATGACGATCGACAGCCCCAGCGCCACCAGTCCGATCGCGGTCGCGGTGACCGCGTACTGGATCGCGATGACCTTCGCGTCCTGACTCCACACGTACTTGCCGACGAAGCTGTGCGGGTGGACGAGCTCCATCTCCTCGACTTCGGCCAGCGGCGCGGTCGAGACGGCGTCATAGGCGCTGTGTGCCATCAGTTGCTCCTTCCCGCGATCTGCGTGCGGGACTCCGCTTGCGCGCGCGTGATCGGCGGCAGCGTGTTGATGTAGGCGACGACGTCGTTGATCGCATCGTCGTCGACGGGGATGCGGGCCATCTCCGCCATCTGCCATCCATACAGATCCTGCGCATGGCGGCCGCGCACGTCCTGGCGAAAGTTGTGCAGCTGCCTGACCAGATACCAGTCGCTCATGCCGGCGAGTCGCGGGGCGTTGGCCGCCTGCACGCCCTGGCCGTCGGCGCCATGGCAGGCGCCACAGGTGCGGTAGATGCGCGCGCCGCGCGCCACGCTGCCGTCGACGGTCGGCGGCGTCAGCCGATCGGGCAGCGACTGTACGTAGGCGGCGACGTCGGCCATCGCCTTGCGGTCGGCGAGCAGCGCGGCGAATGCGCGCATCTGCTGGCCGAGCGTGTCATCCGGATGCGCGCCGCGCGCGCCGCTCTTGAAGTACTGCAGCTGGCGCTCGACGTACCACGCCGGCATGCCGGCGAGCTTGGGCGCATTCATGTCGCGGTTACCTTGGCCCTCGGCGCCGTGGCAGCCGGCGCAGGGCGCGTACAGTGCCTGGCCGGCGCCTGCGTCCCCGGGCGCACGCGCAGCGAGCTCGGCATAGGTCGGCTGGCCGGCGAGCCAGGCGTCGAACACCGCCGGCTCGACGACCTCGACCATGCCGCGCATCGCGAAGTGCCCGACGCCGCACAGCTCGGCGCACAGAATCTCGAACTCGCCGGTGCGCGTCGGCGTCATCCAGAAGTACGACACCTGGCCCGGCACCAGATCCATCTTCGCGCGGAACTGCGCGACCTGGAAGTTGTGCAGCACGTCCTTCGAGCGCAGCAGCGCCTTCACCGGCTGGCCGACCGGCAGCAGCAGGCGCGGGCTGTGCACCAGCACGTCGTCGCTCCCGGCGGGATCGTCGGCGTCCATGCCGAACGGGTTGTCGGCGCTGAGCAGCCGCGCGTCGGTACGCCCCAGCTGGCCGTCCTCGCCGGGAAAGCGAAAGCCCCAGTGCCATTGCTGGCCGACGATCTCCAGCTCCTTGGCCTCCTCCGGGACGTCGATGAAAGCCGCCCATACGAAAAGGCCCGGCGCGAGCAGCGCGGCGATGCCCACCGCCGTCAGGCCGGTGAGCCAGATTTCGAGCTTCTTGTTCTCCGGCTCGTAGTGCGCGCGCGCGTCCTTGCGGTGGCGGTAGCGGATGATCGCGTACGCGAGGAACAGGTTGACGGCGGTGAAGACGAAGCCGGTGACCCAGAACGTGATGCTGATCGTGCCGTCCATCGATCCCCAGTTCGACGCGACGGGGGTCAGGTACCAGGGGCTCAGGAAGTGGAACAGGATCGAGCCGACGAGCAGCACGATCAACGCAATGGCGATCGCCATTCAGAGCCCCCCTTGCGACAGCGCGAGTCCACGCCGCCCGGGCGGGGCGCGGAGTGCGTGAACGACGGGGGCTTTGGCGCGACCGAACCCCGCATCCATGGCGGGCGCCACGGGTGTACGTAACGACGGGCTGACCGGGTCAGCTGTGTACGTCAACGCAACCATGCTGGTCCCCCCAGCTGGTACGGGTTGCGGGCGGGCCCTCTGGGCCGGCCGGCGATCCCTAGTCTTGCAAAGAACCGTGGCGGAACTCAAGCCCCCGCCGGACGCGCCAGCCGGCCCGCCTGCCGGTGCATAAATCCGACCCGCGGAAGCTGCCAGAGCTTTCTGCAGGGCGCGGCAGCACGCCCGCCCATACGTCGCCGCCGGGCACGGCGTCTGCTGCAGCGTGGCC
The DNA here is from genome assembly GCA_040754295.1 of Pseudomonadota bacterium. Classification (GTDB taxonomy): domain Bacteria; phylum Pseudomonadota; class Gammaproteobacteria; order Nevskiales; family Nevskiaceae; genus Solimonas. Next base: position 64,050 of record JBFMCQ010000005.1, on the reverse strand, counting down.
GGAAACTGCCGACAAGGAGGACGTATGAGACAGCGAATCGCGGCGGCCGCCGGCATTGCGCTGGCAGTGGCCACGTCCGGCTGCCAGCTCTCCCGCGAGCAGACCGGTACGGTGCTCGGCGGCGCGGCCGGCGCGGCAGCGGGCTCGGCGATCGGCTCCGGGTCCGGGCGCACTGCGGCCATGATCGTCGGCGGCCTGATCGGCGCTGCCGCCGGCCGCAACATCGGCCAGCACATGGACCAGCAGGATCGCATGCAGGCCGCGCAGACCCTGGAGAATGCCAAGACCGGACAGTCCAGCAGCTGGACCAATCCCGACACCGGCTCCAGCTACACGATGACCCCGACGCAGACCTATACGCGCGGGAACCAGCCGTGCCGCGACTTCCGCATGAACGCCGAGGTCGACGGCGAGCCGAGCCAGGTCGAAGGCACTGCGTGCCGGCAACCGGACGGCAGCTGGAAGATCGTGAGCTAGCGGCCGGCACGAGCCGCCGCGAGGCAATGAGCGCGCGCACCTCCTACGCCGCGCGGTGTGAAGCCGACTTTGTCGCGCCCCGTCGTCGATAGATAGGCTGAGGTGGCGATGCGCGCCGAAAAGCCGTAGGCGTACGCGTAGCGGAAGTGCAGGAAACTGCCGCCGTCGGCCACCGGGATCGCCTCGATGAGGATGTCGTAGTCTTCGGTGCCGAGCGGTCCTTCCTCGGCAGCGAGGCGGGCCCGGAAGTAGTTTTTGTCGGTGGCCTGGACGGCGAAGTCGAAATCCACCGGATAGGCGGCATCGGGCGGCTGGTCGTAGCGCCGGCCGAAGCGCATCGCGTTGCGCTCGGCGGCACCGCGCAGCCCGCCGACGTAGCGCGGCTGGCCGCCGGCGCGACGTCGGCGGCTCCGAGGTAGGCACCGACGCTGATTCATGCGAGGCTCAGCGCCGGCAGCGTCCGCGCGAGAATCGCGCGCACCTTCGCCATCCCGGCGTCGATCGACTGCTCGATCTCCGCGTGGATGCTGCCGCTGCCCTGGACGCCCGCGGCCCAGTTCACGCAGACAGCGAGGCAGGCGTAGTCCAGGCCCAGCTCGGCGGCGAGCGCGGCCTCCGGCAGGCCGGTCATGCCGACCATGTCGGCACCGTCGCGCGCCAGCCGCCGGATCTCGGCCGCCGTCTCGAGGCGCGGGCCCTGCGTCACCGCCATGACCCCTGCGCCGGCGACGCGCACGCCGGCCGCGCGCGCGCCCTCGCCGAGCGCCGTGCGCAGCCGTTCCGCGTAAGGCTGCGTCATCTCGACGTGCCGTAGCGTCGAGCCCTCGCGGCCGTCCGAATAGCTGTGCTCGCGGCCCCAGGTGTAATCGATGACATCGTCCGGAATCGCCACTTCGCCCGGCGCGAGCCACTCGGCGATGCCGCCGACGGCGGCGATCGCGATCACTGCCGATGCACCGGCCTGGAGCAGCGCCCAGACGTTGGCGCGGTAGTTGATCGCGTGCGGCGGCAGCTTGTGGCCCTCACCGTGGCGCGCGAGAAACAGCGTGCGTGTGCCGTGGACGCGGCCGCGCAGCAGCGCTGCACTCGGTGTGCCGTAAGGCGTCTGTGCGCTCAACCACTCGTCGATCTCCAGTCCCGGCCACTGGTTCATGCCGGTGCCGCCGATGACGGCGACGATTCCCGATTCCACACCCGTTCGCGGCTCGCCGATTCCCGTCTTCACGCCTCTTTCACCGCGTAGATGGCGGGCAGCTGCCGCCAGTATTCCTTGTAGTCCATGCCGCAGCCGAACACGTAGCGGTCGCCGACCTGCAGGCCGACGAGCTCGGCGTGTGCGCCCGCGGCCCGCCGCTCGTGCCGCTTCTCCACCAGCACCGCCACTTGCAGCGACGCCGGCGCCATCGCTGCGAGCGCCTCGCGGATCGCCACCAGCGTGTGACCACCGTCGAGAATGTCGTCGACGACGAGGACGTGGCGGCCGGCGATGCGCGCCGTGTCCGGCTGACGCCGCCACAGCAGGCCGCCGCCGCTGGTCGCACCGCGATAACGCGTTGCATGCAGATAGTCGATCTCTAGCGGAAACGCGAGCCTGCGCGTCAGCTCGGCAGTGGCGTGCAGGCCGCCGACCATCACGCACAGGATCAGCGGGCGCCGGGCGGCATAGCGCTCGGCGATCTGCTGCGCCATGCGATCGTAGGCGCGCTGCACGGCAGCGGCGTCGTGCAGGCAGTCGGCCCGCTCCAGCACGCGGCGTGCCTCTTCCGCTGTCGCGCTCATGTTTCGCTCGTCACCCTTCGGTACAGGCGCGTGAGCCGCGCCGACGCCGCCCTGCCCGGCTTGACATCCTTGAGGCCGTCGAGCAGCGCAATGACCCCCGGCCGATCGTTGCAGACCGGCAGCATGTCGCAACCGGCGTCGAGCGCGAGCCGTGCGCGCTCGACGAGCCCGCCGACCACGGCCGCACCGCCCATCGACAAATCGTCGCAGAACACCGCACCGGCAAAGCCGAGCTCGCGCCGCAGGATGCCGCGGATCCACTTGCGCGACAGCGACGCCGGCAGTGCGTCGATCGCGGTGTAGCGCACGTGCGCCATCATGATCGACTCGAGGCCGTCGGCGATCAGCGCCTCGAACGGCAGCAGATCGATCGCGCGCAGCTCGGCCTCCGCCCGGCGGTCGATCGGCAGCTCGACGTGCGAATCCGGTTTGACCGCGCCGTGGCCGGGGAAGTGCTTGCCGGTCGCCGCCAGCCCCGCGGCGTTGAGGCCGGCGCGCAGCTCACGCGCCAGCTCGGCGATGACCTCGCAGCGGTCTGAGAACGCGCGGTCGCCGATGATCTGGCTGACGCCGTGATCGACGTCGAGCACCGGCGCGAAGCACAGGTCGATGCCGAACGCAGCCAGCTCACGGCCGATCGTCATGCCCTGCTCGCGTGCGTCCTCGAGCGCCTCGGCCGGATCCTCGACGTAGAGCCGGCCGAGCGCGCGCATCGACGGAATCCGCGAGAAGCCGACGCGGAAGCGCTGCACGCGCCCGCCTTCGTGATCGACCGCGAGCAGCAGCCGCGGCGAGCGCAGCGCGAGGATCTCGTCGCACAGCGCGCGCAGCTGCTCGTGGTCGCGGTAATTGCGCGTGAACAGAATCGCGCCGCCGACCAGCGGGTGGCTCAGGATCTCGCGGTCTTCGGCGCTGAGCTCGAGGCCGCCGACGTCGATCATCAACGGGCCCAGCGGTGCGGCGGCTTTACGCATGGAGCTCAACTTCGGTCCTCACGGCGACAGCATCGAACAGCTCGACGACATCTTCATTGCGCATGCGGATGCAGCCTTTCGAGCGAGGCGCGCCGAGCTCGTCCACGTACGGCGTGCCGTGCAGATAGATGTAGCGGCGAAACGTATCCACGCAGCCCAGCCGGTTGCGTCCGCGCTCGCAGCCCGACAGCCACAGGATACGCGTCAAGATCCAGTCGCGCTCCGGATGGCGCGCGTGCAGCTCCGGCGTCCACACTTCGCCGGTCCAGCGCCGCCCCGCCAGCACCGCACCCAGCGGCAGGCCGGCGCCGATTCTGGCACGCACGATATGACGGCCGCGCGGCGTGCAGCCGGAGCCGAGAATCTCGCCGGGACCGTTGGCCGCGGTCGAGACGACGTACTCGCGCACGCACCGTGCACCATCGCACAGGCGCAGGCGCTGGCGGCTCAGGTCGATCTCAATTTTCATCGGCGCCCTGCTCTCGAGCGTGAGCGCGCTCGAACTCCGGCCAGCTGCAGTAAGGGTGCAGCGCGAGGTGATGATTGTAGTAGCGCCGGTCCTGCGTCAGCTCGCGACCGAGCCAGGGCGGTCGTGTAAACGCCTGGTCCGCCGACTCGAGCTCGATCTCGGCGACGACGAGCCCGGCGTTGTCGCCGAGAAACTCGTCGATCTCCCAGGTCAGGCCGTCGTGCGGCACGTAGTGGCGGATCTTCTCGACGCGGCCGACGCACAGCGTATCGAGCAGCTCGCGGCAGTCCGCCGGCGGGATCCGGTACTCGTATTCGGCGCGCGCGCTGCCGACGACGGCAGCCTTGATGTTGAGCCGCGCGACGTCGCCCTCGAGGCGCACGCGCACCGAGGCGCGACCCGCTTCACGCGAGAGATAACCCTGGCGCATCTCGACCGAGCGCGACACCGCCGCCCGCCACTCGTCGGCAACCACGAGGAACTTGCGCTCGATCTCAAGCGGCATCCGCGTCTCCCGTCCCCCCTCGCCCGTCTCCCGTCTGCCGCACGAACAGCGCCATGCTCTCGACATGGCTGGTCTGCGGAAACATGTCCATCACGCCGGCGCGTCGCAGGCGATAGCCGTGCTCGTGCACGAGCACGCCGGCATCGCGCGCGAGCGTTCCCGGATGACAGGAGACGTAGACGATGCGCTGCGGCGCGCGCGCGGCGACGATCGGCAGGATCTCACGCGCGCCGGCGCGCGGCGGATCGAGCAGCAGTTTGTCGAACGGCGGCTGCAGCCAGGCGGCATCCGCGGACGTGTCGAACAGATCGGCCTGGACGAACTGCACCTCGAGCCCGTTGCGCGCGGCGTTCTCGCGCGCGCGCCGTACCAGTCCATCCTCGCCCTCGGCGGCGAGCACGCGCGCACCGCGCCGCGCCAGCGGCAGCGAGAAATTGCCGAGTCCGCAGAACAGCTCGAGCACCCGCTCGCCGGGCGCGAGCTCGAGCCAGTCGAGCGCCTGGTTGACCACGCGCTGGCTGATCGCGCCGTTGACCTGGATGAAATCGGCCGGCTCGAAGCGCAGACGCAGGCCGGAGCCATCCGGCGAATATTCGAGCGGCGCTACGTCGTCACCGAGCGGGCGGATGCTGTCCGGCCCGCCGCTCTGCAGGTAGATGTCGAAGCCCTCGCGTGCGCCGAACGCAGCGAGGCGCGCGCGGTCGGCTTCGCTCGGCGCATCGAGCACGCGCAAGACCAGCGCGACCGTGTCCGCGCACGCGACCTCGATCTGCGGCACCCGGTTGCGGATCGACAGCCCCGCGATCAGCTCGCCGAGCGCGCGCAACTTCGTGCCGACGCGCGGATCCAACACCGCGCAGCTCTCGAGCGCGGCCAGAAAGCTCGACTCACGCTCGCGAAAGCCGACCAGCACACCGCCCTTCTTCGGCACCAGCTTCGCGCCCAGGCGCGCGCGCCGCCGATAGCCCCAGACCTCGCCGGTGATCGGCGGCGCGATCTCGTCCGGCGCCAGCTTGCCGATGCGCGCGAGTTGGTCGAGCAGCTGCTTCTGCTTGAACCGGATCTGCTGTGCGGGCGCGAGATGCTGCATCGAGCAGCCGCCGCAGACGCCGAAATGCGCACACTGCGGCTCGACGCGATGCGGGCTCGCGGCGTCCACGGCGACGCACTGCCCTTCGTCGGCATCCTTGCCGGTGCGCAGATACCTGAAGCGCACGCGCTCGCCGGGCAGTGCGTCGGCGATGAACGTCGCCTTGCCGTTGATGCGCGCGACACCGCGGCCTTCGTGATCGAAATCGAGGATCTCCGCCGCGTGCTCGCCGGGCGGCGGCGGCTTGCGCCTGCGCATCAGCCCACCCAGCCGTTGAGAAACTCCGCCCAGTGCGGCGCGTCTCCGGCTTCGAGGAAGCGACGCACGCGCGCTTCCTCCTGCTCGTGCGCATCGTGGCTCAGCCGGCCGCGCATCAGCTCGAAGCGCAGGTAGACGAGGTAGGTGTTCAGCACATCGGTCTCGCAGTAGGCGCGGATGTCGCGCAGCCGTCCTTCGCGGAACGCGTCGAACACCTTCGAGCCGTCCATGCCGAGCTTGCCCGGGAAGCCGAGCAGCAGCGCGATCTCGTTGAGCGGCGCGTTGTTGCGGCCGCCGTAGAGCGCGAGCACGTCCATCAGATCGGTGTGGCGGAAATGGTAGCGGCCGAGATAGTTGTCCCACTTGGCCTCGCGGTCGCCGTAGCCGGTGTCCCAGTACTTGGGCGCGACGCAGCCGTGGATCAGCGCCCGGTAGTGCAGCACCGGCAGGTCGAAGCCGCAGCCGTTCCACGACACCAGCACCGGCCGGTACCGCTCGACGCCGTCGTAGAAGCGCTGGACCAGCTCGGCCTCGTCGGCGTCCTCGTCGCCGAGTGACCACAGCTTGAACGTGTCGCCCTGGCGCAGCGCGACCGAGATCGCGACGACGCGCTGCAGATGCGCCGGCATGAAATCGCTGCCGCGCTCGGCCAGGCGCCGCGTTTTCATCGCCATCCACGCTTCGGCGTCGTTCATGCCCTCGAGGCCGAGCACGCGCCGCCCGCCGTCGAGATCCGGCACCGTCTCGATGTCGAAAACCAGAACCGGCTCGCGCATCAGGCCGGGAACACGCCGGTGGAGATGTAGCGGTCGCCGCGATCGGCGATCACGGTCACGATCGTCGCGTTCTCGGTCTGCCGGCACAGCTGCAGCGCCGCCCACAGCGCGCCGCCCGAGCTCGGCCCGCAGAACAGGCCTTCGACGCGTCCGGCCTGGCGCATCGTCTCCTCGGCGGCGGCCGCGCTGACTTCGATGATGCGGTCGACACGCTCGCGCTCGAAAATCTTCGGCAGGTAGGCTTCCGGCCACTTGCGGATGCCGGGAATCGACGACTCGCCGTCGGGCTGCACGCCGACGATCTGAACCTCCGGATTCTGCTCCTTGAAGTAGCGCGCGCAGCCCATGATCGTGCCGGTCGTGCCCATCGAGGAGACGAAATGCGTGATCTGCCCCTGAGTCGCGCGCCAGATCTCCGGCGCCGTGCCCTCGTAGTGCGCGCGCGGATTGTCCGGATTGGCGAACTGGTCGAGCACCTTGCCCCTGCCCTCGGCCTGCATGCTCAGCGCGAGATCGCGCGCGTACTCCATGCCCTGCTGCTGCGTCACCAGGACGACCTCCGCGCCGAAGGCCTTCATCACCGCGCGCCGCTCCACCGAAAGATGCTCCGGCATGATCAGGACCATCCGGTAACCCTTGACCGCGGCCGCCATCGCCAGCGCGATGCCGGTATTGCCGCTGGTCGCCTCGATCAGCACGTCGCCCGGCTTGATTTCGCCGCGCTCCTCGGCGCGACGGATCATCGAATAGGCCGGCCGGTCCTTGACCGATCCGGCCGGGTTGTCGCCCTCGAGCTTCACCAGCAGCGTATTGCGGCCGATACCGGGCAGGCGCCGCAGCTGGGCAAGGGGGGTGTTGCCGATAAAATCGGCGAGCGTGGGATAGGTCATTGGTCAATTATCGCCAAATTTCGGGTTCTCGGATCGGATACGGGCGGATGCAGGCGAAGGCTGAAGGCGGCTTGAGGCGCTGGCCCCCGGGCGGCACGACGCTGCTGCTGCTCGGACTGCTGGCCGCCGCGCTCGGCTGGCTGCCGGCGCTGCTCGACGCCCACGTCCCGAGCCACTGGAAGTGGGGCCCGGCGGCGCTGGGCAGCTGTGCGCTGGCGCTGGCGCTGTGGACGCTGCGCCGTGTCGGCCTGGAGCTCGGGGCGGCGACCCTCGCGCTGCGGGCGATCGCGCACGGCCGCAACGAGCAGCGGCTGCCGGAGCCGGCGTCCGGCATGCTCGCCGAGCTCACGCGTAGCGCCAACCGCATCGGCGACGAGCTGGGCGCGCTGTCGCGCGAGTTCGCCGGCCGCGTCGCCGAGCAGACGCGGCGCCTGCGTGAGGAGCGGGACGGCCTGCTGGCGCAGAACCAGGCTCTGCGCGCCGCCGCCGGCCACGCTCAGGACGAAGCGCGCGCGCAGAGCGAGATGCTGTCGAGTCTGTCACACGAGCTGCGCACGCCGCTGACCGGCATCCTCGGCTACGCCGACCTGCTGCGCCGTTCCGGACTCAACGCCGAGCAGGCGCAGCAGCTGGAAACGCTGGAGAAATCGGCGCGCTCGCTGCTGTCGATGATCAACGATCTGCTCGACTGGAGCCGTATCGAGGCCGGGCGCCTGCGCCTCAACGAGGAGACGCTGGACGTCATCGACACCGTCGAGGACACCTGCGCGCTGCTCGCGCCGCTGGCCTACGAAAAAGACCTGGAGCTGGTGCGCATCGTCTATCACGACGTGCCGCGCCAGGTGCGCGGCGACAGCCAGCGCCTGCGCCAGATCCTGACCAATCTGCTGTCCAACGCGATCAAGTTCACCGAGAGCGGCGAAGTCGTCGTGCGCGTCATGCGCGAGCGCGAGGAAGCGGCACGCACCTGGCTGCGCTTCTCGGTCACCGATACCGGCATCGGCATCTCCGAGGAGCAGCAGGCGCGTCTGTTCGAGCCATACCGGCAGGTCGGACGCGCGCAGCGCGGCGGCAGCGGGCTGGGTCTGTCGATCGTGCGCAAGCTCAGCGAGCTGATGGGCGGCGAGGTAGCGCTGCGCAGCAGCCCCGGCCAGGGCTCCACGTTCAGCGTGCTGCTGCCGTGCAAGCTGATCGCCGAGGCCGAGTCGGCGCCGAGTCACGACCCGCGGCTGGCGGAGCGCCGCGTCTGGCTGTTCGAGGCACACGCGACGGCGCGCCTGGCGCTGGTGCACTGGCTGGAGTTCTGGGGCATGCAGGTGACCAGCTTCGCGCGCGCCGAAGAGCTGGCCGAGGCGCTGCGCCGCGGCGCCGCGACTGCGGGCACGCCGGACCTGGTCATCCTCGGTCTCAAGCCCGGGGATCGCGGTCTGCCGGCATTCAGCGCGATCCTCGCCGCCTGCGCCGAGCACCGACCGCCGTTGCTGGCACTGGTCGCGTCAGCGGCGCTGCCGGTGCACGAGGATCTTCGCGGCGCCGGTGCGGCCGCGTGTCACGCCAAATCGATCGGCCGCCGCCGCCTGCACGACGAGATCCTGCGTCTGACTGCCGGCGAGAGCACGCCGCCGCCGCTGTCCGGGCGCCGCGCACTGATCGCCGACAACAACGTCGTCAACCGCCGCTATCTGAGCGCGCTATGCCGCCAGCTCGGCCTTGATGCGCTGGAAGCCGGTGACGGCCTCAGCGCCCTGCAACTGTGGCTGCGCGAGCGCCCGCAGATCGTGCTGCTCGATGCGCACATGCCCGGCCTCGACGGCGCCGCCTGCGCGCGCGAGATCCGCCGCGCCGAAGAAGGCGGGCCGCGCTGCCGCATCCTCGCGGTCAGCGCTCATCTGGAGCCGGAGGAGCGCGCGGCGTTTCAGCGCGCCGGCGCCGATGCGATCCTGATCAAGCCGTTCGACGAGCGCGAGCTGCTGCGCAATCTGGAGCCGGCGTCGGTCGGTACGACGCCGGCCGCCGCACGGCTGACCAACGATCCCGAGCTGCTGACGCTGCTGCGCGAGGAACTGCCGCAGCAGTTCCTGGAGCTGGAGCGCGCGTTCACGGCACGCGATCTCAGCGCCGCGCGCGACGCCGCGCACACGCTGCGCGGCACCGCGGCGTTCTACCACCTCGCCAGCCTGCGCCAGAGCGCGTCGGCGCTCGAGGAGTGGCTGCTGCGCACGACCGGCCTGCAGGCCGGCATGCACAGCGGCCGCGAGCTCGACGACGTGCGCCGCGCGGTCGACGACACGCTGGCGGCGATCCAGAGAAGCTGAACTCAAAAGCCAGGATCAGCCGCCGCGCTCGAGCACGACGAACGCGCAGACCATGCCGCCGTCATCGCTCAGCGACACGCGTGCGGCGCCGATGCGCTCGCGCTTGAGCCGTGCCTTCATCCTGCGGCCGAAGATCAGTACCGGCCGGCCATTGGCCTCGCGCACGACGCCGACCTCTTTCCAGCCGATCCCGTCGAAGCCGGTGCCGAGCGCCTTGACGAAGGCTTCCTTCGCCGCCCAGCACATCGCCAGCGCCCGCGCGGTGTTCTGACGGGTGCGCACTTCACGCAGCTCGGCGGGCGCGAGCAGCCGCTGCAGCAGCCTGCGGCCGTGACGCGCGAGCATCTTCTCCATGCGCTCGACACGCAGGATGTCGACACCGATGCCATGCAGCTGCGGCGTCGCTGCAAGCGCCGGCGCAGCAGCCTGGCGCGCGCGTTTCATGCGGTGCCACGCGCGTCGATCATCGCCCGGCGCATCTCGGCGACCGCCGCCGGCAGGCCGGCGAACAGCGCGCGCGCGACGATGCTGTGGCCGATGTTGAGCTCGACGATTTCCGGGATGCGCGCGACCGGCGCGACGTTGTCGAGGCTCAGCCCGTGGCCGGCGTGTACCTCGAGGCCGGCGGCGTATGCGCGCGCGGCGAAGCGCGCGATGCGCGCGAGCTCGCGCGCTCGGGCGGCGCCGCGCGTCTCGGCGTAGCGGCCGGTATGAATCTCGATGTGCGGAGCGCCGGTTGCGCGGGCGGCCTGGAGCTGCGCCGGCACCGGATCGATGAACAGTGCGACGCCGACGCCGGCCTTGGCCAGGCGCCGGCAGGCCTTGGTCACGCTGTCGAGCTGGCCAGCGACGTCGAGGCCACCCTCGGTCGTCAGCTCCTGGCGGCGCTCGGGCACGAGGCAGGCGTACGGCGGCTTGATGCGGCAGGCAAACGCGATCATCTCCTCGGTGATCGCCATCTCCAGGTTGATCGGCACCGGGCAGCGTGCCTTCAGCCGCCGCACGTCGTGCTCCTGGATGTGCCGGCGGTCCTCGCGCAGGTGGATCGTGATGCTGTGCGCGCCCGCGGCGGCGGCGACGAGGCCGGCTTCGACCGGGTCCGGATAGTCCGTGCCGCGTGCCTGGCGCACGGTGGCGACATGATCGACATTGACGCCGAGGCGGATCGGAGAAGGGGGGGGCGTGCGCGCCATCAAAGCCGGGGCATGGATCAAAGACGGCGCACGATAGCCGAAGCGGCGCGGCGTTTCATCCGCCCGACGCCGCGCGCATCTGCCGCAGCAGCGCCGCGGTCTTCAGCTCGCGACCGCCGAGCTGGCGCCGGATCGCGTCGCGCAGCAGCCGCCGGGCGTCGCCGCGCGCGGCCGTGTCGTCGAAGCGCTCGTCGCGCAGCGCGATCAGGCTGGCGCCGGAATAACCGTCTTCAGCGGGCTCGAAGCCGAACTCGGCGTCGTAGCGATAGTGGCACGCGGCGTCGGGCGCCGCCGGCAGTGGCAAGCCGTAGCCAATGTCGGCGAGCAGGCGCTTCTCGAAGATGCGCAGCGCGATCTCGGCTTCGGCGGCATCGCCGGCAAGCTGCGGCAGCAGAGTTGCGTATACGGCGTACAGCGCCGGGTGCGGGTCGTGGCGCTGCAGCAGCGAGAGCACCAGCTCGTTGACGTACCAGCCGTGGAAGACGCGCTCGCCGTGCAGCGCCACCGCAGGCCCCGCGGCTTCCGCGCCGCTGAGCGTGCCGAGCTCGCCGGCGCTGCGCCACGACAGCAGCAAGGGCGCGAACGGCTGCAGCAGTCCGCGCAGCCGCGATTTGGGCCCGCGTACGCCGCGCGCGACCAGGCCGACGCGGCCGTGGGCCGCGGTGAACGCTTCGAGCAGCAGGCTGGTGTCGCGGTACGGCCGCACCGCGAGCAGGTACGCGGGCTCGAGCTGAACGGTCCGGGCCATGGGGCCCGCCTACTCGTAGCCGCTCAGACCGAAGCGGCGCAGCGCCTTGGGATCGTCGCTCCAGTTCTCGCGCACCTTGCACCACAGCTTGAGAAAGACCTTGCGGCCGAACGTATGCTCCAGCTCGCGGCGCGCGGCGGTGCCGACTTTCTTCAAGGTCTCGCCGCCTTCGCCGATGACGATCCGCCGCTGGCCTTCGCGCTCGACCCAGATCACCGCGCTGATGCGGTCCAGGCCGTCCGCGCGCTCGTAAAGCTCGACCTCGACGGTCAGTGCGTACGGCAGCTCCTGATGCAGATTGCGGATCAGCTTCTCGCGAACCACCTCGGCGACCGTGAACGCATCGTCGTGCGCGACGATCTGTCCCGCCGGATACAACGGCGGGCCTTCCGGCACGTGACGCAGGATCTCCTCGGCGAGCCGGTCGAGGTTGTCGCGCTTGGTCGCCGACACCGGGACGACGAAGGCGTACTCGCGCATCGCCGCGAGGCGCTGCAGCTCCGGCAGCAGCCCTTGCCGCTCCTTGAGCCGGTCGATCTTGTTGACGAGGAGCGCCACCGGCGCGTCGCAGCGCGACAGCCGCTCGAGCACCGCCTGATCCTCGTCGGTCCAGCGCCCGGCCTCGACGACGAAGAGAACCAGATCGACGTCGCGCAAGGCGCTGGCGGCGGCCTCGTTCATCACGCGGTTGAGCGCGCGCTTCTGCACGCGATGCAGCCCCGGCGTGTCGACGAAGACGATCTGGTCCTCACCGCGGTGCAGGACGCCCTGGATGCGGTGCCGCGTCGTCTGCGGCTTGTGCGAGACGATGCTGACCTTGCGCCCGACCAGCGCGTTGAGCAGGGACGATTTGCCGACGTTGGGACGCCCCGCGATCGTGACGATGCCGCTGCGCATACGCGGTCAGTCGCTCCCTTGAGCCAGCTGCTGCAGCAGCGCTTCGGCGGCCTGCTGCTCGGCGCCGCGGCGGCTGCCGGCCTGCGCGTCCGTGTACATGTCGGAATCCGTCAGCAAGCAGCGCACCCGGAAGCGCCGCGCATGCGCCGGCCCCTCCTCGCCGAGCACCTCGTAGCGCGGCAGCGGCCGGCCGCGCGCCTGCAGCCATTCCTGCAGCCGCGTCTTCGGGTCCTTGAGCTGCTCGGCATCCGGCAGGCCGTCGAGCAACGGCTGCAGCAGGCGCCGGCTGGCGGCCTGCGCTGCGGCGAAGCCGCCGTCGAGGTGGATCGCGCCGAGCACCGCTTCGAGCGCATCGGCGAGGATGGAGTCGCGGCGGAAACCGCCGGACTTGAGCTCGCTTTCGCCCAGACGGATGGCCGAGCCCAGATCCAGATCGCGCGCGAGCCGCGCCAGCGACTCTTCACGCACCAGACTCGCGCGCAGCCGCGACAGCGCGCCCTCGTCGGCCGCCGGCTTGGCGGCATACAGCGCCTCGGCGGCGACGAAATTGAGCAGCGCATCGCCGAGAAACTCGAGCCGCTCGTTGCTGCGGGCGCCGAGACTGCGGTGCGACAGCGCGAGCGTCAGCAGGGCCCGGTCGGCGAAGCGGTAGCCCAGTTGCTGCTGCAGACTGTCGAGCGGGTCGGTCAAGACTGCACGTTGTACAGCGGCACGTCGTCGCTGAACTCGATGACGATCGAAATGTTGTAGAACAGCCGCTCGCGCGCCTCGTACTCGTAGCTGAGGAAGCGGCCGCTCTGCGTGCGCTTGATCTTCACGTCGCGCGGCTCGAGGTAGTTGATGTCCTCGATGTCCCAGTAGCGCTGCAGCGCGTCGCGGATCTGGCCGATCTCGCCCTTGCCGTTCTCCGGGTCGCTGGCGACCTTGCTGACCGAGCTCGCGACTTTCATCTGATTCAGATAGATCGGCAGACATTTGACGGTCACGATCGCGGCCAACGCGATCACCGCCAGAACGAACAGCAGCCCGAACCAGCCCAAACCCCGTTGACGGCTCCGCATGCGCATATTGACCCCTCTTGCCCGTCGCTACCTGATCCGCGTGCCGATCCGCGAGAAGTCGATCCGCGTGTTCGTGCTGTCCCACGACATCCAGACGAAGAACGCCTTGCCGACGAGATTGCGCTCCGGCACCGTGCCCCAGCGCCGGCTGTCGTCGGACCCGTCGCGGTTGTCGCCCATCGCGAAGTACTCACCCGGCGGCACCACCAGCTCGAATTCCTCCGCCGGCCGGCCGGGATTGACCAGCACGTGATGCTCCACGCCGGTCAGGTTCTCGGTCAGCCGGTACACCACACCCGGCGGAGGCAGCCCCGGCGCAGTATAAACACCGGCCGGCTGCAGCGGTGCCGGCTCGCCGTTCACGTAGAGCTGCTTGTCGCGGTAGGCGATGCGGTCGCCCGGCAGCCCGACGATGCGCTTGATGAAATCCTTGCTCGGGTCCACGGGCCAGCGGAACACGACGATATCGCCGCGCTCGGGCTCGCCGACCGGCAGGAACTTCGTGTGCAGCACCGGATCGCGCAGGCCGTAGGCGAACTTGTTGACGAGGATGAAGTCGCCGACGAGCAGCGTCGGGATCATCGAGCCCGACGGGATGCGGAACGGCTCGGCAACGAACGAACGCAGCACGAGCACGATGAAGATCACCGGAAAGAACGAGCGGCAGAAGTCGACGAAGGCGTTGGGCTTGCCGCCGTCGAGCCGCTGTGCCCGCCGCGGCGCGAAAGCCCACTTGTCGAGTGCCCAGAACACGCCGGTGACCAGCGTCAGCGCCGTGAGCACGACGGCAAAATCGATATGGAAATCGGACACGTTAACTCCCTGCGAGGCGAGGCTTCACCGACGCCTCATTTCCTGCGATCGACGCCGAGGACCGCGAGGAAAGCCTCCTGCGGGATCTCGACGTTGCCGACCGCCTTCATGCGCTTCTTGCCCTCTTTCTGCTTCTCCAGCAGCTTGCGCTTGCGGCTGACATCGCCGCCGTAGCACTTGGCGAGCACGTCCTTGCGCAGCGCCTTGACCGTGGTCCGCGCGATGATCTTCGAGCCGATCGCCGCCTGGATCGCGATATCGAACATCTGCCGGTGGATGACTTCCTGCATGCGCTCGCAGAGGTCGCGGCCGCGCGGATACGCGGAGTCGCGGTGCACGATCGAGGCCAGCGCATCGACCTTGTCGCCGTTGACCAGTACGTCCAGGCGCACCAGATCCGCCGCCTGGAAGCGCACCAGCTCGTACTCGAACGACGCGAAGCCGCGCGACACGCTCTTGAGCCGGTCGAAGAAGTCGAGCACCACTTCGGCGAGCGGCATCTCCACTTCCATCTGCACCTGCGAGCCGAGGTAGCGCAGGTTCTTCTGCACGCCGCGCTTCTCCATGCACAGCTGCATGACCGGCCCGACGTAATCCGGTGGCATCAGAATGCGCGCGTCGATGATCGGCTCGCGGATCTCGGCGATCGAGCCCGGCTCCGGCAGCTCGGCCGGGTTGTCGATGCGGACGACCTCGCCATCCGATTTGAGCACTTCATAGACCACCGACGGCGCGGTGGTGATGAGGTTGAGGTTGTATTCGCGCTCGAGCCGCTCCTGGACGATGTCCATGTGCAGCATGCCGAGAAAGCCGATGCGGAAGCCGAAGCCCAGCGCCGTGGAGTTCTCCGGCTCGAACTGCAGCGCCGAATCGTTGAGGCGCAGCTTCTGCAGCGATTCGCGGAAATCCTCGAAGTCGTCGGCGTCGACCGGGAACATGCCGGCGAACACGCGCGGCTGCACCTGCCGGAACCCCGGTAGCGGCGCCTCGCAGGGCTTCGCCGCGAGCGTCAGCGTATCGCCGACCGGGCTGCCTGCGATGTCCTTGACGCCGGCGACGACGAAGCCGACTTCGCCGCATTCGAGCATGTCCTTGAACAGGCGCTTGGGCGCATTGACGCCGAGGATCGTCACCTCGTAGTCGCGGCCGGTCGACAGCACCCGGATCTTGTCGCCCTTCCTGAGGCTGCCGTTGACGATGCGCACCAGCGAGACGACGCCGAGGTAGTTGTCGAACCAGGAGTCGATGATCAGCGCCTGCAGGCGGCCGTCGGGATCGCCCCTGGGCGGCGGCAGCTTGTGGACGACGGCTTCGAGCACGTCCGGCACGTTGAGCCCGGTCTTCGCCGAGATGCGCAGCGCGTCCGCCGCCGGAATACCGATGATCTGCTCGATCTCCTCGCAGACGCGGTCCGGCTCGGCGTTCTGCAGATCGATCTTGTTGAGCACCGTCAGCACTTCGAGGTTCTGCTCGATCGCGGTGTAGCAGTTGGCGACGGACTGCGCCTCGACGCCCTGCGAGGCGTCGACGACCAGCAGCGCGCCCTCGCACGCCGCCAGCGAGCGCGAGACCTCGTAGGAGAAATCGACGTGCCCCGGCGTGTCGATCAGGTTGAACTGGTAGAGCTCGCCGTCGCGCGCTCGGTAGTGCAGCTGCACCGCCTGCGCCTTGATGGTGATGCCGCGCTCGCGCTCGATCGGATTGTTGTCGAGCACCTGCGCCGTCATCTCGCGCTGCTCGAGACCGCCGGTGAGCTGGATGAAGCGGTCCGCCAGCGTCGACTTGCCGTGGTCGATATGAGCGATGATGCAGAAGTTTCGGATGTTTGCCTGGCGCACGAGCAGCTTTATGGGGGTAATCGCGCCGCGATTGCGCGCGTGATGCGGGAGGTGATCAAAGCTGTGAAGTATACCGGTCGCGCCTCGTGGTTTGTCGGGCTGAAAACCCGACGCCTGCATCAGGGGTCTCGCGGGAACGCGGCCGGATCGAACCGGCCTTCGGCGACGACCTCGCCGCTTTCGTCGAGCAGCACCGGAATGCGCCGCCCGTAGCGCATGCGCCATTCGGCGCACTCGTCGACGCTGGCGTGGGCGATGCACAGCGGCCGATCGCCGAAGTGCGCGCGCAAGGCCGCTTCGAAGTCCTCGCACAGATGGCAGTCGGGGCGTCCGAGCAGGAGATAGCGGCGCACGGCTACTCGGCCGGCTCGGCGGCCGGCACGTCGAGCGCCAGGAACAGCGGCGCGCCGCGCCGCTGCAGGAGCACGGCGACGGTCTGCCCGGGTGTCAGCCGCGCGACGACCTCGTCGAAGCGCTCGCGACTGTCGACCTCCTGCCCCGCAAGCTGGATCAGCACGTCGCCCGGCCGGATCCCCGCGCGCGCTGCGGGACCCTCGCTGACGCCGGTGACGAGCAGTCCGCCGCCGACGATCTGGTTGCTGCGGCGCTCTTCGTCGCTCAACGGGCGCAGTTGCAGGCCGAGCCGGGTCGACGGCGGCGGCGGTGTCGGCGCGGCCTGCGGCGGCGGCTCGGCGCGCAGCGTGCCGACGTCGACCTTGATCCGCAGCTCCTTGCCGCCGCGGATCACATCGAGCGTCGCCACTTCGCCCGGATCGGTGATGCCGACCATGTGCGGCAGGCGCGAGGAGCTCGGCAGCGACTCGCCGTTGTAGCGCAGGATGACATCGCCCTCGCGCAGCCCGGCATGCGCGGCGGGGCTGTCCGGAAGCACGCGCGCGACCAGCGCGCCTTCCGGCTTGTCCATGCCGAAGTGCCGCGCGAGATCGCGGTCCACCTCCTGCACGACGACGCCGAGCCAGCCGCGCGTGACCGTGCCGGTATCGCGCAGCTGACGCGCGACCTTGGCGGCGACGTCGATCGGGATCGAGAACGAAACGCCCTGGTAGCCGCCGGACTGCGAATAGATCTGCGAATTGACGCCGACGACCTCGCCGGCGAGGTTGAACAGCGGCCCGCCGGAGTTCCCGGGGTTGATCGCGACATCGGTCTGGATGAACGGCACGTACTGCTCGGTGACCAGCGCGCGACCCTTCGCCGAGACGATGCCGGCGGTGACCGAGTAGTCGAAGCCGAACGGCGAGCCGATCGCGAGCACCCACTGCCCCGGGCGCAGCCCGCGCGAATCGCCGATGCGCACGACCGGCAGATCCGCGGCATCGATGCGCAGCAGTGCCAGGTCGCTGGCCTCGTCGCTGCCGACGACACGCGCCGTGAACTGGCGGCGGTCGAGCAGCCGCACGATGACTTCGCCGGCTCCGCGGACGACGTGGTAGTTCGTGAGGATGTAGCCGTCCTTCCAGAGGATGAAGCCGGAGCCGAGCGACTGCTGCACCGGAAAGCCGTCATCCTCGGGAGATTCGGGCGGCTGGTCGTCGAAGAACCGCCGGAACCACTCCGGGGCGTCCTCGAGCCCATCCGGCGTCACGCTGCCGTCGCCGGGGAGCACGGGCGGCTCGTCCGCCACCGTGCTGATATTGACCACCGCCGGCGAGATCTCCTCGACCAGGTCGGCAAAGTCCGGATAGGCGGCAGCCACCGGAGCTTCACTGCTGCACGCGGCCAGCATGAGAGCGATCAGAGGCAGGCACCGCATAGAGCGGGCGACGAACGGCATTGGCGGCTCCGGCCGGCGCGGGGGCGGGGAAGATTCAGGCCACACCGCGGCTGCGGCCTGGCGAGCGCGAATTTCAAAGGATTCGCGGCCGAAATTCAAACCGGTGCCGGCCGCAGGCCGCTGCTCAGATGCCCTCGATCCGCGCGCAGGCGCCGGTGCCGGCGGGCTCGCGGCGCAGTAGCGTCGGCTGGTAAAGCGTCGCCTGGTCCGATCCGCCGGCCAGCCGCGTCAACGCAAAACCGCCGGCCAGCCCGGCGATGCCGAAGGCCGCGACCAGCAGGTCGTGCGCCTGCAGGACCAGCTGCGCGAAGGCGCCGGCAGCCAGCATGCACAACAGCGGGACCAGATAGACCCACAGCGACGCGCGCATCAGCGCCCCCTCGTCGACACCGACGACGACGGTGTCGCCGCTGTGCAGGCCGGCGAGCGCACCGCTGACGCGGATCTCCGGGCGCCTGCGGCTGACCAGCCGGCCGAGCACGCCGCCGCCGCAGCCGCGGCCCGCGGCACAGCGGGGGCAGGATTCCGGACCGAGCGCGCGCACCCAGATCCCGCCGTCGCCGGTGCGCGAGACGATGGCGCGCTCTTCGATCATCGTGCGGTGCCGCGCACGTCAGCGCGGCTCGCCCGGTCCCGGTCCCGGTCCGGTCGCCGGCTCGCTGGCGGCCGGCGGCGGCTGCAGGCTTTCGCCGATCATGCGCACCGTTTCTGGCGGGGCCTCGCCGACGACGGTGATATGGAAGGTGCCGAGCATGCGGCCGAAGGCGTGCACGGCGCCCATCCGCGACTGCCCCTGGAACGCCGGCGCGGACGCCTCGCGGTAGGCGCTGAACACCGAAATCGCAGTCAGCCCGTCAGTCAGCAGCACATGGTCGACGACACCGCCGCCGTCGGCGGTCAGGCGCCGCTCGCGCATGGCCACACGAAAGCCCGGCGGCAGCTCACGGAACTGCCAGCTCGCCTCGGGCAGCGCGCGCGCGTCGACCGCCACCGCCCGCGGCGGCGGCGCGCTCTGGACCCGCGCCTGATCCGCTTCGGTGTCGAAGACCGCATCGGGCAGCTGCTCGGGAAACTCCACCTCGGTGAACATCATCTGCTCCAGCACGCGACCCTCGCGGCCGACCAGATTGACCTTCAGGGGTACGCCGGTCTCGGCGTCGGCCCAAATGCGGTAGCCGTAGCGCAGCTCGTCCTTCGGCGTGATCGCCAGCCCATGGCACTGGCGGCCGGCGACGCGCGCGGCACCGATCGCCTCGAACTCGTACATCGTCATCAGCTGCGCGACGCGCTCCTCGCTGAGCACCGGAAACAGGCCTTTGGGCGTCGGCCGGTCCAGCGTGAGGCGGCGATCCTTCGGCAGCAGGCAGATGACCCTGCCGTTGAGCTTGACGATCTCGCTCGGGGCGCCGGTCAGGGTCTGGATCCGCTCGATCTCGGCACCTTCGCGCACACCGTGCACGACCCTGAGCGTTTCCAGGCGGTCCTGCGTGCGGTAGACGATCACGCCCTGGTAGTTGGCGTCGCGCGCGGCCTCGCTCATGCGCATCAGCATCGCCGCCGGCTCCTCAGCGCCGACGGCGGCGGTGGAAGCCAGCGTCAGCAGCGTCAGCAGGAGCGCGCGACTCAAGGCCTCTCCCCCGGCGACTCCATCGCCGCCGAAAGCTCGGCCGGCTCGCTGAGGGTGTGGGCGGCAAAACGGGCGTAGGAGAGCGTTCCCCCCATGCCGCGATCAGCCAGCGTGTTGCTGTGCTCGATGAGATAGGCGCGCAGCTCCTCCTCGGGACTCGTGGAAACCGTCTGCAGGTAGCGCGGCCGCTGCGCCAGCGGCGCGGACACCGGCGTGATCGCCGGCTGCGGCGCCAGACCGGGCACGGTCAGTATCCCCTCGCTGCGGTCGCCGAACGACAGCGACACGGCGACCGCGGCGACCGACGCCGCCGCCGCCAGCGCGGCGAACGGCTTCCAGTACCCCTGCAGCCGCGGGCGGAACAGCGGCAGCACTCGGGCACCCGCCGATGCCGGCTGTACGTCCAGCCGGCTCATCACGTCTGCACAGATGCACCGCTGGTCCTTGCGCACGCGCACCCCCTCAGCGGAGTCGCGGGCCAGACACAGCCGGCTCCAGGACGCCTTGAGGTCGGGGGAGCGCTCGATCTCTTCGAGCATGCGGTCCAGCTCGCTCGCGCTACATTCGCCATCGAGCAGGGCGGAAAGCGAGTCTTTAGCCATCGAGGCACCTGGCAGCTAGTGATAAACGCATAACCACGGAATGTAGGAAAAGTTCCGGCTCCGATTCCAGTCCACCACGCGCGTCAGACACGCGGTCACTCCAGCAGCGGCTTGAGCGCCGCATCGATCGCTTCGCGGGCGCGGAAGATACGCGACCGCACCGTGCCGATCGGACAGTCCATCGCCTCCGCGATCTCCTCGTAGGACAGCCCTTCGAGCTCGCGCAGCGTAATCGCTTTGCGCAGGTCCGGAGGCAGTTCCGCGATGGTCTCGGCCACGCGGCGCTTGATCTCCTCGCTCAACAGTTCCGCCTCGGGCGTGGTGACATCGCTTAGATGCTCGGTATGCCCGTAAAGTTCGGCGTCGGCGATGTCGATGTCCTGATCGGCCGGGCGGCGGCCGCGCGAAACGATGTAGTTCTTCGCGGTGTTGATGCCGATGCGGTACAGCCAGGTGTAGAACGCCGACTGACCGCGGAAACCGGCCAGTGCGCGCCAGGCGCGCACGAAAGTCTCCTGGGCGACGTCCGGCGCCTCGGCCTCGCCGACGAGACGGCCGACCAGCTGCACGATCTTGTACTGGTACTTGCGTACCAGCAGCTCGAACGCGCGCGGATCGCCCGCCTGCGCGCGCGCCACCAGCTGTTCGTCGATATGGTTCTCGGACATCTGCAGAAAGGCCTGACGACGCGGCGACGCCGGATGACGGCACGGTTACACTTGGAAGGCTTGCGGGCCCGGGTCGTGGACCTTGTGCGACCCGGGGCGGTCGGGCGCCGGATCGGCTTCGGTTCCAGGCCTCATCCCCAAACAGTTGCGGATTCTATCAATCCCCGGAACGCGGAACATGAGTACGACGGATGTGCTGGTGATCGGCAGCGGCGCGGCCGGCCTGTCATGTGCGCTGCATCTGGCGCAGGCCGGCGTGACGGTGACGGTCGTCTCGAAGGGGCCGTTGTCCGGGGGCAGCACGCTATGGGCGCAGGGTGGGATTTCAGCCGTGCTGCATGCCGAGGATTCGCTCGAGAATCACGTACAGGACACGCTGGCCGCCGGCGCCGGGCTGTGTGACGAGCGCGCCGTGCGCTTCGCCGTCTCGCGCGGTCCGGACTGCGTGCGCTGGCTGATCGAGCAGGGCGTTCAGTTCACCCGTGACGAGGACGACCCGACCGGCAACGGCCTGCATCTGACCCGCGAAGGCGGGCACAGTCACCGCCGCGTCGTGCATTCCGCCGACTCGACCGGCCGCGCCGTGGAGACGACCCTGTCCGGCCTTGCCGCGAGCCATCCCGGCATCCGCGTGCGCGAGAACACGCTCGCCGTGGATCTGATCGTCGAGACCGGCGCGCACCGCGTGCTCGGCGCGTACCTGCTCGACATCGGCAGCGGCAGTGTCGAAGCCGTCGCCGCGCGCTGTGTCGTGCTGGCGACCGGCGGCGCCAACCAGGTCTATCTCTACTCCAGCAACCCGCACGGCGCGAGCGGCGACGGCATCGCGATGGCGTGGCGCGCCGGCTGCCGCGTCGCCAACATGGAGTTCATGCAGTTCCATCCCACCTCGCTGTACCACCCGGAGGCGCGCAACTTCCTGATCAGCGAAGCGCTGCGCGGTGAAGGCGCGCTGCTGCGCCTGCCGCGGCCGGACGGCTCGGCAGGCGAGCGTTTCATGCCGGAGTTCGATCCGCGCGCCGAGCTGGCGCCGCGCGACGTCGTCGCGCGTGCGATCGACTACGAGATGAAGCGCCTCGGCCTCAAGTACGTGCTGCTCGACATCACGCACAAGCCGCCGGAGTTCGTGCGCAGCCATTTTCCGAGCATCCATGCGCGCTGCCTCGAGCTCGGCATCGACATCACCCGCGAGCCGATTCCGGTCGTGCCGTCGGCGCATTTCACCTGCGGCGGCGTGGTCACCGATCTGAGCGCGCGCACCGACGTCGATGGCCTCTATGCAGTCGGCGAAGTCGCGTGTACCGGGCTGCACGGCGCCAACCGGCTCGCTTCGAACTCGCTGCTCGAGTGCCTGGCGTTCGCGGAAGCCGCGGCCAGGGACATCGTCGCAAGCGCGCGACCTCACCGCGCGCGGCGACTCAAGCCCTGGGACGAAAGCCGCGTCACCGATTCCGACGAGGACATCGTCGTCGCCCACAACTGGCTGGAGCTGCGCACCTTCATGTGGGACTATGTCGGCATCGTGCGCACGACCAAGCGCCTGCACCGAGCCCGGCACCGCATCGAGCTGCTGCAGCAGGAGATCCAGGAGTACTACGGCAACTACCGCATCAGCGCCGACCTGATCGAGCTGCGCAACCTCGTCACCGTCGCCGACCTGATCGTGCGCTCGGCGCTGTCGCGGCATGAGAGCCGCGGACTGCACTACACGCTCGACTACCCGAACCCTCAGCCGCAGGCCGTGGCGACCGTACTCGCGGGCCGGACCGCGACAATGTGATGCACTTCTCCCGGAGCCCCCGGCGCAGCCTTGCTGCCGCGGTACCACAGGACTACCCTGGCTAGGTCTTCGGGGAGGATCACAAGGACGCGACCTTCCGACGCGGGCCTATGCCTTTTACAAGGGGGTTACCATGTCCATCAAGAGTGTGTGCCGTACGCTGCCGGTGCTGCTGGCCCTGCCTTTGCCCGCCGTCGCCCAACTGTCGACCACCGACCTCAGCCAGGGCGTCAGCGCCGCCGAGCTCGCGCAGTTCCTCGTCGGCGACGGCGTCGCCGTCTCCAATGTCCAGTTCACCGGTGCGCTCGTCGCCGGAGGCACCTTCACCAACAACGGGGTCGGCATCGACCTGACCCAGGGGGTCGTGCTGTCGAGCGGCTGCATCTCGAACATCATCGGCCCGAATCAGCTTGGAGACGCAAGCTGCGGGAACGCAGCCGCCGGCGACGCGGAGCTGTCGGTGCTGGTCGATGCGCCGACCAACGATGCCGCCGTGCTGAGCTTCGACTTCGTGCCGAGCGAATCGAACGTGATCTTCAGCTACGTCTTCGGCTCCGAGGAATACCTGGAGTTCGTCGGCAGCGACTTCAACGACGTGTTCGCGCTGTTCGTCAACGGCAGCAATTGCGCGCTGGTGCCGGGCTCGCAGGACGTCGTGGCCATCAACACCGTGAATCCGGGCAGCAACAGCCAGTTCTTCCGCGACAACACCGGCGGCACGATCGACACCGAGCTGGACGGACTCACGACGCTGCTCACCTGCACGGCCGCGGTGACGCCCGGCGCGACCAACACGCTCAAGCTGACGATCGCCGACACCAGCGACGACATACTCGACTCGGCGATTCTGATCGGTGCCGGCTCGCTGATCAGCAGCGACGACCGCAACACGACGCAGACGCCGTCCGGCGCGGTCACGGTCGGCACCGATGTCGGCGAGATCATCCAGGTGGTGTCGCTGCCCGAGTCCGCCGCCGTCGAAAAGCCGGCCGATGCCGAGTTCAAGTTCCGCGTCAGCACCCTGGTCGACGACCTGCCCGCGCCTGGCGCCACCATCGAGCTCACCACGCAACTGCCCGAATCCCTGGTCGAGCCGAAGACCGGCGGCGCCAAGACGGTCGACGTCGAGTCGCTGCTCGTGAACCTCTGTGGCAAGGTCGGCAACGACACCGTTTGCACGCAACTGGCGTCGTCCGAGGTCACCGTCAAGGACGGCGACAGCATCGCCGTGGACGTGCAGGACGGCAGCGCCAAGGATGCGGACGGCGCAAGCGACGGCCAGGTCAGCGTCGACATGACCGTCCTGGAGCGTAAGATCACCGGCGGCGGCACCACTGGCGGAACCACTGGCGGCGACGACAATGGTGGTGGTGGCAGCTTCCTCGCAATGCCGGTGCTGCTGCTGGGCTTGCTGCTTGCACTCATGCGCCGACGTCCGGCGTCCTGGTGAGTAGTGCTGGCGCCCGGGCCGCGGGGCCGTCGCTCCCGTTGTTCGGTCGCCAGCGAACGCTCAGCCCCCGTTGAGCCGGCCGCACGCGCGGGCGCCGCGGCACCCGCTGCTGCCGCCTCGTCGTATGACAGTGCGCGCATCCAACTGCGTCCGTCGCCCGTGCGGAAACGCAGCACTCGCTAGCAAGCGGCGGTCCGCGCGCGACTGTCTCACCGGGCAGTCCGCCGTCGAAAGGCTCGCTCTGCCCGGTCCGCAAGGTCCAGCCGGCCGTCGCGATGTATCAGCAGACCGTCGATCGCGCGTGCCGACGCAGAGCGCCAGTTGAGCAGCGCCCATCGACCCCCTCAGCCAGTGCGCGTCGTCGGCAGCGCACGCACGGCACACCCGCTGCATTGACCCCGGTCAATTCGCCCGGCGGCTCGGGGGTCCGATCATCTCCGCCGATATCGCAGCCGATATCGCGATCGGAGATCAATAATGCACCCTGCACTCCCCGGCGGATCAGCCCTCGCCGTAGCGCTTGCCCTCGCCACCGCCGCTGCAGTCCCATCGGCCTTCGCCGAAGGCCCGCTGCTGCTGCGTATCGGCGGCCACAACGTCGCACCGAAGTCGGACAACGGCGAGCTCGCCGGCGGTGCGCTCGCGGTCGACGTCGAAAGCCGGCCCGGCGTGACCTTCAACGTCGGCTGGTACTTCACGCCGCACGTGGCGCTCGATGTGCTGGCCGCGCTGCCGTTCGAACACGACATCAGGCTCAACGGCGTGAAGGCCGGGTCGGCGCGGCAGCTGCCGCCGACCGTATCCGTGCAGTATCACTTCATGCCCAGCCGCCGCTTCGACCCGTTCGTCTCGGCGGGCATCAATTACACGACGTTCTGGGACACCAAGCTCGACGACGGCACGCCGCTGGATCTCGACGATTCCTGGGGCCTCGCGGCGCAGGCCGGTGTGGACTACACGCTGGACGCTGCGCGCCGCTGGGTGGTCGGCGCCGACATTCGCTACATCGACATCGACACGGAAGCGAGCAGCGATGGCACCGGGCTCGGCACAGTCGAGATCGACCCGCTCGCCTACGGCATGACCGTTGGCTACCGCTTCTGATGTTCACGCGCGCCTGACCGGGCGCCTCCTACCAGGCGCCCGTCACTTGGGGAACGGCGCAGGCCGTTCCCCTTCTTTATCGGCGGCCGGCTCGTGATCGGTGCACAAGTTGCGCTACGCAACCGACAGCCGCGCGCGCAGCCGCCTGAGCATCTCCGGCGCGAGCTCGTCGCCGAAAAGCAGGCGCGCCGCAGTGCCGCCGGCCGCCAGGCGAAACCGCAGGATGAGCCAGGATCCGGTGACGATCGAGTCGTCGGCCAGCTCCGCGTCCAACGCAGCGCCGTCGGCACGATGCAGCGTCCAGCCGCCTTCGCCGTGCCAGACCAGCCGGATCGGCGCGCGCGGCCCGAACCCGAGTGCGGGATGCCGGCGCGTCCACAGCCAGGAGCCGCCGAAGCCCGCGCCCAGCGCCAGCATCGCCGGCCACGGCGGCTGCGCCGCGAGCAGCAGCGCGAAGCAGACAAGGTGCAGCACGAACGCCGCGCGCAGCGCGCGCATCGACGGCTGCAGTCTTAAATCAACGGTGGATGCGAAGCTGCTCGACAATGGCGGCGTACTCCGCCGGCGGCGTGTCGTAACCCATGACCCAGGCCCAGATGTCCGGATCCTCGGCCAGTGTCACCAGGCGCAGGAACTCGGCCTTCTCCGGCGGCGGTGCGGCCTCGAAGCGCGCGGCGTAATAGCGCTCCATCAGCACGTCGAGCTCCTTCATACCGCGGCGCAGGAGCCAGCGAAGTCGCCCATCGGACGACTTCGCGGTTTCCAGTTTCCGGTTTCCAGTTTCCGGAGAAGAAGAAGCCACTCGCTGCCCCACTGTCCTGCTGTTACTGGAAACTGGAAACTACAGACTGGAAACTGCTTCTAGACCGTTCTTTCCACCACCATCTGCTTGATCCCGGCGATCGCCTTCGCCGGGTTCAGCCCCTTGGGGCAGGTCTTGGCGCAGTTCATGATCGTGTGGCAGCGGTACAGCTTGAACGGGTCCTCGAGATCGTCGAGGCGCGCACCGGTGGCCTCGTCGCGCGAGTCGACGAGCCAGCGGTAGGCCTGCAGCAGGATCGCCGGGCCGAGATAACGATCCGGGTTCCACCAGTAGCTCGGGCAGCTGGTCGAGCAACAGGCGCAGAGGATGCATTCGTAGAGGCCGTCGAGCCTGGCACGATCCTCCTCCGACTGCAGGCGCTCGCGCGTCGGCGCCGGCGAATCGGTCTTCAGCCACGGCTCGATCGACGCCAGTTGCGCGTAGAAATGCGTCATGTCCGGCACCAGATCCTTGATCACCGGCATGTGCGGCAGCGGATAGATGCTGACCTCGCCTTTGACCTCGCTGCAGGGCTTGATGCAGGCCAGCGTATTGGTGCCGTCGATGTTCATCGCGCACGAGCCGCAGATGCCTTCGCGGCACGAGCGGCGGAAGGTCAGCGTCGGATCGACTTCGTTCTTGATCTTGATCAGCGCGTCGAGAACCATCGGCCCGCAGCTGCCCATGTCGACTTCATAGCGGTCGACGCGCGGATTCGCGCCGCTGTCCGGATCGTAGCGATAGATCTTGAACGTCTGCACCTTGCTCGCGCCGGCCGGCGCCTTGAACGTCTTGCCGGCCTTCTTGTCGATCCTGGAGTTCTGGGGAAGGGTGAATTGGGCCATGCGTTTACTCCGTAAACGGTGAGGGGTGAGGGGTGAGGCGTGAGGCGTAAATGTCGTGCTTCTGCGCCTCACTCCTCACGCCTCACGCCTCACGAAGTCAATATTTGCGCGCCACCGGCGGAATATGCTCGACCTCGGCGTCGAGCGGCTGCATGTGCACCGGTCGGTAGTCGATCGTCACCTCCTTCGGGCCGGTGCGCCAGGCGACGGTGTGCTTCATCCAGCTCTGGTCGTCGCGCTCCTTGATGTCGTCGCGGGCATGCGCGCCGCGCGACTCCTTGCGGTTCTCGGCGCCGACGATCGTCACCAGCGCCTGGCCCAGCAGATTGTCGAGCTCGAGCGTTTCGACCAGATCGGAGTTCCAGATCATCGAGCGGTCGGACACCGACAGATCCTGACCGAAGTTGTCGATCACGCCCTTGAGCTGCGCGATGCCTTCCTGCATCAGCGGCCCGTCGCGGAACACCGCGCAGTGCTTCTGCATGGTCTTCTGCATGTCGAGGCGGATCTTCGCCGTCGGCGTGGCGCCCTTGGCGTTGCGCAAGCCGTCGAGGCGCGCGATCGCCTTGTCTTCCGATTCGCCGGAAATCTTCTTGTGCGGCGTGCCGGGCTTGATCAGCTCGGCGGTGCGGATCGCGGATGCACGGCCGAAGACGACAAGGTCGAGCAGCGAGTTCGAGCCCAGGCGGTTGGCGCCGTGCACCGAGACGCAGGCCGCCTCGCCGACGGCCATCAGTCCGGGGACGATCGTGTCGGGATTGCCGTTTTTGAGCGTGATCACCTCGCCGGTGTACAGGCAGGGGATTCCGCCCATGTTGTAGTGCACCGTCGGCACCACCGGGATCGGCTCCTTGGTCACGTCGACGCCGGCGAAGATCTTCGCCGACTCCGAGATGCCCGGCAGGCGCTTGTGCAGCACCTCGGGGCCCAGGTGTTCCAGGTGCAGAAAGATGTGATCCGCCTCCGGCCCGACGCCGCGCCCTTCGCGGATCTCGGTCGCCATCGCGCGCGACACCATGTCGCGCGGCGCCAGATCCTTCACGCTGGGCGCGTAGCGCTCCATGAAGCGCTCGCCGTTGCGATTGGTGAGATAGCCGCCCTCGCCGCGCGCGCCCTCGGTGATCAGGCAGCCGGCGCCGTAGATGCCGGTCGGGTGGAACTGCACGAACTCCATGTCCTGCAGCGGCAGACCCGCGCGCAGCACCATCGCGTTGCCGTCGCCGGTGCAGGTGTGCGCCGAAGTCGCCGAGAAGAACGCGCGGCCGTAGCCGCCGGTCGCCAGGATCACCATGTGCGCGCGGAAGCGATGCAGCTGGCCGGTCGCGAGATCCCAGGCGAGCACGCCCTTGCACGAGCCGTCGTCGTCCATCAACAGATCGAGCGCGAAGTACTCGATGTAGAACTGCGCCCTGCACTTCAGCGACTGCTGGTAGAGCGTGTGCAGGATGGCGTGCCCGGTGCGGTCGGCCGCCGCACAGGTGCGCTGCGCCGGCGGCCCCTTGCCGAACTCGGTGGTCATGCCGCCGAACGGGCGCTGGTAGATCTTGCCTTCCGGTGTGCGCGAGAACGGCACGCCGTAGTGCTCCAGCTCGATGATCGCGGGGATCGCCTCGCGCGTCATGTACTGGATCGCGTCCTGGTCGCCGAGCCAGTCGGAGCCTTTCACGGTGTCGTAGAAGTGCCAGCGCCAGTCGTCGCGGCCCATGTTGGCGAGCGCCGCCGAGATGCCGCCCTGCGCGGCGACCGTGTGCGAGCGCGTCGGAAACAGCTTGGTGATGTTGGCAGTCTTCAGTCCGGCTTCGGCCAGACCCAGCGTCGCGCGCAGGCCGGCGCCGCCGGCACCGACGACGATGGCGTCGTATTCGTGATGAACGATCTCGTATGCAGCCATTTTCTTTTCTCGGGCCCTCAAGCCAGCGCGACTTTGAGCACGGCGAAGATCGCCGCCGCAGCGACGATCGCGTGCAGGAACTTGGATAGCAGCAGTAGCGTGAGCTTGGCGCCCTCGCCGTGCACGTAGTCCTCGATCACGACCTGGACGCCGAGCACCGAGTGGTACAGCGCGGTGCCGAGGAACAGCACCAGCGTGACCGCCACCGACGGTGCCGAGACCCAGTGGCGCACGGCGTAGAAATCCGCGTCGCCGGTGGCCAGGCGTGCCACCGAGAACATGAACCACAGCGCCAGCGGAATCAGTGCGACCGCGCTGACGCGCTGCACCCAGAAGTGATGCACGCCTTCCTTGGCCGAACCGAGGCCGCGCGCGCGGCCCAGAGGAGAACGCAGGCTCATCGTCGGATCCTCAGCCGAGACGGGCCACGGCCCAGACCAGCGCGGTCAGGGCCAGCGAAAACACCACGACGGCATAGCCCGAGCGCTCGGCGGTCTTCAGCTCGAAGCCCTTGCCGAGATCCCAGAACAGATGGCGGATGCCGTTCGCGAGGTGGTAGGACAGCGCCCAGGTCCACGCGAACAGCAGCGCCTGGCCGTACCAGGCCGTCACGTGGTCGCTGTACGCTGCATAGCTTTGCGGACCGCCGGCGAGCGCGACCAGCCAGCCGGCGAGCAGCAGCGTGCCGAGGCTCAGGCCCACGCCGGTCACGCGGTGCGCGAACGACAGCACCGAGGTCCACTGGAACCGGTAATACTGCCCCAGCATGAAGGGCGACAGCGGGCGACTTCCCGCAGGCGATTTGGTACTCATTCCGGCTCCCAACAAGCGTCGAAAAGGGACGTGAAGCTGATTATTGGATTTGCATCAGAAGTCGATGCAGCGACCGTTCTTTTCCCAGTCGCCGTAGCGCGTCGGATCGAGTCCGTCGCTGCGTCCGCCGATCTCCGGCACCGGCGTCTGCTGCTGTCTTAGAAGCGCGGACAACGGAACGGCGTCGCGAGGCGCGTCGTTGGGCTCGCTCGGCTTGCGCTGGAGATCCTGGCTGGCTGACACGGGATAAATCGGTACGCTAAACGAAGGGTCTGTTAAAGACCCTGATATTCTGACAAAGTCCGGCGCCTGCGAGCAATGAATCACTGTCCTACGGTTTCTCTCGACGAGCTGGTCTACGCTCGCGTCGGCGGCGCGGACGCGGTCTCGTTCCTGCAGGGACAATTGAGCAGCGACTTGCGGCAGCTGCGCAGCGGGCGCGCGCAGATCAGCAGCTACAACAGCCCCAAGGGGCGCATGCTCGCGGTACTGCACCTGATCGCGGACGGCGAGGCCGTGCTGCTCGAGCTGCACCGCAGCATCGCCGAAGCGGTGCTCAAGCGCCTGCGCATGTTCGTGCTGCGCGCCAAAGTCACCATCGAGCCGGCCGAGGTGCGCGCGCTCGGCATTGTCGGAACCGGCGCGCAGGATGCGCTGCGCGCGCTGGGCCTGCCGGTGCCCGCCGCGCCCTTGGACTGCGCGCAGGATGGCGACCTGCGCGTGCTGCGCCGGCTCGGCGGGGCACCGCGCTACAGCGTGCTCGGCACGCCGGCGCGCATCGACGCGCTCGCCGCCCGTTGCCCGGGAGCGCCGCGGCCCAGCCCGGCCACACCGTCAGCGCTGCCGTTCGCGGCCTGGCGCCGCGCCGACATCGAAGCCGGCGTGCCGGTGGTCTACGCCGAAACCAGCGACCACTTCATCCCGCAGATGGCCAATCTCGACCTGCTCGGCGGCATCAGCTTCGACAAGGGCTGCTACACCGGCCAGGAAATCGTCGCGCGCCTGCATTACCTCGGCCAGCTGAAGCGGCGCCTGTTCGTCTGCCGCGTCGACGGTACCGCGCCCGCGCCGGGCAGTGCGATCGTAGACGGCGAAGCCGCAGTCCCCGCGGGCGAAATCGTCGATGCGGTCGACGGCGACAGCACGCTCGCGAGCGCCGTGCTGCAGCTGGCGCACGCCGCGAGTCACGCGCTGCACCTCGAGGACGGACGCCGCCTCGAGGTGTTGAGCGGACCCTCCCGCTGAACCGCCGACGGGCCGTTCGTCGACCAGCGAGACGCGGCGCAGGCGATGCGGCAACGGCGATACAATCCGGCGATTCCCGCATTAACGCGGGGCATGACCGTTGTCCGCGCCACGCCGGTGCAGGAAGGGCGACATGAGCCGCGGCCACGAGGGAAAACGGGAAAACCGTAGCCGGCGCGTAGGAAAAAATGGATTGAAGCGCAGTTTTTACACCGGAAAAACGCCCAGGCCGCGCGCCGGTTCTGGCCTGACACGGACTCGGCTGTGACCTATCTGCTGCTGACCGCCAACATCCTCGTCTTCGGCCTGCAGACGCAAGCCCGCGACGGTTTGATCGGCGCCTTCGCGCTGTGGCCCCTTGGCGCCGGCTTCGCGCCGTGGCAGATCGTCACCAGCGCGTTTCTGCACGGCAGCACACTGCACCTGGCTGCGAACATGTTCGGCATCTGGATGTTCGGCCGCGACGTGGAGCGCGCGCTCGGCTCGATGCGCTTCGCGCAGCTCTACATCGTGAGCGTGCTCGCCGCCGCCGGCACGCAGCTCGTCGTCACGACGGCGCTGGGCCAGCGCGTGCCGACGGTCGGCGCCTCGGGTGGCTTGTTCGGCCTGCTCGCCGCCTACGCGATCCTGTTCCCGCGTCGCACGGTCATTCTGCTGTTCCCGCCGATCCCCTTGCCCGCGCCGGTCTTCGTCACGCTGTACGCGCTGTTCGAGCTCTACGCAGGCATCACCGGCACGCAGTCCGGTGTTGCGCATTTCGCGCACCTGGGCGGGCTAGTCGGTGGATTCATGGCGCTGCGCCGCTGGCGGCGCGGCGTACGGCGCAGATTCTGAAACCGGTGCAAGCCTCCTGCTCAGCGGCCGCAACCCGCAGCCCCGAACAGCGGCGCATCACGCCGGCTGCGGGCGGGCCAGCACGCCATACTCGAGCGACAGGCTGCAGGGCTGCGACCGCGTGAATCCGCGGCAACGCAGGTTGCCGGCGCTGCTGTGCCCGGGCGCACGTGCCGCCGCCTGGATCGCGCGCCCCAGATCGAAACCGCCATCGCTGCAGTCGCGGTCCGGGCACTGCACGTCGAAATAGGCCTGCATGTCCGGCAGGAAGATCCGCCTGTGCGCCGAGGAATGCGGACGCCCGTTCTCGAGCAGGAACTGCAGTTCGACGGCAATTTCGCCGACGCCGGGAAACTGCTCGGCAACGGTCGGCACCGCAAGCCAGGCCTGCTGGCGCGCCTCGCGTGCACGCGGATCGAAAGCGCGGGGATTATTGGCCAACGGAGCACTCCTTAACGCCTGCGCCCGAGCGGCGGCCCTGAAATCGGACCCCGGTGCCGGACCGGGATGCGCGGTCGCGTCCGAGCCTTACCCGAACGACCGTTCAGCGCCGGAATGGCGGATATCAGCCGCTCTGCGCGTAAATTGACCGTGCATCATACACTCTTTGCAGGCTTCTCAGGCGGATTCCGCCCGTTCGCGGCCCAGCTGCCGTGCCTCGGCTTCGCGGCGCGCCACTTCGATCTGGTCCAGAACGGCACCGACGTCGGCCTGCGCCACATCGGGCACGAAGCAACCGGTGAGCGGTGTTTCCGGCATCAGCGCGCTGGACTCGTATAGCGCCCAGATCTCGCGCGCATACTCGGTATCGAGCAGCTCCGGGGCCGCCCGCGCGAAGGCAGCGCGCATGTTGTTGACGTCACGCTCCAGCATGTCGAACGCGTTGTTGTTGCCGGCCGCGGTCACCGCCTGCGGCAGATCGATGATGACCGGGCCGTCGCGGTCGACCAGAACGTTGTAGTCGGAAAGGTCGCCGTGGATCAGGCCGGCGCACAGCATGCGCACGATCGCGCGCACCATGAACCCGTGCCACTCGCGCGCCTGCTCCGGCGTCATCTCCACTTCGTTGAGGCGCGGCGCCGGGCTGCCGTGCGCGTCGACGATCAGCTCCATCAGCAGCACGCCCGAATAGACGCCGAACGGTTGCGGCACGCGCACGCCGGCATCGGCGAGGCGGTAGAGCGCCTCGACCTCGGCGTTCTTCCACGCCTCCTCCTGAACCTCGCGTCCATGGCGGCTGCGCTTGCCCTTTGCACGCGCATCGCGGCTGCCGCGGCTCTTGCGGCCTTCGTGATACTGGGCCAGCTTGCGGAAACTGCGGTGCTCGGCGTCCTTGTAGACCTTCGCGCAACGAACCGCGTCTGCGCAGGTGACGACGAAGACCGATGCCTCCTTGCCGCTCTTGAGCTGCCGCAGCACCGCGTCCACCACGCCTTCGTCGACCAGCGGTTGCAGGCCCTTGGGAATTTTCATCGTACGTCGTGATTCGCCGAACGGCACCGGCCACCGCGCGGGCGGAATCGACCAGGCGCTCGGCATGCCCGCGCCCGCATCGCGCCGAAGCGCCTAGCGCTTGCCTTTCTTCTTCTCCGCCTTCGCGGCCCGTTTTTCCAGCAACGTCTTCGCCGGCTTTCTCTTCGCTTCCTTCTTGCGGTCCAGGCCCTTGCTCATCGCCGGGACTCCTCGTCAGCCGCAGGTGCCGCCGGGCTGCCGTCCGCCCCTGCGCCGCGCGCCAACTTCTTCTGGCGCTTCTCTTCCTGTTGCTGATGCTTCTTCAACTCGCGCTGCCGCTTGTCGAAGCGATAATTGGGCTTGGCCATGATCGCTCTGCCGTGGGGGAGCCGCCAGTGTAGGCTGAAACGGGCGGCGGTGCCTGGCCGCGAGTCCGCGAGTCCCCCGGTCGCACGCCTGGCACCCCGTCAGCATGACCGGCGGAACGCTGAGCCGGTCGCGGCATCGCCAAAATGGCGTAAGCCAATAGAATGCTGGTGCCGGGAACAGGAATCGAACCTGCGACCTACTGATTACGAATCAGTCGCTCTACCGACTGAGCTATCCCGGCAGGGGGGGGCGCGGATTATACGAAGTGCGGGCGGTCTGTTCCAGCGCGCCGTGGGAGCGCCGGCTCCCACGGGGTTACACTACCCAATCCCCGGCGCTACTCGGTATCACCGACCGTGTACCAGTACAGGGGCCTGCGGACCGCCGGGAAGTCGATATTCACCAGGCACGCCTCGACCGGTGATCCGGGAACGCAAACCGGAGGCTCGCCTCCGCCGTTGCCCCCGTTGCCCCCGGGACTCGTGATACAGCCGAGGCAGATGGTTTCGACGCTTCCGCCGGTGACGGGAATCGTGGCGATGACCGGACTCGGCGGCAGGCCGCCGCCCGTGAACTCGGCGGAGCGCGTCCCGCAGCCTGTCCCGCCCAATACACCTTGTCCCGTAAACAGGTCGACTGCGTAGCCGCGCGCCTCGCCGAGAGAGTTTGTGCAGGCCAACTCGTCTCCTGCCGGTGCCACGTCATCTGCACGGTTGGTGCTGAAGAATACCTCGCCGGCCGCAATCACCGCCGAGGTCACGACCTGCTCGCCATTGCCGCGCTCATCAAGGTCGATAAACCAGCCTCGCTTTGATGAAGTCGGAAGAACCTCTTCGGCCTCGCACTCTCCGGTCGCACCCAAAGGATTGGTATTGTCGGCCATCTCCGACCCATTCAGATCCAACGTACCGAGCGTGCCGTCCGGATCGTCAGGATCGTCCACACGATCAGGCTCGTCCTTGAAGACATAGAAGCGATTCTTTACGCCCACCCGCGCCGAGTCCGGGTCCGGGAATGGATAGTGCCCCCGCAAAGGGTGCTCGCGGTCTCCGCTGCCAATCGCCAAGTAGATCACCGGCAGGCCGTTCTGGCGCGTTTCCAGCAATGCTGGCCGGAAGAGGAACTTGTGGCCCATTCCGCTCGTGTAGGCGATGCGGGTCTTGGTCCAGTCGGCCGGATCCCCCGGCCTGAAGTCGATGCGCCACACATCCCCGCCGGTCGTGACCGCGTAGCCCAGATCGACCTTGTTGTCGCCAGTCACATCGATCATCGCCACGTCCGCGGCCACGCTGCGGCCTTCGAAATCAAAATGTCGAATGATCGCGCCGGTGCCGGAGTCCAGCACGTACACACCGCTGCCCTTCGCGCCGTTGCAGCTCGGTGCGATTGTGTTCGCATCCTCGCAGCTGTCGTAACCGCCGCCGAAGACAACGACGGGCGAGCTGGAGTAGCTGGCGAGAAAAGCCGGGGAGGGTTGCGACCAGGTCTGACCGATGTCGGTGAAACCGCCTGCATTGTCCGGGTCGGTGTCCGTGTCGCAGCTGGCATCGTCTTCGCTGTCGCATCCTTTGCGCCACCTGAAGATGGGATCCGCGTCCGGATCATCCTTCGCGCCGGTCACCTCGAACTTGTAGACCCTCCGTCCGCCACGCCGCATGCTCGGGAAGATCGAAACCTCGCTGTTGTTCGTGCGCTGCAGCAGGCCGATGGATCCGTCGAAGAAATAGTCCTTCGGGTCCGATGCGGACGGATCTCCCCCGAAGTAAAGGATGTTCGGCGTATTGTTCCTGAGCCGCGCGAACTTGCCGGCATGCTCCGGCGCAAGGAATGACCACAGCTCCGTACCGCCGTCTGCATCCGTGCCCGAGCGCACCGCGCGCAGCGTGCCGTCGTTTGCGCCGTAGTACACGATCACACCGGTGTCGCCGCCAAAGTTGACCGGCTGCGGCCGCGAGTGCACGACGTCGCCATGAATCGTCGAACGCGGCTCGGTCAGATTCCCGTCGTTATCGGCATCCGGCTGGTCGCCGGATCGGTCCTCACCACGCATGAAGCATTTCACGCGCTCGCTGTCCGCGGCACTCGTTGCCGCATTGCCGTCGTCGTCGGCAGAGCAATCGGCGGTGTAGTCCACCAGCGTGGTTCCGCTCAGCGTCAGAATATCGCGGTCCACCTCGAAGTTCCCGTCCGCATCCGGAACCGCCGCACGGTCGTTGCCGCGCCGCAACACCTCGGCGACTGCGCCCTTCTCGACGAAAGGACCGTCCGGCAGGTCCGACCACGGACTGGTCCCGGCCGAAGTGCACAAGCCCTTGGCATCAGGATCGTCGGTGGCAACGGTCTGCCAATAGGGTTGCCCGTTTTTGCCCGAAGTGCTCGAGTCCACTGTCCAGAAGCTTGCCGAGCACTCGGCGAGAAAGCCCGTCTGGCTGTTCACGGCGGCGTTGCCGTTCTTGTCGCCCAGGCGAACTCCGCCCTGGTCCGCCACGACTTCGAA
Source organism: Pseudomonadota bacterium (assembly GCA_040754295.1). Lineage (GTDB taxonomy): Bacteria > Pseudomonadota > Gammaproteobacteria > Nevskiales > Nevskiaceae > Solimonas. The sequence goes on along the minus strand of JBFMCQ010000005.1, from coordinate 28,193 downwards.
GCGCTTGAGGTTGCCAAACCACTGCGGCCGAGCCGTGCGATCCGGCCGGAACAGGCCGACGAATACTTGATTCTCGTTCTGTGCCTGGTTCGTCGCGGAAACCGGCAGGCTCGCGGACGCGAAGGCCGTGTTGACCGCCTGCACCTCGGCGAAAATCTCGCTCAGCGCGCGGACGATCGAGTCTTCGTTCTTGGCCTGGTAATACTTGCCGCCGCCGACGCGCGCCGCATTGAACAGCAGCGCCGAGAAGTTCGGATCCTGTTGCGCGTTGAAGACGTCGATCGTATAGGTCGTCACCTGGGCGCGCACCGGGTCGGCTCCATCGATCGCCGTGCCCGGGATCGGCACGCCGATCATTCGCAGAAAGCGCGCCCACTCGTCCATCATGAAGTTGCTGCCGCCTTGGGTCGGCGGAGTTGAAAAGGTACCCGTCGCAGTCGCCGAAGTCCGGGTGTAATTCCCCACCACGGTGAAGCGGCTGGTTGTCGCGGGCGGGCAACCGGTCGAGTCCGCGACGCCACTGCAGAAGCAGCTCTCGTACGTGACGGTGCTGCTTCCAGGGCAGCCGGAGACCGTAGTGGTATCGCAACTCGACTCCTCGACTGCACAGGAGGTGGTTGGCCCCAGTGCGGTGCTCGTCTTTTCGCGAATCGTCGTTGTGGTCGTCTTCGTGCCGCGCGGCTTCCAGAGGGACTTGTTGTTGTTGTTTCCGCAGGCGTTCGGCTGCTCTTGATAAAAGCAGCTCGACCAGCTGATGTTTGTTTCGGTGACCTGGTTCGGCTCAGGACCGTCGGCAAAGGTCGAACCAGCCAGAGGGGCAAAGGTCGGACAAGTCAGGCTACCAGGGTCGTTGTTTTGACAGAGCTGCGCTTGACCCGTGTCTTCCGAGCTCGAGCCAATCACAGAACTCGGGCCGCTCACCACGATCGTGCTCACTCCGAATACCCCGAACCGCGACGGCGGATCGCAGGCCTGTGCTGTGTCGGCGTCGCAGAAGCAGCTCGTATAGCCGGCGTCGCTGCAGTCGTCGATACCGTTGCCGTCTGTGTCGGCGGTCGAAACCGCCGAGGTGCACGAGGAGGCGTCCGCAAAGCAGGCGGAGCTACCGAGCGAGGTGTGATCCTGCGCAGAGGTAGTGGTCACCACGTAGTCGGCGAACTGAATCTGGTCGGTGTCGCCGCCCAGTGCGGTCAGCGCCGAGACGTTAGCCTCACTGTCACCAGTGGGGCCCGCCTGCACGTTGTTGCCGATGAAAATGACGATCGTGCGCGAACAAGCGTCAGTCAAACCGAGCGGCGAGTTGAAGACGGAGTGCTTGGTGCTGTAGGCCTCATCGTCCGACAGCGCGTCCAACGTACCGGCGCCGCCGTTGGAGTGATTGGTCCCGGCTAGGTAGTTGTACACATCCCAGAACAGATTGCCGAACGGGTTGCCTTGGGAGCGCTTTTCGTCCGGATCGTTGATCTTCGAGAAAATGCTGGTGGCGGCAGGATCCCCGTCAGCGCTCGGTCCATACAGGATGTTCGATAGGTTGGCCTTATTCGTCGTGGTCATCGGCCGGATATGAAAGCGGACAAAGCCGGAGTCCGTGTCGCTTGAACTGCCGCCGGTAATGAATTCCAACAGGCCAAGATTGAAGGCTTCGTTGGGCAATTCGTTGATCACGCGCGTGATGGCGCGCACTTCCGATTGCCCCTGCTGCAAACCACCAGGCCATTGCTGCGACTGGCGCGCCCAATTCGAACTGTTGTCCAGCACGATCAGCACGTTGGGCCTGCCGACCGTGCTGTTCTGGTCCACCGAGAAGATGTCGATATCCTCGGTCGCGGCCTTGAAGCTCATCGATCCGAGCATGACGCCCAGGCCGAGCGTAACAACGCGTGTGCGGATATTGGACATGGCCACGTCTCCTCTCGCTAACTGCCCGGGCAGCCGGCCAGCGCGCTGCCTTTGTCGATTGTCACGCCTACACCCTGCACCACGGACATCCGAGCGCCGGTAGTCCCGGAGCCACCATAGTCCTGCGCATTGGCGCGCGCCTCCCAGATACTGCGCGCGCAGAGGGAAGCCCCCGTGTCAACACCTTCCGTTCCCGTTTCAGTAGCCGCACCGGTCAGGCAGTCCTGGTCGAACGGATCCAGCGAATCGAGGGCGCGGGTCGGAATGATGTTCACTTGCACGCACGCCGGCGGAACCACATCAACCTGCACATCGTCATCACCGTTCCCGTCGACGTCGTAACAGCGCCGGTTGTTGACGTTGTCACATGGGTCGAGAAACAGAGTGTCTGGTGTATCGAACACGCGCGTCGTGCTGATCGCCTCCTGAAGCGTGCCGTCCGCAAGCGCGAGCGCCTCGTTGCGAAACTGCATGTTGCCAACGATCTGCGTGCCGGTGTTGCTGATGCGGAAGATCATTAGCGTAGTTGCCGTCATGATCACCAGCATGATCAGCGCGACTACCAGCGAAAACCCTGATTGGCACAACTGGTACAGCGAAGCAGACCGTCCGGTGCTCATAGCCGCCGCCCCTGCGGATTACGCAAATGGATCACCGTCTCGAAGACCTTGCGCGGATAGGCGCGCTCATCGCCGCTCAGGTCGGTGCTCGCATCGATCCTGTGGTTGCCGAGCTGATAGGTGTTCGAGTCCTGGTAGCCAGCACGCTTTTCCGTGCTGCGGCTGAGCAGATGGACGCGCACGGTCATCACGCTATTCCATCCGACCACGTCGGTCGTGGCCGTAGTGGCGCTCGCCGGGTGGTCCACGTATTCGTCCACGGCGCCATCCTGGTCCGATGAATCGCCTGTGCCGTCGCTGTCGTCGTCGTCGCCGTCCACTCCGTACTCGAACTGCAGATCCTCGATTCCCTCGACCAAGGCTGTCGTCGTCCATCCGCTCGAGATCAGCTCGCGCCGCTTCAATGTCGGAATGCCATCGGAGCCGACGTTGTTCTTGGCGATGAAGTAGATGTGTGTCATGTAGCGGCGAACTGGCGTGTTATTGGCGTTGTAGGTGGCGTCAGCCACGCAGTTCTGATCTCTGAGGGTGAACGTGGCATCGACCGCGCTATCGGCGACGGCCGCGAGGAAAAACGGCGTGCTGTCTATTTCGTCATCACCGGTCTGGCTGCACTGCGACGCCTGTAGGTGTGGTGCGCCCGCCGTGAAGGGACAGCCGACGGCCGCGTCGCAGGTCAGCACGCGGCGCACGACGATGACGTCGGTACTCGGCTTCAAATCGATACCGGCGAGACAACCGGTGAGGGCCGCCGGGTCCACGTTGTCGAAGCCCTGCACGTGCACGTGCATGCTGACGGCGAGATAATCGAGCGCGTCGAGCACTGCGTCGTAGGTTCTGTCCGCATCCACCACACCGTCGCTGGGCAGCGCAGACAGGTGCGTCACGCACACGTCCGGCAGCGCACCGGGTAGCGGGGGGGCGGTTCTGCCGACGTCGACCATATTGAGCTCGCCGAAGAAACCTGCGAGCTGGATGTCGTCGCGCAGCAGCTGGATGGCGTAGCGCCCGTTTTCAACCTGGCGATTCGTGCGTTCGATCTCGTTGCGCGCCTTGACACTCGAGCCGTACATCGCCGCCAACGCCGCCAGCAGTACCAAGGCGACGACCATGGCGATCATGAGCTCGATCATCGTCACGCCGGCCTGCCGCGAGCGGGCCGGCACTTGCGCACGTAGCGGGGAAGTCATAGGCACCTGGGCGACCCGACGACAACAAGGGTGGAAACCGTTCGGCGATAGCCCTCGTCGCCGTACTGATTGGCTGCGCAATCGACAGCGGGGGTTGCGCTCTCGTACAGCCCCTGCCACGAGACGGACACCCGATAAATCGGCGGCCTGCACACGCCGAAGCCCAGATCGGCGGCCTGCACCTGGGTCACGCAGCCCCGAGCTCCGGCCATCGCGCCGCCACTGGTCCCACCCGACTGCTCGACCGCCGCACCTTCGAGCAACTCATCCCAAGCCGCGCAGTCCGCGGCCGCCTGGACGAAATCCGTCGCACAGTCCAGGCCATCGACGCCGACCCATGAGTTTCCCGTCAGATAGTCCTGGAGACGCTCCAGATCGCCCGACATGGTGTCGGGATTCAGTGGATGCGCCTGCAGACGCGCGGCCATGTCGTTGAGCAGCATCAAGGCCTGCCCGCGCTGGTAGGACTCCACCTCGTTCATCTGAAGCTTGATCTGCAGGTTGATCAGCCCCAGCAGACCGAACGCCAGAATCACGAGCGTAATCAGCACCTCCAGCATGGAAAAGCCGCGCATACGGCCATGCAGGACACCGCGCCCCGGAACATGAATCTCGCGCCGCATGGCCGTTCCCCTCTCCCACCGCACGCTCGGCGTGCGGTCCCCCCTCTTCCGCTGCGCGTGTGAGGGTAGGTCGGCGTCTCGCTGCGCGAGATTCACGTTAAAGCTCATCGCCGATTCCATAGTAGGGAGGCCTACGCGCATTCTGCCTTGACGACTTTGGGGTAGCCGTCGAGCTCGATGAGTAGGCACCGTGTCTGCCCGGCGCCAGGGGGGTCGCGCGTGATCTCGAACGTCGGTGAGCCGGTCGTTCGTCCAGATCGCGAGTACGTTACGCTTGCCGATGAACCGGTCACGACAACCCCGCGCGGTGCATCGACCTGCAGCGACAGGCCGGGGTCGGTGTCATACTCCGCCCCGCTGCAATCGCCACCGCTGTCGACATTGAGCGCGATCACTTCCCAGCCCTGGCTCCAACTGCTTCCTGTGCGCCGCACGGTGACCGAGCAGTTGCGCTTGAGCGCCTCGCTACGCGCCTTGAGCAGCGCAGCCTGCAATGTATTGGCCGCCCCGCCAATGCGGCTGTTGGCGACCATCTGCGTGAACGAAGGAACGGCAACGGCCGCCACTACGGCAACAACCGCAACAACGACGATCAGCTCGATCAGCGTGAAGCCGGCAAGCGCACCGAAAAAACGCGTGACGCGCTCGCGCGCGGCTCGACCGGCTACCATTTGTCCGCCGGCGTCTTGGTGCCGTCACTGCTCATCGTCAGCGTGCCATCGCTCGCCTGGCTACCCTTGGGCACGGCAATGATGGTGAAGCTCGGAGGCGGTCCAGCCACAGTGACTTGCAGATCGTAAAATTTGCTGACCTCCTCAGGCACGGTCAGGTTGATGCCGGCAGGAGAGTCGCCGGGATCGGCAGGAAAGTCGGCGTTGGCCGCGACTGGGACGTAACCGCGCGAATCCAGGTAAATCTGCTGCTCACGCTGCGCCACATCGAGCATGAAGGTCTGCACCGTACCCCTATGGCCCTTGCGCACCGCAAATTGATAGGACGGCAGCGCGATGGCCGCAAGAATCCCAACGATGGCGATCGCGATCAACAGCTCGATCAGCGTGAATCCCTTCGCGCGCTTCATCACGGCAGGGTCGCGGAAGTTACTCGGTGTAGGAGGTGGCTGACAGACGAACGGCGATGGATCGCAGACTGGCGGCAAGACCAGACCCGGCAGCGCGATACCCGGCAGCGCGATCGCCCTCACGTCCATGTGGTTCCCCCCGGAACATGCCAACAAGCATGACAGCGGTTCGAGGCTACCACATCTACCGCGCTGTTTGCATGATCAAAATGCGCTTTGCCCCATGGCAGCATCGTATGCTCGCCACCTGTAGTCGCGGCGCTCTGGGGCTGAATACTGCTCCAGCCCTGCATGAGCGTCTGCGACCGAGTCGGCAAACGGCTTCGTGCCGCGGCCGTCTACGAGGTGTCGATACTTGAGCAAAGCGGATCAGCAGTTACCGTCGCTGGCCAGATCCCTCGTCCGCAACCTGCCGGGTCTGGATAGGACGATCTCCCGTTTGCTCGTTCCGCCCTCCACGCAGACCGTGAAAGTCCCGTTACCGGCGCCGTAGGTGGCCCCCGTAGACCGGAACGCCACCCGCTGCGCCACGTTGGTGTTTCCAACCAGATGGACACCGTCGGCAAACGGGCCGTGCACACTGATCGGGTACTCGTCTCCGTCGATCTCGTTGCTGTTGTCGCTGTCGACCCAGATCACCCAGCCGGTGTGCCATCCCCCGCTCTCGGACGTATCGCAGCTCGGCGTACCAAGGTCGATGCTGCGGCACATCTTGACGACCCGGTTGCGCTTGGCCGCCTCACTGCGCAGTTGATAGATCGCCGCGATGAACTCATTGTGGGCGGCAGTCAAACGGCTGCGCTTGATCATCGCGTCGAGTGACGGCACCGCGACCGCGACAAGCACGGCTGTCGTCGCCAGCGTGACCAATAGCTCCAGCGCTGTGAAACCGTGCGCACCGATTGTGTTGCGCATGCAGGCCATGCCTGTACCCCCCTTCCTTTTGGGCCACAGCATGAACGCCAGCGGCGAAGCCGCCTATTCGCCAGAGGGATAGGTGCGCCCTGGCCAATCGGCTAATGGCCGCGCGCGCTGAATTGCGCTAGGAGACACCGCGAGGCAGCTCGCAGGGCTGCTTGCGACTCACCGTGCCGTCGTTTTCTGCTGCCCGCCCCGCATCGCCCGCCTTAACGCCGGCGGCAGCGAGAACACGACGTTCTCCGCGCGGCCGGGCAGCTCGGTGGCGGTGACGCCGCCCAGGGCCCTGAGGCGCTCGACGACTTCCTGGACGAGGACTTCGGGCGCGGAGGCGCCGGCGGTGACGCCGACGCGGGCGCGGCCGTGCAGCCATTCGGGCTGGATGTCCGCGGCGCCGTCGATCAGGTAGGCGGGCACGCCGCGCTGCTCGGCGAGCTCGCGCAGGCGGTTGGAGTTGGAGCTGTTGCGCGAGCCGACGACGAGCACGGCGTCGCAGCGGCCGGCGAGCTCCTTGACGGCGTCCTGACGGTTCTGCGTCGCGTAGCAGATGTCGTCCTTGCGCGGTCCGCGCACTTCCGGGAAGCGGCTGCGCAGCGCGTCGATGACGCGCGCGGTGTCGTCCATCGACAGCGTGGTCTGCGTGACGTAGGCCATGCGCGAGGCATCGCGGATCGGCAGCTCGGCCACGTCCTCGGGGGTTTCGACGAGGAAGATGCGGCCGCCATGCGATCCGTCGAACTGGCCCATCGTGCCCTCGACCTCGGGATGCCCGGCGTGGCCGATCAGGACGACCTCGCGACCTTCGCGCGAGTAGCGCTGCACCTCGATGTGCACCTTGGTCACCAGCGGGCAGGTCGCATCGAACACGGTCAGTCCGCGCCGGGTCGCCGCCTCGCGCACCGCCTGCGACACGCCGTGCGCGGAGAAGATGCAGGTCGCGCCGTCCGGAATCTCGTCGACTTCTTCGACGAAGACCGCGCCCTTCGCGCGCAGGCGATCGACGACGCAGCGGTTGTGCACCACCTCGTGGCGCACGTAGATCGGCGCACCGAGCGCGTCGAGCGCGCACTCGACGATCTCGATCGCGCGGTCGACGCCGGCACAGAAACCGCGGGGATTGGCGAGCAGGATCTCCATCAGGTCTTCGTGGTCTGCGACATGCGGCGCGCGCGGCGCATGTCGATCAGCATGTCGAGCACCAGCAGCGCGGTGCCGGTCGAGATCGCCATGTCGGCGACGTTGAACGCGGCGAAGTGCCAGCTGCCGACGTAGAAATCGACGAAGTCGACGACGAAGCCGCGGGTGACGCGGTCGATCACGTTACCGAGCGCACCGCCCATGATCAAGGTTAGCGCGACGGCCAGCAGCGTCTGGCCACGCGGATTGCGCCGCAGCCACCACAGAATGCCGATGCTCACCGCGGTGCCGAGCAGCACGAAGAACGCCGGCGGCGCGTCGGCCATCATCGAGAACGCAGCGCCGGTATTGCGCATGTGCACCAGGTTCAGGTGCGGCACGATCGGAACGACCTCGAACCACTCGAGGCCGCGCACGACGAGCTGCTTGGTCACCTGATCGATCAGCACGACGACGACCGCGATCCACAGCAGGTAGACATTCTTGTAGCGGAAGGCCATGGCGGCTCAGGGGATCAGAAATAGCGCCGGATTTCGCCCGGTCCGTCGACGTTGGCCACGCAGCGCCCGCACAGCGTCGGATGTGCCGCATGGCTGCCGACGTCGGCGCGCTGGTGCCAGCAGCGCTCGCACTTGGCATGCGCCAGCGCCCGCGCCGCGATCCAGACGTGCTCGCCGTCCTCGAGCCGGTAGTCGACCGCATCCTGTGGGCGGCGGGCGGCATCCTCGACGACCGCGCCGGAGGTGATGAACCAGAAGCGCAGCTCGTCTTCGACCGCCCGAAACGCTTCGGCAGCGGCGCCGCCGGCATAGAGACGCACTTCGGCGTTGAGCCCGGAGCCGATCTGCCCGGCGACGCGCAGATCCTCGAGCACCTTCTTCACGCCCTCGCGGATGTCACACAGCCGCGCCCAGTCGAGCTGGCGCGCCGAAACGGTCGGGAACCGATGCCAGCGCTGCGCGAACACCGGCTCGCTGCGCTCGCCCGGCAGCATGCGCCAGATCTCGTCGGCGGTGTACGAGAGGATCGGCGCGATCCAGCGCACCAGCCCCTCGGCGAGGTGATAGAGCGCCGTCTGCGCCGAGCGCCGCCCCACCGACTCGCGCGGCATCGTGTACAGCCGGTCCTTGAGCAGATCCAGATAGCGGCCGCCGAGGTCGACCACACAGTAGTTGTGCAGCCGGTGATAGACGACGTGAAACTCGCGCCGCCGGTACGCCTGCTGCAGCGTCTCCTGCAGCCGCGCGGCTTCGGCGATCGCCCAGGCGTCGACCGCGACCATCTGCTCCGGCCCCACCAGATGGCGCAGCGGATCGAAGCCGTGCAGATTGCCGAGCAGGTAGCGCGCGGTGTTGCGGATGCGCCGGTAGGCGTCGGCCATGCGCGCGAGCAGCTTCTCCGAGATCGCGATCTCACCGGAGTAGTCGCTCGCGGCGACCCACAGGCGCAGCACGTCGGCGCCCAGCGTCCGGGTCACCTGCTGCGGGGCGACGACGTTGCCGAGCGACTTCGACATCTTGCGGCCCTGCTCGTCGACGGTGAAGCCGTGCGTCAGCACCGACTTGTACGGCGCCCTGCCCTGCATCGCGACGCTGGTCAGCAGCGACGACTGGAACCAGCCGCGATGCTGGTCCGAGCCTTCGAGATAGATGTCGGCCTGCGGCGCGACGCCGCCGGCCAGCGCGCCGGGATTGACCGAGCGGAACGCGCACTGGTGCGCCACGCCCGAATCGAACCAGACGTCGAGCGTGTCGGGGCATTTCTCGTAGCGGGTGGAGTCGACGCCCCAGTCTTCCGGCGTCGAGCCGAACCACGCCTCCAGCCCTTCGCGCTCGACGCGCTCGGCAACCGTGCGCAGCAGCGTGGCGGTCTGAGGGTGCATCTCCTGCGTCTGCCGGTCGACGAACAGCGCCAGCGGCACGCCCCAGTAGCGCTGGCGCGAGATGCACCAGTCGGGCCGGCCGGCGACCATCTCGCGGATGCGCTTCTCGCCCCAGTCGGGAATCCACTGCGTCTGTTTGATCGCCCGCACGGCGCCCTCGCGCAGCCCGTTTCTGTCCATCGACACGAACCACTGCGGCGTCGCGCGGAAGATCAGCGGCGTTTTGTGGCGCCAGCAATGCGGATAGCTGTGGGTGATCTGGCCGTGCTGCAGCAGGGCGCCGTGGGCGACGAGCGCGTCGATGATCAGCGCATCGGCCTTGCGCACGTGGTGGCCCTCGACGACCGGCGTGCCGTCGAAGAACACGCCGCTGCTGCCGACCGGGTTGTCGACCGGCAGGCCGTAGCGCTGACCCACCGCGTAGTCTTCCTGGCCGTGAGCCGGCGCGGTGTGCACGAGGCCGGTGCCGGTATCCAGCGTCACGTGCTCGCCGAGAATCAGCGGCACTTCGCGTCCGATGAAAGGATGCCGCGCCTTCAGCCCTTCGAGGGCGGCGCCCTTGGCCGTCGCCAGCACGCGCGGCTCCTGCTGCAGCTGTGCCGCGAGGCTTCCCAGCAGCTCGGCCGCGAGCACGAGCCTTCCCGACTTCGGCAGCTCGGCGAGCACGTAGTCGATCTCGGCGCCCGCGGCGATCGCCTGGTTCGCCGGCAGCGTCCACGGCGTCGTCGTCCAGATCACGAAGGCGGCGCCCGCGGCGTCCTTCACGCCGAAGCGCCGCGCCAGATCGCCGGTGTCGACTGCGGCGAACTTCACGTAGATCGAATGCGAGGACTTGTCCTGGTACTCGACCTCGGCCTCCGCCAGCGACGAGCCGCAGTCCAGGCACCAGTGCACCGGCCGGAAGCCGCGGGCGACGTGCCCGTTCTCGACGATCCGCGCCAGCACGCGCAACTGCTCGGCCTCGAAGGCCGGCTGCATCGTCAGATAAGGTTTGTCCCAGTCCGCGAGCACGCCGAGGCGCTGGAAGTCCACCCGCTGGCGGTCGATCTGCTCCGATGCGTAGGTCCGGCACTTCTCGCGAAACGTCTTCGCATCCAGCTTTTCACCGACCTTGCCGTGCTTCTTCTCCACCTGCAGCTCGATCGGCAGGCCGTGACAGTCCCAGCCGGGCGTGAACGGCGCGCGGTAACCGTCGAGTCGCGCGGACTTGACGACAATGTCCTTGAGCACCTTGTTGACCGCATGGCCGATATGAATATCGCCGTTGGCGTACGGCGGGCCGTCGACGAACCAGAACGCCGGGCGCCCTTCGCAGGCGCGCTGCACGGCCTCGTACAGGCCCTCGCGCTGCCAGCGCGCCAGCATCTCGGGCTCGCGCCGGGCCAGGTTCGCCTGCATCGGGAACTCGGTCTGCGGCAGATTGATCGTCGATTTGTAGTCGGTCACGGCGTGCTGGCGGAGCGTCAAAAGCGGTTGCGGGTTGCAGGTTGCGGGTTGCGGGTTGCAGGAAAAGATTAGAGCATCGCCATTCCTCTGCGGCCTGCAACCGGCAACCGGCAACCGCTGCCTGCGCAGTCGCCGGGCCGCACCTACTACAAAGACTGCGGATTATGCGGGTTTGCCGGCGAAAAACGCCAACGCATCGTCCTTGTCGCGCTGCATCTGCGCGGCCAGCTCGTCGAGCGAATCGAAGCGCACCTCGGCGCGCAGAAAGCGCTTGAACTCGACGGCGACGGTCGCCCCGTACAGATCGGGACTCGCGCCGAAGACGTGCGTCTCCAGGAGGCAGCGGCTCAGGCCGAGCGTCGGGCGCACGCCCAGGTTGGCGACGCCGGGCAGCGGCGTCGGGTCGCCGCCGCAGAGCCGCTGCAGCTCGACCGCATAGACGCCGAAGCGCAGCGCCGGCGCGCGCCGGAACGGCAGGTTCGCCGTCGGCATGCCGAGCTTGCGCCCCAGCCGCAGTCCGCCGCGCACGCGGCCGACGAGACGATACGGCCGGCCGAGCAGCTCGGCGGCGCGATCGAGGTCCGGAGCCGCCAGCGCTTCGCGCACCGCGGTCGAGCTGCAGCGCACACCGCCGCTGAGCACGCTGCCGATGCCTTCGACGACGAAACCGTGGCGCCGCCCCTCGCCTCGCAACAGCTCGATGTCGCCGGCACGGCGCGCGCCGAAGCGGAAGTCGTCACCGACGACCACCGCGCGTACGCCCAGCCGCTGCACCAGCAGCTCGCGCACGAACACGGGCGCTTCCACCGCCGCAAAGCTGCGGCTGAACCGCTGCAGCACGAGCCGCTCGACGCCCTGCGCCTCCAGATCGAGCAGCTTGCCGCGCAGCGTGCCAACTCGCCCGGGCGCGGCATCGCGCGAGAAGAACTCGCGCGCGGTCGGCTCGAAGCTCAGGACCGTCGCCGGCACACCGTGCGCGCGCGCGAGCTCGATCGTGCGGCGGATCAGCAGCTGATGGCCGAGATGCACGCCGTCGAAATTGCCGATCGTCAGCACGCAGCCGCAGCGCTCGGCACCGAGGTTGTGCAGTCCGCGAATCAGCTCCATCAGTGCGCCTCGCTGCGGCGGAAGTGGGCGGGCCGCAGGCCGGCCAGCCACAGACTGCCAAAGTACACCGCCGCCGCTGCGCCGACGACGATCGCGACATCGGTCGCGCGCGCGCTAAGGCCCGCTGCCAGCCAGGGCTCCAGCGGGCCGGCGAGCAGGAGTACCGCGGCCGCGAGCGCGACGTTGCCGGCGAGCAGGCGCAGGCCAAACGCGCGCCAGCCGGGCTGCGGCCGGTAGGCGCCGTCGCGACGCAGCCGGCGCAACAGCAGCAGCGCGTTGATCCACGCCGAAGCGGACGTCGCCGCGGCCAGCCCGGCGTGCGCAGCCGGCAGCTCGAAGAGCTTCGCGCAGGTGAACACGGTGAGACTGAGCGCCATGCCGCAGCAGAACGAAATGATGCTGTAGCGTACCGGCAGCCGCGTCTCCTGGCGCGCGTAGAAACCCGGAACGAGCAGCTTGACCAGCGAAAAGCCGATGAAACCGGCACCATAGGCCCACAGCGCGTACATGGTCATGCGCACGTCGCGCGCATCGAACTGGCCGTGCCCGAACAGCGTCGCCACCAGCGGGCCGGCGAACAGAATCAGCCCCAGCGCCGCCGGCGCGCCGATCACGAGCATCGTGCGCAGACCCCAGTCGAGCGTTTGTGAGAACGCATCGACCGAGCGCGTCGCGTGCTGCGCCGAGAGCGCCGGCAGGATCACCGTGCCCAGCGCGATGCTGAAGATGCCGAGCGGAAACTCCATCAGGCGGTCGGCGTAATAGAGCCAGCTCACGGAACCGTCACCGAGCAAGCTCGCCAGCGCCGAGTCGAGCAGCAGGCTGATCTGCGCGACCGAGGAGCCGATCATCACCGGGATCATCAGGCCGACGATGCGCCGCACGCGCAGGTCGCGCCAGCCCCAGCGCGGTCGCGGCAGCAGGCGCAGGCGCGCCAGCAGCGGCAGCTGGAACGCGAACTGCAGGATGCCGGCGGCGAACACCGCGTACGCCAGCAGCTGCACCGCGCCGGCGTCGATGAACGCGGCGGCGATCAGGCAGATGTTGAGAATCACCGGCGTGAACGCCGGCACCGCGAAGCGGCCGTAGCTGTTGAGCACGCCGGAGGCCATCGCCGTCAGCGAGATGAACATCAGGTACGGAAAGGTCCAGCGCAGCAGGTCGACGCCCAGCGCGTGCTTGTCCGGGTCCGCGCCGAATCCCGGCGCGAAGATCCAGATCAGCAGCGGCGCCGCGAGGCAGCCGGCCACCGTGATCAGCGACAGCACGCCGGCGAGCGTGCCCATGACCACCGCAACCAGATCGCGCGCCTCGTCGTGCGTGCCGGTCGTCTTGGTCTCGGTCAGCACCGGCACGAAGGCCTGCGAGAACGCACCTTCGGCGAACATGCGCCGGCCAAAGTTCGGGATTTTCAGCGCGATCAGGAAGGCATCCATCGCCGCGCCGGCCCCGAAAGCGGTCGCGAACAGCACGTCGCGGACGAAGCCGAGCACGCGCGAAACCAGCGTCATCGCGCCAACGACGCCCGAAGATCTCAGCAGGGATGCGGACATAGGCGGCGAAGTTTATCTTCATCGCCGGAAAGGCGTGGCTTTTCAGCCGCTTCGCGGTTGCGCGCCGATTGACAAAAGCGCAGGGCCTGCCCATACTCCGCGCCCTTTCGAATGACCCGACGGGCGATCGGCCCGGATTGCAGGAGTTTTCCCTTGGCCAATATCGCCAGCGCAAAGAAGCGCGCCCGTCAAGCTGAAAAGCGCCGCACGCGCAACGTCGCGCAGCGCTCGATGGTGCGCACCACGATCAAGAAAGTCGTCAAGGCCGTCGACGCCAAAGACAAGACCGCCGCCCTCGCCGCGTTCAACGAGATGGTGCCGGTGATCGACCGCTATGCCACGAAGGGCATGATCCACAAGAACAAGGCCGCGCGGCACAAGGCGCGACTGGCTGCGAAGATCAAAGCGCTGGCGTAATTCCTGGCGCAGACGCGGCCGACACCGGCCGCGACAAGCATACGAAAAGCGGGCTGCGGCCCGCTTTTTTGTTGCCCCATCGAGGTCACCGGCTCGCGCCTGAGCCGCGCCGCGATGGAAGGCGCGCTGCCGGTCACGGTCATCAGCCGCTAGGACATCGCCGCCACCGGCAAGATCTCGGTCGCCGACGCGCTGCGCTCGTCCACGTTCAACAGCTTCGGCTCGTTCACATCGATCTCCGGCAGCAGCGGTCAGGGCCGGTCGGTGGCCGCGCTGCGCGGTCTGGGCTCGAACCGCACGCTGGTCCTCGTCGACGGCCGCCGCGTCGCCACCTCGCCGTCACTGCAAGACTCCGGCGTCGACCTCAACACGATCCCGCTCGCTGCCGTCGAGCGCATCGAAGTGCTGTCCGACGGTGCGTCCGCGGTCTACGGCTCGGATGCGATCGGCGGCGTCATCAACGTCATCCTGCGCAAGGACTTCTCCGGCGTCGAGACCACCGCCGGCCTCGGCCGCCCGGAAGCCGCCAGTGCCGAGGAGGAGGACGCCTCGATCGTCGCCGGCATCTCGACCGGTGACAGCCGCATGCTCTTCGGCGCGTCGTATACCAACAAGAAGGCGATTTTCCTGTGCGACCGCGACTACTCGCGCGGCCAGCTCGGCCCGCAGAACGCCGGCATCAGCGGCTTCGGCAACACCATCCTCAATGCCGACTTCAGCGACACGCTCGAGGCACCGGACGCCGGCTGCCAGGAGAATCTCCGCTACTACCGCCTGGTCGACGACGTCGGCAACTTCACCGGCATCCAGGGCGCCGCGATGTGCGGCTTCGATTTCACCCAGTTCGCGGCCGACACCACCGAGCTCACCTTGCAGCGAGCTGCAGCAGGCGGGTCACGTCGCGTCCAACACGGTGCACGACGTGCAGATCAACTGGGAAACGCCGTGGAACGGCTCCCTGATCGTCGGCGTGCGCGACCTCTTCGATCGTGGCGTCTCGACCAACTTCAATCTCACCAGCCCGTACTACGACCAGACGCTCTACGACCCCGTCGGGCGCATGCCGTACGCACGGATCATCCAGCGGTTCTGACGCGGTATCGCAGCATCGGGGGCCGCAAGGGCCCCGATTCGTTTGCGGTCCTAGCCGCTCAGCACCAGGTTGTCGCGGTGAATGATTTCCGGCTCGCCGGGGCCACCGAGGCATGGGGCGGAAGGTCCGCTGGCCTTGCCGTGTCCACGAACCGTTCCGGCCGATGATCTGCATCAATGCGGCCGCGCAGGAAAGGCCTATCGTGGACCCCACAGCAGCGCGCTCGCCGTCCAGGCGCGGGCGATCGGAGGCCACAGATGAGCAGAACGCCGCGCGCAGCCCCAGCCCCCCCGGCCGGCCAGCTGCCCAAGTGTCCGACCGGCATCCACGGCCTCGACCAGATCACCCGCGGCGGCCTGCCGCAGGGCCGGCCGACGCTGGTCTGCGGCGGCGCCGGCAGCGGCAAGACGCTGCTGGGCATGGAGTTCCTGGTGCGCGGCGCGCGCGAGTACGGCGAGAACGGCGTGTTCGTGTCGTTCGAGGAGCGCCCCGCCGATCTCGACGCCAACACGCGCTCGCTCGGCTTCGCCATCCAGGAGCTGGTCGCGCGCAGGAAGCTCATCATCGACCAGGTCCAGATCGACCGCAGCGAGATCCTGGAAACCGGCGAATACAACCTCGACGGGCTGTTCCTGCGCCTGGGCGCGGCGATCGACGCGGTGCACGCCAAGCGCGTGGTGCTCGACACCATCGAGGTGCTGTTCGCCGCCCTGTCCAACCTCGGCATCCTGCGCGCGGAGCTGCGGCGGCTGTTCGCCTGGCTGCGCGACCGCGGCGTCACCACCCTCGTCACCGGCGAGCGCGGCGACGGCAGCCTCACCCGCCACGGCCTCGAGGAATACGTCTCCGACTGCGTGATCCTGCTCGACCAGAGGGTCACCGAGCAGATCGCGACGCGCCGGCTGCGCATCGTCAAGTACCGCGGCGCGCTGCACGGCACCAACGAGTATCCGTTCCTGATCGAGGACCGCGGCTTCGTCGTCCTGCCGATCACCGACATCACGCTCGAATACGCCGCGCCGACCGGCGTCGTCCCGACCGGCATCGCCTCGCTCGACGCGCTGTTCCGCGGCGGTGGCTACTTCCGCGGCAGCACGGTGATGGTGTCCGGCAGCGCCGGCACCGGCAAGTCGAGCCTGGCCGCGCATTTCGTCGACGCCGGCTGCCGGCGCGGCGAGCGCTGCCTGTACTTCGCCTTCGAGGAATCGGCGGCGCAGTTCGAGCGCAATATGCGCTCGATCGGCCTCGACCTCGGCAAGTGGTCGAAAAGCGGACTGCTGCACTACCACGCCGCGCGGCCCGCGACCTTCGGTCTGGAAGTGCACATCAGCACGATGCTGCGGCGCATCGACGAGTTGAAGCCGCGCCTGGTCGTGCTCGACCCGGTGTCGAGCTTCGACTCGGCGGGCACGCCGCTGGACGCGCGCGCGATGCTGATGCGCCTGATCGACCTGCTCAAGGCGCGGCAGATCACCGCGCTGTTCACCAGCCTGACTGCGGGCGGCGCGCCGGTCGAGCAGACCAGCGTCGGCATCTCCTCGCTGATCGACAGCTGGATCCTGCTGCGCAGCCTGGAGCAGGCCGGCGAGCGCACCCGCGGCCTGCAGATTCTCAAGTCACGCGGCATGCAGCACTCCAACCAGATCCGCGAACTGCTGATCACCGATCACGGGCTGAAGCTCGAGGAAGTCGTGGTGGGGCCGCAGGGTGTCCTCGTCGGCGCCGCGCGCACCGCGCAGCTGGCCGAGGATCGCATCGCTGCCCAGAACTCCCGCCAGGAGATCGCCCGCCGCCGCGACGAACTGGCGCAGAAGCACAAGGCGCTGCAGGCGCGCGTCGCCGAGCTGCAGGCAGCCTATGCGGCGGAGGCGCACACGCTCGAACAGACGATCGCGCAGGAGAGCGCGCGCCAGGACCTCCGCCTGTCGACGCGGCGCGCCCTGGCCGCGGGGCGCGAGGCGCCGGCCGCCGCGCGCCGGCACCGCGCCAACGGCGGAGCGCGGCGATGAGCGCGCGCAAGCCAGCCGCGCCAGCCAAAGCCACGGCCCGCGCCCGACCGGCGCGCAGCCACGAATGGGACCTGCGCCTGTACGTCGCCGGGCAGACGCCGCGCTCGCTGGCCGCCATCGCCAACCTGAAGAAGATCTGCGACGAGCACCTGCCGGGCAAGTACCGCATCGAGGTGATCGACCTGCTGATCCATCCGCAACTGTCGCGCGACGACCAGATCGTCGCGATCCCGACGCTGGTGCGCCGGCTGCCGGTGCCGATCCGCAAGATCATCGGCGACCTGTCCGACACCGAGCGCACGCTGGTCGGGCTGCAACTGCGTCCCGCCCCGACGACCGCGAGCGATGCTGCGGAGGTGCAGCCGTGAGCGTCAAGGGCAAGCGCAGCGCGAGGGCCGGCAAACCGGCCGCCCCGGCGGACGGCTATGAACTGGTGCTCTACATCAGCGGCGCGACCGAGCACTCGCGCCTCGCCCTCGGCAACATCAAGGCGATCGGCGAGAAGCACCTCAAGGGCCGCTACCGGCTCGAGGTCGTGGACCTGTACCAGCAGCCGGACCGCGCGCGCGAGCAGGAGATCGTCGCGGTGCCGATGCTGGTCAAGAAGCTGCCGCTGCCGCTGCGGCGCATGATCGGCGACCTCTCGAACGAAGAGCATGTGCTGATCGGGCTGGATCTGGTGCCGCGGCCGGTCGCTGACGGCAAGCCGCCATGAAGCGCCGCCCGGCCGCACGTGCCGGCCGCGACCCGTCGGCGCGGGACCAGATCGCGGCGCTGCGCGCGCGTGTGGCCGAGGCCGACGAACTCCTGGGTGCCTTCCAGCGCGGCGACGTCGATGCCGTGGTCCGCCCCGGAACCGCCGGCCTTCAGATATTTACGCTCAAAGGCGCCGACCAGGCCTACCGCGAGATGGTCGAGACCATGAGCGAAGGCGCGGTCACGCTGTCGCCCGAGGGTATGGTCCTGTACTGCAACCAGCGCTTTGCCGACCTCGTCGGGCATAAGCTGGAGCAGGTGATCGGCGCGCCGCTGGGCCGCTTCAGCGCCGCGGCGGACGGCGCCGCGATCGTGGCGCTGCTGCAGCGCGCGCAGGCCGGCCCGGCCCGCGAGTCACTGACCCTGCAGCGCGCGGACGGCGCGCGCGTTCCGGTGTACCTGGCGCTGCGCAGCCTCGCCGAACGCGGCGTGCCGGCGATCGTCGGCGTCGTCACCGACCTCAGTGAGCTGCGCCGCGCCGAGGCGGCACGCGAGCGGGAGCACGCGCGGCTGCGCACCTTCATCGACGCCAACATCGTCGGCGTGATCATCGTCGCGGCCGACGGGGCCATCCTGGAAGCCAACGACTATTACCTGCGCCTGGTCGGCTGCAACCGCGAGGAGCTGCTCCAGGGCCGGGTCGACTGGCGCGCGCTGACGCCGGCGCAGTGGCTGCCGGCCGACGAGAACACCCTGCGTGAACTGCGCGAATCCGGCCGCTGCGCGCCCTACGAGAAGGAATACCAGCGCCGCGACGGCAGCCGGGTCTGGGTCTATCTGGCCGACGCGGTCCTGCCGGACTCGTCCGGGGAGATCGCGGCCTTCGCCGTCGACATCACCGACCGCAAGCACGGCGAGGCCGCACTGCGCGACCTCAACGCCACGCTGGAGCGTCGCGTCGCGCAGAGAACCGCCGAACTCGAGGCGGCCAACAAGGAGCTCGAAGGCTTCGCCTACTCGGTCTCGCACGACCTGCGCGCGCCGCTGCGCGCGGTCGACAGCTTCTCGAAGATCGTGGTCGACGATTACGCGGACAAGCTCGGCGCCGAAGGCCAGCGCCTGCTGGGCACCATACGGCGCAACGCGCAGACCATGGGCCGGCTGATCGACGACATCCTGGCGTTCTCGCGCGCCGGCCGCGGGGAACTGAGCCGGGTCGAGGTCGATGTCGCCGCACTGGCGCGCGAGGTGTTCGCGGAGCTGCTGCCGGCCGCGGGGCAGCGCCGCATCGAGCTGTGCGTCGGCGCGCTGCCGCCCGCGCAGGCCGACCGCGCGATGCTGCGCCAGGTGCTGGTCAACCTGCTGTCCAATGCCATCAAGTTCACCACGCCGAGAGACGCCGCGCGGATCGAGCTGAGCGGCGCCGGCGACGGCGACGGCGTCGAGTACGCCGTGCGCGACAACGGCGTCGGCTTCGATCCGGCCTACGCGCACAAGCTGTTCGGCGTGTTCCAGCGCCTGCACACCGCCGACGAATTTCCGGGTACCGGCATCGGCCTCGCCATCGTCAAGCGCATCATCGACAAGCACGGCGGCCGGGTCTGGGCCGAGAGCCAGCCCGGACACGGCGCCACCTTCCATTTCGCGCTGCCGCTGGCAGCCGCGCCACCGGTAACGGAGCCCGCATGAAGGGACAAGTCGAAATCCTGCTGGTCGAGGACAACCCGGACGACGCCGAGCTCACCCTGCGCACGCTGAAGAAGCACAACCTCGGCAATCACGTGGAGTGGGTCAAGGACGGCGCCGAGGCGCTGCGCTTCATCTTCGGCAACGGCCAGCCGCCGGTCGGCGACATCCACACCCCGCGCCTGGTGCTGCTGGACCTGCGCCTGCCCAAGGTCGACGGGCTGGAAGTGCTGCAGCGCCTGAAGGCGGACGCGCGCACCCGCGTCATCCCGGTGGTCGTGCTCACCTCGTCGACCCAGGAGCAGGACCTCCAGCGCTGCTACGAGCTGGGCGCCAACAGCTACGTCAGCAAGCCGGTGCAGTTCGAGGAGTTCGCCGACAAGGTCGCCCAGCTCGGACTGTACTGGCTGCTGGTCAACAAGGCGCCGGGTCCGGCTTGAGGCGCGTGAATCTCCCCGATCCCGGCGCGCCGCCTGCAGCCGAGCCGCTGCGCATCCTCCAGCTCGAGGACAGCGCCGACGACGCCGAGCTGGAATTGGCGCAGCTGCGCCGCGACGGGCTGGCGTTCACCTCTCGCTGCGTCGACACGCGCGCGGCCTTCCTCGCGGCCCTGGAGGATTTCAGGCCGCAGCTGGTTCTCGCCGACTACAAGCTGCCCGGCTTCGACGGCGGCAGTGCCCTGGCGCTGGTGCTGGAGCGGCATCCGCAGATTCCGGTGATCGTGGTCTCCGGCGCGCTCGGCGACGAGGCTGCGGTCGAGCTGCTGCGCCAGGGCGCGCGCGACTTTGTGCTCAAGGACCGCATGGGCCGGCTCGGCGCGGCAGTGCGCAATGCCCTGGTCGAGAGCGCGGAGCGGACGCGGCGCCGGCAGGCGGAGCAGGCGCTGCAGGACAGCGAGCGGCGCTTCCGCAATCTGATCGAGAACGCCGCGGACATCGTCAGCATCACCCGCGCCGACGGCACCATCGTCTATATCAGCCCGGCGGCGGTGGAGGTCACCGGTTACAGCCCGCAGGAACTGATCGGCCGCAACTACTTCGAGCTGGTCCTGCCCGAGGACCTGGAGCTGGCGCGCAGCCAGGTCGCCACGCTGATGAGCCAGCCGGGCGTGCCGGTGCATCTCGAATGGCGCGTGCGCCACAAGGACGGCTCGGTGCGCTACACCGAAACCGTCGCGCGCAATCTCGCGCACCTGCCCGGCATCGAGGGCATCGTCGTCAACGTCCGCGACGTGACCCAGCGCAAGAACGCCGAGGCGCGCCTGCGGCTGGCCCATCTGCTGATCGAGCAGAGCCCCTCGGTGCTGTTCCGCTGGTCGGCGACGGCGGGCTGGCCGGTGGTCTACGTGTCCGACAACGTGCGGCAATGGGGGTATGCGCCGGACGCGCTGCTCGCCGGCAAGCCGCCGTATGCGCAGCTGATCCATCCCGACGATCTGGCCCGCGTCGCCGCCGAGGTCGCTGCGCACAGCGCCAGCGGCGCCACCCAGTTCGCGCAGGAGTACCGGATCGTCAAGCCCTCCGGCGAGATGATCTGGGTGGACGACCGCACGACCGTCGAGCGCGATCTTGCCGGCGTGCCGGTGTTCTTCCAGGGCGTGGTGATGGACATCACCGCGCGCAAGTCGGCCGAGCAGGCGCTGCGCGACAACGAGCAGACGCTGCGCAGCATCACCGGCGCAGCGATGGATGCCGTGATCGTGATGGACAACGACGGCCGCATCGCCTTCTGGAACGAGGCGGCCGAGCGCCATCTGGGCTTCAGCCGCAGCCAGGCGCTGGGCAAGGAGCTGCACACGCTGATGGCGCCGGAGCGCTACCGCGAGGGCTTCCGCAAGGCGTTCGCGCATTTCCGCGACAGCGGGCAGGGGACGGTGATCGGCAAGATCCAGGAACTGGATGCCCTGCGTGCGGACGGCACGGAACTGCCGGTGGAACTGTCGGTCTCGGCGGTGCAGCTCAAGGGCCGCTGGTGCGCGGTCGGCATCCTGCGCGACATCTCCGAGCGCCGCGAGGCCGAGGCCGAGAAGCAGGCCCTGCTCGATCGCGCCCGCGCCCAGCTGGCGGCGGTGACGCAGATGACCGCGTCGGCGGCGCTTGCCGCCGGTGAGGTGGAAACGCTGGCGCGCGAAGTCACGGAGCTGGCCGCTGGCGTGTCCGGCGCCGAGCGCGCGAACATCTGGCTGTTCAACGACGACGAGACCGAGCTGCACTGCGTCGACCTGTACGAGGCGACGCCGGCCCGGCACTCGTCGGGCATGGTGCTCAGGCAGAGCGAGTTCGAGAACGAGTTCCGGGCGCTCAAGGCGGCGCCCTTCGTCGATGCCGACGATGCGCTGAGCGATCCGCGCACCGCCGGATATGTCGAGACCTACATCAAGCCGCTGCGCATCCGCTCGCTGCTCGACACCGTGGTCAAGGTCGGCGGACGGCACCTGGGCCTGCTGAGCATCGAGCACGTCGATCGCGCGCACCGCTGGGCGCCGGACGAGATCGCCTTCGCCGGGCAGCTGGCCGACCGTCTCGGCCTGTGTCTGCTCAACCGCAGCCGGCGCGAGCTGACTACGGAGCTGCAGGAGGCGCAGCGCCTGGCCAGCCTGGGCAACTGGCGCCTGGACCTGCGCACCGGCAAGACCTTCTGCTCCGAGCAGACCTACCGGATCTTCGGTATGGACCCTACTGGAGCACCACTGGACTGCGCGCTCGATCCGGAGCCGATCCTGCCGGCAGGCCGCGAGCGGCTGGCGGCGGCGCGGAGGCGATGCGTCGAGTCGGGCGCCTCCTACGATCTGGATCTGGAGATCGTGCGCGCGAATGGAATGTATCGCTGGATCACAGTGCGCGGCGAGGCGCAGCGCGACGCCGCCGGAACCATCGTCGCGCTGCGCGGCACCGTCCAGGACATCACCGAACGCCGCCTGCAGGAAGCGGTCCTACGCCGCACCGCCCGTGCGCTCAGAGCGCTGAGCCGCGGCGACAGCGCGTTGCTGCATGCTCAGACCGAGCAGCAGCTCTACGAGGACATGTGTCGCGCTATTGTCGACACCGGCGGGTACAAGTTGGCCTGGGTGGGCCGGCCGGAAGTTGACGCTGCACGAGCCGTGACACCGCTGGCGATGGCGGGAGACGGTTCCGACTACGTGAGCCAACTCAGACTGAGCTGGGCCGACACCGAGCGCGGGCGGGAGCCAGTAGGTCGCTGCATACGTCTGGGCACCGTGCAGATCGTAAGAGACATCGCCGCCGATCCCCTCATGAAGCCCTGGCATAAACTGGCGAGAGATCACGGCTATCGGTCCGTTGTCGCGCTCCCGCTGTTCGGCCCCTCGGGCACGTTCGGATCGCTGTCGATCTACGCCGCTGAGCTCAGCGCTTTCGATGACGATGAGATTCGGCTGCTGAAGGAAATGGCGGGAAATCTGGCCTACGGTGTCATGAGCCTGCGCGCGCGCGCCGCCCAGCGCGCGGCCGACGAACAGGTGCGCGTGCTGGCGCGCTTTCCCGAAGAGAATCCGAACGCGGTGTTACGCCTGGATCGCGATGGCGTGCTGCTGTACGCCAATCCGGCCAGCGCCGCGCTGCTCGTCGCCAGCGGCGGGCGACTCGGCGCAGTGGTGCCCGAGCCGTTCGGGGCGGTTGCGCTCGAATCGCTGGCGTCGGCGACAATCCGTGAAGAGGAATTTGCGTTTGGCGACGCGCTGTACGAGCTGACCTTCGCGCCGGTCGCCGAGGCCGGCTACGTCAACGTCTACGGCGTCGACGTCACCGCCCGCCGGCACGCCGAGCAGAGGCTTCACCAAGCGCTGGTGGCCACGGTCGAGTCGATCGCCGCGACCATGGAGATGCGCGATCCGTATACCGCGGGACACCAGCGGCGCGTGGCGGCGCTGGCCGCGGCCATCGCCACCGAGATGGGACTGCCGACGGCCACCGTCGAAGGCATTCACTTCGGTGCGCTGATCCACGATCTGGGCAAGATCCAGATCCCCGCGGAAATTCTGTCGAAGCCGGCGCGCCTGAGCGTCCTGGAAATGGAGCTGATCAAGACCCATCCGCAGGCCGGCTACGACATCCTCAAGGGCATCGCCTTCCCGTGGCCGGTGGCGCTGATGGTGCTGCAGCATCACGAGCGCCTCGACGGCAGCGGCTATCCGCAGGGCCTGAAGGGTGACCAGATCTGCCTCGAGGCGCGCATCCTGGGGGTGGCCGATGTGGTCGAGGCGATGTCGTCGCACCGCCCCTACCGGCCGGGCATCGGCATCGACGCGGCGCTCGAGGAGATCGGCCGGCAGAAGGGCGCGCTTCTGGACGCAGCAGCCGTCGACGCCTGTCTGCGCCTGTTCCGTGACAAGCGCTTCAAGCTGCAGAACGAATGATCCCAGAAAGCAGCGGTTCAACCGCGGATCACACAGATCAACGCGGATTCACCAGGCGTGACCCATGCCGTGCACGCGGTAGAACAGCGGGCGCGCCCTGGCCGAGGAAAAGCAAGTCAGTCGGAGACAGGCCCGAGGTTTCCCCGCGGTCGACACCGATCCGGCACGAAGCTTAACCGCTCACGCGCTCAGCACCAGATTGTCGCGGTGGATCATCTCCGGCTCGCCGGGGCCGCCGAGGCGCCTGACGATCTCGTCGGTCTTGCAGCCGGCGATGCGGCGCGCGTCGTCGGCGTCGTAGTTGCTCAGGCCGCGGGCGATTTCGCGGCCCTGCGCGTCGACGCAGGCGACCAGATCGCCGCGCGCAAACTCGCCGTCGACGCCGCGCACGCCGACCGGCAGCAGGCTGCGCCCGCGCTCGCGCAGCACCTGCGCGGCACCGTCGTCGAGCAGCAGCCGGCCGCGGACCTGCAGCTGCCCGGCGATCCAGCGCTTGCGCGCGGCCATGACGCCCTGCGCGGGCTTGAGCAGGGTGCCTACCGCCTCGCCGGCGCGGATGCGCGCGAGCACGTCGGCGGCGCGGCCATGCGCGATCACTGTCGCCGCGCCCGAGCGCGCGGCGGTATACGCCGCGCTGAGCTTGGTGCGCATGCCGCCGCGGCCGAGCTCGCCCTTGCTGCTGCCGGCCATCGCCATCAGCCGGCTGTCCGATAGATCCGCCTCGCTGACCAGCCGTGCGTCCGGCCGCGTGCGCGGATCGGCGTCGAACAGGCCGTCCTGATCGGTCAGGATCACCAGCAGATCGGCCTGGATCAGATTGGCGGTCAGCGCACCGAGCGTGTCGTTGTCGCCGAGGCGAATCTCGTCGGTCGAAACCGTGTCGTTCTCGTTGACGACCGGCACGGTGCCCAGCTCGAGCAGCGTCTTGAGCGTGCCTTGCGCGTTGAGGTAGCGCTTGCGATCGGCGACGTCCTCGTGCGTGAGCAGGATCTGCGCGGCCTTGATGCCGTGCTGCTTGAACTCGGCTTCGTAGGCCCGCACCAGACCCATCTGGCCGACCGCAGCCGCCGCCTGCAATTCGTGCAGCACCGCCGGCCGTTTCTTCATGCCCAGGCGCGCCATGCCCTCGGCGACCGCGCCGGACGACACCAGCACGACGTCGAGCCCGCCCTTGCGCAGCGCGGCGATCTGCGCGCACCAGTCGGCGATCGCCGCCTGGTCGAGCCCGGCGCCTTTGGCGGTGACCAGCGAGCTGCCGACCTTGATCACCCAGCGCCGGGTGGCGGCGAGTTTTGCGCGCGAAAGGCTCATCGAGGGAAGCGGTGCAAGGGACAATGCGCGTCAGTCGCGCGGGCGTTTCGCCGCTGCCGGCCGGCGCTTGCGCGTCGCGGCGCTGATGCTACGGCCGAGATCCTTGTTGGGAACGGGCGCGTCGGCCACGCGCCGCGGCCGCGCGCTGCGCTTGCGCGGCGCCGGCGCTTCCGGCGCCGCCGGCTCCAGCGGCCGTGCATGGGCCTCGACCCAGCTCATCGCCGCCTCGGCCAGCACGTCGCAGCCGCGCCGCGTCGCCGCGGAAATCGCGAACCAGCGGCCTTTCCAGCGCAGGCGCTTCAGGCTGCGCGCGATCAGCGCCTGCGCTTCGGCTTCCGGCAGCAGATCGATCTTGTTGAAGACCAGCCACTGCTCTTTGTTCGCCAGCTCGCCGCTGAAGCCCTTCAGCTCGGCGTTGACCGTGCGCACGTTGTCGACGATATCGCCGCCGTCGGGCGGCTGGATGTCGACCAGATGCAGCAGCAGCCGCGTGCGCTGCAGGTGCTTGAGGAAACGGATGCCCAGCCCGGCGCCCTCCGCCGCACCTTCGATGAGGCCGGGGATGTCCACCATCGTGAACGAGCGCGCCACGCCCAGCGACACGACACCCGGATGCGGATACAGCGTCGTGAACGGGTAATCGGCGATCTTCGGTCGCGCCGCCGACACCGAGGCGAGCAGGGTCGACTTGCCGGCGTTGGGCAGGCCGAGCAGGCCGACATCGGTCATCAGCGACAACTCCAGGCGCAGCTCGCGGCTGTCGCCGGCGCCGCCCTTGGTCGCCTTGTACGGCGTGCGGTTGACCGAGGACTTGAAGTGCGGATTGCCGAGGCCGCGATGACCGCCCTGCGCGACCTTGATGCGCTGGCCGTCGCGTGTGAGCTCGCCGATCAGCTCCTCGGTGCCGGCGTCGAAGATGCGCGTGCCCAAGGGCATGCGGATCTCCAGGTCCTCGCCGGACGCGCCGGTGCAGTTCGAGCCCTGCCCGTTGACGCCCGACTGCGCGCGAAACCTGCGCGTGTAGCGAAAATCCGCGAGCGTGTTGAGGTTGACGTCGCCCAGCGCCCAGACGCTGCCGCCCTCGCCGCCGTCACCGCCGTCAGGGCCGCCGAAGGGCATGTACTTCAGGCGCAGGAAGCTGATGCAGCCGTTGCCGCCCTTGCCGCCTTCGACCAGGATCCTCGCTTCGTCAACGAATTTCATGGAAACAAATCTAACCCACAAAAAAGCCCCGGGGTCCCGGGGCTTTTGTGCGCGTCTATGAGCCTCAGGCCGGAACCACGTCCACGTGGATCCTGTTGGCCGGGCCGCGCTTGCGGAACTGCACCTTGCCGTCGGCGAGCGCGAAGATCGTGTGATCGCGACCCAGGCCGACGTTGACGCCGGCGTGGTACTGCGTGCCGCGCTGGCGGATGATGATGTTGCCGGCGATCACCGCTTCGCCGCCGAACTTCTTCACGCCGAGGCGCTTGCTTTCGGAATCGCGGCCGTTGCGGGTGCTGCCGGCTGCCTTTTTATGTGCCATTGCTGCTGCTCCTGAAGTCTGTTCCGCCGGATCAAGCGCCGACGATTTCGGTGATCTTCACTTCCGTGAAGTTCTGCCGGTGGCCCTGCTCCTTGTGATAGTGCTTGCGGCGACGGTGCTTGACGATGCGCACCTTAGGACCGCGGCCATGCGCGAGCACCTCGGCCATGACGGCGCCGCCGTCGACCTTGGGTGCGCCGACCTTGTGCTGGTCGCCATCGACGATCATCAGCACGTCGTCGAAGGACACGGTCTTGCCGACCTCGGCGTCGAGGGTCTCGACCCTGAGCGTTTCGCCCGGGGCGACCTTATACTGCTTGCCACCCGTTTTGATCACGGCGTACATCGTTGACTCCGAATCTAATTTTGATTGTAAGCCGTGACGCAGCCCGCGCCCGACCCTAAAGAGCGCGCAATTGTAGGGACCGACCCCGCCAGCGTCAACAGAAATCGCAGGTTTTTCCGCACCCTGCACCCAGCCGGCATGCCCTTCGTGCAGGCGTCCGTCGGCTCGATCGATGCTCCCATCCGCCACTCACGCGGTCCGATGGGCTAACATCCGCGCCGCCCCCATGAAACTCCAAGACATCCTGGCGCCGATCGCCGACGACATGCGCCGCGTCGACGACACCATTCGCGCGCGACTGCATTCCGAGGTGGCGCTGATCAGCGAGATCGGCGCCCACATCGTCTCGGCGGGCGGCAAACGGCTGCGCCCGGCCCTCGTGCTGCTCAGTGCCCGCGCGCTCGGATGCACGACCGACGAGCCGATATTGCACGCGGCGACGATCGAGTTCATCCACACCGCGACCCTGCTGCACGACGACGTCGTCGACGAATCCGGCCTGCGCCGCGGTTCGAAGACCGCCAACGCCGTGTGGGGCAACGCCGGTGCCGTGCTGTCCGGCGACTTCGTCTATTCGCGCAGCTTCCAGATGATGGTCGACAGCGGCCGCATGGAAGTGATGCGGGTCATGGCCGACGCCACCAACGCGGTCGCCGAGGGCGAGGTGCTGCAGCTGATGAACTGCGGCGATCCCGATGTCGACGAGGCGCGCTACCTGCGCGTCATCGAGCTCAAGACCGCGCGCCTGTTCGAGAGCGGCTGCCGCCTCGGCGCCATCGCCGCCGAGCAGAGCCGCGAGCGCCAGGATGCGCTGGCGCGCTACGGCCACCATCTGGGTCTGGCGTTTCAGCTGGTCGACGATCTGCTCGACTACACCGCCGATCCCGAGGTCAGCGGCAAGAACCTCGGCACGGATCTCGCCGAAGGCAAGCCCACGCTGCCCCTGATCCAGGCCATGAAAGCCGGCACCGCCACGCAGGCCGAGCTGATCCGCGACGCGATACGCCACGGCCAGGTGGAGCGCCTGCAGGAAGTGCTCGCCGCGGTTGAATCCACCGGGGCGATTCCTTACACTCGCGCCCTCGCAGAACGGCACAGCCGCGAAGCGATCCAGGCGTTGAGCGAGATTCCCGAGTCGCCCTACAAGAACGCACTGGTGGATCTGGCGCGCTATAACGCAAACCGCGCCGCGTGATCGCAACGGGGTGTAGCTCAGCTTGGTAGAGCGCTTGCTTCGGGAGCAAGAGGTCGTAGGTTCGAATCCTGTCACCCCGACCAG
>JBFMCQ010000004.1:0-94595 GCA_040754295.1 Pseudomonadota bacterium | reverse complement strand
GACCCGCTGGACTCCACCAGCCGCCAGCTCGATCCCAACGTCATCGGCAACGAGCACTACCAGACCGCGCGCGACGTGCAGGGCGTGCTGCAGCGCTACAAGGAGCTCAAGGACATCATCGCGATCCTGGGCATGGACGAGCTGTCCGAAGAGGACAAGCAGGTCGTCGCCCGCGCGCGCAAGATCCAGCGCTTCCTGTCGCAGCCCTTCCACGTCGCCGAAGTGTTCACCGGCTCGCCGGGCAAATACGTTTCGCTCGCCGAAACCATCCGCGGCTTCCGCGGCATCGTCGACGGCCAGTACGATCACCTGCCGGAGCAGGCGTTCTACATGGTCGGCACCATCGACGAGGCGGTCGAGAAGGCGAAGAAGCTTTGAAACACCGGGAATCGGGAATGGAGAATCGGGAATCGTAGCAGCGATTCTTTTCACCGATTCCCGATTCCCGATTCCCGATTCCCGAGGCATCCATGGCAAACATCCACATCGACATCGTCAGCGCCGAAGGCCACATCCACTCGGGTGAGGCGCGCATGGTGTTTGCGCCGGCGGAGATGGGCGAGGTCGGCGTCGCACCGCGGCACGCGCCGCTGCTGACGCGGCTCAAGCCGGGCACGGTGCGCGTGCAGCCGCCGGAGGGCGAGGAGCTGGAGTTCTTCGTCGGCGGCGGCATCCTCGAGATCCAGCCGTATCTGGTGACCGTGCTCGCCGACACGGCGCTGCGCGCCAAGGACGCCGACGAGGCCGCTGCGCTCGCGGCCAAGCAGGCCGCCGAGGAAAAGCTTGCCGGTGCCAAGACCGACATCGACCTCGCCCGCGCGCAGGCGGAGATGATCGAAGCCGCCGCACGCCTGCAGTTCGTGCAGAAGCTCAAGAGCTCCAAGCGCGGCTCCTGAGCGTCGCCCCGGGACGGCGTATATCGGGCTGAAGCCCGATCGACGACCCGACCCACGGGGGCGTGACGTGCTAAATAAGGCCCATTTCTCCACCCGGGCCCGTTCATGAAATCCGCTCCGGCCCTGCACTGCATCGTCCTCGCCGCCGGGCAGGGCACGCGCATGAAGAGCGCGCTGCCCAAGGTGCTGCACCCGCTCGGCGGGCGGCCGATGCTGGCGCACGTGCTCGACGCCGCGCACGCGCTCGAGCCCGCGGCGATTCACGTCGTCCATGGCCACGGCGGCGAGCAGCTGCGCGCCTGGCACGCGCAAACGTATGGCGACCCGAGCGCCGTGCGCTGGGTTCGGCAGGCCGAGCAGAAGGGCACCGCGCACGCCGTGCAACAGGCGATGCCGCAAGTCCCCGACGACGCGACTGTGCTGGTCATGTACGGCGACGTGCCGCTGATCGCTGCCGACACACTGCGCCGGCTGCTCGACGCCGGGCGCAAGACGCTCGCGGTACTGACCGTGGAGCTCGCCGAGCCCTTCGGCTACGGCCGCGTCCTGCGCAACCGCAGCGGCGCCGTGACCGGCATCGTCGAGGAGCAGGACGCGAGCACGCGCCAGAAGCGCATCCGCGAGGTGAACACCGGCTTCATCGCCGCGCCGGCGAAGCGCCTGCGCGCCTGGCTCGGCAGACTGCGCAACGACAACGCCAAGGGCGAGTTCTACCTGACCGACGTCGTCGCGCTGGCGGCGAAGGACCGCGTCAAGGTCGCAACGGTTGCGGCGGCCGATCCCGCGGACGTCGAAGGCGTCAACGACCGCGCACAGCTCGCCCGGCAGGAGCGCCGGCTCCAGCGCCGCCAGGCCGAAGCGCTGATGCGCGAAGGCCTCTCACTCGCCGATCCGGCCCGTTTCGATCTGCGCGGCACGCTGCGCATGGGCCGCGATGTCGCCATCGACGTCGGCTGCGTGCTCGAAGGCGTCGTCGAACTCGGCGACGGCGTGCGCATCGGCCCGTACTGTGTGCTCAGGGACGTGCGGCTGGGCGCCGGCACGATCGTCGAAGCGCACAGCGTGCTGGAGAAGGCGAGCGCCGGTCGCGACTGCCGCATCGGCCCGTTCGCGCGCCTGCGGCCGGACGCAGAGCTCGCCGACGAGGTCCACATCGGCAATTTCGTCGAGGTCAAGAAGGTCAGCCTCGGCACCGGCAGCAAGGCCAACCACCTCGCCTACCTCGGTGACGGCGAAGTCGGTGCCGGCGTCAACATCGGCGCCGGCACGATCTTCTGCAACTACGACGGTGCCAACAAGCACCGCACGGTGATCGAGGACGGCGCCTTCATCGGCTCGGACACGCAGCTCGTCGCCCCGGTCCGCGTCGGCCGCAACGCCACCGTCGGGGCCGGCTCCACGATCGTCAAGGACGTGCCCGAAGGCGGTCTGACCCTGTGCCGCGCACGCGAACAGAAGACCTATCCGGGCTGGCAGCGGCCGAAGAAGAAATGAGCGGGTGCTCGCGACCGGCTACACGGCCCGGAACTTCGCGAAATCGTCCGGCGTGTCGACGTCGGCCGCCGCTTCCGGCATTGGGATGCGCGTGATTTCATCGGCATGCCGTGCGAGCAGCGCGCGCGCGCCCTGCGGACCCGAAAGCTGTGCGAGCTCGGCGAAGCAGCGCCGTGGAAACAGGCACGGCGGCCCCTGCGCCGCACCGAAGTCCGAGACGACGATGCGTTGCGGCGCGGCGCGGTGTGCGTCGATGAGCCGCTGAAGCTGTGTCGCGCCCACCCGCGGCAGGTCCGCGGGACACAGGATCGCCGCCCCGGCATCGGCTTGGGCGACGAGCTGTCGGAACGCGCAGGCGATCGACCCGCCCATGCCGTCGGCCCAGGCGCCGTTGTACACGATGCGTGCATCGAGATCCGCGACCTCGGCGCCGATGCGATCGGCGTAGGCGCCGGTGACGACGAGCGGCACAGCGCCGGTTGCGAGCGCGGCCTGCGCAGCGCGGCGGATCAGCGAAACGCCGTCGATCGTCGCGAGCAGCTTGGGTCCGCCGTAGCGGCTGGAATTGCCGGCGGCAAGCAGGACCGCGTGGACGCTCGACTGAAGGCTCAATGGATCGGGCCGTCGCCCGCGCTCAGGCGCCCGCCGCGGTGGCCGCTGACGACCGACTGGATTTCCGCGGCGACGGCCAGCGCGATCTCCTCGGGCGTTTCCGAGCCGATGTCGAGCCCGGCCGGCGAGTGCAGCGGCACGGCGGTGCTGCCCAGCGCCTCGCGCATCTTCTCCGCGCGCGCGCGCGAGCCCAGCGCGCCGAGATAGGCCAGGTGCTGCTCGCGCAGCGCCTGCAGGTAGTCGATGTCGCGCGCGAGATTGTGCGTCATGACGACGACCGCGGTGCGCGCATCCGGCACCAGGCGCTGCACCAGGGCCGGCGGCGTCGCGCGCAAGAGCTCGGCGCCATCCGGGAGCGCCGGCACCGGCGCGTCGTCACGATGGTCGACCAGCTGCACCGGCCAGCCCAGCCCGCGGGCGAGCTGCGCCAGGGACAGCGCCGTGGCGTTGACGCCGACGAGCACGAGGCGCAGCGGTGGCTGGATGCGCTCGATCAGCACCTGCAGCGGTCCGGAGCGCGTCGAAAGCTGCTCGCGGCGGGCCGTCGGCTTCGCCCCGTCGGCCAGCGCCTGCGACAGCAGAACGTCGGCGAGCCGCGGATCGTCGAGTTCGTCGAGCAGCACGCGCTCGCACCAGACGAGGTGGCGCGGCTGCGGCAGGCAATGGCCGTCCTGCGCGAAGACCGTGGCGAGGACGCCTTCGCGGCGTTCGCGCAGGCATCGCTCGACGGCTTCGGCGAAGCGCAGGTCGGCCGGCCCACGCAGCGGCTCGAGCAGGACTTCGAGCTCGCCGCCGCAGCCGAGCTCGAGCAGCGCGTCGTAGCCGTGCTCACGGTCGTAGCGCAGCAGCCGTGCCTGCGCCAGCCCGATGACTTCGCGGGCATGGCCGACGATGTCGGCTTCCGGGCAGCCCCCGGAGAGCCCGCACACGATGCTGCCGTCGCCGAGGATCAGCATGCGCGCCCCGGCGCGGCGGAAGACGGGGCCATGTGTCTGCACCAGGGTCGCCAGCGCCGCGCCGCCGGCAAAGTCGTTCTCCTTCAGGCGCCGGAATCCGGCGATGAGCTGCTGAAATTCGTGGCTGGTCATGTCCTCGGTCAGGTCTTGAGCTGATCCGCGATCGGCAGCCGCCGTATCCGTTTGCCGGTGGCCGCGAAGATCGCGTTCGCGACAGCGGGTCCGATGACCGGCGTGCCCGGCTCGCCGACGCCGGTCGGCGGTTCCGTGGACGGCACGATGTGGACTTCGATCTTCGGCATCTCGCTGATGCGCAGCGGCAGGTACTGATGAAAGTTCGTCTGCTGCACGACGCCGTCCTGCAGCGTCACGGCGCTGTGCAGCACGGCGGCGAGCCCGTAGCCGATGCCGCCTTCCATTTGCGCGCGCACCACATCGGGATTGACCGCCATGCCGCAGTCTACCGCGCACACGACCCGGTCGACACGCAGCCTGCCGTCCGCCTTCACCGTCACCTCGGCGACCTGGGCGACGTAGCTGTTGAAAGACTGGACGACCGCGATGCCGCGCCCGCGGCGCTCGCCCGCAGCCGCCTTCAGCGGACTGCCCCAGCCGGCCTTGTCGGCGGCGAGCCGCAGGACGCCGAGATGACGCGGATGCGCCTCGAGCAGCGCCGCGCGAAACGCGTACGGGTCCTTGCCGGCGGCGGCCGCCAGCTCGTCGATGATCGTCTCGGTCACGTAGCCGGTGTGCGTGTGGCCGACCGAGCGCCACCACTGCACCGGCACGCCGGTGTCCGGAGAGTGCAGCTCCAGCGACAGGTTCGCGATCTCGTAGGGCTCGATCGCCCCCTCGATCGAGGAGTTGTCGACGCCGTTCTTGATGCTGAACTCGGCGAACGGCGTGCCGGCCATGATCGACTCGGTGACCACGCGCTGCTGCCAGGCCACCGGCAGCCCATCGTCGCCGATCGCCGCGCGCACGCGGTGCAGCGCCATCGGCCGGTAGTAGCCGGCACGCATGTCGTCCTCGCGCGTCCACACCAGCTTCACCGGATTGCTGCGACCCTTCTCGCGCATCGCCTTGGCGATGGCCACGGCTTCGAGCACGTAGTCGGAGTGCGGATTCGCGCGCCGGCCGAAGCTGCCGCCGGCGTAGAGCTGCGTGATCGCCACCTGCTGCGGCTGCAGGCCGAGCAGCGCGGCGGCGCCGGCCTGGTCGATGGTCTGGAACTGCTCGCCGTTCCAGATCTCGCAGGACTTGTCGCCCAGCCTGACCACGCAGTTCATCGGCTCCATCGCGGCGTGCGCGAGATACGGAAATTCGTACTCGGCCTCGATGCGCTTGCCGGCCTTCGCCAGCGCCGCCTCGGCGTCGCCGGCCTTCCGGGCCACCGTGCCGGGCTGGTCCGCGAGCCTGCGGAAGCGCGCCATGATCGCGTCGCTGCCGTCCTTCATCGCCCTGGACTCGTCCCACTCGACGCTCAGGGCATCGCGGCCCTGCTGGGCGACCCAGGTGTTCTTTGCCAGCACGGCGACACCACCGAAGCGGCCCCGGCCGCCTTCGTAGGCGACGACGTCGACCACGCCCTTGATGGCCTTGGCCTTGGCTGCGTCGAAGCGCTTGAGCGTGGCACCGAAGCGCGGCGGGTGCGCGACGACGGCGACCAGCATGTCGGGCAGCTGCACGTCCTGCGTGAAGACGGCGCTGCCGTCGGTCTTGTCGGCGCTGTCCTTGCGCGGCAGCCGCGCCTTGCCGATCAGCTTGAACTGCTTCGGGTCCTTGAGCCTGAGCTCGGTGGGCACGCTTTGCCGGCCGGCCGCTACGGCGAGCTCGCCGAAGCCGGCCGAGCGCCCCGAGGCCGTGTGGCGCAGCACACCGTTCTCGACCGTGATCTCGCTCGCCGGGACGTTCCACTGCGCGGCTGCAGCCGCAACCAGCATCGCCCGTGCGGCGGCGCCGGCCCGGCGCATTTGTTCGTGCGCGTTGGCCATCGCGCTGCTGCCGCCCGTACCCTGCACGCCCATCAACGAGTTGACGTAGCGCTTCGTGTCCGCCGGCGCGCCCTCGACGCGCACCCGGCTCCAGTCGGCATCGAGCTCCTCGGCGACGAGCGTGGCCAGGCCGGTATAGCTGCCCTGGCCCATCTCGACGTGCTTGGCGAGCACGGTCACGCTGCCGTCGGCGTCGATGCGCACGAAGGCGTTCGGCTCGAACGCGGCGCTGCCCTTCGCAGCGCCCTGCGGCGCGGCGGCGAGCGGGCCCAGGCAGACCCCGAGCGCGAGGCCGCCGAAGCCCTGCAGGACCTGGCGTCGGCTCAGATTGACCGGGCCCGGCAGCTGCGCCCTCTGCGCTGGGGTCTGTTCCACGAAGCGGCGGATCGGGTGCATGGCCGTCTCCTTACGTCAGATTCGCCGCGGCGGCGTGGATCGCCGCGCGGATGCGCAGGTAGGTGACGCAGCGGCAGACGTTGCCGTTCATCGCCGCGTCGATGTCGGCGTCGCTGGGCTTGCGGTTCGCGCGCAGCAGTGCCGTTGCCGACATGATCTGCCCGGACTGACAGTAACCGCATTGCACGACGTCGTGCGCGCGCCAGGCCTCCTGCACCGCCTTGCCGACCGGGTCGGCGCCGATCGCCTCGATCGTCGTGACTTTCTTGCCGGCGGCCGCGGCGAGGGGCGTCACGCAGGCGCGGATCGGCTGGCCGTCGAGATGCACGGTGCAGGCGCCGCACAGCGACATGCCGCAGCCGTACTTGGTGCCGGTCAACCCCAGCTCGTCGCGCAAAAACCACAGCAGCGGCATCGCCGCATCGCCGTCGAAGGAGTGCTCGGTGCCGTTGATGCTCAGTTGAACCATGATCGGGCTCCCTGGCTGGACCGCGCCGATTATGGCGCAGCGGCTGCCGGCTCGACAGCAGAGCTGCAGGCCGGGCTGTAGTCGGGCCTTGGTCCGACGGCGGCCCGCGCATGGCGGACTAAAGTCGGAGCTACATTAAACTGGCGCTTCTGCAACTCCCATTCGTCGCCCATGTGCGGAATCGTCGGCGCCATCGCGCCTCATGATGTGACCCCGATCCTGCTGGAGGGTTTGCGCCGGCTCGAGTACCGCGGCTACGACTCGACCGGCCTCGCCATCGCCCAGGGAGGCCGCAGCGGCGGCGGGCGACTGTGTCTGCGCCGCGCGGTCGGCAAGGTCGTGCAGCTGCACGGCAAGCTGCAGGCCGATCCCTGCGTCGGCACGCTCGGCATCGCGCATTCGCGCTGGGCCACGCACGGCGGCGTCACCGAGGCCAACGCGCATCCGCATGTCTCCGGCGGTCGCATCGCGCTGATCCACAACGGCATCATCGAGAACTATCTCGAGCTCAAGGCCGAGCTCGGCGCCAAGGGTTACGCCTTCGCGTCCGCAACCGATACCGAAGTCATCGCGCATCTGATCCACCATTTCGTCACGCAGGGCCTCGATCTGACGCAGGCGGTGCAGCAGGCGGTGCGCCGGCTCCATGGCGCGTACGCGATCGTCGTCTTCGACGCCCAGGTGCAGGATCGCATCGTCGTCGCGCGCATCGCCAGCCCGCTGGTCGTCGGCCTGGGCGCCGACGGCAACTACGTCGCCTCCGACGTGCAGGCGCTGTTGCCGGTCACGCGCCGCTTCAAGTTCCTCGAAGAGGGCGACGTCGCCGACATCCGCCTGGAGCGCGTGACCATCTACGACGCGAAGGGCAAGCTCGCCGAGCGCCCGGAGCACGAGTCCAGCCTGTCGGCCGACGCCGTCGAGCGCGGCGAGTACGCGCACTACATGCTCAAGGAGATTTACGAGCAGCCGCGCGCGATCGCCGACACGCTCTCCGAGCGCATCGCCGGCGACCACGTGCTGGAAGCCGCGTTCGGCCCGCGCGCCGCCGAGATCCTGCCCAAGGTGACGCAGGTGCACATCGTCGCCTGCGGCACCAGCTATCACGCCGGTCTGGTCGCACGCTACTACCTGGAGCAGGGTGCGCGCATTCCGTGCACGGTCGAAGTCGCCAGCGAATACCGCTACCGCAATCCGGTGGTCACACCGGGCACGCTGTTCCTCGCGATCTCGCAGTCCGGCGAAACCGCCGACACGCTGGCGGCGCTGCGCGAGGCATCGAGGCTCGGCTACGTCGCGACGGCGGCGATCTGCAACGTGCCGGAATCCTCGCTGGTGCGCGAGGCCGAGCTGGTGCTGATGACGCGCGCCGGTCCCGAAGTCGGCGTGGCCAGCACCAAGGCGTTCACGACGCAGCTCGCCGCGCTGGGTCTGCTCGGGCTTGCGATCGCCCAGCGCCGCGGCATCGACCGCCGCGTGATCGCGCTGTACACGAGGCAGATGCGCAGCGTGCCGGAAATGGTCGAGCACACACTCAAGCTCGACGCGCAGATCCGCGCATGGGCCGAGCGCTTCGCATCCAAGCACCACGCGCTGTTCCTCGGCCGCGGCCCGACGTACCCGATCGCGATGGAAGGCGCGCTCAAGCTCAAGGAAATCTCCTACATCCACGCCGAGGCCTACGCCGCCGGCGAGCTCAAGCACGGACCGCTGGCGCTGGTCGACGACGACATGCCGGTGATCGCCGTCGCGCCGAACAACGCACTGCTGGAAAAACTGAAATCCAACCTGCAGGAAGTACGCGCCCGCGGCGGCCGCCTGTTCGTCTTCGCCGACCCCAATACCGGCATCGAATCGAGCGACGGCGTCGAAGTGATGACGATGCCCGACCACATCGAGCCGCTGCAGGCCCCGCTGGTCTACACCGTGCCGCTGCAGCTGCTCGCCTACCACGTCGCCGTGCACCGCGGCACCGACGTCGACCAGCCGCGCAATCTGGCGAAGTCGGTGACCGTCGAGTAGGGAGCGCCTGCTGTGCCGTTCTGGTAACAACCAATAGTGTGTGCACAACAACAGAAGTGTCCAGAGAGCGAAGCTAAGCGCAACGTCGAGACTTCGTGCGCTTGACGCAAGTAGATATCGTCAAACACGGGGGTCGCATGGTCCGCGTCGGTTGATGCAGATCCGCGTCTATACTGCGGCGGAATTCGACCCGCGTGTGACGCTGGAACAAGGGGGAAAACATGCAGCTCGCTCCGGGAGCCCGGGTGCTGGTGCGCACCGAGGAGTGGATCGTCCGCAACGTCGAACCCTGCGACCTGGGCGGTGACCAGCTCGACTGTATCGGCGTCTCCGAGACGGTGCGGCACCGGGAGGCGGTGTTTCTCAGCGAGATCGACGACATCGCGGTGCTCGATCCCCGCGAGACCGACCTGGTTGCGGACGCCTCGCCTGGCTTTCTCCTCAGCCGCCTATACGTCGAGGCACGCCTGCGCCAGACCGTGCCCACCGATCGGGCCATCGCACTGGGCCATCGCGGCGCCATGGATACCCTCCCCTTCCAGCTCGAACCGACACGCCGCGCCTTGGGCCAACTCCGACCGCGATTCCTGATCGCGGACTCGGTGGGTCTGGGCAAGACGCTGGAGGCCGGCATCCTGGTGTCGGAGCTCATGCGGCGGGGGAAGGGGCGGCGCATCCTCGTCGTCACCACCAAGTCGATGATGACGCAGTTCCAGAAGGAGTTCTGGACGCGCTTCGCAATTCCGCTGACGCGCCTGGACTCGGCCGGTATCCAGCGCATCAAGCGGCAACTGCCCGCCAATCACAACCCGTTCCACTACTACGACAAGACCATCATCTCGGTGGACACGCTCAAGCGCGACACCGAGTACCGGCATCACCTCGAAACCGCGCATTGGGACGTGATCGTCATCGACGAGGCGCACAACGTTTCGTTCAAGGGCAACCGCACGTTGTCCAACCGGCTCGCGATGCTGCTTGCTTCCCGCTCCGATGCCCTGATTCTGCTGACTGCCACCCCGCACAACGGCGACCGCGAAAGCTTCGCCAGCCTGATGCGGATGCTCGACCCCACGGTGCTGCCCAAAAAGGCGGACTACACCCGCGAAGACATCGAGCATCTCTTCGTGCGCCGCTTCAAGAAGGACGTGCGTGACGAAATCCGCCAGCAGTTCCCGGACCGCAAGGTCTTCCGCTTCCGCGCCAAGGCCAGCGCCGCAAAGGAGCGCGCATTCGGGCTGCTGGCAGACCTCAAGCTGCACATCGACGAAGGCAAGCGCGGCGGCGGCGAGATGCTGTTCCGCACCACGCTCGAAAAGGCGCTGCTGTCCTCGCCTCCCGCGTGCGCGCAGACCCTGCGCGAGCGCCTCAACCGCCTGCGCAACCGCGACCCGAACCACCCGGACATTCGGCCGCTCACGGAGCTGCGCGAGGCCGTCGAAGCCATTACGCCAGCCGACATCGCCAAACTCGGCGAACTCAGCCGGCGTCTGCGCGAACCCGGCGAATGGCACTGGACCCCGGACGACCCCACCGACCGCCTCGTCGTCTTCACCGAGCGCATCGAGACGCTCAAGCTGCTGCGCGATCAGCTCGGCACTCGGCTCGGTCTCAAGGCCAATCAGGTGGCGGTTCTCCACGGCCAGCTACCGGACGCGGACATGCAGACCATCGTCGAGGACTTCGGCAAGACCCACTCGCCGTTGCGGCTGCTGATCGCCTCAGACGTCGCCTCCGAGGGCCTCAATCTGCACTTCCAGTCGCACCGGCTGGTGCACTACGACATCCCCTGGTCGCTGATGGTGTTCCAGCAGCGCAACGGCCGCGTGGACCGCTACGGGCAAACGCGCACGCCGCTGATCGCCTACCTGTCCACCGACACCGCGCAGCCGAAGATCGGCGGCGACGTCCGCATCCTCGACATCCTCATCACCAAGGACGAACAGGCCGCGCGCAACATCGGCGACCCCTCGATCTTCATGGGCCTCTACGACGAGGCCGCCGAAGCCCTGCGCGTCGCGCAGGCCATCGAATCCGGCGAATCCGCCGAGGACTTCGCGGCCGCGCTCCAGCCCAGCGAGCAGGACCTCGACTGGCTCGATGCCCTGATGGCAGGCAGCGCGGCCGCCGCGCCGCCCGCGCAAACCGCCGACGACAGCTCGCTGTTCGTGGACGACTACGACTACCTGCGCCACGGCCTCGCGCAACTGCACGCCGAAGGCCGGCTCGCGCACGCACCGAGGTCCGACGACCACCACCGCACGGTGCAACTGCAGCCGGACGACGAACTGGACGCCTGGCTCAAGCACCAGCTTGCGCCGGAAATGCGGCCGCAGGACGGCCACTACACCCTCACCGCCAACGCCGAGACGATCAAGCGCGCGATCCTTGATGCCCGCGACACCGAACGCTGGCCGCAGCAGCACTACCTCTGGCCGCTGCATCCGCTGATGCAGTGGCTGGACTTCAAGCTGCTGTCGCTCGTCGGCCGCCAGAAGGCGCCGGTGATCCGCACGCCGCGCGGCCTGGCCGCGGACGAGGCGCTGATCCTGCTCGCCGCCGTCATCCCCAACCGCCGCGGCCAGCCGGTGCTCAACGACTGGTTCGCTGTGCGCGTCGGCATGGACGGCCAGGCGCGCGGCAGCCTCGGCTTTGACGCACTGATCCGCGAAACCGGCTTCGGCCGCGAAGAACTCCCCAACGCACGCAAGCCCTTCGACGCCGCCGCGCTCAAGCGTCTGCTGCCGGTCGCGCTCGAGGTCGCCGACCGCCGCATGAAGGACGCGCACGCACGCTTCAGCACCGACATGCGCGCGCGCGCCAGCGCCGAGCTGGACAAGCTCGAACAGTTGCGCAACCAGCACCGGCAACAACTCGATCTCGCCTTCCGCGCCGGTGACGACGCGCTCGCGCAGATCCGCGCGCGCAAGCGCGAGCACGAGGCGCGCGAGATTGACCGGCTGTTCACCGGCTACAAGGACTGGGTGCGCAAGACCCTCGAACTCGACGCGCGCGCCCACCTCACCGTCGCCGCCGTGCTGATCGCCTGAAGGACTGCGCCATGGCCTTCGCGCTCACCGGCATCGACAACGCCAACGAATTCTTCAGCCAGCACTATCTCGACGAGGTGCTGGAGCAAGACCTCAAGCCCCTGTTCGAGCGCTGGAAGCAGGAGGGCGCGCAGGCCTCGCCCGCGCGCCTGCGCGCGATGGCCGGCGACTACTTCCGCATCCGCGAGCGCCTTGACCGCACGCGCGTGCTCGCCGAGCGTCTGCCGCTGCTGCACGAGCTGGCGGAAAAGCTCATGACCGCGCTCGGCTACGAGCTGCACCCACAGGTGCACGAGTTCGAGTCCGGCCCGCTGCCGCTGATCGCGCGCTACACCGGCGCAGACGGCCAGCCGCTGCTCGTCATCGCGCTCGCGCCACTGTCGCCCAAGGCCGATGCGGACGAATGGTCGGTGCTCCGCGCGCATCCGCTGCTACCGGACGCCGAAGGCCAGCCCGCGCTCGACGAGAGCACCGACTGGGAAACCGCGCTCAGCAAGCACGTCTTCGCCGACGAACATCCGCCGCGCTGGGTGCTGCTGCTCGGCCACGACGAGCTGCTGGTCATCGAGCGTGCCAAATGGAGCCGCAAGGCCCTGCTGCGCTTCGATCTGCCGGAACTGTTCGGCCCGCGCGACGACAAGCTGTTCCGCGCCGCTGCCGCGCTCGCCAGCCGCGAATCCATCCTGCCCATCGAGGGCACGGCGCTGCTCGACACCCTGGACGGCAACTCGCACAAGCACGCCTACGGCGTCTCCACTGACCTCAAGTACGCCCTGCGCGAATCCATCGAGCTGATCGCCAACGAGGCGCTGCGCTACAAGCGCGAAGTCAGCAAGGACAAGGTCTTCGAGCGCACCGACATTGATCTGGCGCGCAAGCTGGGCAACGAGTGCCTCAACTTCATGTACCGCCTGCTGTTCCTGTTTTACCTGGAAGCGCGGCCGGAGCTGGGCTATGCGCCGATCCAGGCGCGCGCCTATCTGCGCGGCTACAGCCTCGAACACCTGCGCGACTTGGAAAACCTGCGTCTCAGCACGCCCGAAGCACTGGACGGCCATTACATCCACGACACGCTCAAAACCCTGTTCAAGCTGATCTGGACCGGCTTTCCCGAGCAGCGCGACAGCCTCGGCTTTGACCGCTCTTTGACCAACGGCTTCGTCCTTGCCCCCTTGCAGGGGCACTTGTTCGAACCCACGCGGCTGAAGATTCTGAACTCGGTCAGGCTGCGCAACCGCGTGATGCAGCAGGTCATCCGGCTGATGTCGCTGGCGCCCGCGCGCGGCAGGCGCGGCGCCGGCCGCATCTCCTACGCCCAGCTCGGCATCAACCAGCTCGGCGCGGTCTACGAGGCCCTGCTGTCCTTCCGCGGCTTCTTCGCCGAAGAAGATCTCTACGAAGTGCGCCCGGACCCGACCCGGTCCAACGCAAAACCCGTCGATACGGAAGAGCACGAGAACCCCTTTGCCGGCGAAGACGCCGATGTCGACGAAGAACCTCCCAATCATCGCCGCCGCGACGAGGTGGACCCGCTCGACGCCGCCTGGTTCGTCCCCGCCAGCCGTCTCGGCGACTACAGCAAGCCGGAGACACTGTTCGGCGGCGAACCGCGCATTCACCCCAAGGGCAAGTTCATCTACCGCCTCGCCGGCCGCGCGCGCGAAAAGTCCGCCAGCTACTACACGCCGGAAGTCCTCACGCAGTGCCTGGTCGAACACGCCCTGCGCGAGCTGCTGCCGGGCTGCAAGACCGCCGATGACATCCTCAGGCTCACGGTCTGCGAACCCGCGATGGGCAGCGCCGCCTTCCTCAACGAAGCCGCCAACCAGCTCGCGGAAGCCTACCTGCAGGCCAAGCAGAAGGAGCTTGGCAAGACCATCCCCGCCGACGACTACACGCACGAAAAGCAGCGCGTCAAGATGTACATCGCCGACACCAACCTGTTCGGCGTGGACCTGAACCCGGTCGCGGTCGAGCTGGCGGAGGTCTCGCTGTGGCTCAACGCCATCTACGCGGGCGCGCACGTGCCCTGGTTCGGCATGCAGCTCGTCAACGGCAACTCGCTGGTCGGCGCGCGGCGTCAAGCCTTCAGCACCGCCCAGCTCACCCCCGGCCGTGGCGAAACCGACCAGCCCGAACGCGACTGGCGCTGCGCCGTCCCGCGCGTTGTTTCCTTCTCCCCGCTTGCAGGGAGAAGGTGCCCCGAAGGGGCGGACGAGGGGCGGCCTTTCACCCCCACCGACATCTACCACTTCCTGCTCCCCGCCACCGGCATGGGCGAGTGCCGCGACAAGGTCGTCAAGGCGCTGGAACCCGGTCACGTCGAAAGGCGCAAGCGCTGGCGTAGTGCCTTCACCGCGCCGCTGCGAGCGGACGAAGTCGCGCGCGTGCAGAAGCTCTCCGCCGCCGCCGAAGCCCTCTGGCAGCAGCACACGCTGGAGCTCGCGCGCGTGCGCGCTGCCACCAGCGACGAGCTGCACGTCTGGCCGGACCCCGCGCCCAACCGCGCGCCCACCAGCACCGCGCAGAAGGACGAGCTCTACCAGCGCGAGATGCTCAGCGAGCGCCGCAGGAACGCCAGCCCCTACCGGCGCCTGAAGCTGGTGATGGATGCCTGGTGCGCGCTCTGGTTCTGGCCGCTCACCGAAAGCGCCAGCCTGCCGTCGCGCGAACAATGGTGGCAGATGCTGGAAACCATCCTGCTCGGCGAGGCGCAGGCCAGCGCCGCGCCGGCCGAGGACCTGTTCCCGGAAACCCTGCCGCAGACCGGGCTGGACTTCACGCCCGAGCGTGACCGCCACGGCCACGTCAACCTCGACGCGCTGGTGGCCAGCCTCGCGCCCTTGCAGGTGGCCCAGCGCGTGGCCGCGCGCCAGCACTTCATGCACTGGGAACTGGAGTTCGCGGACCTGTTCAGCAGGCGCGGCGGTTTCGACCTCATCCTCGGCAACCCGCCGTGGATCAAGGTGGAGTGGAACGAGCAGGCGCTGCTCTCGGACTTCGACCCGCGCTTTGCCATCCGCAAGCTCAGCGCCCAGCAAACCGCCGACCAGCGCGACGCCGCCTTCGCCTCGCTGCCCGGTGCACGCGCGGAATACCTCGACGAGTGCGTGGCCACGGAAGGTCTCGCTGCCTTCCTCAACGCCACGCAGAACTACCCCTTGCTCCGCGGCCAGCAGAGCAATCTGTACAAGTGCTTTCTGCCCGTGGTCTGGCGCATCGGCAACGGCGTGCAGGCGCTGCTGCATCCGGAAGGGCCGTATGACGATCCCAAGGGCGGCGCGCTGCGCGCGGCGGCGTATTCCCGCTTGCGGGCGCATTACCAGTTCGAAAACCAAATCACTGACCTGCTGTTCGCGGAGGTCCACCACAACACCAAGTTCAGCATCAATCTCTACGGTGAGCGCCGCGACGCACCGCGCTTCCGCCACATCGCCAACCTGTTCGCGCCGTCTACCGTCAACGACAGTCTCCAACACACCGGCGGCGGCGCGACGCCCGGCATCAAGCGCATTGAGGGCGGCTGGAACACCGCCGGCCACGCCCACCGCGTCATCGAGGTGGACGAGACCCTGCTCGCCACCTTCGCCGAGCTCTACGACGCGCCCGGCACACCCGCCGAGCAGGCGCGCCTGCCCGCCGTGCACAGCCGCGAGCTGGTCAGCGTGCTGGAAAAGTTCGCGCGCCAGCCCAGACGCCTCGGCGATCTCAAGGACGACTATTTCACGCTGGAGATGTGGCACGAAGCCGGCGCCCAGCGCGACGGCACCATCCGCCGCGAGACCGGCTTCGTGGCAACGCCGGCGGAGCTGGTGCTCTCCGGCCCGCACTTCTTCGTCGGCAACCCGCTCAACAAAACCCCGCGCGCCGTCTGTACGCAGAACAGCCACTACGACGCGCTCGACCTCGAACACCTGCCCGACGACTACCTCCCGCGCAGCAACTACCGCTCCGCCTGCCCACCGGACGAATACGCCCGCCGCGTGCCGCGTGTGAGCTGGGT
This sequence comes from Pseudomonadota bacterium, assembly GCA_040754295.1. GTDB lineage: Bacteria > Pseudomonadota > Gammaproteobacteria > Nevskiales > Nevskiaceae > Solimonas. The sequence goes on along the minus strand of JBFMCQ010000004.1, from coordinate 78,706 downwards.
GGAGGACGGCGAAACGACGGCGAAGCCGGTGACGGCGTATTACCGCTTCATCAACCGCAGGATGCTGTCCATCGCGGGCGAAAGAACCTTGATCGGTGGCTTGATTCCGCCGGGGACCGCTCACATCCACACCGCGCAAGGTGTTGCTTTGCGCGGTGTGGATGTGCTGCTCACATCAACAGGGTTTTTTACTTCGCTCATCGCCGATTGCTTCGTCAAGACAACAGGACGAGCCGACGTCTATGGGTTGCTGGAGAAGTTGCCCCAGCTCAATGGCAACGACATGCTCACGGCACGCGTGCTGGTGCTCAACTGCCTCACCACCCACTACGCCGACCTCTGGTCCAAATGCTGGCAGCCCGAGTTCGCGCGGGATCGCTGGTCGAGTAACGATCCGCGCCTGCCGGCCGACTTCTTCGCCACACTCACGCCCCAGTGGCAGCGCCACTGCGCACTGCGCAGCGACTACGCCCGCCGCCAGGCGCTGGTGGAGATCGACGTCCTCGCCGCCCAGGCGCTCGGCCTGACCCTGGACGAGCTGCTGACGATCTACCGCGTCCAGTTCCCCGTCATGCGCCAGTACGAGCGCGACACCTGGTACGACGCCAAAGGCCGCATCGTCTTCACCGCCAGCAAAGGCCTGGTCGGCGTCGGCCTGCCGCGCAAAGCCGGCCCCCGCGAGCGCGAATGTACCCTGGAGCACGCAAGCGGCCGCAGCCAACGCAAGCGCCTCGGCTGGGAAGACGTCCGCGAGCTGGCCGCCGGCACCGTCATCCGCCGCCCCGTCACCGACGACACCCTCCCCGGCGGCCCCGTCGAGCGCATCATCGAATACCACGCCCCCTTCACCCCCGCCGACCGCGAAGCCGACTACCGCGTCGCCTGGGCGCATTTCGAGTCGCTCGCTCATGGGTGAAACGCCACAGCCCCTCGACGGCGACCGTCCGATTCAGAAGGCGTCAGAGGATGCGCTTGGGTTCGCGAGTGCCGCGCGGCATGTCGCGTCGGCAATCGTCGAAGCCGCTCCACCGGACGGCTTCGTCGTCGGTATCGAAGGCGAATGGGGTTCCGGCAAGTCCAGCTTCATCAATCTGCTCGCGGAAGCGCTTGCCGCAGGCGGCAACGCACCGCAGGTCGTGCGCTTTCTTCCTTGGCTCATCGGTTCACGGCATGGACTGCTCAAGGAAATGTTTTTGGAAATCGCGAAAGCAGCGCTTCGCATCGAGGTAAAGCCAGACGAAGCAGGCAGCGCAGTAGAGCGGGGGATTTTCGGGTGGCGGAAGAACAAGCGCGTCGGTGAACGCGAGGCGCGACGCAAGCGGATTGGCGAACTCCTTGGGAAATACTCGTCGCGGCTGATTGCGGCGGCGAAAGTCGCCGAGGCGTTTGGAACCCCCTGGGCGGGAAACGCGAGCCGCGTACTGGAATCCGGAGCCGGTGAGCTGAACAAGTGGGCCGCGGGGGCATCGCTGGACTCGGACAAGGCGCAGCTCGACTCCGAACTCAGGTTTCTGACAAAGAAGATCGTCGTGTTCATCGACGATCTGGATCGGCTGGAGCCCGCGGAGGCCTGTGAGGTGCTCCGACTGGTTCGTGCAGTCGCCGACTTTCCAAATGTCATCTATGTGCTCTGCTATTCGCGGGCGATTGTTGCGCGCAATCTGGCGGCCGCGCTCAAGATTGAAGATGGCGCGGCCTTCCTCGAGAAGATCGTGCAGGTCACTTACTCGATCCCCAGTCCTGAAGCCTTCGATCTTCGGAGCATGTTCCGGCAAGAGGTCACATCGCTATATCCGAACCTGCTTGCCAACGATGAGCCCGCCACGCGCCGGCTTCGCGATCGCCTGGCCAGCGTCATTGACAGCGAGGGCGGGCGTACCTTGCGCACACCGCGCGACGTCGTGCGCACGGTGAACGCGCTTCGCTTTCACGCCACGCCCGTACTGGAACAGATCGACCTGGCCGACATGGTGTGGCTGCAACTGATCCGGATCCGCTGCACCGCGCTACATCAGTGGATCGAGAGCTATATGGTCAGCGTCGCAGCCCTTTCGCAGGGCGCGCAAGTTGCGTCCGGAGGCAGGGACGCCGATTTCGCGCGCCTCAAGGACATCCTCGAAGGCGAGGACAAGTGGGAGGCTCATGACACAAACACGCGCTTTTACGATTTGAGCGAGTATTTGCCTGGGATCGAGACAGACAAGGTCTACAATCTTTCAACGCACGAGGTTGCCCAAGCGGTGGCGGCTCGCAGGCTCGGAAGTCCGCAGCACTATCGGTACTACTTCGCGCTGACCGCCCCCAAAGGCGCCGTCACGGACGTGCAGTTCCAGTCATTCATCGAGAAGGCGGAAACCGCGCCGGGAGAAGCCGCTGAGTTGTTCCGGAGCTTGGCGCGAACGGTGCGGTCGCCCGGCGGCGTCATGGCCTCAGCGATTCTTGATCGGCTGCAAGGCAAGGCGATGGATCAGTTCGAGCCGCATGTCGTGCGGGGCCTGATGCAGGCCATCGCCCACGGCATGGACGACGCTGCACTGACGATCGGCAAGGGAGATTGGGGACGCTACTGGATCTGGAACGACGCCGGGCGCGTACTGAAAGCCGGATTGCAGGTCCTCAATTCAGACCAGCGCTCGGAACTGGTCCGTGAGTTGTTTGCGAACGCGGATTCGCTCGGCTGGTTGACCGACTTGTTTCGCGGCGAAGTTTTCGCGCACGGCGTATACGGCGATAAGCCGCAGCCGGAGAAGGAATGGCTGCTATCTGCAGGCGAATATGAAGTTGTGTCCGATGCGTTGTTGGCGCGCTATCGCGCGATGACGCCGGAAGTCATGAAGCGGACACCAAATGTGCACGCGACGTTCTACGCATGGCATCAGTCGCGCCCAGGTTCGGAAGACGAGATTCGCGGAAAGATCGCTGAGTTGTCACGCGACGATAGCGACTTTCTCGTAATGCTCGAAAGCATGCGCAGCTGGCGTGCGGTAAACGGCGCGGTCTCATACCCGCTCAGGAAGTCGGAACTTGACTGGCTCTTGAACTTCGACGAGGTGGAAAGCCGGCTGAAGCGGCTGGCCGCTGGCTCGGAAGACTTGGACAAGGCGAGGCGCGTGGCGGATTTAATCAACGCGATTGCGCTCGGTCAGGATGATTGAGCATGCTGCGGCGCGACCAGGTCTGGTTCGTGGAGAAGCCCCCGCGCGAGCAGGAAAGCGTGGTGTATCCGCTCACCGACTTCAGCCCCCGGAAGAACGAGGCCCTGGAGCGCGGGTATCTGATGGGGCGCTATGGGGCGCTCCCGTTTCTTTCCGAATTCCGCTTCTGAACGGACGGACCGTGTGCGCGAGAACCATCCCAGGCGCCGGCAGTTCGGCAGCTCGCCAAGGAACGGCGCCGGGCGCCACGTGCCGCCTACTCGGGCAGCCGCCCCGGCCACATTTGCGCCCCGTGCAACACGCGCAGAACCCGGACGACGTTGCCAACGATTCGATAAGCCGCGATGTACGGCGTGCCGGCGATGACCAGCTCGCGCGTGCCGGCTACCCGCCCCATACGGCCAGACGCCGGAAACTGGACGAGGTCCTGCACTCGTTCACTGATCCGTTCGTCGAGCTTGACCGCCGCAGCCGGATTCTCCGCCGCAATGTAGTCGAAGACTTCCTCGCGGTCCGCGATTGCAAGAGCGGACCACTCCAACCTCACACGTCAGCCCCGGAGCCGCGTCGCGACGCCTTGCGCGATGCAGCGGCGCGTCGCTTGGCGAAGCGTTTCTCGACTTCGGCGTGAGGCACAGCCGGGCGCAGGTCGTCCAACGCCTCCTGGACCTTGGCGCGGAACCACGCGTCATGTGCGGCGGGATCGACTGCGAGCGGGAAGGGCAACGCGCCTTCCTTGGCGATTCGTGTAAGCAGGATGCGCACGGCGTCCGAAACGGTCAGCCCCATACCCTCCAGGACCTCAGCGGCACGGTCCTTCAGTGCGGGGTCGATTCGGGTCTGAACCAGAGCGGTGGCGGACATGGGGCGAGCCTCTGCGAGTGATCAGATTCTCAGTGTAATGCAGCCGTATGACGTTGCAACGAGATCGTCGGCGGCAAGTGCATTGCAGTTGCGCGGTACAGCGCCCGAGAGGTGCGCAGCACCAGACCGGCCTGGCTCACTGCCGCCCTTTTTCGATCAAGGCCGTATCGACAACAGTCCACGACTTGCATGGGCAGGAATCGGGTGAGAACATCGTCGTTACTTCCATACAACTAACGGCGTTAGGTTCAATGGAGCCGACCCAGGCCATTACCAGGGTGCTGAAGCGCGAGGGTGTCGCCGACGTACAGACGCTCGGCGCTCTCGGTCTGTCGCGGCCCACGTTGTTCCGGGCACTGCGGCAGCTTGAGCAAGGCGGCCGGATCATGCGCCTGCGCCGGGGCGTTTACGCGCCCGCAAGTGATCGGCTCGCCAGCGACACCTGGGGGCTGGCGCTGCGGCGTTATCCCAAGGGCGTGCTGTGTCTGCTTTCGGCGCTGGCGTTTCACGAGATCACCACGCAGGCGCCCTGGGATGTTTGGCTCGCGCTGCCGGCGGGCAGCCGCGCGCCGGGCAAGGGTTATCCGCCGATCAGGGCGGTGTACGTCTCCGGCGCCGCGTATTCTGCGGGCATCGAGACGCACCGGCGCCCTACCGGCGAAGTGCGTGTGTACTCGGTGGCGAAGACGGTTGCGGACTGCTTCAAGTTCCGCAACCGTGTCGGGCTCGACGTCGCGCTCGAGGCGCTGCGCGAGGGCTGGCGCGAGCGGCGCTTCACGATGGAAGAGCTGTACCGCATGGCGCAGTTGTGTCGCATGCAGAACGTGATGCGGCCGTACATGGAGGCGCTGGTCGCGTAATGGCCGAGAAGCTACGCAATGTGCCGGTGTCGGTGCGCCAGCGGCTGAACCTGGCGCGAGGGCGCGAGGGGAGTTCAAGCAGTTGCCCGGTAGTTTCCGGACAATCAGAGCATGGCCGACCATAAAGGTGGAGCATGGCCACACGTGATCAGGCAGAAGTCTATCTTCAGCGTGCGCTTGCCCAGCCGCAAGCTCGTTTTCGTCAAGGACAGTGGGAGGCGATCGAGACTTTGGTTAGCCACCGGCAGAGGTTGCTGGTGGTGCAGCGTACGGGCTGGGGCAAGTCCTTGGTCTATTTCATCGCCACGCGCCTGCTGCGCGATGCGGGCGCCGGTCCGACCATCATCGTTTCGCCGTTGCTGGCGCTGATGCGTAATCAGATCGAGGCGGCGCAGCGGCTTGGCGTGCGGGCCTCAACCATCAACTCTTCCAATGCCGACGAGTGGCCTTTGGTGATCCAGGAGGTGTTGGCCAATCAGGTGGATGTGCTGCTGGTTTCGCCGGAGCGCTTCGCCAATGACAGGTTCAGCGAGGAAGTACTGCTCCCCATCGCCCAGAATCTGGGCCTTTTCGTGGTGGACGAGGCGCACTGCATTTCCGACTGGGGTCATGACTTCCGCCCAGACTACCGGCGTCTGGTCAACGTGCTTCAGCGCATGCCGCAGAACCTCCCGATTCTGGGGACCACCGCGACTGCCAATGACCGGGTCGTCAACGATATCGTCGCTCAACTCGGGAATCTTCGAGTACTGCGTGGTTCGCTAATGCGCGAGTCGCTTGCATTGCAAACGACTCGGCTTCGTGACCAGGCGGCCCGCCTTGCATGGCTGGCCCACCATATTCCGCAGTTGCCTGGATCGGGGATCGTCTATGTGCTGACCCAGCGCGACGCCGGGCAGGTGGCGCGTTGGCTCACCGAGAACGACATATCGGCGGAAGCCTATTTTAGTGGAGCCACCGGCCCGGATGGCGAAGACACCCATACTTGGCGGGAGCATCTGGAAGACCGTTTGCAGCGCAATCAGTTGAAAGCGCTGGTGGCCACTACGGCACTGGGCATGGGTTATGACAAGCCGGATCTGAGCTTTGTCATTCACTACCAATTGCCGGGCTCGATCGTCGGCTATTACCAGCAGGTGGGCCGTGCAGGCCGCGGCATCGACAGCGCAGTCGGTATTCTGCTCGCTGGCGATGAAGACGAGCGCATACACGAGTTTTTCCGCCGGAGTGCTTTCCCGAGCGATTGGCTGGTTTCGGCGCTGCTGGAGGCTCTCGAGGATTCGGATGGCTTGAGCGAACGAGAGTTGGAGCGGCGACTCAATGCCCGCAATGGTCAGATCGGGCAGGCGTTGAAGTATCTGTCGGTGGAGAATCCTGCGCCGATCATCAAGCAAGACGGGCGCTGGATGCGCACGCCGGTGCCATATCGCCTGGATGCAGAGAACATCCGACGCCTGACGGGTATCCGCGAGCACGAGTGGCAGGAAATGCAGGACTACGTTGCGACCGCGTCCTGCAAGATGGAGTTCCTGGCCCGTGCACTGGATGATCCGGCGCCTGCGCCCTGCGGAAAATGCGCTTCTTGCCTGGGCAGGCCAGTTTTGGCCGAAGCATTTCCGCGCGCGCTTGGCGTGAAGGCTGCGCGGTTCCTGCGACATTCGGAATTCCCGCTGGAGTGCAAGAAGCAGATTGCTGCCGGGGCTTTTCGTCGCTACGGATTCGACTTCAGCAACATCCCGCAGAATCTGCGTGCGGAAACGGGGCGCGTACTATCGCGCTGGGCCGATTCGGGGTGGGGCAAGGTGGTGGAGGCGGGCAAGCATGCTGGTCACTTCGGCGATGATCTGGTGGAGGCAATGGCGGAGATGATCCAGATGCGCTGGCAGCCAGAGCCGGCTCCGGCCTGGGTGACGTGCATCCCGTCGCGCAATCACCCCAAGCTGGTTCCGGATTTCAGTCGCCGCTTGGCTGGGAGGCTGGGCCTGCCGTTTCTTCCGGCGATTTCCAAGCTGCGCGACAATCAACAGCAGAAGCTTCAGCAGAACCGATACCACCAGTGCAACAACCTGGACGGCGTGTTCGGTATCGATACGCCGTTGCCCGCCGGGCCTGTTCTGCTGGTGGACGATATGGTCGATTCGGCCTGGACATTGACCGTGGCGGCCATCCTGTTGAGGCAGGCAGGGTGTCCCGCCGTGTTCCCCGTGGCGCTGGCAGCGACCAGCGACGGAGATTGAGATGCAGTTGAGCGATCAGTCTCAGGCGATCCTTTTGCTGACGGCATGGCTTGGCCGGCAGGAGCATGCGGACGTAACGCCGTTGACCCCGACCGAGTGGGGGCGCTTCGCGCGGTTCCTCCACGAAAACGGGAAGACTCCAGCCGATCTGTTGCGGTCGCCGGAATCGGGCGCTCTGCTGGCCGGGGGCGAGGACCGGATCATGATTCCGGGCGAGCGTATCCGTGGCCTGCTGAGGCGTTCTGCCGCCTTGGGGCTGGCGCTGGAGAAATGGCAGCGCGCGGGGTTGTGGATCATGACCCGGTCGGATGTGGACTATCCGAGGCGCTGGAAACAGCGCCTCAGGAACGACGCGCCGCCGGTGCTGTTTGGCGTCGGCAATCGCGACTTACTCAACCGCGGGGGCATCGCTGTGGTCGGTTCGCGCGATCTGGATGAATCGCAGGTCACTTTCACCGGTCGCTTGGGCCGCGACATCGCCTATCAAGGGCAGACCGTCGTTTCGGGCGGCGCCCGCGGGGCCGACGCGGCTGCGATGATGGGAGCACTGGAGGCCGAAGGCACGGCCATTGGCGTGCTGGTGGATTCGTTGTTGCGCACCAGTACGTCCTCCAGATATCGCAAGGCGCTGATGAGCAACGATCTGGCCCTGGTGTCTCCGTTCAACCCGGAAGCCGGGTTCAACGTGGGCAATGCGATGGCGCGCAACAAGTACATCTATTGCCTGTCCGATGCGGCCATCGTCATCGCCGCCACCGAGAACAAAGGGGGCACGTGGTCCGGCGCCGTCGAGAACCTGAGGCGGGGCTGGGTGCCGCTGTGGGTGCGGCAAGGTCATTTGGCGGGAAACAGAGCGCTGGTGAACAACGGAGCGCACTGGCTGCCCGATGTGTTCGATGTCCGGCAGTTGATGGCGGGCAGAGTGAAGACCGATGAGCAGGTCGTCGCGGCACCGCGCATGACCGAAAGCGCGGTGGCGTACGAGTCGCGGCCGACCGCCGACCGCGGCGCACCGTCTGCTCCAGTGCAAGACGCAGGTGAGCAGCCGGAGGCGAACCTTGGAGGGGAGGCCTCGGAAATCGGTGCCGCCACGGACAAGCCGCAGGAACTCATGCTGCAGGACACGCCTTATCGAAGCTTTATTCACCGCCTTGACGCGCTTCTGGGCGAGCGGGCCATGAGTCTGAAGGAATTGCAGGTCGAGACGAGGATCGGGCAGAAACAGCTTTCCGAATGGCTCAAGCGGGCCGTGGCGGATGGTGTCGCCGTCAAGACTCGATCCCCGGTGAAATACCGCCTGCGAATCCCCGAGGGGACGCGGCCGCACAATGTCGACCAGAGCGGGAAGGATGGAAAAAGCGCTAACTCGGGCGGGAATGGTGACGCGCAAAAGAGCTTCGGCTTCTGATGGCCATGTCGGTACTTTGGCGAAGCTCGTGGCAACGCGTCTCTTGCCTGATTGCCGGTGTGATGCGTCGGCTATCTGGAAGCGCTCGAATGAGCGGGAATGTTGCGGCCTCGGCGCGCGAAGGCCTGCCCAACATCCTGCGTGAGCTGCGTCAGACATCGGCGCTGGCCTTGGGCGCCGCGCGCGACCGGAGCCGCTGATCATGCTCCCCCTGATCGTCGCGGAGCAGATTCGGCAGGGTGTGTCGGACTTTCTGGCCGCGACGTTTCCGGGCACTACGCCCGGCTTCGACGGCATGATGGCGCGCTTTCTGGCGCAGCCGGAGAATCTGGCGCGCGGGCCTTATGTGACCGTCGGGCTGCCGTTTCGCAAGCACGCGGCGGGCAGCGCGCCGTTTGCGTGGTTGCGCGACTTCGTGCCGTACGCGCATCAGGCGCGCGCCTTCGAGCGCCTGGCCGGCGCCGAGCCGCGTTCCACGCTGGTGGCCACCGGCACCGGCTCGGGCAAGACCGAGTGCTTCCTGTATCCGCTGCTCGAACATTGCCGGCAGCAGCGGCAGGCCGGGCGGCGCGGGATCAAAGCCATCCTCATTTACCCCATGAACGCGCTGGCCTCCGATCAGGCGGGCCGTCTGGCGCGGGAGATCGTGACGCACCCGCAGCTGTCCGGCATCACCGCGGGCCTGTACGTGGGCGACGAGCCGGCCGAGAAGAGCACCACCGTGCGCAAGCTCGAAGGCGCGGAGGATCGCTACACGGTCATCACCGACCGCGAGCGCATCCGCGAAGCGCCGCCGGACATCCTGCTCACCAACTACAAGATGCTCGATTTCCTGCTGATCCGCGCGCGGGATTCCGAGCTGTGGCAGCACAACGCGCCGGATGGCCTGCGCTTTCTCGTCGTGGACGAGCTGCACAGCTTCGATGGGGCGCAGGGCACCGATCTGGCCTGCCTGATCCGGCGGCTGAAGGCGCGGCTGGGCACGCCGCCGGGCGGCCTGACCTGCGTCGGCACCTCGGCGACGCTCGGCACACAGGGCGATGAGCGCCTGATCGAGTTCGCGCGCGACGTGTTCGGCGAGGCTTTCGAGGCCGACGCCGTGATTCAGGAGGATCGCGAGTCGGTTGCGGAGTATCTGGCAAGCTCCACGGTCGAGTACGTGCTGATGCCGGGCCCGTCCGACATGCAGGCGCTGTCGCCGCTCGGATTCGAGACCGGGGCGGCGTATCTCGCCGCGCAGTACGCGCTGTGGTTCGATACCCAGGTCACGGCGGATGAGGTCGTGCAGCCTGCGTTTCGCGTCGGGCTGGGCGAGCAGCTCAAGCAGCACGTGGCCTTCCAGAACCTGCTGCGCGATCTCGCTCGGCTGGGCGGGCGCGCCGTGGCGCTGAAGGACCTGGTGGCGACCGTGCGCCGCCGCTTGCGCGATGCCGATGCGGCGCCGGAGCGCTACCCAGCGCTGTGGCTGTCGAGCCTGTTGTCGCTGGTCTCGCACGCGGCCTCGGGGCTGGATCATCGCGGTGAGCGGATCGCCCTGCTGACGGTGCGCGTCGATCTGTGGATGCGCGAGCTGCGGCGCATGGTGGCGAGCCTCGCGCCGGAGCCGGCGCTGGTGCACTCGGATGACCTGCCGGCCAACGAGCAAGGTCTGCACCTGGCGCCGATCCATTGCCGCGACTGCCACGCAATGGGTTGGGGCGCGGTGCAGACCAGGACCGACGACGGATGCCTCAAACCCGACCTGCAATCCTTCTACGCGGCCTTCTTCAGCAATGATGTGACCTCGCGCTTTGTGTTTCCGGTGCGCGATCAGACGCCGGAGAATCCGCGCAAGTTCGAGCGCAAGCGCGTCTGCACCGCCTGCGGCAGGCTGAATCTGGCGGCGAACGCCGAATGCACGCATTGCGGGCGCAGTGAGTTGTTGCTGGTGGATGTCGCGCAGAACCTGAAGCGCCTAGGGCGCAACAGTGCCGCGCTCACGATCTCTCACCACGACTGCCCCTACTGCGAGGGCGATCGCACGCTGACCATCGTCGGCTCGCAGGCCGCGAGCCTGGCCAGCGTGTCGGTGGGCCAGTTGTTCGGCTCGCGTTACAACCGCGAGGCACTCCTGGAGGCGGATGGCGGCGACAAGAAGCTGATCGCGTTCTCCGATTCGGTGCAGGATGCCGCGCACCGCGCGGGTTTCTTCGAGGCGCGCACCTGGCGATTCAACCTGCGTCCGGCGATGGCGCAGGCGATTCACGCCGCGGCGCGCGACGGCCAGGCCCTCACGCTGGCGTCGCTGCCGGTGGCTTTCGCCGCGATGTGGCAGCCCGCGCTTGGCGAGCGTGGCTACATCACCTCGTTCCTGCCGCCCGCGATCGCCTGGCTGCGCGACTACGACCGGCTGCGGGAAGACCCCGCCGCCGTGCCGACGCCGTATTTGCGCGAGTTGGTGCGTCGCGGTCTGAGCTGGGCGATGCTCGGCGAGTTCGCGCAGGACGCGCACGTCGGGCGCACGCTGCCGCGCACGCAGACCGCGTCCGTGGCCTGGAATGCCGAGGACCTGGATGCTGCGGCGCGATCCGCGACCGCAAGCCTGCGCGGACAGATGGACGCGCTCCGCTCGGTTGGCGAAGCGGACGTGCGCAACTGGATGGTGGGCCTGCTCGCACGCATGATGCGTGTCGGCGCGGTGTGGGACGAGGGCTTGCGCGCCTATGCGCGGCATGGCTGCAACATCCATGTTTACAAGCACACCAATGCGGCCGAGTACGCGATGCTCAAGGTGCCGCGCAAGCCTCGGTTTCTCTCGCTGATTCCTTACGAAAAATGTGACGCCGTCGTGCAAGGCGACGCGGCCTTCTATCGCGACTGGGCATTCAAGGCGCTGCCTCAGCTTAATGCCGACCCGTTGGTGGACGACACGGCGATTGCCGGTCTCTATCGCGTCGCGCTGCTCGCGCTGGAATCCTGCCGGATCGTGGAGCAGATGGCAGGCGAGAAGCAGGGCTCGCAGGTCTGGGCTGTGTCACCGGCTGCCTGCACGCTGATGCCGATGGCCATCGAGTGGCGCTGCGGACATTGCCACGGTGTGGCGATCCACGATCCGTCGGTCTCGCTGGAAGGCACGCCCTGCCGACAGCTCGGCTGTCGCGGTCACTATCGTCGCAAGCCTGAGGCCGCGCTCGACTTCTACCGGCAGCTCTATCTGTCCGCCGACCTGCGCCGCGTGTTCGCGCGTGAGCACACGGGCCTGCTGGCGCGCGACGCGCGCGAGCAGTTGGAGAAAGACTTCAGGGACGGCAAGGTCAACCTGCTGTCGGCGACGCCGACGCTGGAAATGGGTATCGACATCGGTGATCTGTCCGCGGTGCTGCTGTGTTCGGTGCCGCCGGCGCAGGCCAACTATGTGCAACGCGCCGGCCGGGCGGGCCGCCGAACCGGCAACGCGCTGGCCGCGACGCTGGCCGCAGGCCGCCCGCACGATCTCTATTTCTGGGCCGACCCGCGGGAGATGCTCGCCGGGCATGTGGATTCGCCCGGGGTGTTTCTGAATGCCTCGGCGGTGCTGGAGCGCCAGCTCACGGCTTACACGCTGGACTGCTGGGTGAAATCCCAGCGCCAGCTCGCCAAGATCCCGGGCCGCCTCTCGGACGTGCTCGCCGCCGTTCGCAACCGCACGCAAAGCCGCTTCCCGTACCCGTGGCTGTCGTTCATCGCCGAGCATCGCGGCGGCCTGCTGGCCGGTTTCGTCGGCATGTTCACCGGGGCCGGCGCGGCGCTGACCGATGACAGCGTGAAATTCCTGGAAACCTTCATCCAGGGCGGGGGCCACGCCGAGGGCTCGATCGCCTGGCGGATTCTCAATCGTCTCGAAGACGTGATCCGCGATCTGGCCGATCTGAAAAAGCGGCGCGATCGGGTCGAGGCCGAGATCGCGCGGGTCGAAGCGGCGCCGGTGCGCGGCGAGACGGACGAGGAGGAGCTCAAGGAACTCAGGCAGGAGAAGGCGGCGCTCACGCGCCTGATGGCCGGCGTCAATGAGCGCGACACGCTGGGTTTTCTGACCGATCAGGGCCTGTTGCCGAACTACGCCTTTCCCGAGCAGGGCGTGTTGCTGCATTCCGTCATCATTCGCGACGATCGCAAGAGCCAGCCGGACGAGGAGCGCATCCTGACGTTCGAATACGAACGCCCCGGCGCGGCCGCGATCACCGAGCTCGCGCCCAGCAACGCGTTTTACGCGCAGGGCCGCAAGGTCAACATCGAGCAGGTGGATGTCTCGCGCGACAAGCCGGCGCTGTGGCGCTTCTGCCGGAGCTGTTCCTATGCCGCGGACGAGGCGACATCCGAGCGCCATGACGCCTGCCCGCGTTGCGGTGACACGATGTGGTCGGACGCCGGGCGCCTGCAGCCGATGCTGCGGCTGACCAAGGTCTACGCGCGCAGCACCGAGAGCGCCAGCCGCATCGGTGACGACGCCGACGACCGCGAACGGCACTTCTACCTGCGGCAGGCGCTGATCGACGTGGATCCGCGCGCGGTGCGTCAGGCCTGGGCCGTGCGCAACGAAGCTTTCCCGTTCGCGTTCGAGTTCATTGACCGCGTGCGCTTCCGCGAAGTGAACTTCGGCGAGCAGGGCGCGAGCGGCCAGCCGATACAGATTGCGGGCAACGACGAAGCCAAGGCCGGCTTCGCGCTGTGCCCGGAATGCGGCACCCTGCAGCGTCGGCGGCGCAGCGCCGAGGAGCAATGGAAGAACCACGCGCTCTACTGTTCGCGCCGCAAGCAGCCCGCGAACGGCGATACGCAGGCCGCGATCTTCCTCTATCGCGAGTTCATGAGCGAAGGCATCCGCATGTATCTGCCGGAGGCGTCGGTCGGGACCGCCGACGACTGCGTGCAGTCGTTCGTCGCGGCCCTGCAGATGGGTCTGGAGCTGCGCTTCAAGGGATCAGTGGATCATCTGCGCGTCGCCCGCGACGTGCGCATCGCGCAGTCCGACGAGCCGCCTCGCCAGTATCTGGTGATCTACGACAGCGTCCCCGGCGGCACGGGCTATCTCAAGGACCTGATGCGCGACGAGCGCCCCTTGTTCGAGGTGTTCAAGCAGTCCCTGGACAAGCTCACCGGCTGCGGCTGCAACAGCGACGAGCACAAGGACGGCTGCTATCGCTGCCTGTACGGGTACCACAACAGCTATGGGCGCAAGCAGGTTTCCCGGCGGATCGCGGTGCTGCTGCTGACCGACATCCTGAACCAGCAGGGCCATCTGCATGCGACGGACAACATCAGTCGGGTCGCGCAGAACGCGCTGTTCGACAGTGAGCTGGAACGGCGATTCATCGAGGCGCTGCGCCGGCGGCCACCCGACGGGTCGGCGCGCTTCGAGGTTCGCGAGGAGATCGTGCGCGGCAAGCCGGGCTACTTCGTGCAGGCCGGCGCGGCAAGCTGGACGCTGGAGCCGCAGGTGGACCTGGGGCCTGAGAAGGGCGTCGTGATCGCCTGCCGGCCGGATTTCGTGCTGTGGCCGGAGTCGGCGCCGGATTGCAAGCCGATCGCGGTTTTTCTGGACGGCTGGAAGCACCACCGGGATCGTATCGGCGATGACATCGCCAAGCGCATGGCGGTCGCGCGCAGCGGCAGGTTCACGGTATGGACGCTGACCGCGGATGAGGTGTCCGCGTACCTGGAGCCGGGAAGCGCCAGGCCGGAGACACCCTGGGCGTCGGCGCTGGCCCAGGGGCAGGACCAGGCTGCGCCCATTTACGGGCGGTTCGGTATCGACGAGCTGCGCGGGTTTCATCTGCTCGGCGCCCTGGAGCAGCTGCGGCTGCAACTCTCGGGTGCCGATCATGCGCCGCTCGAACGTCTGGCCGCCGTGCTGGCCATTCGCATCGGCGCCAAGCCGCTGAGCGCCGGCGAGTTCGACAGCCTGCAGCGGTCGGCGTCCTGGGAGAACCTGACGGCGCTCACGGCCTTCACGGCGCTCGACGACGCCGAACTCGGCAGATGCTGGAGCGCGCCGATGGGCCAGCTCCAGATTTCCAGCCGCGCGCGCCGCGCGGAGCTTGCCGGGTTGTCGGCCCGCCCTGGCGAGCGCTCGCTACAGCCGTCGGTCGTCCTGCGCTGGGGAGAGAATGCGGAAATCCAAGAACAGGACCGTCGGCGGCTCTGGCAGCAGTTCTGGCACGCCTGCAACCTGCTGCTGCCGATGAGCAATACCTGGGTGGTCGCAGACCGGAACTGCCCGATGGCAGCACTGGAACATGCGCCGGCCTTCGCTGCTCGGGCGGCACTGAGTCCGGAGTGGGCGCAGGCAGCCATCCTGGCGGCCTCGGAAGTCCAGGCGCTGATGACGGAACTGTTCGCCGCCGGCCTGCCGTGCCCCGTCGTCGGCTTCGAGCTGATGGACGATGGCGGCTGCGTGGTCGGCGATGCCGAGCTGGCCTGGCCTCAGCAAAAAAAGGCCATCCTCTTGCCGGGCGGGGACGCAAAGCCCTTCATCGATGCAGGGTGGGCCGTCCGGCTGGCTGACGACGCCGGCACCGCCGAGGATGTGATTGCTGGCTTGCGATGAGGGGGTCCCGATGCAGAACGAACTGCGAATTGCACTTTCGATCGACGTCCTGAAGGCCTACGCCAACCTGCCGCGTGACCGGCAGCAGGCTGCGACCAAGTTCATGGAGAAGTTCCGGAGCAATCCGACTGCCTCCGGCCTCAACTTCGAGAGGATTCAGAGCGCCGCCGATCCGCGCATGCGCTCGGTGCGCATCGATCAGAACTACCGCGGCATCGTTCTCAAGCCGGATGAAGGCAATCTCTACCTTCTGCTCTGGATCGATACCCACGATCACGCCTACGAATGGGCCCGGCGTCACCGCGTGGCGGTTCATCCCGAGCTGGGCGCGCTGCAAGTCTTCGACGCCAGCCATGAGGAGGCGGAACCGATCGCAACGACCAGACCGGAAGGCTCGCGTCTGTTCGACGGTCTCAAGGATCGGCAGCTGGCCCGGCTGGGCGTGCCCGAAGAACTGATTCCGGCGGTTCGTTCCGTCGTGGACGAGGACGGTCTTGACGGCCTGCAGTCACGGCTCCCGCAGGGCGCCTATGAGGCGCTCTTCCTGCACGCGGCAGGCACTTCGTACGATGAACTGATCCTGGACCTGGAACCGCCGGAAACGGTGGATACCGAGGACTTCGAGGGTGCGCTGGAGCGCGATTCGAGCAAGCAGCAGTTCGTCGTCTTGACCGACGACAGCGACCTCGCGGCGCTGCTGGCGGCGCCCCTCGCACTATGGCGCGTGTTTCTGCACCCCACGCAGAGAAAGCTCGTCGAGCGCGACTGGAACGGTCCGGTGCGCGTGCTGGGTGGCGCCGGCACCGGCAAAACCGTCGCCGCCATGCACCGCGCCGTGTGGCTCGCGAGAAAGCACGCGGACGCTGCCGGCAAGCCCGTGCTGTTCACGACCTTTACGCGCACGCTGGCCGACGACATCCGCTCCCAGATCGCGATGATCGCCACGCCGGCCGAGCTGGCGCGAATCGAGGTCGTCAATATCGATTCATGGGCACTGTCATTGCTGCGCCGCTTCGGCTACCGGCACGAGTTGCTGTTCGACGAAGGCCGGCGCAGGGAGTTATGGGCACGCGCGCTGACCCGGCGTCCCGACAGCCTCGACGTGCCCGATTCGTTCTACCGCACCGAATTCGAGCGCGTCGTGCTTCCCCAGGCTTGTATGACCGCCGATGACTACGCAAAAGCCAGCCGCGTCGGGCGCGGCGTTCAGCTCAGCCGCGCGCAACGGCGCGACATCTGGCCCGTGTTCGCCGAATACCGCTCGCAGTTGCGCGGCGCGAATCTGCGTGAGGTGGAAGAGGCCTACCACGATGCTTTGAGCCTGCTGAAGAACAAGGCGCACACGCCCGGCATTCGCTCGGTGGTCGTGGATGAAACGCAGGATCTGAGCGGCGCCGCGCTTGCGCTGCTGCGTGCAGCCGTGCCGGAAGCGGCCAATGACCTGTTCTTGGTCGGCGATGCGCATCAGCGCATCTACCGGCACAAGGTCGTGCTGTCGAAGGTCGGCATCAATATCCGCGGCCGTGGGCGGCGGCTCAGAATCAACTACCGCACCACCGACGAGATTCGCCGGTGGGCGGCGGCGCAGCTCGCCGGATGCGCGATCGACGACCTCGAGGGCCAGCCGGACACGCTGGTGGGCTATCGCTCCCTGTCACGCGGTCCCAAGCCGGAAGAGATCCTCAGCGCGTCCCGTGAAGAGGAACAGGCGGTCATCCTCAAGACGCTGGACCGTCTGGTCGGCAGCGGCGTCGAGGCGCGTGGAATCTGCATCGTGCTGAGAACCAACGAGGAGCTGGACGAATACGCAAGCGCAGTGGCCAGGAGCGGCAGGCCTGTTCTGAAGCTCACGCGCGACACCAGCGATACCGATGCCACCCCGGGCGTTCGCATCGCCACGATGCACCGCGTGAAGGGTTTGGAGTTCGACGCCGTGATCGTGGCCGGCTACCGCGGCGCCGATCGCTACGCGGAAAGGTTCGCGGACGACGGCGACGCCGGCGTGCTCGTGGACATGAAGACCAGCGAGCGTTCACTGCTCCACGTGGCCGCCACGCGCGCGAAGCGATTTCTGCTCGTGTCACATATCAACTGAGGCCCTAGACCAGACTAGGTTTCCGCCGGGCGGAAACCGTGATCCCGCCCGGCCTGCTGTCCCGCGAGGCGGAGGTGTTTCCGGCAACCCTGGTATCGGCGCTGCGCCATGCCGAGCTGCCGGAGTCCGTGATCCACTCCGACGTGCATCTGCGCAACTGGTACGTCACGCGCGACGGTCGCATGGGCCCGAACGACTGGCAGTGCGTGTGCCGCGGACACTGGAGTCGTGATCTGGCCTACTGCCTTTCGACAGCGCTGCGCATCGACGACCGCCACACCTGGGAACGCGAGCTGATCGCCTACTACCTCGACCGGCTCCAGGCAGCCGGTGAGCCCCACATCGAATTCGACTTCGCGTGGCGGCACTATCGCGAGCTGTTAGCGGCGGCCTCAATCCGTGTCATTCTGGTGGTGAGGCGCGGTTTTCGGCGACGCGTTCTGTTTGGGGGTAGCGTGTGTCAGTCGTGGCGAAGCGTGAGCAGGCGTTCGGCGATTTGGGTGATGCGCTGGTCGCAGTCGGTGGTGGCCCACTGACGATGCTCGATGAGGATGGCCAGGTCGCCGGCGATGTCGCGCGCGGCCATGCGTGCAGCACGCGTCGCCGGATCGACGCGCGCCGGATGATGAAACTCGGTGCGCGTCGTCACCACGTTGACGCCCGCCGTGAGCAGCCGGCACAGGTCGTCGATGTTGGCGCCCTACTGACATCACCATGAAAAATCGGTATTAACAACCGAGATTTCGTGGTACATTCGATCATTATGATCGATCGGCCGGCCCATTTTTCCAGGATCACGGCTCTGCTGCGGCGTTTCCCGGTCGTGGCCGTACTCGGGGCCCGTCAAGTGGGCAAGACTACACTTGCCGGAGAAGTTGTTCGCGCTGGCTCCGCGCGCAGCGTCCGCTTCGATCTCGAGAATCCGGCGGATCTCGCCAGGCTGGCCGATCCGATGCTGGCGCTGCAGGATCTCGCCGGCGTAGTCGTTCTGGACGAGATTCAGCGTCGCCCACAGTTGTTTCCGGTATTGCGGGTTCTTGCGGATCGGCGCCCAGTCCGCACCAGATTCCTGATACTCGGCAGCGCTTCGCCCGATCTGCTGAGGCAGAGCTCGGAGACGCTCGCTGGGCGCATCGCCTACTACGAACTGCCGGGCTTGTCGCTCGCGGAAGTTGGTGAGCGGAGAGCTAACAGATTGTGGGTGCGCGGTGGCTTCCCTCGCTCGTTTCTGAGCCGATCGGACGCGGAAAGCATGGAGTGGCGGCACGAGTTCATCCGCACGTTCGTGGAGCGCGATCTTCCGGGTCTTGGCGTCACTGTCGGCGCCGATACGATGCGGCGGTTCTGGTCGATGATGGCTCACTATCATGGCCAGCTCTGGAACGCGTCGGAGATCGGCCGCTCTTTCGGCGTTGCGGACACGACAGTGCGCGGGTATCTGGACCGGCTCACTGACGCGCTGGTGGTGCGCCAGCTCAAGCCCTGGCACGAGAACCTCGGCAAGCGACAGGTGAAGGCGCCGAAGATCTACGTCCGCGATTCGGGCCTTCTGCATGCGCTTCTGAATCTGCCCGGCCAGCGGGACATCGAGGGCCATCCGAAGCTCGGCGCGTCATGGGAGGGGTTCGTCATCGATCAGATCGTGCAGCAGCTGGCTGTGCGCACCGACGAAATCTACCACTGGCGTACGCACACCGGTGCGGAGCTGGACCTGCTGGTCGTACGAGGACGGCACCGCTTGGGCTTCGAGGTCAAGCGCTCGAGCGCACCGGCGCTGACGCCTTCCATGCGCATCGCGATGCAGGACCTCAAGCTGAAGTCGCTCACGGTGGTGCATGCCGGGCGCGACTCCTTCCCCCTGGCGAAGAACGTCGAAGCGCTCAGCTACACGGCCCTGAGTGGCATGCGGAAGATCGACCAGTAGGTGCCGGTCGTCAAGAACGCCGACCCCGAGATCTTCGATCTCCTGGACGCGCAGGGTGTGAAGTACGTGGCGGCCATGGCCAAGAACGAGGTGCTCAAGCGCCACGCAGCACCGCATCCAGCTTGGCCTTGGACTTGGATAGATCCCGGCCACACGTCCAAGATACGAGGGCGGGTCAGACGCCGAGCGTCGTAACCCGCCGCTCCCGCCGGAACGCCACGATCACCGACGCCGCTTCCAGCATCACCAGCAGGCTCGTGCCGAGCACGACGAGATCCAGCGCCACGAGCAGCCAGTTGCCGTCGCGGAAGAACTGCAGCAGCGTCACGCAGGCGGCGGCGAAGGACATCGTGAACACGAACAGCATCGGCAGCATCGTGTAGATCGATGGTCGGCCGAGCTTGATCAGCATCACGCTGATCACCAGCAGCGTCATGCCGGCGAGGATCTGGTTGGTCGAGCCGAACAGCGGCCATAGCACCATGCCGCCGGTGCCGTCCGCGCCGCCGGCGCCGAAGGCGAGCAGCAGGCAGGCAGCCACGGCGATCAGCGTCGCGATGACGCCGTTGTTCAGCGCCGGCACGCGATAGATCTGGCCCCACTCCTGGATGATGTAGCGCTGCAGGCGCACGCCGGAGTCCATCGTCGTGCCGGCGAACAGCACCACCATCGTCGCCAGCATCGTGCGCGCGACCTCCGCCGGAATGCCCCAGCCGCGCTCGATCAGATTGGCGCCGCCGGAGATGAACGCGCCGGCGCCGGCGGCGCCGAACTCGTCGTAGATCGCGTGCCAGGCTTCCGGCGTCGCCGCGAGCGCGGCGCCGCTGACGGTGACGATCGTGATCAGCGCGAGCGTGCCTTCGCCGACGGCGCCCAGATAGCCGACGAAGCGCGCGTCGGTTTCCTTGTCGAGCTGCTTGGAGCTGGTGCCCGACGCGACGATGCCGTGGAAGCCCGAGATGGCGCCACAGGCGATCGTGACGAACAGCAGTGGAATGATCGACGGGGCGCTCCCGCTCACACGATTGTTGAAGGCCGGCGCCGAAAGATCGGGCAGGAACAGAAACACCGCGCCGTAGAGCATGACCAGGCCGACCACCAGCTGCATGCCGTTGATGAAGTCGCGCGGCTGCAGCAGCACCCAGACCGGCAGCATCGACGCAATCGCCGCGTAGACGAAGAGGATGACGATCCAGTTCGCCTGCGGCGTCAGGCCGAACAGATCGGGCGGCAATGACAGCGGCATGGAGCTGCCGGCGTAGATCGTCCAGTACAGCACCGCCACGCCGGCCAGTCCGAGCGCGACGAGGTTGAAGCGGCGATGCACGAGCTGGCCGATGACCAGCGCCACCGCGATCGCCGCCCACGCCGGAAACACGCTGCTCGGCGTGGCGACGAAGGCGTTGGCGATGACCACGCCGAATACCGAGTTCACCATCAGCAGCAGCAGGAACACCACGATCATGTACAGCGCGCGCGTGCGCCGGCCGATCACTGCTTCCGACAGCGCACCGATCGAGCGGCCCTGGTGCCGGCTGCTCGCCCACAGCGCACCGAAATCATGGACGCCGGCGAAGAAGATCGTGCCGAGCACGACCCAGATCAGCGCCGGCACCCAGCCCCAGTACACCGCGATCGCCGGGCCGACGATCGGCGCGGCGCCGGCAACCGACGTGAAGTGGTGGCCCCAGAGCACGTAGCGGTTCGTCGGCACGTAGTCGACGCCGTCCTTGAGCGCATGCGCCGGGGTGACGAAGTCGGGGTCCAGGCGAAAGATGCGCGTCGCGATGAAGCGCGAGTACACGAACCAGCCGAAGCACATGCCGGCGATGCCGAGCAGAACGATGGCGATGGAATGCATGGGGTCTCTTTCGGGGGCGGAAGGTGGCGCGCGAGCGCCAAGGCTAAGAAGGTCCGGTCGGGCGGATCAAGTGCGATATAAGCAACCAAAAGGTTGCCTATCGCTCGATCGGCGCGTATAAAAGAGCAACCAGGAGGTTGCACATGAGCATGGATCGGATCGAGAAGAAGGTGCTGCTGCGGGCTCCGCTGGAGCGGGTGTGGCGCGCGATCAGCGAGCCGCAGCGCTTCGGCAGCTGGTTCGGCATGGCGGTCGACGGGCCGTTCGTCGCAGGCGCGCGGGTGCCGGCGAAGATCGTGCCGACGCAGGTGGACGCGGAGGTCGCGGCGATGCAGAAGCCCTACGAGGGCGTCGCCTTCGAGCTGTGGATCGAGCGCATCGAGCCGATGCGGCGATTCTCGTTCCGCTGGCATCCGGGCGTGCCGGAGCCGGGGGTCGAACTGCGCGACGAGCAGATGACGCGGGTCGTGTTCGAGCTGGAGCAGAAGGCGGACGGCGTGCTGCTGACGATCACCGAGTCGGGGTTCGAGCGGATTCCGCTCGCGCGCCGCGCGGAAGCGTTCGCCGGCAACGAGGGCGGCTGGGAGATGCAGACGGTGCTCATCGGCAAGTACCTGGCGCTCGAAGGCGGTGGTTAAGCGGGCGCCGGCAGCACGCTCGCGGCGGCGTGCCGCGCTGTCGGGCCCGGCCCCGGTGTTCGCGGCGCTCGGCGACCCGACGCGGCTGCGCATCGTCTCCAGGCTGTGCGATGGTGGGCCGCTGTCGATCACGCGCCTGGCCGAAGGGGCATCAGTATCCCGGCAGGCGATCACCAAGCATCTGCGCGCGCTCGAGCGCGCCGGCCTGGTGCGCAGCGGACAGGCCGGGCGCGAGCGGCTGTGGACGCTGCGCACCGAGCGTCTGGCCGAGGCGCGGCGCTATCTGGACCAGATCTCGCAGCAGTGGGATGACGCGATCGAACGGCTGCGGGCGTTCGTGGAGGTCGACGACGCATAGGTCGGCGGGTTACGCGCCTTCGGCGCTAACCCGCCCTACAATCCGCGGATGAACGACAGCTGGTTCACGACCGTTGCTGCGCCAGGCCTTCGCGCCGTCGTCGGCGAAGCCGGCTGGATCGCCGACGCCGCGGAGATGGCGCCGTATCTCGACGAGCAGCGCGGCCTGTATCGGGGGCGCGCGGCGGCGGTCGTGTGCCCGGCGAGCACCGACGAGGTCTCGCGCGTGCTGGCGCACTGCAATGCGATCGGCCTGGGTGTCGTGCCGCAGGGCGGCAACACCGGATTGTGCGGCGGCGCCGTCGCCTCAGAGAACCAGATCGTGCTGAGCCTGCGGCGCATGAAACGCATCCGCGCGCTGGACGCGGTGAATCGCACGCTGACGGTGGAGGCCGGCTGCATCCTCGCCGAGATCCAGTCCGCCGCGGCGGACGCGGGTCTGTTGTTTCCGCTGTCGCTCGCCGCCGAAGGCAGCTGCCAGATCGGCGGCAATCTCGCGACCAACGCCGGCGGCACCAATGCGCTGCGCTACGGCGTCGCGCGCGATCTCACGCTCGGGCTCGAAGTCGTGCTCGCCGACGGCACAGTCTGGGACGGGCTTTCGGCGCTCAAGAAAGACAACACCGGCTACGACCTGCGCGACCTGTTCATCGGCTCGGAAGGCACGCTGGGCGTGATCACGGCGGCGGTGCTGCGCCTGTTCGCGCAGCCGGGGGACGTGCAGACCGCGCTGGTCGCAGTCGAGCGCGCGCAGCAGGCGCTCGCGCTGCTGGCGCGGATGCAGCACGCGAGCGACGGGCGCGTCAGCGCCTGCGAGCTGATGTCGGCGCGCAGCGTCGAGTTCGCCGCGCGCCACATTCCCGAGGTGCGCGCGCCGTTCACGCCGCTGCCGCCGTGGGTCGTGCTCGTCGAGCTCAGCGGCGGCCGGCACGACGGCGAGCTGCGGCCACTGTTGGAAACCGTGCTCGGCGAAGCGCTCGCCGCGGGTGAGATCGGCAATGCGGTGATCGCCGAATCGCGCGCGCAGGCGCAGAGCCTGTGGCGGCTGCGCGAAAGCATCCCGGAAGCGCAGAAGCACGAAGGCGGCAGCATCAAGCACGATGTCTCGGTGCCGGTGTCGGCGGTGCCGGAGTTTCTGCGGCGCGCCGGCGCCGCCGTCGCAGCGGCGCTGCCGGGTGCGCGCATCTGCGCGTTCGGGCATCTGGGCGACGGCAACATCCATTTCAACGTATCGCAGCCGCTCGGCGCCGACCGGCAGGCCTTCCTCGCCGAGTGGGGGCGCTGCAACCGCATCGTCCACGACATCGTCGCCGCGCTGAACGGCTCGTTCTCGGCGGAGCACGGCATCGGCCGGCTCAAGCGCGCGGAGCTGCGCCGCTACGGCTCGCCGGTGGCGATCGACGCGATGCGGCGGATCAAGCAGGCACTCGATCCGCGCGGCATCCTCAATCCGGGGGCAGTGCTGCCGGATTAGGTGAGCGCGAGAATGGTTCACCGCAGAGAACGCGGAGAACGCAGAGGAGAATCAGGTTATAGCTGTTTACCTGTTCAGCTCATCTCTGCGTTCTCTGCGTTCTCTGCGGTGAATGCTTTCGAACACGACTGAATCGATGACTCCGCCTACGCTCGAAGCGGTATCCCGGACCCTCGCCGATGCGGTCGACGCGCTGCGCTTCGCGCCGCCGGTGACGCAGGTCTACAACCCGCTGCGCTACGCCTGGCGCGCGCATGCGGCGTATCTGCGGCGCTGCGGCGTGGCGCCGGGGCGCATCGTCATGCTCGGCATGAATCCGGGGCCGTTCGGCATGGCGCAGGTCGGCGTGCCGTTCGGCGAGATCGCGCTGGTGCGCGACTGGATCGGCATCCACGAGCGCATCGACCGGCCCGAGCACGAGCATCCGAAGCGCCCGGTGCTCGGCTTCCAATGCCCTCGCAGCGAGGTCAGCGGCCGGCGGCTGTGGGGCTGGGCGCGCGAGCGCTACGGCAGTCCCGACGCGTTCTTCGCGCGCTACGTCGTCCTCAACTACTGCCCGCTGGTATTCATGGAGGCGAGCGGCCGCAATCTGACGCCGGACAAGCTGCGCCGCGACGAGCGCGAGCGCCTGTACGCCGCCTGCGATGCGGCGCTGCGCGCAACGCTCGCGATCCTGCGGCCGGCGGCCGCGATCGGCATCGGCGGCTTCGCCGGCGATTGCCTGCGCCGCGTCGCGGGTGAAGGTGTACCGGTGCTCGTGGCGCCACATCCGTCGCCGGCGAGCCCGCTCGCCAACCGCGGCTGGGCGCCGCTGATGGACGCGGTCGCCGATCAGGCCGAAGCGCTGATGCGCGGCGCGTCCGAGCGCGTCGCGGAGCGCGCGTGAGCGCGCTGCTGCTGCTCGCCGCCTGCCTCGCGCTCGGCGCGCTGGTCGCGCGCCATGCACACCCGCCACTCGGGCTTGCGCAGGGGCTCAACTGGTGGGTGATCAACATCGCGCTGCCGGCGCTGATCCTGCACCTGATTCCGCAGCTGCACTTCGAGTGGCAGTTCTGGTTCCTGGTCGTCTCGCAGTGGCTCGTCTTCGCCGGCGCGTTCGTGCTGTTCCGCTTCGCCGGCGGGCGGCTCGGCTGGAGCCGCCGCCGCATCGGCGGGCTGACGCTGGTCTGCGGACTCAGCAATACCTCGTTCATGGGCTATCCGCTGCTCGAAGCGCTGCGCGGACGCGAGGGCCTGGCGCTGGGCGTGATCGCCGACCAGATCGGCTGCTTCGTCGCGCTCAGCGTCGGTGGCACGCTGGTCGCCGCACTGTACTCCGGTGCGCAGCCGCATCCGCGCGAGGTGCTGCGCCGCATCCTGCTGTTCCCGGCGTTTCTCGCGCTGCTCGCCGGCAGCATCGTCGGCCTGCTCGGCGGCTGGCCGCCGGCGGTGGAGGAGGTTCTCGCGCGCATCGGCGCGACGCTGGCGCCGCTGGCACTGTTCTCGGTGGGCCTGCGCTTCCGCCTGCAGCTCGGCGGCGATCAGGCGCTGCCGCTGGCGCTGGGCCTGGGCTGGAAGCTCGTCGTCGCGCCCTTGTCGGTGCTGGCGCTGGGCGCGCTCGCCGGCGTCGGCGGGCTGACGCTGACGATCGGCGTCATGCAGGCGGCGATGGCGCCGATGATCTCGGCGGCGATCCTCGCCGACCAGCACGGCCTCGACCCGCCGCTCGCCAACAACGTGCTCGGTGCCGGCATCCTGCTGTCGTTGGTCAGCGTGCCGCTGTGGAGCGCGCTGCTCGGCTGACCGCCCGGCCCGGGTCGGGCGCCGCGTCAGGCCAGTGTCGCGAACAGATCGTGCTCGTCGGCATCGACGACCTTGACCTTCAGGCGCTGCCCGGCGAGCGGCTTGAGCCGGCCCTTGATGTAGACCTTGCCGTCGATCTCCGGCGCATCGGCCCAGGAGCGGCCGACGCTCGCGGCATCCGCGTGTACTTCGTCGACGAGCACTTCGATCGTCCGGCCGATCTTCTGCTGCAGCTTCGCCGCACTGATCGCGGCCTGGGCCTCCATGAAGCGGGCGTGGCGCTCCTGCTTGACCGCTTCGGGCACGGCGCCGGGCAGTGCGTTCGCAGTCGCCCCTTCGACCGGCGAGTACGGGAAGCAGCCGACGCGGTCGAGCTGCGCTTCTTCGAGCCAGTCGAGCAGGCGCTCGAAGTCGGCGTCGGTCTCGCCGGGGAAGCCGACGATGAAGGTCGAGCGCACGCTCAGGTCGGGACAGATGCGGCGCCAGGTTTCCAGGCGGCGCAGCGTGTCCTCGGCGGCGGCCGGCCGGCGCATCGCCTTGAGCACCGACGGCGAGGCGTGCTGAAACGGCACGTCGAGATAGGGCAGGATCTTGCCGTCGGCCATCAGCGGGATGATGCGGTCGACCTGCGGATACGGGTAGACGTAATGCAGCCGCACCCAGGCGCCGAGTTCGCCGAGACCTTCGCAGAGATCGAGCAGACGGGTTTCGTAGTCGCGGCCGCGCCAGCTCTCGCCGGCGTATTTCAGGTCCGCGCCGTAGGCCGAAGTGTCCTGTGAGACGATCAGCAGCTCCTGGACGCCGGCCTCGACCAGCTTCTCGGCTTCGCGCAGCACCTCGCCGACCGGCCGTGAGCGCAGCCGTCCGCGCATCGACGGGATGATGCAGAAGCTGCACTTGTGATTGCAGCCTTCGGAAATCTTGACGTAGGCGTAGTGCCTGGGCGTGAGCTTGATGCCCTGCGGCGGCAAAAGATCCAGAAACGGGTCGTGCGCCGGCGGCACGGCCGTGTGCACCGCGCGCATGACACTGCCGTAGTCCTGCGGTCCGCTGATCGACAGCAGATCCGGAAACTTCTCTCGCACCACGTGGCTCTTCGGCCCGGCGCCGAGGCAGCCGGTGACGATGACCTTGCCGTTGTGTGCCATCGCCTCGCCGATCGCCTCGAGCGATTCCTCCACGGCGGCGTCGATGAAGCCGCAGGTGTTGACGACGACGACGTCGGCGGCGTCGTAGCTCGGCACGGTCTCATAGCCCTCGGCACGCAGCTGCGTGAGGATGCGTTCGGAATCGACCAGCGCCTTGGGGCAGCCGAGCGAGACGAAGCCGACTTTGGGCGCGGCAGCGGCTGCGGGGCGACGGCTGCGTCGGGCGGGGGAGCGAGGAGCGGCCATGAAGCGCAGGGACAACGGGGGCGCGCATTCTAGCTGGTAGGCTGGACGCCTTCCACGCGCCAGTTCAGGAGCCACGACGATGAGCAGCTATTTCGAATCCGAAGACCTGAAGAAATTCGGCGACATCGGCCGGCACGCGAAGCCGCTGGCCGACGAGTTCTTCAAGTACTACGGCATGGTCACCGGGCAGGACGGCGCACTGAGCAAGCGCGAGAAGGCGCTGATCGCGCTCGCGGTCGCGCACGCGGAGAAATGTCCCTACTGCATCGACGCCTACACGACCGCCTGCCTGGAAGCCGGCGCCGACCCCGAGCAGATGACCGAGGCGGTGCACGTCGCGGCGGCGATGAAGGCGGGCATCACGCTGGTGCACGCGGTGCAGATGAACAAGCATCTGGACAAGCTGGTTCTGTAGGCCGGCTGAAAGCCCGAACTACGGGTCGGGCGCCAGCGCCTGCGCGACGCGCACGCCGAGCTCGTCGAGCAGCTTCGGAACCGACGGCCGCAGGCGCTGGGCGAGTGCCGGCCAGCCTTCGGCGGCGCGCAGAAAGCCCTCCGGCCGGCGCAGCCGCAGGCCGATACGCGCCACGGCGCGGTCGATGCCGTCCGCTTGGGCGTAGGACTGCAGCAGGCGGGCGAAGCCGCCGGCGTCGGGCGCACGCGCGCCCGCGGCCGCGAACGACGCCGCCTCGGCAGCGACGGCTGCGGCGGCGCGCCGGCAGAACGCATCGAAAGCCTCGGCCGAGTGCCGCGCCCAGTCGCCGGCGAGCACATAGTCGCAGACCAGATCGATGACGATGCCGGCATAGCGCCGCTCGCCGGCGACGAAGCCAGTGCGCGCGGCGACGACCTGCGGATGGCAGTCGGTCCAGGCATCGATGCGGCGATGCAGCCGGATGCCCTGCGCGATCGCAACCGGATAGGCCGACAGGTCCGAGCCGCGCACGACATCGCCGAGCACCGCACCGGCGAGCGAGGTCGCGCTGCGATCGGCGAGCCACAGGTGGGCGAGGAAGTTCACCGCTCGCTCGCGTCGACCAAGCCCCGGCGCAACGCCGTCTGCGCGTCGATGCGCCGGGCCTCTACCACCGCCGATGAACACCGCAACAGCCGGCTCCAGCGGGTCCGCTTCTTGGACTCTGGGCGCTTATGTGGCCGGTGCCGGCGCCGCTACGGCCTTCGCCACCTTTTTGGATGCTTTGCGTCCCGCCCCCTTCCTGGCAGCTTTGCGCACTTTATTCACCGCTCTCGCCGCGCCAACCGCGCTCTTGAAGTCGAGATACATGCTGACCGTGCTCGACTCGTTTCCGCGCAGCGATTTGCGGAATGCCGCCGCACGCTCGCTGTCGCTCATCACGTAAGCCAGCGCGATGCTGGCGACGCGGCCCTCCATCGCCTTGAGGATCGCCTGGCGCTCTGCAGCGAGACTGTTTTTGCGCTTCGACGCCGACGAAAGCTTGCGGTCGACCGTCGAAAGTTCCAGGTCGAGTTCTTTGATTCGGTTCTGCAGCCTTGCGGGATCGCGGGAAAGGCGGACCATGCGGTTCCTCCGTGGTTTGGGGAGTGACATCATAAGCCTTGCGCGCAAACTTCTCATTTCCGCGGCAAAATCGCGCTGACCCGGAAAAGACCGTGCAGGCCGCAATAGCGTGTTTTCGCGCTTGACCGGACGCCGCCGCCCCATCCTTTCTATGTAGACTCCATGCCATGAAAGCCGAGCTCATCGAACTGCAGCGCCGCACATTGCCGACCTCGGACGAGCACGTCGTGCGCCTCAAAGAGGTGAGGATCGGCCGCCGCAGCCGCTTCATCACCTGGCTGCTGCGCTGGCTGCTGCGGCCGTTCATCAGCTGGGTCATGAACGGCTCGATCGTGCGGATCGCACGCGCGCAGCTGCTGGTTTCGCGGCAGGTCTGCAAGGACACCAGCGGCCTGCCGCTCGACTACTGCGTCGTCGGCCGCGTTCCCGGCCACGTGCTCGGCCGGCTCACCGACACCGACAAGCCGGCGATCCTCTATCTGCACGGCGGCGCCTTCGTGCTGCCGGCTGCGCCGCGCATGCACGTGTGGATGCTCGGACGCTGGTGCCGCGATCTCGACGCCGTCGGCTTCATGGTGGACTACCGGCTCGCGCCCGGTGCGAAGTTCCCCGCGGCGCTCGACGACTGCGAGCGCGCCTATCGCGCGCTGCTGGATCTGGGCTTCGATCCGCAGCACATCGTCCTCGCCGGCGAGTCGGCCGGCGGCAACCTGGTGCTCGGTCTGCTGCAGCGCATCCGCAAGGGCGGCCTGCCGTTGCCGTGCTGCGCGGTGGCGATCTCGCCGGCCACCGAGCTGGGCCGCATTCACGCACCGCCGTCACGGGCGATGAAGATGCGCTCGGACCCGGCCTTGCCGATCGGCGCGCTGGCGCGCATCGACGAGCTGTATGCCGGCGAGTGGGACGCATCCGACCCGGAGCTGTCGCCGCTGTACGCCGATCTCACCGGTTTTCCGCCGATGTACCTGCTGGCCAGCGACTGCGAAGTGCTGCTCGACGATACGGTGCTGCTCGCGCGGCGGGCGCGCGAGGCCGGCGTAGCGGTCAAGCTCGACGTCTGGCCGGTGCTGCCGCACGCGTTTCCGCTGTTCGAGTCGATGTTCCCGGAGGTCCAGGAAGCACGCCGCGATGTCGTCGCGTTCCTGCGCGAGCATCTGCCGCGACCGCCGGCATGAAGAGAGGAGGCCGAAATGAGCTATCAGGATGAGTACCGCCGCTCGCTGCAGGACCCGGAGGCGTTCTGGGCCGAGCAGGCGCAGCAGCTGCACTGGCACCGGCGCTGGGAGCGCGTGCTCGACGATTCGAACGCACCGATGCACCGCTGGTTCTCCGGCGCGCAGTTCAACACCTGCTACAACGCGCTCGACCGCCATGTCGACGGCGGCCGCGCCGCGCAGGCGGCGCTGATCTACGACAGTCCGGTCACGGCAACCCGCCGCAGCTTCAGCTACCGCGAGCTCTGCGATGCGGTGGCGCGCTTCGCCGGCGTGCTCGCCGGGCAGGGCGTCAAGCGCGGTGATCGCGTCGTCATCTACATGCCGATGGTGCCGGAAGCCGCGATCGCGATGCTCGCCTGCGCGCGCATCGGCGCGGTGCACTCGGTGGTCTTCGGCGGCTTCGCCGCGCCGGAGCTGGCCAAGCGCATCGACGATGCGCAGCCGGTGCTCGTCGTCTCCGCGTCCTGCGGCATCGAGCCGGGGCGCATCGTCGAGTACAAGCCGCTGCTCGACCAGGCGCTGCAGCTCTCGGCGCACAAGGTCGAACGCTGCATCGTCCTGCAGCGTCCGCAGTGCACGGCGGCGCTCGTCGCCGGCCGCGATCTCGACTGGACCGAGGCGGTCGCGCAGGCGCAGCCCGTGGACTGCGTGCCGGTGGCGGCCACCGATCCGCTCTATGTGCTCTACACCTCCGGCACCACCGGCAAGCCCAAGGGCGTCGTGCGCGACAACGGCGGCCATGCCGTCGCACTGCATTACTCGATGCGCGCGGTCTACGGCGCGCGTCCCGGCGAGGTGTTCTGGGCGGCGTCGGATGTCGGCTGGGTCGTCGGCCACTCGTACATCGTCTACGCGCCGCTGCTGCTCGGCTGCACGACGGTACTGTACGAAGGCAAGCCGGTCGGCACGCCGGACGCAGGCGCGTTCTGGCGTGTGATCAGCGAGCACCAGGTGGCGACGTTCTTCACCGCGCCGACCGCGTTTCGCGCGATCAAGAAGGAAGACCCGCGCGGCGAACTGCTGAAGCGCTACGACATCGGCTGCCTGCGCGCGCTGTTTCTCGCCGGCGAGCGCTCGGATCCGGACACGATTCAGTGGGCGCAGCAGATGCTCGGCGTGCCGGTCATCGACCACTGGTGGCAGACCGAACTCGGCTGGCCGGCGATCGCCAACTGCCAGGGCATCGAGCCGATGCCGGTCAAGCCGGGCTCGTCGACGCGCCCGGTACCCGGTTTCGATCTGCAGGTGCTGGACGCCGACGGCAAGCGCCTCGCGCCGGGGCAGATCGGCAACCTCGTGCTGCGGCTGCCGCTGCCGCCGGGCACGCTGTCGACGATGTGGAACAACGAGCACGGCTATCGCGAGCACTACCTGACGCGCTATCCCGGCTATTACCTGACCGGCGATGCCGGCTACATCGACGAAGACGGTTACGCGTGGATCATGTCGCGCATCGACGACATCATCAACGTCGCCGGGCATCGCCTGTCCACGGGCGCGATGGAAGAAGTCCTCGCCGGTCATCCGGACGTCGCCGAATGCGCGGTCATCGGCGTCGCCGATGCGATGAAGGGGCAGCTGCCGCTGGGTCTGGTCGTGCTCAAGGCCGGCGTGAGCCGCCCGCACGCCGAGATCCAGAAGGAGCTGGTGGCGCGCGTGCGCGAGCAGATCGGCGCGGTCGCCGCGTTCAAGCAGGCGATCATCGTCCCGCGGCTGCCGAAGACGCGCTCCGGCAAGGTGCTGCGCGCGACGATGCGCGCGATCGCCGACGCGCAGCCGTACAGCGTGCCGGCGACCATCGACGATCCGCAAATCCTCGACGAGATTCGGGCGGCAATAAGCGGCGAAAACAGGGGCGCGTAGACGCGCGCCCGCGTCTGCACGCGGGCATAATGACGCGCTCGAAGTGCCGCGGCAGGTGGCGCCGGACGGCGCACGGATCGCGGCGCGAAGCGTAAAGCGGAGAAATCAGGCGGTGTTGTCCTCCAGTGTGCGGCGTGCGCGGTGCGGTGCGGCGGTGAGCAAGCGGGAACGTCGGTTCAGGCGCTGCTTGCGGCCCGGCGCGGCGCTGTGCGCATGATGCGCCGGCTGCTCCACGCCGCGGCTGCGCTGCTGCTGACGCTGTTCGTGCTGATCAGCTGCGGCGACGGTGCCGGCGTGCATCCCGGGGAAATCGTCGCCGAGCCCAAGCTGCAAAGCGATCCGGCGCAGCTCGACGCGGCGCTGCTGTGCGCGCCGTTCGCGCATCCGGACAAGCCGCCGGTGCTGCTGGTGCACGGCACCTTCACTGCCGGTTTCGAGCAGTCCGACTGGAGCTATCTGCCGCTGCTGGCCGCGCGCGGCTACGACGTCTGCACGGTGAGCTATCCGGATCGCGGGCTCGGCGACATGCAGCTGTCGGCCGAGTACGTCGCGCACGCGCTGCGCCGCATTCACGACCAGAGCGGGCGCGCGGTCGCGCTCATCGGCCACAGCCAGGGCGTCGCGGTGGCGCGCTGGGCGGTCAAGTGGTGGCCGTCGGCGCGCGCGGCGGTCGACGATTTCGTCATGCTCGCCGGCCCCAACCACGGCACCGAGCGCGCCCAGAACGGCGGACTGCTGCCGCTGCTCTCGGCCGTCGGGTTGGTGCCGGAGGTGATCTATCAATTCGCGCCGCGCTCGCAGTTCATGCAGGCGACCAATGCCGGCGACGAAACCCCGGGCGAAATCTCGTATACGGTGCTGTACACCGAACTCGACGAGCTGGTGCAGCCGGTGCGCCCGGTGCCGACCGCTGCGGTCGACTACGGGCTCGACAATCCGCGTGTGGCCAACATTCTGCTGCAGGACGTCTGCCCGGGGCGCTTCGTCGATCACGTGACCATCGGGCTGAGCGACCGGCTCGCGTTCGAGCTGGTGCTCGACGCGCTGAGCCACGATGGCCCGGCGGATGTCGTGCGCGCGGGCGGCGCCGAGCTGTGTGGACTCGCCGCCCTGGTGCCGGAGCAGATCGTCGCGCCGGACGCCGTCCAGGATGTGGTCTCGGTGCTGCAACAGGAGCCGGTCAACGGTCTGCCGGAGCCGCACTTCGCGACCGAAGAGCCGCCGCTGCAGGACTACGCACAGACCGCGGAGCAGGCGCGCCACCAGGGCGGCGGGCGGTCCATTGAGTGAGTGACAGGAGGAACGGTAGATGAGCGGTGCAATCAATACGGTCGTCGTCATCGGCGGCGGCCAGGCCGGCGGAGAAGCCGCGATCGAGCTGCGCAAGCTCGGTTTCGACGGGCGCGTCGTCATCGTCGGTGAAGAGCCATTCCTGCCGTACAAGCGCCCGCCGCTGTCGAAGGCTTATCTCGCCGGCAGCGTCGGCGAGGATCAGCTGTACATGATGCACGCGCCGAATCTGGAGAAGGCGCGCATCGAGTACCGCGGCGGCGTCGCGGTCGAGCGCATCGACCGCGCGGCGAAGCAGGTCATCCTCGCCGACGGCTCGACGCTCGGCTACGACCGGCTGGTGCTCGCCACCGGCGGCCGCGCGCGCGCACTGCCGGTACCCGGCGCCGACCGGCGCAACGTGTTTCTGCTGCGCACGATCGCCGACGTGCAGAAGATCCGCGCGCACTGCCAGGAAGGCAAGCGCGTCGCCATCGTCGGCGGCGGCTTCATCGGCCTGGAGGCGGCGGCGGTGCTGGTCAAGAAGGGGCTGAAGGTCACGGTGCTCGAAGGCCTGCCGCGCGTGCTCGCGCGCGTGACCTGCCCGCAGGTGTCGGCGTTCTACGAGCGCGTGCACCGCGAGGCCGGCGTCGATCTGCGCACTGGCGTGCAGGTCACCGGTTTCGACGGCGAGCCGGAAGTGAATCAGGTGCGGCTCGGCGACGGCAGCGCGGTCGAGACGGACTTCGTCGTCATCGGCATCGGCCTGATCGCGAACACCGAGCTGGCGACGGCCGCCGGGCTCGAGGTCGACAACGGCATCGTCGTCGACGAGTATGCGCGTACCTCGGATCCGGATATCTACGCCGCCGGCGACTGCACCAATCATCCCAGCAGCTTCCTCGGCCGGCGCGTACGCCTGGAGTCGGTGCAGAACGCGATGGAGCAGGCGCGCATCGCCGCGCGCAACATCATGGGCAAGAACGAGGCCTACCACACGGTGCCGTGGTTCTGGTCCGATCAGTACGATCTCAAGCTGCAGATGGTGGGTGTCTCCGCCGGCTTCGACCAGCTCGTCGTGCGCGGCGACCCGGCGGCGCAGCGCAGTTTCGCTGTGTTCTACCTCAAGGAAGGCCGCATCATTGCCGCTGACGCGATCAGCCGGCCGCAGGAGTTCATGCTGGCGAAGAAACTCGTCGCCGCCGGCGCCAGGATCGATCCGGCGCAGCTGGGCGACGAGTCCGTGGCGTTGAAGACGCTGGCCGCGTAATCCGCGGTCAACTGCTCTTTCGTCCTACGGGCCCGCAGGTTTGCGCCGGTTTCGGGCTAGAATCGACGGCGCTTTCTCGCACGCTTCCGACCCATGCCCAACGATGCCGTCAAGGCCGACCCTGCGAAGGCGCTCGGCCCGCTCGCGTCCTTGATCTTCTCCTCGCGCTGGCTGCAGCTGCCGCTCTACCTCGGCCTGATCGTCGCGCAGGGCGTCTACGTTGTCCTTTTCGTCAAGGAGCTGTGGCACCTGATCCACGGTGCGCTGGAGCTCAGCGAGCAGGCGATCATGCTGATCGTGCTGGCGCTGATCGACGTGGTCATGATCTCCAACCTGCTGGTCATGGTCATCGTCGGCGGCTACGAGACCTTCGTGTCGCGGCTGCGGCTGGAAGGGCACCCCGACCAGCCGGAATGGCTGAGTCACGTCAATGCCTCGGTGCTCAAGGTGAAGCTGGCGATGGCGATCATCGGCATCTCGTCGATCCACCTGCTCAAGACCTTCATCGAGGCCGGCTCCATCGGCGCGTTGCCGGTCTGTGCGACGGCGGCGCCCGGCGTGCGCTGCACGACGACGACCGAGGCCGGCGTGATGTGGCAGACGATTATCCACCTGGCCTTCATCGTTTCCGCGGTCGGCATTGCCTGGACGGATCGCATCATGCATGTTGCGGCCG
Source organism: Pseudomonadota bacterium (assembly GCA_040754295.1). Lineage (GTDB taxonomy): Bacteria > Pseudomonadota > Gammaproteobacteria > Nevskiales > Nevskiaceae > Solimonas. The sequence continues at coordinate 44,257 of JBFMCQ010000004.1, read as the reverse complement.
CCAGGGCCAGACTGCACGCCGACCGCTGACGGCGCGGGGCGCTGCAGCCTTGACGTGAATCTCGCGCGGCGAGATGCCGACCTACCCTCGCGCCCGTGCAGCGGGGAGAAAGACCGCCGGCGGAGCGTGCGGTGGGAGCGGGAAGCGGCCGTGCCGCGCGAGATTCATGTTCCGGAGCGCTGTTGGCGGCATGACCGTTAGTTAGTGCCGGTCGCGTGCGCGCCGGCGCTGCTGCTGTATGCCGGGATGCGGAGAGGGTTTGCGCAGGCGCGCGCGCTGCAGCGTGACCCAGCTGCGCAGGTGGCGCACCGGGCGTGCGATCGGGCTCACGTGCATCGCGCACTCGCCGAGATAGCTCAGTTCGTACTCCTGGCCGAGCAGGCCGTCGCGGACCAGCAGCAGATTGCGCCGCACCATGTCGTCCAGGGCGTCCTGCAGATCGCTGCGCCGCAGTCCCGTATGCTTCCATGCGCGCTCGAGCTCGCGCGCCGACAGGCAGCAGCCCCGGCGCTCGCGGTGATACGCCCGGAACAGTTTCAGCACAGCGCGCTCGCGCACGAAATCGTCGACGTTCACAGCACCTCCTTGTCGCTCGCGCGGCTCGAGGTTCCGCCGCAGGCGCAGAGGCTGCCGAATCATCGCGGGCAACGCAAGCCGACCGTGGATATTGCCCACGCCGGCCCGCGTTGGCCATGCTTGTGTCCGGTGGTCGACCTCGGCGTACCTGGCGGCGTCGCCGCCGGCTTCAAGGAAGGCGACTACATCTTCGTGAGCGGCCGCAGCGCGCGGATCGATGGCCGGCAGCTGCTGCTCGCGCGCTACGTCGGCAAGCTGTTGGAAGTCCGGCCCTGACGCTGCGGCGCGTGGCGGATTCGCCAGCGCGCGGCTTCAGGCCGGTGGATCGTGCTCGGCCGAGTGCGAAGCGGGGCGATGGGGCTCGCGCCACAGGTCGCCGATCACCGGATCGTCTTCGTCGGTCGGCGGCTCGGCGATCGGCTCGTACAGCCGCCGGCCGCCGAGCGGATCGGCGCTGCACAGCCACCAGGCGCAGGCGAGGCCGGCGAGCGCGCCGGCGAGGTGGTACTCGAAGGAGATGCCGCCACCCTGCGGCAGCACGCCCCAGACCATGCCGCCGTAGAGAAAGCTGACGATCATCGCCAGCGCGATCGACGTGCGGTCGCGCCGCAGCAGGCCGATCAGCAGCAGAAAGAACATCATGCCGTGCGTGAGCCCGCTGATGCCGACGTGGAACGATGCGCGGCCGAACAGCCATACGCCGATGCCGGATGTGATCCAGATCAGCGGCAGCGCGATGCGCGATGCGCGCGGCACGCTGTAGAGCATCGCCGTGCCGAGCACGAATAGCGGCGGCGTGTTCGCGGCCAGGTGATAGATCGAGCCGTGCACCAGCGGCGCGGTGAGCACCCCGTGCAGGTGTGCGAGCTCGCGCGGATACAGGCCGAGCCGCGCCACCGGCTCGAACGGCAGCGCCGGTCCGAGTGCCAGCAGCACCCAGAGCATCGACGTGAAGAGCGCCACGCGCTTGGCGACGCCGACGAGCCGCTGCAGATCGCGCATGCGCGACAGTGTACGGCTTTGCCTGCCGGCGCGGTGCCGCGGTGTCGGGGCCATCTACTGCGAGATCGCGTCTCGTCAATCCTCGATCGGCGCCTGCCCGGGGAACAGCACGTCGGTGAAACCGAACGAGCGCAGGTCGCGGATGCGCATCGGGTAGAGGATGCCGTCGAGGTGATCGGTTTCGTGCTGGACGACGCGTGCGTGGAAGTCCGCCACCTCGCGTGCGATCGGCTCGCCGCGCTCGTCGAAGCCTTCATAGCGCAGGCGCCTGTGGCGCGGGACGAGGCCGCGCATGCCGGGCACGCTCAGGCAGCCTTCCCAGCCTTCCTCCAGTTCGTTGCCGAGCGGCGTCAGCACCGGGTTGCAGAGGATCGTGAACGGCACTGCCTCGGCCTGCGGGTAGCGCGGATTGCGGTCGAAGCCGAAGATCACGACGCGCAGCGGTACGCCGATCTGCGGCGCTGCGAGTCCGGCGCCCTGCGCCGCGGCCATCGTTTCGCGCATATCCTGCAGCAGCGCGTACAGCTCCTGTGTGCCGAACTGCCGTACCGGCTGCGAGACCTGCAGCAGCCGCGGATCGCCCATGCGGAGAATTTCGCGGATCATGGGCGCAGTGTAGCGCCGCTGCAACGCCCGAAAAGGAGGAGATCGATCCATGGAAGCCGAATCTGCGGGCGCACGGTTGGGTAGGGTCATCGACTTCATGGAGCCGATGACCGCCGTCGTGCGCGCGGACCAGACCGCCTCGTCGGCCGTCGATCTGCTGGTCCACCACCCGACCCCCGAGGACGTGTCGTACGTTTACGTGATCGACGCCGGCGGACGCCTCGTCGGCGTGTTCGGCATGCGCGACCTGCTGCTGGCCAAGCCGTCGCAGCGGGTCTCCGACATCATGGTGCGCGATCCGGTCACACTCGCGCCCGACCTGCTGCTGGCGAACGCGATGGGCACCGTGCTCAAGCGTCACTACTCGCGCTATCCCGTAGTCGACGAGGGCGGCATGCCGCTCGGTCAGGTGCGCGGCTGGAAGCTCGTCGAGCGCACGGTCGCCGAGATCGGCAACCAGGCGGGCTCGATGGTCGGCGTCGATCGCCACGAGCGCGTCGGCACGCCGCTGCTCGAAGCCTTCCGCATGCGCCACCCGTGGCTGCAGGTGAATCTGCTGACGGCGTTCATGGCCGCCTTCGTCGTCAGCCTGTTCGAGGACACGATCGCGCGCGTCGTCGTGCTCGCCGCATTCCTGCCGGTGCTCGCCGGACAGAGTGGCAACACCGGCTGCCAGGCGCTGGCGATCACACTGCGCGGCATGACGCTGGGCGAGCTTGCGGACTATCCGGTCGGGCGCCTGCTGCGCAAGGAGATCCTGCTCGGCGCACTCAATGGCGCCGCTGTCGGTGTCGTCGCGGCGATCGCGATGGGCGGCTACGCGCTCGTCAGCGACGCAGCGCAACCGGCGATACTGGCGCTGGTCGTGCTGCTGGCGATGATCGGCGCCTGCATCGGCAGCGGCATCTTCGGCGTGCTCGTGCCGGTGACGCTGCGGCGCTTCGGTGCCGACCCGGCGATGGCGAGCAGCATCTTCCTGACCACCTTCACCGACATTCTCGGTATGGGGTTGATGCTGCTGCTCGCGACCGTGCTGCTCGTTTGAACCGGCACTACGCGACGGTGCCAGCGGCGCGTGGGCGTCGAGCGCGGGTATCCGTCGGTGGTGGTCATCGGCGTGGTCTGCGGGCGGACGAGGGGCCATTCTCTGCGCCGCCGGTCGCCGGCGGAGTCGCCGGAACCGGTAGGGTCGCGGCAGAAAGCGCGCGAGCTCCGGTAGGATGCGGAGCCGGTAGCGGTCGTGCGGCCGGCCGTGCCGCCAAGCGAAGGAGTCGAAGGATGGCCAAAGCGATCAGGATCTCGCAGGTCGGCGGACCCGAGGTCATGCACTGCGCCGATGTCGAGGTCGGCATGCCCGGTCCCGGTGAAGCACGCGTGCGGCACGCCGCCTGCGGCGTGAATTTCATCGACACCTACCATCGCAGCGGACTGTACCGCCTGGCCTTGCCGAGCGGTATCGGGCTCGAGGGCGCGGGCGTCGTCGAGGCGGTCGGCGCGGGCGTGAGCCACGTCAGGCCCGGCGACCGGGTTGCCTACGCCGGCGGCCCGGTCGGTGCCTACGCGACCGAGCGCGTGCTACCGGCCGCCGTGCTGCTCAAACTGCCCGATGCGATCGGCTTCGACACCGCCGCCGGCATGATGCTCAAGGGTCTGACCGTGCAATACCTGCTGCGCCGCACGTATCCGCTGCGCGGCGGCGAGACGATCCTGTTCCACGCCGCGGCCGGCGGCGTCGGCCTGATCGCGTGCCAGTGGGCGCGTGCACTGGGCGTGACGATGATCGGCACGGTCGGCTCCGATGACAAGGCGCGGCTCGCAAAAGCGCACGGCTGCACGCACGTGATCAACTACAGGACCGAAAACTTCGTCGAGCGCGTGCGCGAGCTCACCGGCGGCCGCGGCGTGCCGGTGGTTTACGACGGCGTCGGCAAGGACACGTTCACCGGCTCGCTCGACTGTCTCGCTGTGCGTGGGCTGATGGTGTCCTACGGCAACGCCTCCGGTGCGGTGCCGCCGTTCTCGCTCAACGAGCTGGCGTCGCGCGGTTCGCTGTACATCACGCGCCCGTCGCTGTTCCACTACACCGCGGAGCGCGCGGACTACGAAGCGATGGGCGCGGAGCTGTTCGAGATCGTGGAGAGCGGCAAGGTGAAGATCGAAGTCCACCACCGCTATCCGCTCGCCGACGCCGCGCAGGCGCATCGCGACCTCGAAGCGCGCCGCACGACCGGCTCGTCGATTCTCGTCGCCTAGCGGCCGCGGAGACGGACATGACTGGACTCGCCGGCAAAGTCGCGCTGATCACCGGCGCGGGGCAGGGCATCGGCCAGGGCATCGCGTACGCGCTCGCCGGTGAAGGCGTTGCGGTCGCGGTCGCGGGACGCACGAAGTCGAAGCTCGACGCCACCGTGCAGCAGATCGGGCAGCGGGGTGGCCGGGCGCTGGCCATCGAATGCGATGTCCGCGACCCGGCTGCGCTTGCCGCCTGTGTCGACACCGCCGTCACGCGCCTCGGGCGGCTCGACATTCTCGTCAACAACGCACAGGAGCCGGCGCTGGGCACACTCGAGCAGCTCAGCGACGCGGAGTTCATCGCCGGCTGGGAGTCCGGTCCGCTCGCCGCGTTCCGGCTGATGAAGCTGTGCCGGCCGCATCTGAGGAACGGCGGCTGCATCGTCAATCTGGCGTCGCAGGCGGGCAAGCAATGGGACATGACCGGTTCCGGCGGCTATGCCGCGGTCAAGGAGGCGATGCGCCAGCTGACGCGTGCCGCCGCCTGCGAATGGGCCGCCGAAGGCATCCGCACCAACGCGATCCTGCCGCTGGCGTTCGCCACCGGCATGCAGCGCTGGGCCGCGGCGCGGCCGGACGAGTACCGCGCGTTCATCGACAAGACGCCGATGAAGCGCGCCGGCGACTGCGAGCACGACATCGGCCGCTTCGTCGTCGCGCTGTGCTCGGACGACTGCCGCTACATCAACGGCCAGTCGATCGGCGTGGACGGCGGCATGGCCTGTCTGGGGTAGGCGAAGCTCGGACGACTCAGCGCAGCGTCTTCGTCATGAACACACTATTCGGATCGTCGACGTACTGCCCGAACGGACCGCAATACTCGAAGCCGAACGAGGCGTACAACCGGCGCGCCGGGTCGAAGTGCGCCATCGAGCCGGTTTCCAGACTCAGCCGGCGATAGCCGCGACGCTGCGCCTCGCCGAGGATGTGCCGCAGCACCGTGGAGGCAACGCCCTTGCGCTGGTGCGTCCACGCTGTGCGCATCGACTTGATCTCGGCGTGCTCGGTGCTCAGCTCCTTGAGCGCGCCGCAGCCCGCCAGCTCGCCGCCGAGCCATGCGCTCCAGAACGTGATGTCCGGCCGGCGCAGGCCGTCGAGATCGAGCGCATGGACGCTTTCCGGCGGCGAGACGCGGTACATCTCGTCCAGGTGCTCCTGCAACAGCGCGATGATCTCTGCACCGCGCAGATCGTCCGTGCGGATGTCCAATGCAGGCCTCGAAACGCCGTCGATGCGACGCCGCCACGCGTCGGCGTCGATCTTGAAGAACAGGTAGTCCAGCGCACCCGAGGGCGTCTGCAGCAGTCCGCGATGGGAAAGCTGTGCGCCGATCCTGGCCAGGGCTTTCTGTGAACGAATATTGCCCGGCCCGACGTGAAACCAGACCCTGCGTGCCCACCGGAACGCGTGGTCGAGCATGAGCGTCTTGAGCTCGCCGTTGGTCGCGCCGCCCCAGTGCGCGCGCGTCAGAAACGTGAACCCGACGGCGATCTCCTGTGCCGCCGGCGCCCAATCGTAGTAGCGCGACGAGCCGATGACCTCGCCTGCCGCGTTCTCGACCACGAGCGCGCCTTTCGAGGCCATCGCGTCGGCAAACCACTTCTCGAACACCGGCCGCTGATAGCGGTCCGGCGCCGGATGCTGCGCCCAGATCAGCGGGTCGGATGCGGCACGATAGACCGCCTCGAAGTCGCCCTCGACGAGCGGCCGCAGCTTCAGCGTCGGCCCGCGCAGGGTCGGCTGAAGATCGAATGAATGGGGAGTCGTCACGGCCGCGTCTTATCGCCGAACCCCGCGCCGGAATCAAGAGCCTCGCGCTTACCGCCGCGACGCCGTCGAATGGAAGCCGGCGTCCGTCCCCTTCGCAGAACGCTGCAGCCGTTTCTGCGCCGCGACCCGAGCCCCGACGGGCGAGTGCCGAGCCGCCGCAGCCACCAGGATGGTTCAGTGCGTGTCCGCCAGTTCCAGACGCTGTTCGATTCGTTCGATCCGCGCTTCGACGCGGTCGAGTCTGGACGATACGGTTGCATACATGCCGTACAGGCCGGCGATCTGCTGTTCGACGTTGCCCATGCGCATCTTGGTTTCGCGCATGTCGCCGGCGATGCGATCGACTGCGCCGCGGATGTGGCGCAGTTGTTCCAGCACGAGGTTTTCGACGTCTGCCATTGACGGATCTCCTCGGCCAGTATGCCAAAAAAGCCGAGCGGCCGGAGAAAAGTCGCCCTTTCCCTGGCTACAGCGGCCAGCGCACGCCGGTCAGCTGCTCGGACGGCGGGTTTGCGGTGGCGCAGTGCGCAGCAGCCGATCCGAAGGATCTTCCTGCGGAAGGAGTAGGGTGATCGGCGCACAGCGCCGGCTGCGCCGGCGCGGCGTTCGCTTGCCGACCCTGTCACCCCAGCGGGGCGCGAGAGGGATCGGGTTACCCGCCAACGCGGAGTCTCCCGGTGCGCACGCGCTGCGGATGGTCGCCGACCGGCACACTGGCGACTTCGCGGCCATCGTCGAAGGCGATCACCGCCAGGCGATCCTGCTCGCTCACGGAGACGTAGCAGTAGCGGCCGTCGGCGCTTTCGGTGGCCCAGTACGGCTTCGCACCGAGCGGCGTCTCGGCAAGTGCGGTCGTCGTGAACTCGAAGCTGGCGCGGTCGACGATCGCGGCATAACCGGACATCGTCGCGGCGACGCACAGCTTGGTGCCTTGGGAATTGATCGCCAGTCCGTGGTGTGCGGAATTGAGCTGATACTTGCGGTACGGCAGCTTCTCGATCTCCTCGGGCACCGGCAGTTTCAGCGCGCGCGTGATCCGGTCCTGCTTCAGGTCGTACTCGAAGAAGCCGTGGAAGAACGACACCTGCAGATAGACGTGGCGCTCGTCCGGCGCCACCGCCATCGGCCGCACCGCCGAGTCGATCCACGGCATGCCGAATTCCTCGAGCTTCTCGCCGATGTCGATGCGCTCGAGCACTTCGTAGGTCTGCGCGTCGACGATCTGGAACCAGCGGTCGCCCTTGATCCAGTCGAGCCAGCGCGCCGTGGCCGGCACGAACACCTTGCCGATGCTGGCGTGGTAGATGCGCCTGCCGTCCGCGGAGTAGTTGCTTTCATGCGGCTGGTCGCCGGAATCGAAGCCGCCGACGATGCGGCCCGTCGCGGTGTCGATCGCGTGCACCCTGCGCGCCGTGGACGCGGAAACCAGCAGCGTGCGGCCGTCCGGCGAAATCGCTGCATGGTCGGCGCGGTAGCCCTCGACCGGCGTGCGCCACACGATCCCGCCGCTGTCGACGTCGATCGCCACGACGTCGGCGAAGCTCGGCCGAGAGACGTACAGAAAGCGCCCGTCGTTCGACGGAAACAGATCGTCGACGAGCTGGTCGTGCCCTTCGCCGATGAACCGGCGGATCAGTCGGAAGTAGATGCGCCGGACGAAGCTCGACTCGATCTCGGCAACGCGCTGTGCGCGGTCCGGCACGATGTTCAGGCGCTTGATGCGCTCGAAGCTGTGCGCGTCGATGATATCCGCGGTGCCGTCCCAGTTGTTGCCGACGACGATGACGTCGCGCAGCGGCGCCTCATGCTGTGCACGCGCGACGCCGGCCAGCACGAGCGCCAGCAGGCACGCCGGCAGCAGGCGCCGGCTCACGGCGGAACGGTCGCGGGCGGTGCGCGGCGTCATCAGGAGAGGGACTCCGGTCTTGGTGTGTCGAGCGCCGGATCATAGGGGCCGGGGCGATGCCGCCTCGCCGATGGGGGCGGATTTCCCAGCGGGGAGCACCGCACACATGCCGGCGCGGCCCCATCGGACCAACCGAGAAAATGCAGTTGGCCACGGACGAACACGGACAGACACGGATAGGGGAGCTGTTTTTCCGCGCGCCCGCGCAGCACCACACGGATTGCTGTAAGCGGCACGCCAGTCGCTCGATCTTGACCCGTGTTCATCCGCTTAATCCGTGGCAAATATGCTTCTTGACGTCAACCCTAGCCGATCGGCCAATTGTTCCGGACGCAGCCGGCGCCTAGCATCTCGGCATACCGCGGGGAAGGCCGACATGACGGGAAGCGAAGGCGGGCGAGCGACGGAGGCAGGCAGCAAAGACCGGGCAGCCGCGAAGCGGCGCATCGTCGAGGCCGCCTGTGCGCTGATCGCGGGCGGTCACGGCGCGGCGATGATCGACGCCACGGCGCTGCAGGCGGCCGGAGTGTGCAGCCGCGGCGAGTGCGAGCAGCACTTCATCGACACCATCGAGCTGCGCAGCGCGCTGTTCAACGCGCTGTTCACCCAGGCGCGCGATCGCATCATCAGCGCCACGCATGGCATGCGCCCCGGTCTGCTGCAGCTGGAGACGCTGTACGAAACCTATCTGGACTACAGCCTTGCGCAGCCCGCGCTGCAGGACCTCGCATATGCGCTGCAGCTCGATCCGCGCGGTCAGGGCCTGCTGGTGCGTACCCAGGGCGCCGCGGCACTGCTCGCGCGCGCCGCGCTGTCGGCGGCCGCGTGCGATCTCGCCGAAGCGCGCGCTCAGCTGCTCACCGCCATGGTCGTCAGCGTGGCGCGCGTCGAATATCGCGCCCGCCGCAAGCTGCCGGAGCTGCGCCGCGCGCTGATGGCCTACTGCGAGTGCTCGGCGCGCGCTGCATCGGTCGGCTTCTGACGCGCTCATCAACAGGCGCGCACCTGCACCGGCGCGACGTGCCGGACGCACCGAAGAGCGCCGCGTCACCCGCCGGTCTGTGTCACTCCTCGTCGCTGCCTTCGACGACGGGACCCAGGAGCTGCTCGGCCTGCGGGTCGGGCAGCTCCTGGACGGTGCGCAGGCGGCGCGTGATCGCGCGCGTGCGCACGCCGGTCTGGTCGAGCTGCGTGGTGGCTTCGTCGAGCTTCTTGCGTACCTTGTCGAGCACGTCGCCGAACTTGCTGAACTCGGTCTTGACCGCGCCGAGCACCTGCCAGACTTCGCTGGAGCGCTTCTCGATCGTCAGCGTGCGGAAGCCCATCTGCAGGCTGTTGAGGAAGGCCAGGAGATTGGTCGGGCCGGCGACGCTGACGCGGTGCTCGCGCTGCAGCGATTCGAACAGGCCGGGGCGCCGCAGAACTTCCGCGTAGAGGCCTTCGGTCGGCAGGAACAGGATCGCGAAGTCGGTCGTGTGCGGCGGCGACACGTACTTGTCGGCGATCTTCTGCGCTTCGTCGCGGATGCGGCGCTCCAGCGCCGCCGCGGCGGCTTCGGCAGCCACAGGGTCGGCGCGCTCCTGCGCATCGAGCAGGCGCTCGTAGTCTTCGCGCGGGAACTTGGCGTCGATCGGCAGCCAGACGGCGTCGCTGTCGCGGCCGGGCAGGCGGATCGCAAACTCCACGCGCTCGCCGCTGCCCGGTTTGGTGGCGACGTTGGCGGCGTACTGCTCAACGGTCAGCACCTGCTCCAGCAGCGCCGCGAGCTGCACTTCGCCGAAGATGCCGCGCGATTTGACGTTGGTGAGCACGCGCTTGAGATCGCCGACGCCCGAGGCCAGCGTCTGCATCTCGCCCAGCCCCTTGTGCACCTGCTCCAGGCGCTCGCTGACGAGCCGGAACGAGTCGCCGAGGCGCTTCTCCAGGGTTTCGTGCAGCTTTTCGTCGACGGTGCGACGCATCTGCTCGAGCTTCTCGCTGTTCTCCTGGCGCAGCGTCTTGAGGCCGTCCTCGACCGCGGCACGCAGCGCGGCGGCCTGCTGCGCCTGGGCCTCGCCGAACTTCGTCAGCGTTTCCGCCTGTTCCTTGCGCCCGGCGCGCGCTTCATCGAAGGCTTGCTGCAGCCGCGTGTTCAGCTCGCCGCGCTGCTGCAGCGCCGCTTCGGCATGCTCGCGGCGGGATTGCCCCGCCTCCTCGCGCAGCACGCGCTCGAGGCGCTCGAGAGCCGCAAGCAGCTCGGCCGTGCGCTCGCGCGGGCCGAACAGGCGCGCGCCGAAAAAGGCGCCGATCAGCGCGCCGGCCAGTGCAGCGAGAATCAGGAGTACGGAAGCCATTTCGCAGGATGTAGTGAGGCGAAGCCGAACCGCAGCACCCACACGACGCTGCGGTTCCCCTCCGGCTGTGCACATCCTACGTCATCGGCGCGGACCCGCTCCACGTCATGCTGGCAGTTCAATACCACCCCTTTGGGGGCCGAGGGTGTACGCTGCGCGCCGTGAAGAAAAAGCTGCCGATATTCGAGGACCGCTGGTCGCCGCTGCTGCCCGCGGACGATCCGTCGAGCGGTCGCGACTACACCGTGCAAACCCAGGTCTGGCGCTACGAGGGCGCCGCCGCCTGGTACTTCGCCAATCTCTCGGTGGAGCAGTCGGCGGACATCAAGTCACGCTACGGCGCCAGCGCGCGCGGCTGGGGCTCGATCCGCGTGCGCGTGCGCATCGGCAAGACCGAGTGGAGCACCTCGCTGTTCCCTGACAAGAAATCCGGCACCTACCTGTTCGCGATCAAGGCCGAGGTGCGCAAGGCCGAGAACCTCTCGGACGGGGATCGCATCACGGCGCGGGTCAGCATCGTGTGACCCGGCTGCATGGTCAACGCGCGGCCGCGCCCGCCACGATCGAATAGGTGACGGCGAGCGACTTGTAGGTGCTCTCTGCACGCTTGTCGCGGGTGACGAGCCCGACGGAATGGTCTCGCGCTGCCAGCGCGACGATGGCGTCGTAGATCGCTCCGCCGCCGATGCCCAGTTCGGCGCACAGCGAGTGCACGTGCAGCATCGTTTCCGGTCTCGGGGCGAGCACAACCGGAAAATTCTCGTCGAGCAAGCGCACGGCATCGGCCAGGTCGACGCGTGCGTCTCCCGGCAGGCGGGTCAGAACGGAATATGTCTCGACGAGCGCATGCGACGGCAGCGCCAGCCGCTTGTCGCGAAGCGCCTCCAGAACCACGGAGTGCGCCTCATGCGATGCGACCAGCAGCGCAATGGCGATGCTGGTATCGACGGCCAGGTCGACTCCAGTCATCCGCTATCGCCGGGACTCGTCGATCAACCTGAAGATGTCCCGGTCGGTCACCTTGGTCTTCGACACCGCGACGAGGCGGCCTTGCCGCTTTTCGAGACGCGCCGTGCGCGAGCCCGGAACGACCTGGAGCCCGCGTCCGTAGAGCGACACATCCACGGTGGCGCCGGGTTTCAGACCCAACGCATCCCGCAGCGGCTTGGGCACGACGATCCGGCCGACGGCATCGATCTTGGTTTCCATAGGGAGAATGTTACCAGCGCATTCCCAGGCCGGGCAACGACCAACTGCGTGCGGCGCGTCGCTGTTCCAGCGCGGCGAGCTGGACCGCACGAACCCGAGCACGGAAAAGCCCCGCTATTCGCGGGGCTTCTGGTCTCGGCTGGACCGCCTGCGGCGTGGCACGGCTACAGCTTCATGCAGTTCGCGTAATACGTCACCGTCGCCGGCCAGTCGGAGAAGATGCCCAGGATGCCGACGTCGCGGGCGAGCACGTCGAGCACTGCGAGCATGTCGCCGTCATTGTCGAGCACGTCGGCCGTGGTCTGGAAGTAGTACTGGCGCCCTTCGGCGACCATGTCCTTGATCGGGCCGGCGCGCTCGAAGCTCCAGGCGATGATGTCGAGGCCGGCGAGCTTGGCGAGCTCGGCGTATTCCGACGGCACGATGTTGCCGTCGCCGTCGAACCTCACCAGTGCCCACATCGGTGGTGCGACGATGCGCACGCCCTGTCCGGCCAGGCTCTGGAAATCCTCCAGCGTCGGCACGAAGGCCGGATCGTCGACGCGCGCGTCCAGGAACACGGCCTGCTCGCCGAACTCGGGCTCTGCCTGAATCCAGTAGAGCAGGTCGTCCAGATTGAACGACTGCGCGTAGACCTCGCGCGGCGACACGCCGGCAGCCTTGTACTCGTCGATCATCTGCTGCGCGTAGTCCTGCTGTGTGTAGTCGCCCTCGTAGGGCATGGCCACGGACGGCGCTTTGAGCTCCGGTGTCATCTTGGTGCCGAGGCTCTTGAACAGCTCGATGCTCTCGGCATGCGTCAGCATCGTGCCGCATTGCGCGTAGAGGTCGGTGCGCCAGTCGGCGGTGCCGCCGAGGTAGGCCTCGACCGTGGTCGCGTCGGGATCACTCGCGTCCATCTTGCCGCACAGCGTCTTGAACTCGGACAGCGTGATGTCGCTGGTGCAGCAGCGCGCCGACGCAGCCTTCGTGCGCGCGCCGGTAACCGGATCGAACTCGGCCGGTGAGAACGGCTCGCTGCACTGCGCCGCCAGCTCGGGAATCGCGAGGATGTTGGTCGTCGTGTGCAGGTCGCACTGCGAATGGCGGCAGACCAGCTCGCGATCCTTGGTGAACGTCACATCGCATTCGAGAATGCCGGCGCCCATTTTCGCGGCCGCCTCGTAGGACTCCTTGGTGTGCTCGGGGAACTGCAGCGGCGCGCCGCGATGCGCGATGGAGAAGTCGGTCTTGTAGAACGGCCCGCGCTCGCACTGCTGCAGCGCCGATTTGAGCGCGCCCTCGTCCATGTCCTGCACCAGATAGAACGGGCGCGGCCCGAGCTGCACGGCGTCGCGTGCGCGCCCGCGCTCCGGGTCCGGATGGTCCTTGTGCGCCTGCTTGGCCGTGGCAAGGCACGACATCAATACGGCTACGCTGCCGATGAGAACCGCTCTCGCGCTGATCGTCATGATGCTCTCCCAATCCTTGGAAATGGCCAGTCGGCCAAGGCAAGTCTGCACGCCGAGTTTTAGAGCAATATGACGAGGCCGGGTCAGTCGGAGGACTCGATCACCTTCGCGATCAGCGGCCACGACTTAGCGGTCGCATCGGCGAGGACGGCGCCGACGCAGTCTTCGCGCAGCGTCTTCGTCGCGTGCGAGGCGGTGAGAAGCTGACGCCGTCCGGCATGACCGGCGCCAGCGCGCCCGCTACAATGCGTCCGCCTGGGATCAGGCCAAGGGAATCCGGAGATTCTTGCGGCTGATGGTCGGACGAAATTGATCAAAGCGCGGCTGGATCGACTGAAGGCCAGCGGCCGCGCGGCAACGGGATGAAGAGAGAATGCGAGCCCTGTATCGCGGGCGGCGGATCGGCTGTGCCGGCGCCCTGGCTGCTGCCGCACTGCCGCTGGCAGCGGCCGCTCAAGACAACGACGCGCCGACGCTGTTGAGTCCGGTCGTCGTCACCGGGACTGCGCAGGCGCGCAGCGAGCTCGACACACCCGCCGCGGTCGGCCTCGTCGACGGCATTGCGCTGCACGACGGTCAGCCGCAGATCTCGCTCGCCGAAAGCCTCGCACGCGTACCGGGGCTGGCCGTGCGCGAGCGCAACAACTACGCACAGGATCTGCAGATCCAGAGCCGCGGCTTCGGCGCGCGCTCGAGCTTTGGCGTGCGCGGTGTGCAGCTGCGCGTCGACGGCATTCCGGTCAGCGCCGCGGACGGGCAGGGACAGTCGTCGAGCTATCTGATCTCGGCGCTCGACCGCATCGAAGTGCTGCGCGGACCGCTCGCCTACCTCTACGGCAACGGCGCGGGCGGCATCGTCGCCGCCTGGAGCGCGCCGCCGCCGGAGTCGACGCAGCTGCGCGCCCAGCTCGGCGGCGGCAGCGACGAAACCTGGCGCGGTGCGCTCGCCGTCGGCGGGCCCGCCCTCGACGGCCGCGCCGGCTATCGCGCCGAGCTGGCGCACTTCCGCACCGACGGCGTGCGGCCGCACAGCAGCGCCGAGCGCACGCAGCTGGCGGCGAATCTGCAGGCGACCGTCGGTGCGGGTCAGCTGCAGCTGCTCGTCTCCGGCCTGTCCCAGCCGGAAGCGCAGGATCCGCTCGGCCTCACGCGCGAGCAGTTCGATGCCGACCCGGAGCAGACCGACGCTGCGGCGCTCGAATTCGACACGCGCAAGAGCGTCGAAGACCGCGTCGCGGGTTTGCGCTATAGCCGGCCGCTCGGCGAGCGCACGCGTTTCGAGGTGCTGACCTACGGCTCGCTGCGCGAGGTCGAGCAGTTCCTGTCGATTCCGGTGTCGGCGCAGCAGGCGGCGACCAGCGGCGGCGGCGTCATCGACGTGGAGCGCGCGAGCTATGGCGCGGAAGCACGCTACGTCTGGTCGCTCGCGGATGTCTCGCTCAGCCTCGGTCTCGAGGCGCAGCGGCTCGACGAAGACCGCAAGGGCTACGAGAACTTTGTCGGCGAGACACTGGGCGTGCGTGGTGCGCCGCGCCGCGACGAGGACAACCGCGTCGAGGTATTCGATCAGGTGCTGCTGGCCGAGTGGATGCCGTCCGCCGACTGGCTGCTGGTCGGCGCGGTGCGCCACAGCGCGCTGCGCTTCACCTCCGACGACAACTACGTCGCCGAAGGCAATCCCGATGACAGCGGCCGGCGCCGCTACGACGAAACGACGCCGGCCGTGTCGCTGCAGTACCGCTTGGGCGAGTCGAGCCGCGTCTACGCGAGCTGGGGCGAGGGCTTCGAGACGCCGACGGTCAACGAGCTGTCGTATCGGCCCGACGGCGGCGGTGGCTTGAACCTGCAGCTCGATGCCGCGCGCAGCCGCACCTGGGAAGCCGGGTACAAGCAGCAGCTCGGCAGCCGTGGACTGCTGAGCCTGGCGGTCTTCGACACACGCACGCGCGACGAGATCGTGCCTGCCCTCAACAGCGGCGGCCGAACCAGTTTTCAGAACGCGACCGGCGGCACGCGCCGGCGTGGTGCGGAGCTGGCCGCGGACTGGACCATCGCCGAGGATTGGAGCGTGTACGTCGCCGGCGACTGGATCGATGCCGAGTTTCGCGAATCGTTCAGCTACCAGAGCCGCGGCGATACCGTCACCGTCGACGCCGGCAACGATCTGCCCGGCGTGGCGAGCCAGAGCGCCTTCGCCGAGCTGGGCTGGCGCCGCGGCCGGGGTGGATGGTCGGCATTTCTCGAGGGTCGCTATGCCGACGAGGTGCCAGTCAATGACGTCAACAGCGACGCCGCGGGCACGTATGCGGTGCTCGGCGCGCGCCTGATCTACGGCGCCGAGCGCGCCTGGGGCAGCTACCGGGTCTTTCTGCGCGGCGAAAACCTGCTCGATCGCGACTACGCCGGCTCGGTGATCGTCAACGAAGCCAACGGCCGGTTTTTCGAGCCCGCGGCCGGGCGCGGCGTGTTCGCCGGCCTCGAGCTCCAGTTCGCGTTGTAGGTTGCTGGTGAACGCGGGGCCGCATCGTGCTCCTGCGATGCGGCTCGCTTCGCTCGCCGGCGCTTGCCGTTCGGTCGCTGTCGAGTTTTCCCGGCAGCGCGCGTCAACTTGCCCACTTGCCGCGGCACCGGGGGGCGCATAGCATCCGGTCGAGGTCAGCAGACCGGCGCGCGCCGGCAGGGGAGCACCAATGAACAGCCGCAGCCGATGGTTCCTGCCAGCGCTCGCGCTGGCGCTCGCGGCATCGACGCTGGCCGGCGCCGCGCCGGATCGCGCGCGCGTCTGGGTCGAGTTCGCGCCCGGCAGCGAGGTTGCGGTCGGCGGCGCGCTGCGCCAGGCCGGCGGGCAGATTCACTACCGCTTCGATCATCTGTCGGCGTATGCGGTGACGCTGCCGGCGGCGGCGCTGCCGGGTTTCGCCCGCAATCCCAACGTCGTGCTGATCGAGGACGATCCCAAGCGCTTTCCGATGGCGCAGAGCGTGCCCTACGGCATTTCGATGGTGCAGGCCGATCTGGTCTCCGACGCCAACGCCGGCAACCGCCGCGTCTGCATCATCGATTCCGGCTACAGCCTCGGACACGCGGATCTGCCCGCCGGCGGTAACGTCAGCGGGGCCGCCGACGGCGGTGCCGGGTCCTGGTTCGAGGACGGCGACGGCCACGGCACGCATGTCGCCGGCACGATCGCCGCGCTCGACAATGCGCTCGGCGTGATCGGCGTCGCGCCCGGCAATCTGCTCAATCTGCACATCGTGCGCGTGTTCGGCGACGACGGTGCATGGGCGTACTCCTCGGGCCTGGTCGCCGCGCTCGATCAGTGCCGCACGGCCGGCGCGCAGGTCGTCAACATGAGCCTGGGCGGCAACATCAAGAGCCGCACCGAGGAGCGTGCGTTCCAGCAGGCATATGCGGCCGGCGTGCTGTCGGTCGCCGCCGCAGGCAACGACGGCAACACGCGGCATTCGTATCCGGCGTCGTACCCGTCGGTGGTCTCGGTGGCGGCGGTCGACGCGGACAAGCTCGTCGCCGACTTCTCGCAGCAGAACAACCAGGTCGAGCTTGCCGCGCCGGGCGTCGACGTGCACTCGACGTTTCCGACCGGGCAGGGGAGCAGCAGCACGCTCACGGTCGCGGGCACCGGCTACGACAACGCAGCGATGGAAGGCGCGCCGTTCGCCAGCGGCAGCGGCGCGCTGCACGACTGTGGCCTGGCGACGGCCGCCTGCAGCGCCGCGGCCGGGCGCGTCTGCCTGATCGGCCGCGGCGAAGTCGCCTTCGCCGACAAGGTGCTCAACTGCCAGGCCGGCGGCGGTGTCGCCGCGATCATCTACAACAACGAGCCGGGCATGCTCTACGGCACGCTCGGCGATGTCGCCACGTCGATCCCTTCCGTCGGCACCACGCAGGCGATCGGCCAGACGCTGCTTGGCCTGCTCGGTGCCGCCGCCGCCGTGAGCATCGCGCCGGACGACTACGCGACGCTCAGCGGCACGTCGATGGCCACGCCGCACGTCGCCGGCGTCGCCGCGCTGGTGTGGAGCCACTTCCCCGACTGCAGCAACGACGAGCTGCGCACCGCGCTGCAGGCAACCGCCGAAGACCTCGGCCCGCTCGGCCGCGACAACGCCTACGGCTACGGCCTGGTGCAGGCGCGGGCGGCGTTCGATCTGCTGACGCTGCAAGGCTGCAGCGGAGGCGGCGGCGGTGAGCCGCCGTCGTGTCCGCTGCTGCCGACCGGCGCACCGTGCGCCAGCGACAGCGACTGCTGCTCGGGCCGCTGCAAGGGCAAGCCGGGCGCGAAGACCTGCGGCTGACCGGCGGCATCTCGACGGCGGCGCAGTGCGCGCGCACGGCGATGCGCTGCGCTGCGCTCGACAGCATCCTACGGTCGCGCACGACAGCACGCCGAGGTAGGGCAGGTTTGGCGCCGCGGGCGCGTAACCCGCCGGCGCCCGCATCAGACGGCGGTCTGCGCAGTCTCCCAGCGGCGCAGGTTCAGAAACTCGCGCCGCGTGCGCGGGCCGTAAGTGAGAAACGACGGGTCCGGGCGCTCGCGATAGTTCTCGCGCGCGCGGGCAATCGCATCGCGCGGCAGGTGCTGATTCAGCACGTCCGCGGGCACGTCGTAGATCTTCAGCGCGTTGAGGCCGAAGATCTTCGCTCGCAGCGCAGGCGTGATTTCGGGATAGCCGTGACGCGCGCGCAGCTCTTCGGCGATCTGGAACGTGCGCATGGCCTGGATCTGATCCTGCGGCGAGCCGTACCAGATCGAATCCGTGCCCCAGAGCACGTTGTCTTCGCCGCAGTACTTCAGCAGCTTGCCGAGACCGTGCGCGGCGGCGTCGGGATCGCGCATCAGGTAGCGCCAGGTGGAGCCCAGCTCCGCGTAGACATTGCCGCCGGGCTTGACGTCGTTGGCGCGCAGCGAAGTGATCAGCGCGTCGATGCCGTCTTCGCGCGATTCGTCGTAGGCGCCTTCCGTCGCACCGGGCACGAAGCCGGAGTGATAGATCAGGAAATTCACGTCCGGATAGCGCTTGGCGATGCGGCCGACGTCGACGCAGGTGGAGTGCTCGTACGAGCGCGGGCCGAACGGCAGGCCCTTGTGCACGGCGACGTTGCGGATGCCGAGCTTGCGCGCGCGCTCGATCATCGCGATGCCGGCGGCGTCGTCGAGGAAGAAGCCGCGGCCGTCGGGGCCCCATTGCGTGTAGGTCTTCCACGCGCTGATCGGATAGCGCGCGGCGAGCGCGTCCATGCGCTCCAGATCGCCTTGCTGATTCGGGTTGACGCGCGCGTGCAGGAACAGCCGGTGCGAGCCGTCGAGCTTCTCGACGATGCGCGCCGTGGCTGCGGCCTCTTCGATCTTCAGCGGCTCACTTTCGTAGGTCGACGGCACGAAGGACAGCACCATCAGATCGGTGTCGGAATCGAGGAACACGTCCTTGATCAGCTCGTCGCCGGAGAGGCATTGCAGGTAGCTGCGTGTGCCCGGCTCGTCGGCGAGTGGGCAGTCGGTTTTCGGCGCCCAGGACAGCGGCCTGGCATCGGACGGCAGGCCCTGGGTCCACGCGCCGCTCGGATTCACGAAGTGGCCTTGCACGTCGAAGATGAATTCGCTCTTGCCGAGCGCGGCCTGCGCGAGCGGTGCGTCGAGCGCGGCCTCCTGCGGCAGCGCGTAATAGCCGCCGCGGCGCCCGGCGGCGGCGTAGGCGGCGTTCATCGCCAGCAGGCTCGTCGCTGCGCCGCAGGCGGAGACGAGAAATTCGCGCCGGCTGCGTCCGAGTTTCTTCGCGTGGCGCGCGGCCGCTTCGGTTGCCGCCGCATTGGCCCGGTGATGCACCGGCTCCAGCGGGATCGGCGCGAACTCGCCGTTGGTCGTGCTGTCGAGCTTGACCGGGAGCCGCCTGCCTTCGGGGTCGTGCTGGAAGCGCATCGATGGTCTCCTGCGGCAAGTACTGCAGTTCGAAGTGTGCGCTGCGCCAAAGTTCCCGGTTGACGCCTGCGGCGCCGCGTCCGAGAGTGCCGGCGAACGCAGGGAGATCGTACATGGGGCACGAGCGTATGGGCCGGTTCTCGGGCGTCGCGCTGCTGGCTGCCGTCTGTGGCGTGCCGGCGTTTGCGCAGGATCCCGTCTACGATCCGGCAAAGTCGATTGCACGCAACTGGAACGAAGCGCTGCTTGCCGCGATCCGCAGCGACTTCGCGCGGCCGACGGTGCACGCGCGCAATCTCTTCCACACCTCGCTCGCGATGTACGACTTGTGGGCCGTGTTCGACGATACGGCGCACAGCTTCCTGCTCGGGCACGGCGTCGGCGGCTATGCCTGCCCGTTCTACGCCGAGGATCAGGCGCGCTTTCGCAGCGTCGAGGACCGGGCCGGCGCACGTGCAGCCGCGATCAGCTACGCGATGTACCGCATCCTCTCGCAGCGCTTCGCCGAGTCACCGGGCCAGCCGCAGCCGCGTTTCGACGCGCTGATGGCTGCGCTCGGCTACGACACGGCGTTCACCTCCACCGACGTCGCCGCCGGCGATCCTGCCGCACTCGGCAACTACATGGCGCGCTGCGTCATCGACTTCGGTTTGCAGGACGGGGCCAACGAATCGGGCGGCTACCTCAACCAGTCGTACCAGCCGGCAAATGCGCCGCTGAATCCCGCCGAGTCCGGCACGCCGGGCATGGCCGATCCCAACCGCTGGCAGCCGCTGCAGCTGGCGATCTTCATCGACCAGGCCGGCAACCAGACGTCGACGCCGCCGTTTCTCGGTGCCGAGTGGGGCCGCGTCGTGCCGTTCGCGCTCGGCGCGGACGATCTCACGCTGTACGAACGCGATGGCGTCGAGTACCGCGTCTATCACGATCCGGGCGCGCCGCCGCTGCTCGTCGGGCCGGCGTCGACGCCGGAGTATTACCAATGGGCGCACGCGCTGGTCGCGCGCTGGTCCGGGCATCTCGATCCGGCGGACGGCCTCAGCTGCGACATTTCGCCGGCGTCGATCGGCAACACCGATGCGCTGCCGGCGACGCTGCCCGAGATGGTGGCGTTCTACGAGTCGCTGGGCGACGGCTGCAGCGTGACCGACCGCGGACACGCGGTGAATCCGTACACCGGTCAGCCGTATGCGCCGCAGATCGTGCCGCGCGGGGACTACACGCGCGTGCTCGCCGAGTTCTGGGCCGATGGCCCCGCTTCGGAAACGCCGCCGGGGCACTGGTTTGCCGTGCTCAACGACGCGGTCAGCGATCATCCGGCCTTCGAGCGGCGCTATCGCGGCAGCGGCCCGGTGCTCGATCCGCTGGAGTGGGACGTCAAGGCCTATTTCGCGCTCGGCGGCGCGGTGCACGACGCGGCGATCAGCGCCTGGGGCATCAAGGGCTGGTACGACTACGTGCGCCCGATCTCGGCGATCCGCTACATGGCCTCGCTCGGGCAGAGCAGCGAGCCGCAGGCGCCCGATTACAACGTCTACGGCCTGCCGCTGATCGACGGCGAGGTCGAGCGCGTGAGCGCGGACGATCCGCTCGCCGGCGCGAGCGGCGAGCACGTCGGCAAGCTCAAGCTCAAGGCCTGGCGCGGACCGGATTACGTTTCCAATCCGCAGACCGACACTGCCGGCGTCGGCTGGATCCTCGCCGACGACTGGTGGCCGTACCAGCGGCCGACCTTCGTCACGCCGCCGTTCGCCGGTTACGTCTCCGGGCATTCGACGTTCTCGCGCGCGGCCGCCGAAGTGCTCACGCGGCTGACCGGCGATGCGTACTTCCCCGGCGGGCTTGGCGAGTTCAAGGCGACGGCGCGCGAGTATCTCGTTTTCGAGGACGGCCCGAGCGTCGACGTCACGCTGCAGTGGGCGACCTATCGCGATGCCGCGGACCAGACCAGCCTCTCGCGCATCTGGGGCGGCATCCATCCGCCGGTCGACGACATTCCGGGGCGCAGGATCGGCATCGAAGTCGGCGTCGACGCGTTCAACGCGGCCGATCGCTACTTCTCCGGTGAGGCCGAGCCGCTCGCGCCGGCACCGCAGCGCTCGGGCGGCGGCGCGCTCACGCTGCTCACCGTGCTCTGGGCAGCCGCCGCGCTCGCGCTGCGCGGGATGCGAACCGCGTCTCGCCGTGCGGACACCGCAGCCTGCTAGAGTGAGTGAAAACCAGCCATCTGGGGGAGCCCGAGCATCATGAAGATCCGTTGCGGTTGTGCCCTTGTGCTCGCCGGCGCGCTGCTGGCCGGCTGCGTGTCGATTCCGTACAGCGAGGCATATCACACGCGCGTCATCCAAACCTGGGTCGGCAAAGACATCGCCGCGCTGTGGCAGTCCTGGGGTCCGCCGGCGAAGAAGGTTGCCGCGCCGGACGGCAAGGAGTACCACGTCTACAACCAGAAGCTGGGGCGCCCGGCGGATTCCTCGGACGAATCGCTCGACGTCGCCTACGCGATGTCGACGAGCCGCCGCTGCGAGACCTACTTCGTCGTGAATCCCAAGACGCGGCTCATCGAGGTGGCGCGCTGGCGCGGCAGCAGCTGTCAGATCCTGCAGCCCTCGCGCGTTCGCTCGATCCTCAAAATTCCGCAGCCGACGGGCTTCTGACGCTGGCTCGGCTCCCATCGCGTGGAGCCCATTTACAATTCAGCCGCCGATCAGCACCCACGTTCCCGCGCCGACCAGCAGCACGCCGCTGAGCCGTCCGCCCTGCATGCCGTAGGGCGCGAGCTTTTCCAGCAGCACGAACAGCGTGATGCCGGCGATGCACCACAGGTTCATGACGCCGCCGACGAACAGCAGGCCCATCAGCGCCCAGCAGCAGCCGAGGCAGTACAAGCCGTGCGCGAGGCCCATGCGCAGCGCGCCGCCGACGCCGGGACGCCAGTGTCGCGAGAGAAAGCCCATCGGCGAGCGGCACTGCGTCAGGCAGCTCCGCTTGAACGCGGTCCACTGGTAGACGCCGGCGACGATCAGCAGCGTGCCGCCGAGTGCGGCGCTGCGGCTTTCCATCATCGGCGAGATCAGTGCGGCGCGCGACAGGGCCCACTGTACGAGCGTGGCGACGAGGCTGAACCCGGTCCAGGCCAGCAGGTAGCCGCCGGCGAAGGCGTAGACGCGGGCGACCGGCGATTCTGCGGCGCGTGCCTGCACGACGCGACCGTAGAGCAGGATCGCGGGTGCGGCGCTCGGCAGCATCATCCCGACCATCATCACCGACCACATGCCGAACATCAGCGCGAGGTAGCGCAGATCCCAGGTCGCGGCCATCATCCAGGCCGACAGCCCGTCCATCTCGCCGTACATGTCGAGCGCGGCGGGGACGAGGTAGAGTCAGCTCAGCAGCGCCGCGCCGCCGAGCCCCAGCAGCACGAGCCTGCGGTCGTGCCGCAGCAGGCGCTCCAGCGGGAGCGCCGGCGCTGCGCTTGCGTCGGCGGCGTGTTCCCTCGGTGTCGTCACACGAGCTGCAGCCGCTTGGCGCGAGCCGCTCCTCCTGGAAGCGCCGGGGCGCAGCCCAGCATGCCCTGACCTCTGCCGAGCTGGCGCGTGGGCGCGCCCAGGAATCTCAGACGATACCGGCCGGCGTGAAGCCGACGCGCGCGAGATGCGCGTGCCGACCGTCACGGATTTTCGGATGCGGGTCATTGTTCGGAGTGCTCGGCTGTGGTCTGATGCGTTTCCAGTGATCAGACCACAGCATTGCCGCTTCAAGAACAATCAGGAGGAGCGATGAAGCGTCTCAAGCCGCTGGATGCCGCCTGGCTCTACGTCGACACGGTGGACACGCCGATGCAGGTCGCCTGCCTCGCGGTGTTCTCGCTGCCCGAGGACGCGCCGGAGTATTTCCTGCAGTCGCTGTTCACCCATCTGCGCTCGGTCGAGGAGTTCGCGCCGCCGTTCAACCTCAAGCTGCGGTCGCCGAAGATGAAGACGGTGATGCCATCCTGGGTCGAGGACCGGTGCATCGACCTGGACTACCACCTGCGGCACTCGGCACTGCCCAAGCCGGGCGGCGAGCGCGAGCTGGGCGTGCTGATTTCGCGGCTGCATTCGCATCCGATGGACTTCAACCGGCCGTTGTGGGAATGCCACGTGGTCGAGGGGCTGGAGGGCAATCGTTTTGCGCTATACATGAAGGTGCACCACTCGCTGGTCGATGGCGTCGGCGGCATGCGTATGCTGCAGCGCATGCTGTCTCCGGACCCGCAGGCGCGTTTTCTGCCGCCGCCGTGGGCGGTCGGTTGCGGTGCGCGCGAAGCGGGCGGCGGCCGCGGCTTGGACGCGCAGCTGCGCAAGATGCTGCAGGCAGCGCGCTCGCAGATCGAGATCGCGCCGGCCGTGGCGAAGGCGCTCGGCCATGTCGTGCGCGAATCGGTGCAGCATCACGATCCGCAGGAGGCGCTGCCGTTCGCGGGACCGCGCTCGATCCTCAACGCCCGCGTGTCGGCACAGCGCCGTTTCGCCACGCAGCACTATGCGCTGGAGCGGGTACGTGCCGTGGCGAAAGCCGCCGACGTGACGGTCAACGACGTCTTTCTCGGGCTGTGCGCGGCGGCGCTGCGCCGCTACCTGCTCGAGATCGACGCGCTGCCGTCCAAGCCGCTGACCGCCGGCGTACCCGTGTCCGTGCGTCCGGCCGACGATGAGAACGCCGGCAACGCCATCAGTTTCATCATCGCCAGCCTCAACACCGACATCGACGATCCGATCGAGCGCCTGCACGCGATCCACCGCTCGACGCAGGTCGCGAAGGACCACCTTCAGGCGCTGCCGAAAGCCGGCATCGACAGCTATACGATGATCTTCATGGCGCCGTTCATGCTGCAGCTGCTCGCCGGCCTCGGCGGCAAGCTGCGGCCGATGTTCAACGTGACGATCTCGAACGTGCCCGGCCCCAGGCATGCGCTGTATTTCAACGGCGCGCGGATGGAGCAGATCTACCCGGTGTCGCTGCTCTCGCACGGCCAGGCGCTGAACATCACCTCGGTCAGCTACGACGGCCAGTTCAACATCGGCTACACCGGCTGCCGTGACGCGCTGCCGAGCATGCAGCGGCTGGCGGTCTATACCGGCGAGGCGCTCGACGAGCTGGCGCAGCGGCTCGGACTGTCCGAGCCGGCGAAGGTGAAGAAGGCGGCACGCAAGCGGCGGTGAAGCAGGCGGCCTGACGAGGCTCGGCGTCGCGGTGAGCCCTATTCGCAGGGTCGGGCGGGCTTTAAGCCCGACGACGCCTTCCGCATGTCGGGCTGAAGCCTGGCTGAAGCCCGACCTGCAAAGCGCACGCGCCGCAGCGGCTCAAGCCCCCCACAGGTGCAATCCGTACTTCCAGTACCCGTAGACGTTGTTGAGCCGCGCATCCTGGTCGGCCGGCATCGGCAGCACCTCGCCTTCGAGCAGCGGGATCAGATGCGGCGCCAGTGAGGCGCCGCCGCCGCCGGTGATGACGATCGCGTCGAGGTCCCAGTCGTCGGCCCACAGCCGGTTCACTTCCTGCGCGATGCGCGTGGCGAGCTGCTGGAACGATTGCTGCACGATGCCGGTGAGGTCGTAGCGCTTGCCCTTGATTTTGATCGTGCCCTTGGAGACGCCGTCGTAGAGCCGGTACAGCTCGACGCTGACGCCGCTCTTCTCCTGCAGCACGTTGGCGATCGCGTTGTAGGCGACGGCGATGCCGGAATCCGACGACTGCGAGCCGCGCTCCGAATAGCGCGTCTTGTCGCTGATCGTGTAGTCCGAGGTGCGGAAGCCGACGTCGATGATGCCGATCTTCTCGTTGATGAAGCGCTGGCTCGCCGGCTTGCCGATGTCGCTGAGCATCAGGTTGAACATCGAGCCGAACGGCTGCGGGATCACGCGCACCCGCTCGACGTTGACGACCTTCTCCTCGCGCTCGCTGGTGCCGGGCTTGACCAGGGTGATCGTGTGGCGCGCCTGCAGCAGTGCGGCGAGCGGGTCCTTGTACTTGCGGAAGAAGCTGATCGGCAGCCCGGTGACCAGGCGCACCGGGTCGCCGCTGGCGACGAACGGCGCGAGCGCGGTCAGCGCCAGCGTCTTGGCGTACTGCGCGAGGAACTGGTTCTGGTCCAGCGTGAAGCCGCGCCCGCGCGACTGCTGCTCGGCCAGCTCGCCGACGAAGAACGACTGGTTGCCGATGCTGATATGGCGCGGGTACTGCGGCACGCCGGGCAGCAGGCTTTCGCCGAACTGCGCCTCGTTGGCCTCGCCAACGACCGATTTGAAGATCTGGTACTGCTTGCCGTCGGTGGCCTTGGTGTAACCGAAGCCGATATCCGCGCCGAGCACCTTCACGGTGTTCTCCCTGAAAGCCGCATGAGCCTACCCCTTGGGCCCGCCGGGGGCCTCGTTTGCGGCCGTTTCTAGCATGCGTCCCGGCAAAACACAAAGCGCGGGCATCGCTGCCGCGTGCTCAGATCTCCGTGACTTCGACGCCGCCCGGGCGCCGCTCGACGACGTTGAGCACGGTGCCGGCCGGGTCGACCAGCGTGAATGCGCACTCGCCGTTGGGATAGCGCGTCAGCGAACCGAGCGGCGGAATCTCGCGCCGCCGCATGTCCTCGAACACCGCCGGCACGTCCGGCACCTCGATCGCCAGGCACAGTCCGCGGGTCTGGGTCGTGTGCTCGAAGACCGGCAGGCGCACGGGCGGATTCGGCCGCAGAAATCCGATCTCCATGCCGGAGACGCTCAGATGCAGATACCACTTGCTGCGGAACAGCACGCGGGCGTCGAACGCGCGCCGGTAGAACTCGGCGCACTCGCGCAGCGCCGCCGTCGTGATGATCGGATACCAGCTGCGCATCAGCCGCTCCGCGACAGCTGCGCGAGCGTGTGGCCGTGCTGCTCCCAGTTGCGGCCGTCGAAGTCCTCGTAGTCGACGTCGCGGATCGTCCCGGGATCGAGGCAGCGCAGATTCACGGAGTAGCCGTCGGGATTGGAGCGCGGCACGTAGAACGACTTGATGCCGCAGACGCGGCAGAACAGATGTCGGGCGACGCCGGTGTTGAAGCTGTAGGTCGTCAGCACATCGGCGCCGGCGAGCAGGCTGAAATCCGCGGCCGGGACGATCAGGTGCTCGAAGCCGGTCATGCGGCAGATCGAGCAGTTGCAGCGCTGCACGCGCGGCTGCGCCGGCGCACGCACCTCGAAGCGCACGCGCCCGCAGTGGCAGCCGCCGGTATGCGTGACTTTGTCCATCCAGCCCCCGAACCCGATTGCACATCCTGCAGCGCTACCCCGCAACCTGCAACCTGCAACCCGTGAGCCCCGCGACTACAATCCGCTCCATGGAAGGCTCGCGCGCGCTCAGCTTCACCAAGATGCACGGCTGCGGCAACGACTTCGTCGTCGTCGACGCCACGCGCACGCCGTTCCGGCCGACGCCGGCGCTGCTGCGCAGGCTCACCGACCGCCGCTTCGGCGTCGGCTGCGACCAGGTCCTCGTCATCGAGCCGCCGTCGGCACCCGACGTCGATTTCGACTACCGCATCTTCAATGCCGACGGCTCGGAGTCCGGGCAGTGCGGCAACGGCGCGCGCGCGCTGGCGCGCTATGTGCGCGAGGCCGGGCTGTCGGACAAGGACCGCATCCGTGTGCGCACGGCGACCTCGGTGCTGGAGCTCAGCCGCGTCGGCGGCGATCGCTACCGCGTCGACCTGGGGCCGCCGCGCCTCGAGCCGGCCGACATTCCGTTCGGCGCCGCCGCGCGCGCCGAGCGCTATGCGCTGACGCTGGCCGGCGGCGACACGGTCGAGATCGGTGCGCTGAGCATGGGCAACCCGCATGCGGTGCTGCTGGTCGACGACGTCGATTCGGCGCCGGTCGCAGGGATCGGCGCCGCACTGCAGGCGCATCCGGCGTTTCCGCAAAGCGTCAACGTCGGCTTTCTGCAGGTGCTCTCGCGCGAGCGCGCGCGCCTGCGCGTCTACGAGCGCGGCGTGGGCGAGACGCTGGCCTGCGGCAGCGGCGCCTGTGCCGCCGCCGTGATCGGGCAGCTCTGGGGACGGCTCGGCGCGGCGGTGGACATGGAGCTGCGCGGCGGTACGCTGCGTATCGAGTGGCAGGGTGAGGGGCAGCCGGTGTTTTTGACCGGTCCGGCGGAAACCGTGTTCCGGGGGGAGATCGAATGGGCGAGTTGAAGGCGGCGAAAGACGAAGGGGCGGGGCCGAAGCTCAATGAGCGCGAGGTGGTTGCGTATCTGAAGGCGCAGCCGGATTTCTTCGCGCGCCACCCCGATTTGCTGGAGGTCGTCGAGCTGCGCCATCGCAGCGGCTCGGCGGTCTCGCTGATCGAGAAGCAGGTCGACATGCTGCGCGCGAAGAACAAGCGCCTGGAAGATCGCCTGCAGCGGCTGGTCGATGCGGCGCGCGACAACGAGCGGCGCACCGAAAACGTCCAGCGTCTGGCGCGCACGCTGATCCGTGCACCGTCGCTGGCGGCGGTCGCCGCCGGGCTGGGCAAGTGCATGCGCGAGGACTTTGGCATCGGCGAGGTCTTTGTCGGCGTCGCCGCCGCCCATTTCAGGCGCCACGACATCGAGGGCATCCACCCGATCGAGCCGGAAGGCCGTCTCGCCCGGGCGTACGAGAACTTCTTCCGCACGCGCCTGATCGAGTGTGGCCCGATCGCCGAGGACAAGGCGAGGCTGCTGTTCCCGACGGCCGTGCACCCGATCCAGTCGGCCGCCGTCGTGCCGCTCGAAAAAGAGAAGAGTTTCGGCATGCTGGCGCTGGGCAGCACGGAGGCGGAGCGGTTCCAGCCGCGCCAGGGCAAGCTGTTCCTGGAGCTGACCGCGGACCTTCTCGCCGCCGCGATCCGCGCGCGTCTGTGAGCGCGCGCGGCGAGAAGGGGAACGACGCGGCGGCGGCCGGCCGCGGCTTTCTTCTACCGCTGATCGGCGAGTTCGTCGAGCACCTGCGCCACCAGCGGCGCTGCTCGCCGCATACCTGCGCCGCCGCCGCGCGCGACCTCGCGGCCTTCGCCGACTACTGCGCGAAGGCGCGGGTGAGCGCGCTGGGTGAGATCGATCTGCATCTGATCCGCGGCTACATCGCCGCCCGGCATCGCGGCGGCGCGCAGCCGGTGAGCCTGCATCGTTACCTGTCGACGCTGCGCGCGTTCTTCCGTCATCAGCTGCGCGAGGGGCGCCTGTCCGCGAACCCGGCACAGACGGTGCGCGCGCCCAAGCATGTGCGCAGTCTGCCGGTGGTGATCAGCGCCGATGCGCTGAGCGCCGCGTTGGACCGCCCGGCCGACGACGACGCGCTGTCCGCGCGCGATCAGGCCATCGTCGAGCTGTTCTACTCCACCGGCCTGCGCCTGGCCGAACTGCACGCGCTCGATCTCGATCCGCTCGCTGCCGGTGGCCGCGAGCTGACGGTCACCGGCAAAGGCGGCAAACAGCGCATCGTCATGCTCGGTGCGCCGGCACGCGCCGCGCTTGCGCAGTGGCTGAGGTGGCGCGTTCAGCACGCCGCCGCCGACGAGCCGGCGCTGTTCGTATCGAACCGCGGCCGGCGCCTGTCGCGTGCGTCGATCGCCGCGCGCCTGCGCGCATGGGCGCTGAGGACCGGGCTCGGCGTGCCCCTGCATCCGCACCGCCTGCGCCATTCGTTTGCGACGCATCTTCTTGAAAACAGTGGCGATCTGCGGGCGGTCCAGGAGCTGCTGGGGCATGCGCACCTGAGCACGACACAGGTCTACACGCAGCTGGACTGGAAGCGGCTGGCGGCCGTTTACGACGACGCGCATCCGCGTGCGCGACGCCGGCCTGCAGCGCGCGGATAGACCGCGCTGCGCGCTCGGGGGTGCTTGTGCTGCCGGGCAATGCGCGTATCATCGGCGCGCGTCGGCTCCCGGCGTCGCCCGCTCAGGGGCCGCAGTTGCTTGCATTCCGATGTCTTCCACCGGTCTCTTTTGGGGAGTGCTGTCCATGAATCGCCATATTGTTGCTGCTATGGGGTTGGCGTTCGCCCTGTGCCTGAGCGCCTGCGGCAAGAAGGAAGAAGCTGCGCCCGTCGAGCCTGCACCGGCCACAGCGCCCGCGGCTCCGGCGGCCGCGCCACAGCCGGCCGCGCCGGAGCCGGCCGCCGAAGCGGCCGCCGATGCCAGCGCGGCCGCACAGTCCTGCACGCAGGATTGCGGCGACGGCGTCGTCGCCACGATCCAGTGCGCGGCGGGTGAAACGGCTGTCTGTGACTGCAACGCGGATCCCAAGGCGCGGTGCGAGCCGGCTGCCGCGGAGACGCCGTCGGAGGAGGTTTCCGCGGATGCACCATCCGCGGCTGCACCGGCCGAGTCGCAGGAGTAGCGTTCTTCAAGACGTGCAGAAAAGGGCGCTGCGGCGCCCTTTTTCTGTCGGGTGCACGCTTGAAAGGCAGGGGCAGCGCCTCCACGATGGATAGACGCTTGCCCGGTTCTGCGCTCATGAAACAATTCGACGGCACGACGATCCTCTGCGTGCGCCGTGGCGGCGAAGTGGCCGTCGGCGGCGACGGGCAGGTGTCGCTCGACAAGACGCGGATCAAGGGCAACGCGCGCAAGGTGCGCCGCCTCTACGGCGACAGGGTGATCGCCGGCTTCGCCGGCGGTACGGCGGACGCGTTCACCTTGTTCGAGCGCTTCGAGGGCAAGCTCGAAAAGCACGGCGGGCAGCTGCTGCGCGCGGCGGTGGAGATGGCCAAGGACTGGCGTACCGACCGCTATCTGCGGCGCCTCGAGGCGCTGCTGATCGTCGCCGATCGCGAAAATTCCCTGATGATCAGCGGCAACGGCGATGTCATGGAGCCCGAAGCGCACGGCGTGCTCGCGATCGGCTCCGGCGGCGCCTACGCGCACGCCGCGGCGCGTGCGCTGGTCGACAACACCGATCTGGGTGCCCGCTCCATCGTCGAGAAGGCCCTGCACGTCGCCGCCGATATCTGCATTTACACGAACCACACCCTGACGATCGAGACGATCGAAGCGTGACCCGCATGGATACCGCAGCAGCCCCCCACACGATGACTCCGCGCGAGATCGTCGCCGAGCTGGACCGCTACATCGTCGGCCAGCATGCGGCCAAGCGCGCGGTCGCGGTCGCGCTGCGTAACCGCTGGCGCCGCGCCCAGCTCGAGCCGCAGCTGCGCGCCGAGATTCATCCGAAGAACATCCTGATGATCGGTCCGACCGGCGTCGGCAAGACCGAGATCGCGCGCCGGCTGGCGAAGCTCGCCAACGCACCGTTCGTCAAGGTCGAGGCGACCAAGTTCACCGAGGTCGGCTACGTCGGCAAGGACGTCGACACGATCGTGCGCGACCTCGTCGACGTGGCCGTGAAGATGACGCGCGAGCAGGCGATCCGGCGCATGCGCGACCGCGCGGAGGCCGCCGCCGAGGAGCGCGTGCTCGACGTGCTGCTGCCGCCGCCGAAGGACTTCGGCGAGCCCAGCAATCAGCGCCAGCAGGAGAACAGCGCCGCGCGCCAGGTGTTCCGCAAGCAGCTGCGCGAAGGCAAGCTCGACGACAAGGAGATCGAGCTCAAGCTGTCGCAGCCGATGCCGCGCGTCGAGCTGATGGGGCCGCCGGGCATGGAGGAAATGACCCAGCAGCTGCAGTCGATGTTCGCCAACCTGGGCCAGGGCCGCGCGAAGACGCGCAAGATGAAGATCAGGGACGCGCTGCAGCAGCTCATCGACGAGGAGGCCGCCAAGCTCGTCGACGAGGAGGCGATCAAGACCGAGGCGCTGCATAACGCCGAAGAGAACGGCATCGTCTTCCTCGACGAGCTGGACAAGGTGTGCAAACGCGGCGAGTACGCCGGTGCGGATGTCTCGCGCGAAGGGGTGCAGCGCGATCTGCTGCCGCTGATCGAAGGCTGCACTGTCAGCACCAAGTACGGCTCGGTGAAGACCGACCACATCCTCTTCATCGCGTCCGGCGCGTTCCACCTGGCCAAGCCTTCGGACCTGATCCCGGAGCTGCAGGGGCGCCTGCCGATCCGCGTCGAGCTCGACGCGCTCAAGGCCGGCGACTTCCTGCGCATCCTCACCGAGCCGGACTATTCGCTGACCGAGCAGTACCGCGCGCTGATGAAGACCGAGGGCGTCGAGATCGAGTTCACCGACGACGGCCTTCAGCGCATCGCGGAGATCGCCTGGCAGGTGAACGAGCGCACCGAGAACATCGGCGCCCGCCGGCTGCACACCGTCATGGAGCGGCTGATGGAGGAAGTGGGCTTCGAAGGTCCGGATCGCGCGGGCTCGCGGATCGTCGTCGATGCCGCCTACGTCAACGAGCGGCTCGCGGCGCTCGCCGGTGACGACGACCTGAGCCGCTACATCCTCTGATGCACGCCCCCGCGCCTTCGGTCATCCGCCTGCACCGCAAGACGCGCGTGCTCGAAGTCGCGTGGCCGGACGGCACGCGCTTCGAGCTGCCGTGTGAGTACCTGCGCGTCTACTCGCCGAGCGCCGAGCTGCGCGGGCACGGCCTGCCGGAGCCGATGCTGGTCGGCGGCAAGCGCGAGGTCGGCATCGCCCGCATCGATCCGGTCGGCCGCTATGCGGTCAAGCTCGTTTTCGATGACGGCCACGACACCGGCATCTATACGTGGGACCTGCTGCGCGAGCTCGGCGAGCAGCAGGCGCAGCTGTGGGCGCGCTATCTGCAGCGCCTGGAGCAGCACCGCATGTCGCGCGACAGCGAGGTCGTCAAGCTCTCCGCGCTGGGTGTGCGCAGCTATACGCCGCCGCAGAAGTCGTAGGCAGGACCGCGAATGACGATGCCGCCGATCAGGCGGCTTGTGCGGCCAGAAACTCGGGCAGCGGCTGTGCACAGTGGAACAGATGGCCCTGCGCGCGGTGTGCGCCGAGGATGCGCAGCGCCGCGAGCGTGTCGCGGTCTTCGACGCCTTCGGCGATCACCTGCAGGCCCAGCTGCTTGCCGATGCGGCAGATGAACTCGACGATCGAGCGGTTGAACGCATCGTTGACCAGGTCGCGCGTGTACGCCATCTCGATCTTCAGCCCGTCGACACCGATGCGCCGCAGGTGCTCGAACGAGGTGAAGCCGCTGCCGAAGTCGTCGAGCAGGATGCGGTAGCCGCGCGAGCGCAGCGTCTCGACGAAGGTACGCGCGCGGTGGACACTGGAGAACGCCGCACTCTCGGTGATTTCGAAGGCGATGCAGGCAGCGGGCACTTCCGAGCGCGACAGCAGCCGTAGCAGATAGCGAGCGAACTCTTCGTCGGAGATGCTCGATCCGCTGAGATTGATCGACGCGTATTCGAACGGCAGCTTGCCGTGTCGGCGCAGATGCGCCTGCAGCGCGCCGAGCGCCTGCTGCACGACCCAGCGGTCGATGCGCGTCGACAGGCCGAAGCCGTCGGCGGCCTTCAGAAACGCTTCCGGCGTGGAGAAGCTGCCATCGTCCTCGCGCACGCGCAGCAGGATCTCGCAGGCGCTGCTGTTGCCGTCGAGCGCGACGATGCGCTGCGCGTGCAGTGCGATGCGGCTGCCGGACAGCGCTTCCTCGATGCGCGACGCCCAGTCCATTTCGGCATGGGTCTGACGGACGTCCTCGTCGCTTGCCTGGTAGAGCTGCACACGGCCGCGGCCGAGGCGCTTGGCGACGTAGCAGGCGGTGTCCGCCTGGCTCATGATCCGGTGTGCGCTTGCAGATTGCGCGTCGATGACGCTGATGCCGATGCTGCTGCCGATCTGAAAGCTGCGCTCGTCATAGACGAAGCGGAAGCTGCGCACGACCTCGGCGATATGCTCGGCAACGGCGACGGCCGCGGCTGGCTCGGTCTGCGGCAGGATCAGCGCGAACTCGTCGCCACCGAGGCGCGACAGCAGCGCACCCGGCGGCGTCGCGCTCTTCAGCTCGGCGGCCAGCTCGCGCAGCAGGCGGTCGCCGGCGGGGTGGCCGCAGGTGTCGTTGACGAGCTTGAACTGGTCGAGGTCGATGTACAGCAGACAATGAATCATCGCGCCGCTGTGCGCGGTTTCCAGGTGGTGCGCCAGCTCGGCCTCGAACTCGCGCCGGTTCGGCAGGCCGGTCAGCGGATCGTGGCTCGCCTGGTAGATCAGCTGGTCGGACAGCATCCGCGTGTGCGTGAGGTCATGCAGCACCAGGATCGAGCCGAGTTCCTTGCCGTCGTGGCCGTGCAGGCGCGTGAAGTTGTACTCGACCGGGCGCAATTCGTCGTTTGCGCTGAGCAGCTGCGCGATCGGCGCCAGTGCTTTGCGCACGTCCGCAGGGCTCTGCAGCGGGTCGGGCAGGCGCTTGCCGCCGCGATCGCCGAACAGCTGGACGCAGTCCGTGAGCGCGCCTCCGACGAGCTGGCTCGCGTGGCGGCCGAGCAGGCGCAGCGCGGCCTCGTTGGCATAGCTGATCCTGCCCTGGGTGTCACAGCGGATCACCGCATCGGCGATGCCCGCGAGCGTGGTCTGCGCCAGCTCCTTCTCTTCGCGCAGCGCGTCCTGATAGCGCCGCCGCTCGGTGATGTTCTCGATCTGCGAGATCATGTAGCGCGGCTCGCCCTTCTCGTCCCGCAGCAGCGAAGTGTCCACCTGCGCGTAGACGATGCCGCCGAGCCGGTGCACGTAACGCTTCTCGCGCGAGGCGTGGAGCCGTTTCTCGGCGAGCGCCTCGGCCAGCAGCTGCTCCTCCGCCGCGCGGTCGTCGGGATGCGTGAGGTCGCTCACGCGCAGCTGCAGCAGCTCGCGCTCTTCGTAGCCGAGCATGCGGCACAGCGCCTGGTTGACGTCGAGCCAGCGCAGATCCAGGGCCACCAGCGCCAGCCCGATCGGCGCGTGGTCGAAGATCTCGCGGAACAGCTGCTCGCTCTCGCGCAGCGCCAGCTCCGCCATTTTGCGGCGATGGATGTCGCTGAGGCTGCCGATGACGCGGCTCGGCCGGCCGTCGGCGGTCCACTCGATGATCTTGCCGCGCTCCAGCACCCACTTGTAGCTGCCGTCCTTGCAGCGCAGCCGGTGCTCGTTCCAGTACATGGGGCTGCGGTTGTCGAGATGGGCCGCAAGATCGGCCTCGGCGCGCGTCAGATCGTCCGGGTGCACGCGCGAAACCCAGGTATCGGCCGTCTGCGGCAGCTCGCCCTCGGCGTAGCCGAGGATCGCCATGTACTCGCGCGAGTAGTAGACGGTGTCGCTTTGGACGCGCCAGTCCCACAGCCCCTGACCCAGGCCTTCCATCGCATAGCGCCATGGCGTCGCATCCGCGGGCGGCGGAATCCGGGAAACGGCGGTGCTGCGGGTCGTGGCCAAGCTGACTTCTCGGATGCAGGGCGGAGTGCCGTGCTCCGCCACGCTAGCGCCGAAGACCGCGCAGACGGAAGCGGCTTGCGACGAGCGGTGGATGCGCGCAGACCGGTGCCGGATGCAGCCGCGGACGGCGGCGTGCCGCGGCCTGCGGCCGCTACAATGGCGCCTCCTAGCGGCGGCGAGCTCATGTCAGACCAGAAACGCGGCCAGACCGGCGGATACACCCATTTCGGCTATGAACAGGTGCCGGTGCGCGAGAAGCAGAAGCGCGTGGCCGGCGTGTTCACGTCCGTCGCGCGCCGCTACGACCTGATGAACGACCTGATGTCGATGGGCATCCACCGGCTGTGGAAGCGCTTCGTCGTCGATCTCGCCGGCGTGCGGCCGGGCGAGCACGTGCTCGACGTCGCCGGCGGCACCGGCGATCTGACGCGTGAGTTCGCCCGCGGCGTCGGTTCCGCCGGTCTGGCGGTGCTGTCGGACATCAATGCGGCGATGCTCGGCGAGGGCCGCAGGCGCCTGCTCGACGGCGGGGTCGTCGGCGTGCCGCTGGTGCAGGCCAACGCCGAGGCGCTGCCGTTCGCGGACGCGAGCTTCGATTGCATCACCATCGGCTTCGGTCTGCGCAACGTCACCGACAAGAACGCGGCGCTGCGCTCGATGACGCGCTGCCTCAAGCCGGGCGGCCGCCTGCTCGTGCTCGAGTTCTCCAAGCCTTTGAACGAGACGCTGTCGAAGGTCTACGACCGGTACTCGTTCAACGTCCTGCCGCTGATGGGGCGCCTCGTCGCGAACGACGAGGATTCGTACCGCTACCTCGCCGAATCGATCCGCATGCACCCGGACCAGGCCACGCTCAAGAACATGATGGAGGCCGCCGGTCTCGACCGCGTGCAGGTCTACAACCTCACCGGCGGCATCGTCGCGGTGCATCGCGGATTCCGCCTGACGTGAGCGCGCCGCCGCTGCTATGCGCGGCCGTCGAGGTCGCGCTCAACCGCTATCTCGGCCTCGAGCAGAGCGCGCTCGAGGCCTGTGCCGCACTCGCCGGACGCGCCATCGAGCTGCGCACCGAGAGCCCGGACTGGTCGTTCTTCGTCGAGTTCCACGGCGGCGGCGTGCGCGTCGCAGCGGAGCTCGACCGCGCCGCGGACGTGCGCGTGAGCGGACGCGCGGCGACCTTGATGCGGCTGGCATGGAGCGTCACCCAGGGCGACGGCGACCAGCGCATTCCGCAGGGCCTGCAGGTCGACGGCGACGTCGAGCTGCTGCTGCGGTTCAATCGCATTCTCGCCGCCGTCGGCTTCGATCCCGAGGAGCTGGCCGCGCGCTTCGTCGGCGATGCCGCTGGTCATCGCCTGGTCGAGGGCCTGCGCGCGCTGTCGGGCTGGGGACGCCGCAGCCTCGCAACGCTCTCGCTCGATACCGCGGAATACCTGCGCGAGGAGACGCGCGATCTCGCGCGCGCCGCCGACGTCGAGGAATGGGCGCTCGCGGTGGAGACGCTGCGCGACGACGTCGCGCGCTTCGAGGCGCGCCTGCGCCGTATCGAGACGCGGGTACAGTCATGAGCGCCCGCCTGCTCAGCTTCTCGCGGCTGCGCCGGGTCTGGCAGATCCGCGCGGTGGCTGCGCGCTACGGCCTGCGCGAGCTGCTCGATCCGCGCCACCGCTCGCGCGATCCGCGGCCGCGCGGCGAGCGCCTGCGCCTCGCGCTCGAGACGCTCGGACCGGTGTTCATCAAGTTCGGCCAGGCTTTGTCGACGCGTCCGGACATCGTTCCGCCGGACATCGCCGAAGAGCTGGCGAAGCTGCAGGACCGGGTGCCGCCGTTTCCCGGCGAGCAGGCGCGCGACATCGTCGAGCAGGAGCTGGGCCGGCCGATCGGCGAGCTGTTCGCCGATTTCGATCTGGTGCCGCTGGCGTCCGCATCGGTCGCGCAGGTGCACGCCGCGCGGCTCAAGCCGGGCGACGACGGCAGCCCGGGCCTGGAGGTCGTCGTCAAGATCCTGCGGCCCGGCGTCGAGCAGGCGATCGAAGCCGACATCGAGCTGCTGCGCACGATGGCGCAGCTCGCGCACCGCTATTCGCGCACGGCGCGGCGGCTGAGGCCGCGTGAAGTCGTCGCCGAGTACGAGAAGATCCTGCTCGACGAGCTCGACCTGATGCGCGAGGGCGCGAACTGTGCGCAGCTGCGCCGCAACTGGCTTGGCTCCGAGCTGATCTACCACCCGCTGGTGCACTGGGAATACACGCGCACGCGCGTGCTGGTGATGGAGCGGATACACGGCGTGTCGATCCGCGAGCTGGATCGCCTGCGTGCGCTGGGCGTGGATTTCGGCGTGCTCTCGGAGCGCGGCGTCGAGATCTTCTTCAAGCAGACCTTCCGCGACAACTTCTTCCACGCGGACATGCACCCCGGCAACATCTTCGTCGACGTGTCCGATCCGAAGAAGCCGAGCTATCTCGCCGTCGACTTCGGCATCGTCGGTCAGCTCACGCCGTCGGACCAGCGCTACCTCGCCGAGAACTTCTACGCGTTCTTCAACCGCGACTACCGCCGCGTCGCCGAGCTGCACGTCGAAAGCGAGTGGATTCCGTCGGATACGCGCGTCGAGGAGTTCGAAGCCGCGATCCGCACCGTGTGCGAGCCGATCTTCCAGCGGCCGCTCAAGGAGATCTCGTTCGGCTTCTTCCTCGTGCGCCTGTTCCAGATCGCGCGGCGCTTCAACTACCAGGTGCAGCCGCAGCTGGTGCTGCTGCAGAAGACGCTGCTGCAGATCGAGGGGCTCGGCCGGCAGCTCAATCCGGACCTGGATCTGTGGCAGACGGCCAAACCGATCATGGAAGACTGGATGCGCCGCCGTCTCGGCCCGACGGCGACGCTCGAGCGCGTGCGCGTCAATCTGCCGCTGCTCGCCGAGACGCTGCCGCAGCTCGCGCACCAGGCGCTGCGTCAGCTCGCGCATGGCGAGCGGCCTGGCGGTGTTTCGCGCCAGGAGCTGGAGACGCTGCGCACCGAGCTGCGCGAGTCGAACCGGCGCCAGCTGCGCATGATCGGCGCTGCGGCGCTGGCGTTCTCGGCGGCGCTGATCTACGTGTCGGGCAAAGGGCTGCTGCTCGCCGGTGCGCCGCTGCTGAGCTGGCTTCTGGCCGGCGCCGCTGCGGTGCTCGCGATCGGCGCGCTGAAGCGGTGAGCTACGGCTGTCCGGCCGAAAGCCGGGTCGCCATGCGCAGCGCGACCGGCTGCACCGGCAGGCGCTGCTCGGTCTTGCCGATGAGCTGCGATGGGGCGACGAGACTCACGCCGGTCCGGTCCAGCTGCCCCAGCAGCTCGGACAGGACCTCGAGGGTTTCCGGGTACGGATGGCCGATCGCGAGCGCACCGCCGGTCCGCCGCGCGAGTTCGATCAGCCGGCTGAACTCGCGGCGGGTCGCCTCCGCGCCACGCTCGTGGTCGAGGAACACGCGGCGGCGCGTCGCCGGGATGCCGTAGGCGCGCGCCAGCGGGTAGGCGACGCTTTCGGGCGTCGTCATGCTGTCGATGAAGT
The DNA here is from genome assembly GCA_040754295.1 of Pseudomonadota bacterium. Lineage (GTDB taxonomy): Bacteria > Pseudomonadota > Gammaproteobacteria > Nevskiales > Nevskiaceae > Solimonas. The sequence continues at coordinate 6,293 of JBFMCQ010000004.1, read as the reverse complement.
AGGCCGTTCCGCGTAGCGAGAGCTCGCGCATCAGCCAGTGCATCGTGCCGTGGCTGGCCGTCGCCCGGCTGCCCTGATGGTTGTTGACGCCGACCGCATGCGGCACGGCCGCGAGCAGACGCTCGAGCGCCCCGCTGCGCAGTACCGCCGGCTCCTCCATGCGCAGCGCCAGCGGGTGCATCGCGCCGGCGCTCGGCTCCAGCGGCAGATGCACGAGAACCTCCTTGCCCGCGTCATGCGCGAGCCCGGCGAGGCGCTGCGTGTGCGGCGATTCCGGCAGGAACGCGCAGGCGACGGCACCCGGCAGCTCGATCGCGGCGCGGCCCTCGGCCCAGCTGTCGCCGAGGTCGTCGATGACGATGCTGATCAGCGGCGCACCGGCCTGCGCGCCGAGGGCGGCGAGCCCGAAGAACAAGGCCGCCACTGTCCCCAGGCGCCGGCGGGTCACGCGTTACCGCGCCTGCGCGATCACCAGCCCCTTGAGCAGATTCAGGGCCTCGTAGAGCGCGTAGTCGTTCTCGGCGAGCTCGCGCGCCTGCTTGGCCTGCTTCTCGGCCAGTTCGCGCTTCTTCGCCACCTCGTCCTGGTGCGCCGGGTCGCCGTTTTCGTTGGCGAGGCTCTTGGCGAGGTCGGCCTCCGAGATTGGGGTGAGCGTGTCCGCCTCCTCGCTGCCTTCCGAACGGGCGATCTGCAACGGTCGGATCGGGATGTCCGGCTCGATGCCCTCGGCCTGGATCGAGCGGCCGCCCGGCGTGTAGTAACGCGCGGTCGTGATCTTGATCGCGCCTTCGTTGGACAGCGGCAGGATCGTCTGCACCGAACCCTTGCCGAAGGTGCGCGAGCCGACCAGGATGCCGCGGTGGTGATCCTGGATCGCGCCGGCGACGATCTCCGAGGCCGACGCCGAGCCGGCGTTGATCATGACGATCAGTGGCTTGCCGCCGAGGACGTCGCCGTTGCTGGCGCCGAACTCACGTCCGCCGTTGCCGTCGCGGCCGCGGATGCTGACGATCGTGCCCTTGTCGAGGAAGCTGTCGCTGACCTTGACCGCGGCATCGAGCACGCCGCCGGGGTTGTTGCGCAGATCGAGAATCACGCCCTTGAGGCTGCCGCCGGCTTCGCCGGACAGGCGTGCCACCTCTTTCTCCAGCGCCGGACCGGTGTCGGTCGTGAAGCTGGAGATGCGCAGATAGGCCATGCCCGGCTCGAGCATGCGCCCGCGCACGCTGGACACCTTGATCACGTCGCGCTCGAGCTCCATGACCTTGGGCGCCGACTCGCCCTCGCGCACCAGCGTCAGCGTGACCTTGGTGCCCGGATCGCCGCGCATGCGCGTGACCGCGTCGTTGAGCGACAGCCCCTTGACCGGCGTTTCGTCGATCTTGACGATGAGATCGCCGGGCTCGATGCCGGCGCGCGCGGCCGGCGTGTCGTCGATCGGCGCGACGACGCGGACGAAACCGTCCTGCATCTGCACCTCGATGCCCAGACCCCCGAACTTGCCGGAGGTCGCGATGTTCATCTCCCTGAACTCTTCCTTGTCCAGATACGCGGAGTGCGGGTCCAGGCCGGTGAGCATGCCGCGCACCGCGTTTTCGAGCAGCGTCTTGTCGTCGACCGGCTCGACGTAGTCGCTCTTCACGCGGTTGAGAATCTCGACGAAGGTCTGCAGGTCCTTGACCGGGACCGTTTCCGCCGCCTTCGAGCGGTCGGCGAGCACGCCGGACGTCAGGCTGACCGAGGCGCCAATGAGGATGCCGGCGAGCAGGGCCAGCGGTACGCGGTGCGAGAGGGACATGTAAGCGCTGAGAATCCAAACGGTAACGCGCAAGATAACAACTGTACGACTGTGCGGAAAGCGCCGGGTTCCGGCGCGACCCGCCGCCCGTCGGTCATTGAGCCGCCCTGCGGCTGCATTCTGGCTGCGCGCGCCGCCGTTTGATGCAGCTAGCGCGCGAGCCAGAGTCTGGGATCGATCGCCTGGGTGCCTTTGCGCAGCTCGAAATAGACGCCGGCCTGCTCGTGGCCGCCGGTGCTTCCGGCCCGCGCGATCACCTGGCCGGCGCGCACCGCGTTGCCGACGGCAACCGCCGCCGACTGCGCGTGACCGTACAGGCTGTAGTAGCCGCCTTCATGCTCGAGCAGCACGATCAGGCCGTAGCGATGCATCCAGCCGACATAGGCCACGCGTCCGCGCGCGACCGCCTTGATCGCCGCGCCTTCGGCGGCGCCGATCCAGTGTCCTTTCCAGCTCAGCTTGCCGCCCGCCTTGGCCTCGCCGTAGCGGGCGATGAGCTTGCCGCGCAGCGGCCAGGGCAGCTTGCCGCGCAGGCTGCCGAAGGGCTTGTCCGAGTAGCCGGTTTTCGGCGGTAGCTCCGCGAGCGCCTCCTGCAGGCGCTCGATCAGCTCGCTCACGGCGCGCTCGTCGGCGCGCAGGCGCGCCAGCTCGCCCTGCTCGTCGGCGATGCGCGCGCGCAGCTGGGCGAGCATCTTCCGGCGCTGCGCGCGGGACTCCTTGAGCTCGGCCAGCGATGCCTCCTGCCGGCTTTGCAGCTCGGTCAGGCGCGCGACCTCGGCCTGCAGGCGCTCCGACAGCGCTTCGAGCACGTTCACGCGGCCGCGGATGCCTTCGATCGCGCGGGTCTGCGCACGCTGCAGGTAGTCGTAGTACACGAGCACGCGCCCGACTTTCTGCACGGCATTCTGGTTCAGCAGCAGCTGCGTCTGCCCCTGGCGGCCGATGACGTAGGCCGCGCGCAGCTGCCGGCGCAGGCCCTCATTGCGTTTTGCCAGCGCGCGATTCGAGGCCGCGATTTCCTTTTCGGTCTCCTGGATGCGCTCGCGCTGCTTCGCGCTCTGCTGCTGTAGCGCTTTGAGCTCGGCGTCGATCGCGGCGATGCGGCGTTCGGTGTTCTGAACGTCGCGCGCCAGTGCGTCGCGACGCGCCTGGTCTTCCTCGATCGACTTCGACAGCTGCTCGATGCGCACGCGCACCGATTCGAGCGCCTCCTGCTTCTGCCGCAGCTCGCCGCCGGCCGCAGCCGCAGCACCGACGTAGAGCTCGCACAGCGCGAGCATAGGGAGCCACAGGCGCTTCATGCGATAATCGTACAGGACACCAACAGCCCGCTGCGCCGCGGGCCGTTTGCTGCTTTGGTTTTCGGTTTTGCATGACACTTCCCGCATGGACCAGCTGATCGACTTCTTCGGCAACCATCCCGGCCTGTTCGCCGCGCTCGGCATCGTCGTGGCGCTTTTGATCGCCAATGAGGTGCATGGCGCGCTCACCGGCGGCAAGCGGCTGTCGGTGGCCGAGGCGGTGCGTCTGATCAACGATCGCGAGCCGGTGATCCTCGACGTGCGCACGCCGGCGGATTACAAGAAAGGGCATCTCCTCAACGCGCGGAATGCGCCGCTGGCGAAGCTCGACGAGCAGCTCGGCCAGCTCAAGGACAAATCCCGGCCGGTGCTCGTTTACTGCGCGCTCGGCTCAAGCTCGGCGAGCGCCGCCGAGCGCCTGCGCAAGCAGGGTTATGCCGAGGTGTACCCGCTGCGCGGCGGCCTCAACGCCTGGCTCGGCGCCAACCTGCCGGTGACGACGAAGTGAAGGTAGTGCGCATCTACAGCACGCGCTATTGCCCGTTCTGTGTACTGGCCAAGCGCCTGCTGTCGGCCAAGGGCGTGCAGATCGACGAGATCCGCGTCGACGAGGATCCGGGGCGCCGCGATGAAATGACCCGCGCGAGCGGCCGGCGCACGGTTCCGCAGATCTTCATCGGCGACGTCCACGTCGGCGGTTTCGACGATCTTTATGCCCTGGACCAAGCGGGGCGACTCGATCCACTCCTCAACGACTCGAGCCCATCATGAACGACACGCAGAATGCCGGCGCCGGCGCCGCGCAGGGAAGTCCACAGCGGCAGGTGCTGCTGCAGAAGATTTATCTGAAAGACGCCTCGCTGGAAGTGCCGCTGGCGCCGCAGGTGTTCTCGCGCCAGTGGCAGCCGCAGATCGACGTGCAGGTCAATACCGACGTCAAATCCCTGGACAACGACAACTTCCACCTGGTCCTGGCGGTGACCGTCACCGCCAAGCTCGGCGAAGACGTCGCGTTTCTCGCCGAGGCGCATCAGGCCGGCGTCTTCACCGTGCGCGGATTCCCCAGCAACGAGGAGCGCCAGGCGGTGCTCGGCGGCTACTGCCCGGGTCTGATCTTCCCGTTCCTGCGGGAGACGATCGCCGATCTCGTCCAGCGTGGCGGCTTCCCGCAGCTACTGCTGCAGCCGATCAACTTCGAAGCGCTGTACCTGGAGCATCTGAACCGGGCGCGCGCGCAGAAGCAGCCGGCTGCGGCACCCGGCGCGGTCGCGCAGGCCCACTGAGCGCTGCGGCGCGCGGCGCCATGACCCGCTGCCCGATCGGTGTGCTGGGCGCCGGCTCGTTCGGCACCGCGCTGGCGATCCACATCGCCCGGCGCGGTCCGGCGACGCTGCTCTGGGGCCGCGACGCGGCGCGCGTCGGCGAGATGCAGCAGGCGCGCGAGAACGCGCAGTACCTGCCCGGCTGCAGGTTCCCGGTGATGCTCACGGCGACGTCCGAGCTGCAGCGGGTCGTCGCTGGCAGCGAGGATCTGCTGATCGCGACACCGTCGCACGCCTTGCGCGAAACCTTGCACGCCCTGAAGCCCTTGATCCGGCCCGGCCAGGGCCTGGTCGCCGGCTGCAAGGGCCTGGAGCCCGGCAGCGGCCGGCTGATCCACGAAGTGATCGAGGACGAGCTGGTGCAGGGGCAGCCGATGGCGGTGCTGTCCGGTCCGACCTTCGCGAAGGAGCTGGGGCTGGGCCTGCCGACCGCGGTCACGATCGCATCGGCGGACCACGCCTTCGCCGAGAAAATCGCGATGCGCCTGCATGGCGGCGGCTTTCGCGCGTACTGGACCAATGATCTGCCCGGCGTCGAGATCGGCGGCGCCGCGAAGAACGTCATGGCGATCGGTGTCGGCATCGCCGACGGTCTGCAGCTCGGCGCCAACACGCGCGCGGCGCTGATCACGCGCGGGCTCGCCGAGATCATGCGCTTGGCCGACGCGCTCGGCGCACGCGGCGAGACGCTGATGGGCCTCGCCGGCATGGGCGATCTGGTGTTGACCTGTACCGACAACCAGTCGCGCAACCGCCGTCTCGGCCTGCTGCTCGCGCAGGGCAAGTCGGTCGACGAGGCGAGCCGCGAGATTCGTCAGGTCGTCGAAGGCGTGCGCGCGGCGCCCGAAGTGCTGCGGCTCGCGCGCAAGCACGGCGTCGAGATGCCGATCACCGACGCCGTCAGCGCCGTGCTCGAAGGCCGCATGAGCGCGGTCGAGGCCGTGCGCGCGCTGGCGACGCGCCCGGCCAAGCCGGAAGCCGGCTGAACGCGCCGGCGGCGCGCGCCGGGCGCTCGGCGGCGCGGGACCGGCAGGGCTCGAAGCTCACCGGCGACTGCTTCGCCAACTTCATTGACAGTCTCGGAGTCCGAGCCTAAGCTCCTGTCGGCACACGTAAAAGCGGGGTGGACATGAACGCTCTCAAGCTGCTCGCGGTGGCCGCCCTGATGGCCGCAACGTCGACCGTTGCCCAGGCTCAGGCCTACGGCGAGAGCATCGACGAGGCGCCGTCGGCGACGGCGATGGCTTTCGATCTGCTGATCGTGCGGCCGCTGGGCCTCGTCGCCACCGTCGGCGGCATGGCTTTATTCATCGCGCAGCTGCCGCTCGCGGTGATCCAGGTCGACGTGCCCGACGTGCCGAACAAGAAGCTCGTCGTCGAGCCGGCCCGCTACACCTTCCTGCGCCCGCTCGGCGAGATGCAGTAGGGCGCAGGCGACCTGCCGGCCGCTCAGGGTATCGCAGCAGCTGCGCCTGCGCTGCCGATTTCCGGCAGCCCGGCTGCGCGCCAGCCGAGAATGCTGCCGTCGAGCTCGGTGACCGCATGGCCGTGCTCGCGCAGCAGGCTCGCCGCCTCCGCGGCGCGCCGGCCGCTGTGGCAGTAGACGACGATTTCGGCGTCGTCCGGCACCACGTCCATCCGCGCCTCGAGATCCTGGACCGGAATATTGACCGCGCCGGCGACATGGCCCTGCGCGAACTCTTCGGGCGTGCGCACGTCGAGCACGTAGGCGGTTTCGCCGTGCGTGAGTTGCTCGGCGAGTGCCGTCGGCGCGATGCGCCGGTTGCCGTCTGCGAGGGCGGCCGTCGACAGCGTCGCCGCCCCCGCGGCGAGCGCCAGAATGCTGAGTGCTCGATACATGGTTCTCCCCCC
>JBFMCQ010000003.1:0-113024 GCA_040754295.1 Pseudomonadota bacterium | reverse complement strand
ATCGGGAATCGGGAATCGGGAATCGGGAATCGGGAATCGGGAATCGGGAATCGGGAATCGGGAATCGGGAATCGGGAATCGGGAATCGGGAATCGGGAATCGGGAATCGGGAATCGGGAATCGGGAATCGGGAAAGCCTGCGGGCGTGACGCCGCGGAGTCAACCGCCGGCCAGCGCCATGGCAACCCCTTCATTGGCGAGGCGGTCGGCTTCTTCATTGCCGCTGTGGCCGCTGTGCCCCTTGACCCAGCGCCATTCGACGACGTGGCGCGATGCCGCGGCATCGAGCTGCTGCCACAGGTCCTGGTTCTTTACCGGCTTCTTGTCGGCGGTGCGCCAGCCGCGGCGCTTCCAGCCGGGCAGCCACTCGGTCAGGCCCTGCATCACGTACGAGGAATCGGTGTAAAGCGTGACCTTGCACGGCTCCTTGAGCGCATCGAGCGCGCGGATCGCCGCGGTCAGCTCCATACGGTTGTTGGTCGTGAGGCGCTCACCGCCCTTGAGCCTGCGCTTGCGGCCGGCGAACTCGAGCGTCGCGCCCCAGCCGCCGGGGCCGGGATTACCCTTGCAGGCCCCGTCGGTGTGAACGATGACGTGTTTCAATGTGCGGGAAGATTCGGGCGGACCGGCTCGCCCTCGATCGCGTCGCGCTGCGCTGCCGGCAAACCAACGCCGACCAGCGGGCGCACCTGCGCTCGCTGTACGCGACCGACGAAGTTCATCGGCAGCACGCGCTTGCGCGCACAGATCATGTAGGCCTCGGCGAACGGCGTCAGCAGGCTCGCCAGCGACCAGCGGTCCTCGCCGACCGAGCGCGGCGCGAGCCATGGAAAGCCGACACTGAAGCGGCGCACGTCGGTGACGTCGAAATCGAGCAGCTCCAGCCAGTCGTTGACGCGGCCGGCGGAATAGAAGCGCGCACCGCGTGGAAACGCGCGATGGCGCAGACCGAGGCGCGCCCGCCACGACCAGAAGCCCCACGGATTGAAGCCGAGCACGAACAGGCGCCCGCGGTCGTTGAGGACGCGGTTGATCTCGCGCAGTACGTTGTGCGGCGAGCGGCTGAACTCCAGCGTATGCGGCAGGACGACGGCGTCGACGCTCTTGGTCAGCAGCGGCAGCGCCTGCGGATCGACGACGGCGGCCGCGGCGCTGTCGCCCGCGGTGCCGAGCACGGCATGGTGCAGGGTTCCGGCACTCGCGACCAGCGCGCCGTCGGCACCCCAGCTGCCGATCTGCAGTACGTGGCGGCCGAAGACGTCGGGCAGCAACCGCGCCAGCTCGGCCGCCTCGAGCGCCAGCAGGCGCTGCCCGCGGGGCGAGCGCCGCCACAGTTCCAGCGCATAGCGGTCCATCGGACGGCCCCCGCTGTCGTGACGCTTGTGCGGCATGGCGTTACTCTGGGCTTGCAACCTGGCCCTTATGGTAACGCCGATGCAGCTCAATGCCATCCCCGCGTTCAGCGACAACTACCTGTGGACGCTCGTCGACGGCGACCGCGCGGTCGTCGTCGATCCGGGCGACGCCGCGCCGGTCGCGCGCTTTCTCGACGAACGCCGGCTCGCGCTCGAAGCGATCCTGATCACCCATCACCATCCCGACCACATCGGCGGCCTCGGTGCGCTGCTGGAGCCGCGGCCGGTGCCGGTGTATGGGCCGGCAGCGGAGGCCGCGACGATCGGCCGGCTCAGCACTGCGCTCGCCGACGGCGACCGCGTCGAGGTGCTCGGCCGGCGTTTCGAGGTCATCGCCGTGCCCGGCCACACGCTGGGCCATATCGCGTACTTCTCCGCCGGCGCACCACCGATCCTGCTCTGCGGCGACACGCTGTTCTCGGCCGGCTGCGGCCGGCTGTTCGAGGGCACGCCGCAGCAGATGCACGCATCGCTGTCGCGGCTCGCCGCGCTGCCGGCCGAGACGCAGGTCTATTGCACGCACGAGTACACGCTCGCCAACCTCGCCTTCGCGCAGGCAGTCGAGCCGGCCAATGCCGACATCGCCGCCCAGCTGGCGCGGGTCCGCGAGCTGCGCGCACGCGACACGCCGAGCCTGCCGACGACGCTCGCGATCGAGCGCCGCATCAATCCGTTCCTGCGCACCGGCGAACCGACCGTGCGCAGCGCCGCGGCCGCCTGGGCGGGGGTGCCGCTCACGGACGACGTCGCGACGTTCGCGGCGCTGCGTCGCTGGAAGGACGGCTTTCGCCCCCCGCGATGAACGGCAGGTGACAACGCGGGGCGGGATTCCTTAAAGTCCGGTCGGGATGCACCGCCGTAGTGCGCGGCGGCCTGGACGGGGGCGGAGTGGGACTCAAGCATGTTGCTGTTGCTGCACTCGCATGTGCCGGCCTGTCATTGGCACTGCCGGTCTGTGCGCAGCAGGCCGACGAACTGATCTGGCCGCGCATCGTCGCACGCATGCGCCTGGTCGACGACGACAACGCCGAGACGCGGCGCTGGGCACGCGACTATGCACGCCACCCGGACGCGGTACGCCAGCTGCTCGCGCGCGCCGAACCGTATCTCTGGCACATCGTCGAGGCCGTGGAGCGGCGCGACATGCCGGCGGAAATCGTGCTGCTGCCGGCGATCGAGTCCGGCTTCGATCCTGCTGCGCGCTCGCAGCAGCACGCAAGCGGCCTGTGGCAGTTCGTGCCGTGGACCGGGCGCGAGATGGGGCTGCACAGCACCCGCGACTACGACGGCCGCCGCGACCCGGTCGCCAGCACGCGGGCCGCGCTCGGCCATCTGAGCGACCTCCACGAGCGTTTCGGCGACTGGCATCTGGCGCTCGCCGCCTACAACACCGGGGCCGCGCGTCTCGCCGGTCTGATGCGCAAGCAGCCGCAGGCGGCGGATTTCTGGGCGCTGAAGCTGCCGCGTGAGCCGCACGAGCATGTGCGGCGGCTCATGGGTCTGGCGCTGCTCGTCGAGCAGCCGCAGAAGTACGGCCTGCGGCTGCCGCCGATCGCCAACCGCCCCGCGAACGAGCTGGTCGCGCTACGCAAGCCGATCGATCTGGATGCGGCGGCGCGCAAGGCGCAGGTGCGCGAAGCAGTTGTCCGCGCGTACAACCCGGGCCTGCACAATCTCGGCAACACCACCGGCAAGAAGTACGTCGTGCTGCCTGCGGCGGACGCCGAGCGCCTGCGCCGCGTGCTCGCCGCCGGCGAGTTCCCGCCGCAGCCGATTCCGCAGGTGCTCGTGCACGTAGTGCAGCCCGGCGAGTCGCTGTGGCGCATCGCCCGGCGCTACGCCGTCAGCGTCGAGACGATCGTGCGCTGGAACCGCATCGCCGACCGCGCGGTGATCCGCCCGGGACGGCGGCTGGAAGTGCCGATCCGGGTTTGACCTACAAAAAGCAGCCGGCCACGGATGAACACGGACAAACACGGATAGACAAGCTGTTTTTCAGCACGCCGCATGCCACCACACGGATTGCCGCGAGTCGCGCTGCACTCGCTTGATCTTGATCCGTGTTCATCCGCGTAATCCGTGGCAAATGAGCTTTTTGGGTTTACTTCAGTGTGCGCGCGCGCTCTCGGCGACGGTGGCGCCCTCCTGGGTCGCCGCCGGCTTGGCCGCGGGGCTCGCTTCGGGCAGGCGCTCTAGCGCGATCTTGAGCACGTCGTCGATCCAGCGCACCGGCTCGATGTTGAGCCTGGATTTCACCGTGTCCGGGATGTCGGCCAGATCCTTGACGTTCTCGTGCGGGATGACGACCGTCTGGATGCCGCCGCGCTGTGCGGCGAGCAGCTTCTCCTTGAGTCCGCCGATCGGCAACACCTCGCCGCGCAGCGTGATCTCGCCGGTCATCGCCACGTCCGCGCGCACCGGAATGCCGGTCAGCGCCGACACCAGCGCCGTGCACATCGCGATGCCGGCCGACGGACCGTCCTTGGGCGTCGCGCCTTCCGGCACGTGCACGTGCAGGTCGTTCTTCGAGTAGAACTCGGGATCGATGCCCAGTGCCTGCGAGCGCGAGCGCACGACGGTCAGCGCCGCCTGGATGGACTCCTGCATGACGTTGCCGAGCGAGCCGGTCTGCGTCAGCTTGCCCTTGCCGGGCGCCAGCGCCGCCTCGATCGTGAGGAGTTCGCCGCCGACCTCGGTCCAGGCGAGACCGGTCACCTGCCCGACCTGGTTGCGCTCCTCGGCGCGGCCGAAGCGGAACTGCGGCACGCCGAGGAATTCGTTGAGGTTTCCGTCGCTGACCGTCAGCTGCTTGTGGTCCGGCTGCAGCAGCAGCTGCTTGACCGTCTTGCGGCAGATCTTGCTGAGCAGGCGCTCCAGGTTGCGCACACCGGCTTCGCGCGTGTACAGGCGGATCGTGTTGCGGATCGCGTCGTCGGTGACTTCGAGCTCGCCGTCCTTGAGCCCGTTGTTCTTCATCTGCTTGGGCAGCAGATACTGGCGCGCGATATTGAGCTTTTCTTCCTCGGTGTAGCCGGCGAGCCGGATCACCTCCATGCGGTCGAGCAGCGGCGGCGGGATGTTCAGCGTGTTCGCCGTGGCGATGAACATCACGTCGGAGAGGTCGAACTCCACCTCGAGGTAGTGATCCTGGAAGGTCGAGTTCTGCTCCGGATCGAGCACCTCCAGTAGCGCCGCCGACGGATCGCCGCGGAAATCCATCGCCATCTTGTCGATTTCATCGAGCAGGAACAGCGGGTTACGCACACCGACGCGCGCCATGTTCTGGATGATCTTGCCCGGCATCGAGCCGATGTAGGTGCGCCGATGGCCGCGGATCTCGGCCTCGTCGCGCACACCGCCGAGCGACATGCGCACGAACTTGCGGTTCACCGCCTCGGCGATCGAGCGCCCCAGCGAGGTCTTGCCGACACCCGGCGGGCCGACCAGACACAGGATCGGACCCTTCATCTTCTTCATGCGCGCCTGCACCGCGAGAAACTCGACGATGCGCTCCTTGACCTTCTCCAGACCGTAGTGGTCTTCGTCGAGCTTGGCCTGGCAGGCCTCGAGATCGATATGCGTCTTGGTGCGCTTCTTCCACGGCACCTGCGTCAGCCAGTCGAGATAGTTGCGCACGACCGTGGCCTCGGCCGACATCGGCGGCATCATCTTGAGCTTGTTCAGCTCGGCCTTGGCCTTGGCCTTGGCCTCCTTGTGCATGCCGGCCTTGTCGATTTTCTGCGCCAGCTCTTCCTGTTCGCTGGGCCCCTCGTCACCCTCGCCGAGCTCCTTCTGGATCGCCTTCATCTGCTCGTTGAGGTAGTACTCGCGCTGGTTCTTCTCCATCTGCGACTTCACGCGCGAGCGGATCTTCTTCTCGATCTGCAGCACGTCGATCTCGCCGTCGAGCTGCGCCAGCACGTGCTCCAGCCGCGCCTTCGGATCGGCGATCTCGAGGACCTCCTGCTTGTCCTCGAGCTTGAGGTTCAGGTGCGCGGCGATCGTGTCGGCGAGCCGGCCGGGCGAATCCATGCTCGCCAGCGACGGCAGCAGCTCGGCCGGGATCTTCTTGTTGAGCTTGGCGTAGGCCTCGAACTGCGCGAGCACCGAGCGCGACAGCGCGTCGAGCTCCTTGTCGTCGGTGACCGCTTCCTTGTCCTCGGGCAGCGTCTGGCATTCGGCGCCGAGAAAATCGCCTTCGAGATCGAAGCGCGACACGCGCGCGCGGCGCTGGCCTTCGACGAGCACCTTCACGGTGCCGTCCGGCAGCTTGAGCATCTGCAGGATGCTGGCCAGCGTGCCGACGTTGTAGAGATCCTTCTCGCGCGGATCGTCGGTTTCGGCGGTGCGCTGCGCCAGCAGCAGAATGCGCTTGTCGTCCTGCATCGCCGCGGCGAGCGCCTTGATCGACTTCTCGCGCCCGACGAACAGCGGAATGGCCATGTGCGGAAACACGACGACATCGCGCAGCGGCAGCACGGGTGCGGTACGGTCGGCAGTGGGATTCACTGAAACTCCTGGGTCTGGTCGCAAAGGCATTATGCCGGATCGCGTCTCCGGTCTATGCGGGCGGGCGCCGGCGAATCAAGTATTCAGGTCGCCGCGGCCGCCGCAATCGTGCTTCTCATCGCGTGCTCCTGCAGCGCAGCACTGGCGCCGGAGCGGGTTCAGGCCTGGCTCAGGGCAGCGCCAGCAGGGTGTGTATGCTGCGGACGGCCCGCGTAGGCAAGCGTGATTCGCCGGCGGGGCCGCAGCCGTGACCGAGCAAGGGAGACTACCGCAAAATGTCGCAGGGGCAGCCATCGAGCGCGCACCGAACGCGTGCGGTCCGCCGATCGCTTTGGGTGCTGGCGCTAGCGCCGCTGCTGCTGGCCGGCTGCGCCGGGGAGCCGGTCCGCCCGACGGACGACGCCGGCGCCGCCGAACCCGCGTTCCGCCACCCGTGCAGGCTGCAGCGCGCCGCAGACGAGCCGTTCATCGACGATACGCAAGCGGTGCTCGAAGAAACCGGCTGCCGCGCGGCGCTGTGGCTCGACGGGCTGTTCGGCACCGAAGGCGACGTGGAGGCGGCCAAGCGCACGCATGGCTATGTCGAGACCTCGGCGGCGTATTCGCAGTTCGATGGCTTCGACACGCGCACGCGGCTGCGCGTGCGCTTCGAGCTGCCGAAGCTCAAGGAGCGGACCACCGCGTTTCTCGGGCTGGAGGACGAGGAGGATTTCATCCAGGACCGCACCGAGGGCTTTGCACTACGCTCGCAGTTTCCGCGCATCGACGACCGCGACGAATGGCTGGCGGGGCTCGGCTACAGCCTGCCCGATTCGGCGCGCCTGCAGACCGACTTCAAGGTCGGCGCCGCCAGCCTGCGCAGTCCGCGCGTGTTCGCGCGCGCGCGGCTGCACTACAACGTCTACGCCGACACGCTCAATCTCGTATACCTGCGCACGACGCCGTTCTGGCGCACGCGCGACGGCCTCGGCGTCACCGTCGGCTTCGACTACAACCGCGTGTTGACGCCGCAACTGCTGCTACGTGCCAGCGAGGTCGCCACCCTCAGTGAATCGACCGCGGGGCTGAACTGGCTCAGCGCGCTGATCCTGTATCAGAACCTGCGCGAGGAGCGCGCGATCGCCTACGAGCTGTTCGTGCGCGGCGACACCGATGCGCCGGAGCCGCTCTACGAGTACGGCGGCCGCACGATCTACCGTCATCCGCTGCTGCCGAAGAAGCTCTACGGCGAGTTCGTGCTCGGCTACAGCTGGCCGCGCCTGGATCCGGATGCACCCCGGCGCGGCTCCTACGAGGTGGGCCTGGGCCTCGAGCTGCCGTTCGGCCGCGAGCCGCCCTAGTGGCGCGCCACTTAGCGCTACCATCTCGCGGCATGAATGCGGACCCCGAATCCAGCGGGCCGGTGCGGCTCGATAAGTGGCTGTGGGCCGCGCGTTTCTTCAAGACGCGCAGCTTGGCCAAGCAGGCGATCGAAAGCGGCCACGTGCGCTACGAAGGCGAGCGCAGCAAGGTCAGCCGCGAAGTTGCGATCGGGGCGCGCCTGATCGTCCGCCAGGGCCGGGACGATCTCGAAGTGATCGTGCGCGGTCTGAGCGATCAGCGGCGCGGTGCGCCGCAGGCGCGTCTGCTCTACGAGGAAACCGCCGAGAGCGGCGCCCGGCGCGAGCAGGCGCGCCTGCAGCGGCAGGCCGCACAGGGGGCTGCGCAGGCCGGCCGGCCGACCAAGCAGCAGCGGCGCGCGCTGCAGCGCTTCAAGCGCGACGCCGGCGGCTGAGATCCCGCCGCGCGCGCCGGGCGGGGCTATATCCTTATTCAATTTGGCCGGTTCGCCGGCGATTCGATTGTCCGCCGCGGACTCGGCTCCTAGACTCGGCGGCCATGGACAGTCTGCCTTTGCCCGCAATCGACACTGGAGCCGCCGGCGCGCCCGCGCAACGGACGGAACCGAGCCGTGTCGCGGTCTTCGACGAAGCGCGCATCGCCGCGCTCAACGAGGCCTATGCGCCGCTGCATTTCGAGGAGCGCATCCGCCGCCTGTACCGCGACTTCGATCCGGCCGACGTGCTCGTGACTTCGTCATTCGCGGCGACGTCCGCGTACTTCCTGCACATCATCTCGCGGATCCGCCCGGAGCAGGTGATCCATTTCGTCGATACCGGCTACCACTTTGCGGAAACGCTCGCCTACCGCCAGTACCTGATCGACCTGTTCAAGCTCAAGGTCGAGGACCTGCGCGCCGAGGACTGGAAGCACCAGTTCACGACCGAGGAGAAGACCTGGCAGCGCGATCCGGACTTCTGCTGCTCGATCAACAAGGTCGAGCCGCTGGAAGCGATCAAGCCGCGCTACCGCGTGTGGGTGTCGAGCCTGATGCGCTGGCAGACCGAGCACCGCGCCGGGCTGGAGATCTTCGAGCTGCGTCGCGGCATCATCAAGTTCAACCCGATGATCGACGTGACGCGCGAGGAGCGCGACGCCTACATCCGCGAGCACGAGCTGCCGTTCCACCCGCTCGTGGCCAAGGGCTATTCCTCGATCGGCTGCACCCACTGCACCGTCGCCGGCGAAGGCCGCAGCGGCCGCTGGCTGGGCAAGCCGAAGACGGAGTGCGGGCTGCACCTCTAGCCCGGGCGCGGCCGCGTCAGGTCGGGCTAGCGCATCAGGACGCCGTCGCCCACGAACGGATTCGTCCGTCGCTCCTCGCCGAAGGTCGACAGCGGCCCGTGGCCGGGGACGAAGGTGATGTCGTCGCCCAGCGGGAACAGGCGCTCGCGGATCGAGCGGATCAGGTCCCGGTGGTTGCCGCGCGGAAAGTCGGTGCGTCCGATCGAGCCGCTGAAGATCACGTCGCCGACGATCGCGAGCTTCGATGGCGCATGATAGAAGACGACGTGGCCGGGCGTGTGCCCGGGGCAGTGAATCACCTCGAGCTGCAGGCTGCCGACGCCGACCCGGTCGCCGTGGTGCAGCCAGCGCTGCGGCGTGAAGCTGCGCGCCGGCGGAAAGCCGAACTGCGCGGCGAGGACCGGCAGCTGCTCGATCCAGAAACGATCATCCTCGTGCGGGCCTTCGATCGGCAGGCCGAGCCGCTCGGCGAGCTCGGCAACGACACCGATGTGGTCGAGGTGGCCATGCGTGACCAGCAGCTTCTCCAGGGTGACGCCGTGACGCTGCGCGGCCGCGAGCAGACGCTCGGGTTCGCCGCCGGCGTCGATCAGCGCGCCACGCTGCGTCTGCGTGTCCCAGAGCAGCGAGCAGTTCTGCTGGAACGCCGTGACCGGCAGGATCTCGACGCGTAACGACGATGCCGACATGGCGTCTCCTCAGGCTGCGCTCGGCGGCGCCGCGCGCAGCAGCGCGTCGCGCTTGACCGCGACCGCCGCCAGCAGCTTGTCGTGCGCCTCGACGAACAGCCGCACGCCTTCGACGACGAGGCGATCGGTGATCGCCTCGAGCGAAACGCCGGCCGCCGCGAGCGCGTCGAGCACGGCGCGCGCCCCGTCGATGTCTTCTGCGAGCCGCGGCGCTGCCCGGCCGTGGTCGCGAAAGGCGTCGAGCGTGGCCGGCGGCACGGTGTTCACGGTCTGCGGCCCGATCAGCGACTCGACGTAGAGCACGTCGCTGTACCGCGGATTCTTCGTGCCGGTGCTGGCCCATAGCAGGCGTTGCGGTCGCGCGCCGCGCGCAGCCAGGGCCTGCCAGCGCGGCTGCGCGTAGATCGCGCGGTAGTCGGCATAGGCGAGCTTGGCATTGGCGACCGCCACGCGGCCGCAGAGCGCGTCGAGCACGGCCCGCTCGGCCGCACCGGTGCTCGCGAGCCGGCGCTCGAGCTCGGCGTCGACCGCGGTGTCGATGCGGCTGACGAAGAAGCTGGCGACGCTGGCGACGCGCGCCGGATCACCGCCGCCGGCGACGAAGGTTTCCAACCCGCGCATGTAGGCGTCGGCAACCGCACGGTAGGTCGCGCGCGCGAACAGCAGCGTGACGTTGACGTTCACGCCCGCGCCGACGAGCCGGCGGACCGCGGCGACCCCCGGCAGCGTGCCGGGCACCTTGATCATCAGGTTGGGGCGGTCCACGGCGCGCCACAGGCGTCGCGCTTCGTGCACCGTCGCCGCCTCGTCCATCGCCAGCTGCGGCGACACCTCGAGGCTGACGTAGCCGTCGGCGCCGGCGCTGTCGCGATAGACCGGCTGCAGCAGATCCGCGGCCGCACGGATGTCCTCGACCGCCAGACGCTCGAAGAGCACCGCCGGGTCGCGCTCGCCGGATGCGACCAGCGCCGACAGCGCGACGTCATAGTCGTGCGAGCCGCCGATCGCCTTTTCGAAGATCGCCGGGTTGGACGTCAGCCCGCTGATGCCGTCGTCGTCGATCAGCCGTCGCAAGGCGCCGCCGGCGACGAGATCACGACGGATGTAATCGAGCCAGATGGACTGGCCGAGCGTCCTGCACTCGAGAATCGGGTTCACGGTATGGCCCCGCGGGCAAGGGCTGCATATTGTCCACGGCTTGCGGCGCAAAAGGAAACTCGCCGGCGCACGATCCGGCGTCGCAAGCCGTGCGAACGGCCAGCGGATGTGCCAGTCTGCGCCATTCCCCACGGGAGTCATCGCCATGAAAACCCTTGCCGCCGGGCTCGCCGGGCTCGCCCTGCTGACGCTGTCCGCCTGCTCGCGGGCGACGCCGGACAACTACACGAAGCTGGAGCCGGGCATGAGCCGCGAACAGGTCCACGACATCCTCGGCGAGCCCGACGACGTCTCCGGCGGGGGCATCGGACGACTGACGCTGAGCACCGAAACCTGGACCGGCCCCGAGCACGTGATCAGCGTGACCTTCGCCGGCGATCAGATGACGATCAAGCGCATCGAGCCGCGCGCGCGCGAGTAGGCGCGGTTTGCGGGATAATGTGCGGCCCCTCCCGCGCGAGGCAGCCATGAGCCGTATCCTCGACACCGTCAGCGCTGTGCTGATCTGCGACGGCGAGCTGTTGATGACGCGCCGCCAGGCGCATCTGAACGCCTTTCCCGGCTACCACTCGTTCCCCGGCGGCAAAGTCGACGACGGCGACGGCAGCGGCGACGCACCGCCGGCGCGGTCGGATACGCAGGAGGCGCGCCTGGTTCGTGCGCTGATGCGCAGGCTGCGCGCGGAGTTGGCGCTGGATCTGTCGGCAACCGCGGCCGCAGGTGTGCGCCACATCGGCGTTGCGCCGGCGCCGACGCCGGCCGCGGAGCGCCTCAACACGCATTTCTTCGCAGTCGAAATCGACGCACGACCGCGGCTCTCGGCCGATCCCGCAGAAGTGGCCGAGCTCGACTGGGCGCCACCCGGCGAATGGCTCGAGCGCTACGAGCGCGGTCTGGTGCTCGCCGCACCGCCGACCGTCGCCGTGCTGCGCGCGCTGGCGTCCGACCTCGAGGCAGGCGAGGTTCCCGGCCTGCATTTCGAAACGAACGACGGCTTCGAGCCGCCGATGATCGAGTCGGTGTACGGCGTGCGCCAGATCCTGGTGCGCTCGAACACGCTGCCGCCGGCGCAGCACACCAACTGCTTCCTCATCGGCGATCTGCAGTCGCACCGCGTGCTGATCGACCCTTCGCCCGCCGACGATGCCGAGATGGAGAAGCTGTGCCGGCTGGTGCAGCGCTTCGGCATCCACGAGATCTTCCTGACGCATCATCATCCCGACCACCGCGAGCGCGCCAACCGGCTCGCTCGGCGCTTCGAGGTGCCGATGGGCATGTCGGCGGACACGCAGGGGCGGATCGCGGCGAAGACACCCGGCTACTTCGACGGCATCGTCGTGAACACCTACCGCGAGGGCGATGTGCTGTGCCGCTGGCTCGGACGCGCCGTGCGCGTCTACGAAGTGCCGGGCCACGACGAAGGGCAGCTCGCGCTGATGCCCGACGACCGCGCCTGGTGCCTGGTCGGCGACCTCATCCAGGGTCTGGGGACGGTCGTCATCGCCAAGCCCGAAGGCCACATGGGGCGCTATCTGGCCTCGCTGCGCAAGGTGATCGCGCTCGCGCCGAGGGCGATCTATCCGTCGCACGGGATCGCGCTGGGCGGCACGCACCGCCTCGCGGAAACGCTGGGGCATCGCGAGCTGCGCGAGCGCCAGGTGCTGTCGCTGCATCGCGAGGGACGCGACGTCGCCCAGATGCTGGCGGCGATCTATCCGGACCTCGACCCGCGGCTGCTGCCGCTGGCGCGCATGAACATCGAGAGCCATCTCGACAAGCTGCGCGAGGACGGGCTGATCGCGGCCTAGGATGCAGGAGCCGGCATCTATCGCAGCAGCGTCATGCGCAGCTCGGGCTTGCCCTTCTTCAGCTGCTCCAGCTTGACCGGCACGTAGTCGCGGCTCGGTGCGAGCCAGTAGTGCGCTTCGCGCTTCGGATCGCCGACGCGATCGACACGCACGGTTTCGAAGGTTCCTGCCGGCGTCTCCACGGTCTCCCTGCCGCCGATCGCGAAGCGGTAGGCCTTGATGCGGTCGTCGTCGACCATGACGAACTCGCGCTCGGCCGGGCCGTCGCCTTCGACGTGGCGGATGACCCACAAGCGCACGGCCTCGCGGATGACGAAGCGGTCGTAGGCGACGTCCGGCAGGTCACGAACCGTCATCACGCCGCCCCTGAGCGCCTTGACCTGCCCGCTGCCCCAGTCGAAGTCGAGGCGAAAGCTGTCCTTCTCGCGCTTGTCGTTGATGTAACGGAAGTGCTGCGGGATCAAGCGGCCGTCGCGCAGGCAGAAGCGGCTCTCCTCGCGCGGCGAGCCGTAGGTCCAGCGCACCAGCGCGATCGGGTCCGTGCGCGATACATAGTGGTAGCAGTCCTCGCCGTCGTGCGCGAGGCTGATCGTGCCCTCGCCCAGCGAAATGCCGCTCCATTCCACCTCGTAGCGATCGCTGCGCGGCTGCAGGTGGCTCGCGGCGTCGATGTCGGACGCCCATGCCGTCGCCGTCGCACTCGCCAGCGCGGCGAGCAGAACGAGTGCATATCTCATCGGAACGGCGCCTCTAGCGCCTCGAGTCCTGGCGGAGTGTTCATGATGTGCCCCCGAAAACGAACGGCCCGCCCCTCGAGCGTCACCTCGCCGCGCACGAGCCATGCGACCGCCTGCGGGTAGATCCGGACCTCGATTTCCTGCAGCACGCGGTCGGCCAAAGTCTCCGCCGTATCCTCCGGATGCACCTTTAATTTCCCCTGAATGATCGCGGGCCCGGCGTCGACCTCCTCGGTCACGAAGTGTACGGTGGCGCCGTGCTCGGCGTCGCCGGCCTCCAGGGCCCGGCGATGCGTGTCCAGCCCGGGGTGGCGCGGCAGCAGCGACGGATGAATGTTGATCAGGCGCCCGCGGTACCGGCTAACGAAGCCCGCGGTCAGGATGCGCATGAACCCGGCGAGCACGACGAGGTCCGCCCTGTGCGCCTCGAGCACCGCCGCGAGCGCGGCATCGTAGGCGGCGCGGTCCGGGTAGTCGCGATGCGCGACGACGACCGTCACAATGCCGGCGACGCGCGCGTACGCCAGCCCGGCCGCGTCCGCGCGATTGCTGACGACGACGACGATCTCGCCGTCGACGTGCCGCTCGGCGCAGGCAGCGATCAAAGCCTGCAGGTTGCGCCCGCGGCCCGAGATCAGAACGGCGATGCGCGCGCTCATTGCATCAGGCGAAGCGCACGTCCTGCCGGCCCGCGACGATCTCGCCGAGCAGCCAGGGCCTTGCGCGCGTCCGCTTGAGCGCCGCCAGCGCCGCGTCTGCCTGCAGCCGCGGCACGACGAGGACGAAGCCGACGCCGCAGTTGAACACGCGCCGCATCTCGTCCTCGTCGATGCCGCCCTCGGTCTGCAGCCAGTCGAAGATCTCCGGCCGCCGCCAGCTGGAGACGTCGACCACGGCGCCGACGCCCTTGGGGAAGCAGCGCGGCAGATTGCCGGGAATGCCGCCGCCGGTGATGTGCGCCATGCCGCGCACGGCGATGCCGCGTGCGAGCAGATCGAGCACCGGCTTGACGTAGATCGTCGTCGGTGCGAGCAGTGCGTCGGCCAGCGTGCCCTTGCCGAAAGGGCGGTCGAGCGGTGTCTTGCGCCGCGCGAGCACGCGCCGCACCAGCGAATAGCCGTTGGAATGCGCGCCGCTCGACGGCAGTGCGATCAGCACGTCGCCGCGCCTGATCCGGCTGCCGTCGATGAGCTTGCTGCGCTCGGCGACGGCGACGCAGAACCCGGCGACGTCGAACTCCCCCGGCGGATACATGCCCGGCATCTCCGCGGTCTCGCCGCCGACGAGCGCGCAGCCGGCCAGCCGGCAGCCGCGCGCAATGCCCTTGATCAGCTGGCCCGCGGCACGCTTGTCGAGCTTGCCGGTTGCGTAGTAGTCGAGGAAGAACAGCGGCTCCGCGCCGGAGACCAGCACGTCGTTGACGCACATGGCGACCAGATCCTGGCCGAGGCCCTCGATCATTCCCGCCTCGATGCCGAGCATGAGCTTGGTACCGACGCCGTCGGTGCCGCTGACCAGCACCGGATTCCTGTACTTCTTCGGCAGCGCCACGAGCGCGCCGAAACCGCCGACACCGGCGAGCACCTCCGGGCGCTGCGTGGAGCGGACGATCTTCTTGATGTCGTCGACCAGCGCGTCGCCCTCGTCGATGTCGACGCCTGCATCGCGGTAGGTCAGCCCGGCATTCTTGCTCATGCTCGTACTTTTCCGTGGGAACGCATTCGGCCCGCGGACGATGCCGGCGGGCCGTGACGGTTATTGTGGCTGTTATTTTCGGGGCGCGCACCGGATAATTTCGGCATGCCTGTCCTTCTCCTCGTCTTCTGCCTGCTGTGGCCGGCTCTCGCTGGCGCACAGACGCCCGCGACCGCCCAGGCCTACTACGAGGCGCGCGTGCCGGTTGCCGACCAGTCCGCGCCGGAGCGCGAAACCGCTGTGCGCGAAGCGCTGCGCCAGGTCGTCGCCCGCGTCAGCGGCGAGGATGCGATCTATCAGGCGGCCAGCGTGATCGAAGAAGCACCGCAGCTGATGCAGCGCTACGGCTACGAGCGTGACCCCGACGGCAGCCTGCATCTGGTCGCCGGCTTCGACCACCAGGCGGTGGACGCCCGGCTGAAGAGCCTCGGCCTGCCGGTCTGGGGCGTCTACGCCGCCGATGTCGAAGACGTGCAGATGGAGGTCAGCGGCATCGACAGCGCGGCCGCCTACGTGCGCCTGCTGTCTTCGCTGCAGGCGCTGCCCAGCGTGCGCAGCGTCCAGCCGCTGCGCGCAGCCGGCGACCGCCTCGAGCTGCGCGTGCGCAGCGAGGGCGGTGCGGGACGCCTGAGCGGCGCGCTGCTGGCCGCGGGCTTTCTGGTCAGCGACCCCGCGGGGCGGGCCGAGCTGTCGTACCGGATGGTACGCTCACCACAGTGAGCGCGAGCCTGCGCGAGCACTGGCCGTGGTACGCCGCCGGCGCCGGCCTGATCCTGTTCTTCTGGCTGCTCGGGCCGATCCTCACTCCGTTTGCGATCGGCGCCGGGCTCGCCTATCTAGGCGATCCCATCGTCGACCGCCTGCAGCGGCTGGGGCTGTCGCGGACCCTGGCCGTCATCATCGTCTTCGTCGTGCTCGCGCTCGCCGGACTCGTCGCGCTGGTGCTGATCGCACCGATGCTCTACCAGCAGACGGTGGCGCTGATCCGCGACATCCCCGACGGCCTGCTCTGGGTGCAGAGCGTCGCCCTGCCCTACCTCGGCATCAGCCTGCCCGAAGGCATGCGTCTGGATGCCGAGGGCCTCAAGCTCATCGTCACCCAGCACTGGGCCGGCGCCGGCGATCTGGCGCGCATCGTCTGGGCGCGCGTGTCCGCGTCCGGCCCACTCTTCGCCGCCGTGCTCGCCAATCTGCTGCTGGTGCCGATCGTCACGTTCTATCTGCTGCGCGACTGGGACGATCTGGTCGCGTGGATCCGCGGCATGATTCCGCCGCGCCACCTGCCGCGGGTGACCCAGCTCGCGCGCGAAACCGATTCGGTGATGGGCTCGTTCGTGCGCGGCCAGTTCACGGTCATGATCGCGCTCGCCGTGCTGTACAGCGCCGGTCTCGCCATCGCCGGGCTCAAGCTCGCGCTGGTGATCGGCTTCTGGGCGGGCATGCTCAGCTTTGTCCCCTATCTGGGCTTTGCGGTGGGCTTCGTCGCGGCGATCGTGGCGATGCTGATCCAGGAGCAGGCACTGCTGCCGCTGGTCTGGGTCGCCATCGTCTTCGGCGTCGGGCAGATTCTCGAAAGCTGGTGGCTGACGCCGACGCTGGTCGGCGATCGCATCGGCCTCAATCCGGTCGTGGTGATCTTCGCGCTGATGGCCGGCGGCCAGCTGTTCGGCTTCGTCGGCGTGCTGCTCGCGCTGCCCGGCGCGGCGGCGATCGCGGTGCTGCTGCGCCATGCCAAGCAGGAATGGCTGCGCAGCTCGCTGTACAACGCCACTCCGCCACCGGCCGCGATCGAGGCGCGCGAAGGCGAGCCGCTGCCATGAGAAGGCCCTCGTGAGAGGTGCGCAGTTGCCGCTCGCCGTGCAGCTGCGCGACACGGCGAGCTTCGACAGCTACTTCCCCGGCCCCAACACCGAGGCGGTCGCCGCGCTCGAGGAGTTGCGAGAGCCGATCCTGCTCTATGGCGCGGCCGGCAGCGGCCGCACGCACCTGCTCCAGGCGGCCTGCCGCCGCCACGGCGGCGCCTATCTCTCGCTCGCCGACGGCCTGTCGCTCGGGCCCGAGCTGCTCGCCGGCTACGAGAACGTCAGTGCGCTGTTGCTCGACGACATCGATCTCGCGACGCCGCAGCGCGACTGGTGCCTGGCGCTGCTGCGACTGCTCGACCGGCTGCGCAGCGACGGCCGCGCGTTCGCGCTCGCCGCGACGGCACCGCCCGAACGGCTCGAGATCGCACTGCCCGATCTGCGCACGCGTCTTTCGCAGTGCGCGGTATTCGGCCTGCGTCCGCTCGACGACATGCAGCGCGCCGAGCTGCTGCGGCTGCGCGCGCGAGCACGCGGACTGGAGCTGCCGGACGAGCTGCTGCGCTGGCTGCTGAGCACGCGCACACGCGATACGAGCAGCCTGCTCGACGCGCTCGAGGTGCTCGACCGCGGCGCGCTCAGCGCCAAGCGGCGGCTCAGCCTGCCTTTGGCACAGGCGCTTCTCGCCGCCGCAGACGCACGTAAAGCACCAGGCTGACGAAATCCGCCGCGGCCACCGCCGCCAGCCCGAACGCGGGCCAGCGCCCCTGCGTGCTGCCCCAGCCTTCCGCGAGCCACAGCGCGCAGTAGAACGTCAGCAGCAGGCTGGTCCACTGATAGGTGTAGATGCGCCCGCGCAGCAGGCCCGGAAGCGGCGGCACCAGCAGCAGCGCGCCGAGCCAGGCGAGGGTGCCGCCTTGCGCGACGAGCAGCAGCATCAGCGCGACGTGCGCGCTCAGTGCGGCGCCCTTGGCATAGTCGCTGAGCGGTCGCCTCATCGGCGCGTACGCAGCCGGTCTGCGACCTCCGCGACACGGCGCCCGAGTGCTTCGCACAGGCTCGCTTCATCGGCGCTCAACGGCAGCGGCTCGCGGCCGATGCCGGCGTGGTGACTGGCGCCGTACGGCGTGCCGCCGCCGCGCGTGGTGCCCAGCTCGGGCAGCGTGTACGGCAGGCCGACGAGCAGCATGCCGTGGTGGAACAGCGGCAGCATCATCGACAGCAGCGTCGACTCCTGTCCTCCGTGCAGCGAGCCGCTCGACGTGAAGACCGCCGCCGGCTTGCCGGCCAGCGCGCCGGACAGCCACAGGTCGGAGGTGCCGTCGAGGAAGTGTTTCAGCGGCGCGGCCATGTTGCCGAAGCGCGTCGGGCTGCCGAGCACGAGCCCGTCGCATTCGCGCAAATCGTCCGCGCTCGCGTACGGCGGCCCCTCGGCGGGAATCTCCGGCGCGCGCACGGCATAATCGGCGCTGACCGCCGGCACCGTGCGCACGCGCGCCGCGGCACCGCGCACCGCGTCGATGCCGCGCGCGACGTGCCGCGCCATCCGTGCGATCGAGCCGTGCCGCGAGTAGTACAGAACGAGGATTTCGGCCAAGTGTCCCGCCGTGATTTCAAAAACCTGGCCGGTATTGTAGGGTTTCGCCGATGAACCCCTCTGCCCGCGTTCTGCTGACCGTCTTCGCGGCCGCATCGCTGCTGGCTGGCTGTGGCCTGCACCGCATCCCGCAGGAGCGCAGAACGCCACATCCCGCTGCACGGGCGACACCGTCTCCGCCTGCAACGGCACCGCGCGCCGTTCCGGCCGTGTCCGCGGCCGACATGGCGCTACTCGCGGAGGCACGCGAGCGCCTGCGCGAGGCCGCGCAGGCGGTCCCGGGCTGGCCCGATGCGAGCGAGGTCCACGCGATGCTGGCTGCTGCCGAAAGCGCGGCGCGCGGCGGCGACGCTGCCGGCGTGCGCCGCCTCTCCGCCGAGGTGCTGCGGCGCGCCAACGACGCGCTCGGCGTGCAGTATCTCCTGCGCGCCGAGATCGAGCTGCAGAAAGTGCAGACCTACACGGGCCTCAGCGACGACCAGCTCGAGCGCATACGCGTGGCCGAAGTCGCCCTGGCGCGCCGCGAGGGCCGGCATGCATGGGAGCTGCTCAACGCGCTCAGCCGCGAGCTGGCCGAAGCGACCAAGCGCTACGTCGTCGCCGCCGGCGATAGTCTGTGGATCATCTCCGGGCGTCCCGAAGTCTACGGCAATCCGTATCTATGGCCGCTGATCTGGGACGCCAACACCGACACCATCAAGGATCCGAACCAGCTGCGGACCGGACAGCGCCTGAAGATTCGCGTGAATCCGACGGTCGACGAAGTCGTGCAGGCGGTCGAGCGCGCACGCAGCTTCCGCAGCCCGAGCGTGCGTATCGGCGAGGTGCGCGAAGCGCAGCCGTAAGTGGGGCGGCGCATGTCGCGTTCCTGTTCGATCGCCCGAGGACGCCACCGTTGAAGCGAGCGCAGATCCCGAGCCTGCGCCCGATGTAAGCTTCGCGTGTTATGCAGGAAACGCCCCGCGATTCGCTCAAAGTCACGCGCCTCAGGCGGCGCGACGAAAACGCCTTCCGCCTGAAGGCCGACTGGTCGCCGGCCGGCGATCAGCCCGAAGCGATCCGTGCGCTCGTCCAGGGTCTTGAAGACGGCCTGACGCACCAGACGCTGCTCGGCGTGACCGGCTCCGGCAAGACCTACACGATCGCCAACGTGATCCAGCAGCTGCAGCGCCCGGCGCTGGTCATGGCGCCGAACAAGACGCTCGCGGCGCAGCTCTACGGCGAGTTCCGCGAGTTCTTCCCGGACAACGCGGTCGAGTACTTCGTCTCGTACTACGACTACTACCAGCCCGAGGCCTATGTACCGAGCAGCGACACGTACATCGAGAAGGACAGCTCGGTCAACGAGCACATCGAGCAGATGCGGCTGTCGGCAACCAAGGCGCTGATGACGCGGCGCGACGCGATCATCGTCGCCTCGGTCTCGGCGATCTACGGCCTCGGCGATCCGGAAAGCTACTTCGAGATGGTGCTGCACCTGGTCAAGGGCGAGCGCATCGCCCAGCGCGATCTGATCCGCCAGCTCACGGCGATGCAGTACACGCGCAACGAGGTGGCGATCGAGCGCGGCACCTACCGTGTGCGCGGCGAGCTCATCGACATCCACCCGGCCGAGTCCGACGCCGACGCCGTGCGTGTCGAGCTGTTCGACGACGAGATCGAATCCCTGTCGCTGTTCGATCCGCTGACCGGCGAGGTCAAGCAGAAGCTGCCGCGCGTCACCGTGTTCCCGAAGACGCACTACGTGACACCGCGCGCGCGCATGCTCGGCGTGCTCGACGAGATCCGCGCCGAGCTCAGGGTGCGCGTGCAGCACTTCCAGTCGGCCGGCAAGCTGCTGGAGGCGCAGCGCCTGGAGCAGCGCACGCTGTTCGATCTGGAGATGATCCAGGAGATCGGTTTTTGCAGCGGCATCGAGAACTACTCGCGCTATCTGTCCGGCCGCGCGCCCGGCGAGCCGCCGCCCTGCCTGCTCGACTACCTGCCGCCGGACGCGATCGTCGTCATCGACGAATCTCACGTCACCGTGCCGCAGATCGGCGGCATGTACCGCGGCGACCGCAACCGCAAGGAGACGCTGGTCGAATACGGCTTCCGCCTGCCGTCGGCGCTCGACAACCGGCCGCTGCGCTTCGACGAGTTCGAGCGCATCGTGCCGCAGGTGATCTTCGTCTCGGCGACGCCCGGAGACTACGAAAAGGAGAAATCGGCGGGCGCGATCGTCGAGCAGGTCGTGCGTCCGACCGGTCTGGTCGACCCCGACGTCGAGGTGCACCCGGCATCGAGCCAGGTCGACGATCTGCTCGGCGAGATCCGCCTGCGCGCCGAGAAGCACGAGCGCGTGCTGGTCACCGTGCTCACCAAGCGCATGGCCGAAGACCTCACCGACTACCTGCACGAGAACGGCGTCAAGGTGCGTTACATGCACTCCGACGTCGACACCGTCGAGCGTGCCGAGACCATCCGCGACCTGCGCCTGGGCCTGTTCGACGTGCTCGTCGGCATCAACCTGCTGCGTGAGGGCCTCGACATCCCCGAGGTCTCGCTGGTCGCGATTCTCGACGCCGACAAGGAAGGTTTCCTGCGCTCGGACCGCTCGCTGATCCAGACCATCGGCCGCGCCGCGCGCAACCTGCACGGCAAGGCGATTCTCTACGCCGACCGGACCACCGACTCGATGCGGCGCGCACTCGACGAGACCACGCGGCGCCGCGACAAGCAGCTCGCCTACAACCGGGCGCAGGGCATCACACCAAGAGGCGTGCAGAAGCGCATCGCCGACGTCATGCGTTACGGGTACGAGGATCTGTCGGGGCGCGCGCTGCAGGCCGCCGAGGTGAAGGCGAAGTACGACATCGTCGCGCCCGAGCAGCTGGCGAAGCAGATCGCCAGGCTGGAAAAGGAGATGAAGGCGCACGCGCTGAACCTGGAGTTCGAGGCCGCCGCCGCCAAGCGCGACCAGATCCGCAGGTTGCGCGAGCGGGCGCTGGTCAACGCCGCCTGACGCGCCGGCTGTCGACGCGACAGTTGCCCGACGGCGGGCGACGGCGTTGATCCCGATCAATTGCTGCGGCGCGGCGCTGCCGCTATGATCGCGCGCCGCCGTTCACCCGAGACCCCTTATGCGCGCCCTGCTCGTTCCAGCCGTGCTGGTTCTGCTCGCCCCTGCGTCCGCGTTCGCGTCCACCGGAGCCGCCGAACTGAGCCTGACCAGCCACTGGGTCGGCTATGCCTCCCTTGCGTTGTTCGTCGCCGCCTACGCGCTGGTCGTGCTCGAGGAGTGGAGCGGAATGCGCAAGTCGATCCCGGTGCTGATGGCAGCCGGGCTGATCTGGACGCTGATCGGCTGGGCCTACGCCGCGCACGGCGACACGCATTTCGTCGGCGAGACGGTACGCGAAAGCCTGCTCGAATACGGCGAGCTGTTCCTGTTCCTGCTGGTCGCGATGACCTACATCAACACGCTGGAGGAGCGCGGCGTGTTCGATGCGCTGCGCGCCTGGCTGCTGTCGCGGGGGTTCTCGCTGCGGGCCGTCTACTGGCTCACCGGCATTCTCGCGTTCTTCATCTCGCCGATCGCAGACAACATGACCACCGCACTGGTCATGGTGTCCGTGGCGCTCGCCGTGGGCCGCGGCCATCCGCGCTTCATCATCGTCGCCTCTATCAGCATCGTCGTCGCGGCGAACGCCGGCGGCGCGTGGAGCCCGTTCGGCGACATCACGACGCTGATGGTCTGGCAGAAGGGCAAGCTCGAGGCCGTGGAGTTTCTCGCGCTGCTGCTGCCGTCGATGGTCAACTGGCTCGTGCCGGCGGCGATCATGTCCTTCGCGGTTCCCCCCGGACGGCCCGGTACCGACAGCGAGCGGGTCACGGTCCGCCGCGGCGGCTTCGTCATCATCGCCATGTTCATCGCCACGATCGCACTGACCGTGGTGCTGCACAGCGCGCTGCACCTGCCGCCGGTGCTCGGCATGATGGGTGGACTGGGCGCGCTCAAGCTATACAGCTGGTGGCTGAACCGCGCCAGCGAGCGTGTGGAAGGCACCCTGATGGTCCATGGCGGCATCGAGTCGGACACCGGGCGCGGCGGCCGCCCGCTCGATGTGTTCGAGCAGGTGGCGCGTGCGGAGTGGGACACGCTGCTGTTCTTCTACGGCATCATCATGTGCGTCGGCGGCCTGGGCACGCTCGGCTATCTCGCGGTCGGCTCTTCGTTCATGTACCAGGGCCTGGGTCCGGTCGTCGCCAACATCCTCGTCGGCATTGCCTCGGCGGTGATCGACAACATCCCGGTCATGTACGCGGTGCTGACGATGAATCCCGCGATGAGCGACGGCCACTGGCTGCTGGTGACGTTGACCGCCGGCGTCGGCGGCTCGCTGCTGTCGATCGGCTCCGCCGCCGGCGTCGCCGTGATGGGTCAGGCGCACGGCGTCTACACCTTCTTCGCGCACCTGCGCTGGACCTGGGCCATCGCGCTCGGCTACGCCGCGAGCATCGCCATGCACTTCTGGCTCAATGCGGCCATGTTCCAGGCCGCCGCGCCCGCGTTGACGCCCTGAGACCGCGTGCAGGGGGCCCGCTCACGAAAAAGCCCCGACGTTACGGGGCTTTTCGAATGAGTTGGTAGGCGCGATTGGACTCGAACCAACGACCCCCACCATGTCAAGGTGGTGCTCTAACCAGCTGAGCTACGCGCCTAGGGTCTTCTGAAGGGCGCGAAGTATGACTTCGGCAGCCTTGCCATGCAAGCGCCGCCCGGTTCGCGGCCGTCGAGATCCCGCGATCAACCCAGCCCTCTCTCGGACTCGCGCTTGCGCGTCGGCGGCAGCATGCCGACGAAGGCTTCCAGCGGCGGGCTGACCCAGGTGCCTCTGCGTTGCACGCGGTACAGCGGGCGGCGAATGCGCAGGCCCTTCATCGGCACCACGGCGAGGGTCTTGGCCGCGAGCTCGGTGCGTACGGCGAACGCCGAGAGGATGGCGACACCGACGCCGGTCGCGACCGCGTGCTTGATCGCCTCGGTGCTTGCCAGCGTCATCGACGGGCGCAGCGCCAGCTTCTTGGCCGAGAACGCGCGCTCGGTGATCGCGCGCGTGCCGGAGCCGACCTCGTGCATCAGCACCGGGTGCTGGACGATCGACGACAGCGGCGCCGGCTGTTCGCGCGTGATCGGATGGTCCGGCGCGGCGATCAGCACGAGCTCGTCGCTGGCGAATACGCGGTACTCGAGCAGCTCGCTGCCGACGATGCCCTCGGCGAAGCCGATGTCGATCTCGCTGGCGATCAGCTTGCTCTCGATCGTCGCCGTATTCTCCACGTCGAGAAAGATCTCCACGCCCGGAAAGCGCCGGGCGAAGCCGGCGAGCAGCGGCGGCAGCAGATAGGCGCCGGCGGTGCGGCTGGCGCCGATTCGCAGCCGGCCGCGGACGCCCATCTTGAGGTCGCGAATCGCCGCCTCGGCTTCCGACTCGGTCGCGATCAGGCGGTTGGCGTAGCCCTGCAACAGGCGCCCGGCCTCGGTCAAACGCACGCCGCGCGGCAGCCGGTCGAACAGCACGACACCGAGCGCGTGCTCGAACTCGCCGAGCTGCTTCGAGACCGCGGACTGGCTGATGTGCAGGTGCCGGGCACCGGCGCTGATGCTGCCGCTCGCCGCAACGGCCTGGAAGATCGAGAGATGGTTGAGGTTCAAGACGCCGGCCTATGCATTTAATACATGCCAGCCATGAATATATTGCAGTTTTCTTATGCCGCGCTCTTGCGTACCCTGTGCACCCCTCTTCGCGGCCACCCCGGCCGCGTGCATCGAGCGCAACGATCATGACGGAACAGAAAGCGACCAACGTTCACTGGCACCACGGCAACATCACCCGCGAGGATCGCGCCCGTCTCCTCGGCGGCCAGGGTGCGACGGTCTGGTTCACCGGCCTGTCCGGCAGCGGCAAGAGCACGGTGGCCGTGGCGCTGGAATCGGCGCTCTACGAGATGGGCCGCCTGTCCTATCGCCTCGACGGCGACAACGTGCGCATGGGCATCAACAAGAATCTCGGCTTTTCCGCCGAGGATCGCGCCGAGAACATCCGCCGCATCGGCGAAGTCGCCAAGCTCTTCGTCGACGCCGGGGTGATTGCGCTGTCGAGCTTCGTCTCGCCGTACCGCGCCGACCGCGACCTGGTGCGCAAGCTCCACGAGGACGCCGGCATGGTCTTCGTCGAGATCTTCGTCGACGTGCCGCTCGCAGAAGCCGAGAAGCGCGACCCGAAAGGCCTGTACAAGAAGGCGCGCGCCGGCCAGCTGAAGAACATGACCGGCATCGACGATCCCTACGAGGCGCCCGAGAAGCCGGAGCTGGTGCTCGAAAGCCACAAGATGAGCCTCGAGGACGAAGTCAAGGCAGTGCTCGAGCTGCTCAAGGCCAAGGGCGTCATCAGCTGACGCAACCCCCATTTCGCGATTTCGAGGTTTTCATGATTCAGCCCCACGGCTCCACCGCCCTGAACCCGCTGTACGTCGCCGACGCCGCGGAGCGCGCCGCCCTGGAGAAGGAAGCGGCCACGCTGCCGAGCCTGCTGCTCAATTCCGCAGCGGCGGCCAATGCCGTGATGCTCGGCGCCGGCTATTTCAACCCGCTCACCGGCTACATGACGCTCGCCGATGCGCTCTCGGTCGCCGAGAAGCTGCAGACGACCGCCGGCCTGTTCTGGCCGGTGCCGATCGTCAACCTGACCCGGGAAACCGGGATCAGGCCCGGCCAGCGCATCGCGCTGCGCGACCCCAACGTCGACGGCAATCCGGTGCTCGCGGTGATGAACGTCGAGACCGTCGAGGCGGTCAGCGACGAGCAGATCCGCTTCATGGCCGAGAAGATCTTCGGCACGCTGGATCCGAAGCACCCCGGCGTCGCGACCTTCACGAGCCTAGGCAACACGCTGCTCTCCGGTCCGATTGAGGTGCTGTCGTACAGCTATTTCGCCGCCGAGTTTCCGGAAACCTTCCGCACCGCCGTGCAGATCCGCGAGGACATCGCGGCCCGCGGCTGGAAGCGCGTCGTCGCGTTCCAGACGCGCAACCCGATGCACCGCGCGCACGAGGAGCTGTGCCGCATGGCGCAGGAGCGCCTCGGCGCGGACGGCCTCGTGATCCACATGCTGCTCGGCAAGCTCAAGGAAGGCGACATTCCCGCACCGGTGCGCGACGCCTGCATCCGCGTGATGGTGGACAAGTACTTCCCGCCGAACACGGTGATGATCACCGGCTACGGCTTCGACATGCTCTACGCCGGCCCGCGCGAAGCCGTCCTGCACGCGGTCTTCCGCCAGAACATGGGCTGCGACTATCTGATCGTCGGCCGCGACCACGCCGGTGTCGGCAGCTACTACGGCCCGTTCGACGCGCAGACGATCTTCGACACCGCCGTGCCGGAAGGCGCGCTGAAGATCCAGATCTTCCGCGCCGACAACACCGCGTACTCGAAGAAGCTCGACCGCGTCGTGATGATGCGCGAGGCGCCGGATCACAGCCCCGAGGACTTCATCACCCTCTCCGGCACCAAGGTGCGCGAGATGCTCGGCAAGGGCATTGCGCCGCCGCCCGAGTTCTCGCGGCCGGAAGTCGCCAAGGTGCTGATGGACTACTACCAGTCGATCGGCGGCTGAGGCGCGCGCGGTCGACTTCGACGTCTTCGAGATGACGCCGACGGCATCTGCGCGCGGCGCGCCCGATAGATCATCGGCGTGTTCGTCGGTCTTGCGCATGCCAAGTCCGGACGATTGGCCGCGATCCATGCCTTGACGTCCGAGCCCCGCCGAAAACTCGATGTCCCCCATGTGCCGCTTCTCGAAATAGTCAAGCGGCAAGCGGATCAGGTGATGGAACAATCGGGTCACCCAGCCGAATTGCAGGCTGGCGCCCAGTGTCACGACCAGCCATGCTCGTAAAGCCTGCACGCTGGATTGAATCACCACGAGCAACAGGAATCCGATGCCGAGCACCGTCAGCAGATCCCGGTCGGACGAGATCACGATGTCATCGACGACGATCTGGCTGAAGAACGGCGCCACCAGGAGGAACACCTGCAGGGCGAGCGAAAGCGCCAGCACGCGCGCCAGCGCGCCGGCAAGGCCGCGCACACCGCGAAAAAAGCTCTTCAGCTGAAGAGGTGGCGGCTCCTCTCGCCGCTGAAACTCGGGTGTCGGCACCAGTTCCAGGGCCACGCCGGTGAAATGCCGGGAGACGTCAGAACGTTTGAGCCGTCGCCTGCCGACGGCCGGGTCGACGATCCACACGTCATCCCCCTTGACCCGCTCGAGGACGACGAAATGATCGAGGTCCCAATGCAGAATCGCGGGTCGGCGCAGCGCACCGAGCTGCTCCAGTGGCAGCCGCAGTGCGCGAGGGGTCAGATGAAGCTCCTGCGACATTCGCATCAGCTGCGCCAAGCTCACACCCTTGAGCGACACGCGCCAGCGTTCCCGCAGAGCAGACACATGCGTTCCGTGGCCATGATAGCCCGCAACCATCGCCAAGCAGGCGAGCCCGCATTCCGCGGCCTCCGCTTGCAGAATCACTCGCACGCCGGCGCTGCCCAAAAGGCGGAGGCTGATCATGTCCGTTGACATCATCTGGTCCCTGTAGTCGCCGCGGCTCATGCAAGCCGGGCCGAAGCCCTACCGGAGGGCGACACTCGGCTGCCGTGTCCGCCACAATGTATGCCAACCGCTGTGTACGACATCCGCTTCCGGTGGCACTCGAAGTATCAGGATGCAGGCACCTAGAATATCGCCAGCAGCAAACAATGCATTGACGAAGGAAATTATCGCGACGTGCGCATTCATGGGAATCACGAAGTGTGCTAGGAGCGGCATCACACTGAGCAGGGCAAAGGGCGCCAGCAGAATAGCGACGTACCGATTGCGGCTCATTACACCAAAGTACTGAGCATAGAATAGAAGATGTTTGGGCCAAAACCCCACGACTGATTGCTTGCTCGCACCAAAGTGCGGGTGAAAGACGAGATGAATGACTTCATGGACAACAATAACTGCGACGACGGTGGCGGCAAACGTCCACGAAAAGAAAAGGGAGGTCAATTCTGTTCGAATTTTCAGTTCTGGAACTAACGCACTCCAACATGTCCACCACAAGACAGCCAATGCAGCTGAGACGGCAGCCGAATATAGCGCGAAGCCGTCTGGCTTTGGCTCTTTCATATGGCGCCAGCCGGAAGCGTCCTCGCCTGATAATTTCAATGACTCTGGTAGTGGTCCGTAGTTCAAAAACATCGTTGCCGTCCGGGTCTTGCGACGCATAGAGGGTCTCATGCAAGCCGTGCCGAAGTCCTACCGGAAGGCGACACTCCCGCACTCGGCTGCCATTTTGCGGTCATTGGCGTCACTACGTTAAGCGAACTTTGAACAGCAGACCCAGACACAGACCGACCGCAAAGCCAGCAACATGACCGACCCAGCTGGCGCTGTCACTGAGAGCGCTGGCGATGCCAATGTTCAGGAACGCAAATGCCACTGCCGTGACCAGAAACCCCTTCGGAAACCAAGCCGGTTGCCTGGCACTCAAGCCGGCACACCACCCGAACAGTGCGTTGATGCCGCCCGAAACGCCGACATAACTGTCGAATTGACCGTAACTCAGAACAGTTGCCGCAGCGGCGCTGAGCGACGTGCCCGCCAGAAAAACAGCCACAGCCGCCGGCCTCGAAATGGCACCCGCCACAGAGCCGACCAAGATCAATAGTGCGAGATTGCCGGCCCAGTGGGCAATAGAGCCATGGAGGAAGGGCCCAAGCAGCAGACGCCAGTACTCCCCATTCCGCACCTCTTCAAAAGTCACGCCGAGCGTTCCATACGAACAGAGCCGCCATGAGGGAAAGGAGGAACGTGCTCGACACCAGAACCGACAACGTTTCAAACTCCAGGCGCAGAAGGATGCCTTGTGCCAATAGAAACGCGCCGTAGATCAGGCTGAACACGACAAAGAAATAGGCGGTCAGGGCGGTGACTACGAAGGCTTTTCCGGCTTTTCTAAATCTCTCCCAGTTCTGTGCTTGCTCAGTATCTGGACTCTTCATTTTGTTGCAGTCCTGGTAGCGCGATCGAATTTCGCGGGTTATGCGACGCAGTTGTTCCCTCCTGCCATCTCCAAGATGCTGCGTATGCACCGGCGCAGATGGATCCACCTGCCCGAGCTAGGCGAACTCGCTCCAGCCGTTCGACCCCACGACTTTACGTGCGTACCCGCTCATCCGGAACGTACATGGCACTCGTCATCTCTCAGGCCAATACCCGCAAGCCCGCTTACAAATCCGACCAATGCGCCTCCTAGGTGAGCAGCTTCACTTGACCGCTCGTTCAACACTGCGGATAAAGCAACGATGAGGGCTGAAAACAGTATCGTTATAACGCCAAAGAAGGGAGGGAACTTGTCCTCGAAGCGAAACGCGATGGCTGGGGCCCACGCGAGAATCGCCATCACCCCTCCCGACACACCAACGAATGCTTCATCGTGTAGTTCGAACGGCAACGCAGCCATACCTACGCAGGGGACGATCGTGCCTAACAGAAACACTGCTAACAGTGCCAATCCATTAATCACTCTAGAAACCATTCCCACAGCGACCACAAGTACCACTGCATTATTCACCCAGTGGGCCAAACTTGAATGAATGAATGGCCCCGTCAGATACCTCCACCATTCATCCGCAGCACTTTCAAATACCAGCCCATAACGATAGACCAACGACTCGAATCCGCCCTCCCGTTGTTGTAGCACGATCTGCATGGCGCCAACCGCGAGCATTCCTAGAATGGCGACGCTGAGCGTAGCGCCTTTCGTTTGCAAGTATATCCAAACCACATACCTTGACCACTCTCGCACTCTGTCGATGTTTACAAAGATGAGCTTGTATTGAGCATAAACAAACATCATCCCCAAAAAAATGGATACCGATAGTCTTCCCAATATGTCCGGCCCGCCTTTTAGGTAGCCGACAGCAGTACCGATGGACAGCAGAAACAAATATGTCAGCAGGAGACGATATTGAAGTAACGTCCTGCGGTGTAGTTTCTCAAATAGTCCTGGAATAAGTATTGGGGGGAAATATCGATCAGCGGCGGGGGTTGCGACGAGTATGGGATCCCATGGATGCCAGTTCCGGAGCGCTCGCAGAACGTTGTCTTGCCCTTCCTTCGCCCTGGAAAAAGGCGGCCGATAGCAGCTCCAAATACCCGGGCCGCGCGGCATAAACTCATCTGATCGCCAGTCCACTTTCGATCCAAGCTTGCGCCGACAAGCAATCGAAGCGAGCGCCCACTGCCCTGAGTGGGCGCTCAATTAACGTACTACTTCATGTCCTGATAGTAGCCGACAAAGAGGCACGCTCCTCCTACGGCCAGACCAAAGGCCACGAGACCATGGCCTTGCGAACACGGTCATTACAAAACCCGTCGCAGTGCAAGTAGAGGATCGTGCGGCGGCGGATTGCGCTTGCGCGCTTGTATGCTGCCGCCGCAGGGTTTCGATGCGCGCCGAGAGCGCCGTCTGCATCGCCGCCGACAGCTCGCGTTCGCGAACCATCTGCTGATCCAGGACCGCCCGGTCCAGACTGAGGCGTTCGATTTGCACGGAATCGACATCCGCGGAGCGTCCGGGCGTGACGCGCTGCGACCCGACGACGAACAACGGCGTCCCTGCCTCGACGACGTCGCTCTCCCGAACAAGTACGCGTTCGACGACGCCGGAGCGCCCCGGCACGACGTGTGCGAGGCCCGCGGTCGGAACAAGGTAGCCCGGAACGGCAACCTTGGAGGCGTACGACCCAAAGCTGATCAGCACCAGCACCCCAGCCGCTGCCAGGAGGGCAGCGGCAGCAAACACCGTGCTGACGCACGTCGTGGGCACGACGATGCCGCCAAACAGCGAGTGACCCCGCGACTCAAGCACCTCATTGCGAAACAGTGTCGACACCGCTTGCCGCTCCCTGACACCTGGAGCAGACGGTAGCGAACTTCTCGGCGCGCCCGCGTCCCCAATATTGAGGACAAGGCGTGACGAAGCTCACAGTCCCACGCCGGACACCGGATCAGTGCACCGTAAGACTTTGCCGTTAGGGTTGGACGCCCCGCGGTAAAGGCCTTGCGAATGGACCGGAGGCCCGGCAAGCTGGCGGCAGAATGATCGCAGCGCCAGCGCTGCCGATCTGTCGGCCGCAGACCCATAGGGGGGAAGACTGCATGAATACGTCGCGAGACGTTTTACAGGCGGCAATCCTGTCCGATCGGGAACATGCCGTGCTGCGTCTGCTGGCGGATGGTATGACGGCGCGGGCGATAGCGGCTCGCCTGAATATCCGCGTCAGCACGGTCTATACCTATATCCGCCGGATCTATCAAAAGCTCGATGTGACCACGCGCCCGCAAGCTGTCCGTGCGGCCGTCAGCCTGGGGCTCGTCGAACCACTTGATTGTGAATGAGGCTCGAGTCTCAGCTTGGCCCGTCATCCGGAAAAGCCGAAAGCCTGATCCGGAGTCCAAGCTACGCGAACACAGCCGCAGCGCCGAGCGGCCGCCCGCCGCTGGACCTGACGAATCCCGCCGACCACTCGGCGCGTTGAGCTTCGCGCTGCTGTTTGCGCTTGTGCGGGTGATCGCCGCCGCAGTCGACGAAAGGCTGGGCAGCGCCTGGCTCTACGCGGTGGCGGCGGTCTCAGGTGCGACCGATGTCGACGCAATCAGCCTGTCGGCAATGCAGTTGCACGGCCAGGCGGCATCGACGGCGCCGGCG
This sequence comes from Pseudomonadota bacterium, assembly GCA_040754295.1. Lineage (GTDB taxonomy): Bacteria > Pseudomonadota > Gammaproteobacteria > Nevskiales > Nevskiaceae > Solimonas. The sequence continues at coordinate 82,188 of JBFMCQ010000003.1, read as the reverse complement.
GCGGCGTCACGCTGTGGTCGGTTCACTCAGGCGCCCTCGCGGCGCACCGGCCTTCGCGGTTATCCTGCTACGTCGTCGCGGCCAAGGAGACCGATGGATCATGAGCAGCGACCGGAGCGAGCTGAGTCTGGGCGTGGTGACTCCCGAGCTGTTCCCGCAATGGAAACGGCTGCGCAACTCGCTGTATACCGGGCTCGACGACGCCGAGCACGAGCGCGAGATGGCGGCGATCCATTCCGCGCCCGATCAGGCCTGCCTCGTGGCGCTGTCCGGCGACGGCAAGCTGGCCGGTTTCGTGGAAGTCTCGCAGCGCAACATCGTCGACGGCTGCGATGGCTCGCCGGTCGGCTACATCGAAGGCCTGTACGTGCGCTCGGAGCTGCGCGGCCGGGGCGTCGGCCGCGCGCTGGTCGAGCGCGCCGTGGAGTGGTTCCGCCAGGCCGGCTGCCGCGAAATGGCCTGCGACGCCGAGCTCGAGGACACCGACGCGCAGGCCTACTGGCAGCGGCTCGGCTTCGACGAGGTCTGGCGCATCGTGCTGTACCGCAGGCTGCTGTAGGGCTCGTGTGCCGCCGGGCGCTCAGCCCGCGATCTGCATCTGCTCGATCAGCACCGACCCGGTGCGCACGTTCGCCAGCGGATCGACGTCGCTACCGATAGCGACGATGCCTTTGAGCATGTCCGCGAGATTGCCGGCGATCGTCAGCTCCTCGACCGGGTAGGCGATCGCACCGTTCTCGACCCAGAAGCCGGCGGCGCCACGCGAGTAGTCGCCGGTGACCAGGTTGACGCCCTGGCCGAGCAGCTCGGTCAGCAGCAGGCCGCGGTGCATGCGCCGCAGCAGCCCGTCGAAGTCGTCCGCGCCCGGGCGGACGATGAGGTTGAAGACACCGCCGGCGTTGCCGGTGGTCTGCAGGCCGAGCTTGCGCGCTGAGTAGCTGCCGAGCAGCCAGCCCTGCAGCACGCCGGCCTCGACCAGCGTGCGCTCGCGCGTGGCCACGCCCTCCTGGTCGTAGGCGGCGCTGCCGGCAGCGCCGCGTAGGAACGGCTTCTGCTCCAGCGTCACGATCGGGGCGCACACCGCCTGGCCGAGCTTGTCGAGCAGAAAGCTCGACTTGCGGTACAGCGAGGTGCCGGAGATCGCGCCGAGCAGATGGCCCCAGAAGCCGCGCGCCAGCTCCGGCGGAAACAGCACCGGCACCGCACAGGTGCCCGGCCGGCGCGCGCCGAGCCGTGCCGCGGCGCGCTCTCCGGCCTTGCGGCCGAGCGCCTGTGCGTCCATGAGCTCGGCGGGCTTGCGCGCGCTGCTGTACCAGTAGTCGCGCTGCATCTCGTCGCCGTGCGTGGCGACGACGGCGCAGCTGAGGCTGTGATTGGTGCCGGTGCGCAGGCCGACGAAGCCGTGCGTGTTGGCGTAGACGGTGCGCCCGCGGTGGCTGGACAGGCTCGCGCCTTCGCTGCCGGTGATGCGCGCGTCGGCGGCGAACGCCGCCGCCTCGCAGGCGGCGGCGAGATCGATCGCCGCGTCGGCGTGCAGGTCCCAGGGATGATCCAGGTCGAGGTCCGGAAACTCGCGCGCCATCAGCTCCGCGTCGGCGAGACCGTTGCACGGGTCCTCGCCGGTCGCGCGCGCGATGTCCAGCGCGGCCGCGACCGCGCTGCGGATGCCGGCGTCGCCCAGATCACCGGTCGTCGCACTGCCCTTGCGCTTGCCGAGATAGACGGTCACGCCGAGGTCGCGGTCCTGCTGGAACTCCAGGCTCTCGACCTCGCCCTTGCGCACGTTCACCGTCAGCCCGCGGCTCGCCGCGACGCTCGCCTCCGCCTGCGTCGCCCCGCCGGCACGCGCCGCATCGAGCGCGAGCTGAATGCAGCGTTCGAGGGACTCGGGCGTCGGCAGTGCGGCAGCGGGTGAATCGTTCATGGTGGCGCAGGAACTCGGAAGGCCGTGCACTTTAGCATCCGGACGACGCCTGACCGCTGAACCCGGGGGTCTACCGCCCGCCGCGCAGCGCCGCTTCGAGCGCCTCGCGGCGCTCCGGCGTGCCGACGTCGGACCAGCGGCCCTGATACAGCTCGCCGCCGACGCACCCGGCCTGCATCGCGCGACGCAGCAGCGGCGCGAGCGGGAAAGCCCCGGCTGCGCAGCCGGAAAACAGCTCGGCACGCAGCACGGACAGGCCGCTGAAGGTGTGGCGGCGCTCGCCGCCGTGATGCACCCGGCCGCCGTCGAGAACGAAATCGCCCTGCGGGTGATGCGGTGGATTGGGCACGAGCACGAGGTGCGCGAGATCCTGCGGCGCGAGGCGCTGCGCCCGCTCGACCAGCGCAGACAGCGGGTAGTCGCAGTACACGTCGCCGTTGACGACGACGAAAGGCGCGTCACCGAGCAGCGGCAGCGCGCGCTGGATGCCGCCGCCGGTTTCGAGCGCCGGCCAGCCTTCGTCGGAATACGCGATCCGCAGGCCGTAGTGCGCACCGTCGCCGAGCCGCGCGCGGATGCGCGCACCGAGCCAGCCGAGATTGACGACGACGCGCTCGACGCCGGCGGTGCGCAGGCCGTGCAGGTGGTGCTCGATCAGCGGCCGTCCGCCCGCCTCGAGCAGCGGCTTGGGCGTGTCGTCGGTCAGCGGGCGCATGCGCTCGCCGCGCCCGGCGGCGAGGATGAACGCGACCGGCGCGCTCACGCGTGCATCCCCAGCGCATCGAAGAGGCGCAGCAGCGGCGTCAGCTCCGGATAGCCGATCGCCACCTCGCGCACGTAGCGGATGAAGCGCGGCACGTCGCCGAGGTAATGCGGCTTGCCGTCGCGGTAGTGGATGCGCGCGAAGATGCCGATCACCTTCAGATGTCGCTGCAGGCCCATCCAGTCGCAGTCGCGGCGGAACGCGGCGAAATCGTCCGCGACCGGCAGTCCCCGGCGCCGCGCGCCCTCGTGGTAGCGGCGCATCCAGGTCTCCACGCGCGCGGCCGGCCACGACAGGAAAGCGTCGCGAAACAGCGAAACGAGGTCGTAACTGATCGGCCCTTCGACGGCGTCCTGAAAATCGAGAATGCCGGGGCTCGGCTCCGAGAGCATCAGATTGCGCGGCATGTAGTCGCGATGCACGTAGACGCGCGCCTGCGCGAGCGCGGCGTCGATCAGCAGGCGCTCGATCGCCGACAGCGTTTCGCGCTGGCCCCGGCTCAGCTGCCGCTGCAGATGGCGGCCGACGTACCAGTCGGGAAACAGCCCGAGCTCGCGCTGCAGCAGCGCGGCGTCGTACGGCGGCAGCACGCCAGGCCGGCTCGCCTGCTGCCAGCGCAGCAGCGCGTCGATCGCCTGGCTCATCAGGCGGTCGGCGTTGCCGTCGTCGAGCACCTGCAGGAAGGTCTGCCGGCCGAGATCGGTCAGCAGCAGATAACCGCGCGCGCGGTCCTCGGCGAGCACACGCGGCGCGTTGAGGCCGGCGTCGTGCAGGAGGCGCGCGACGGTGACGAAGGGCTCGAGCCGCTCCTGCTGCGGCGGCGCGTCCATGACGATCCAGCTGCGCCCGCCCTCACTGACGCGGAAGTAGCGACGGAAGCTGGCGTCGGCCGAAGCCGGCGCAAAGTCGGCCTCGCCCAGGCCGAGCGCGGCCAGCGCCCATTCGCGGGCATCCCGGGCGCGGGAATCGAGGACCGGATCGAGCTCGGGCATGGTTGGCGGGCGCTGCGGCGGAAGCGGCGCAGCTTACACTGTCACGCCGGCGCGCCGCGGCGCCAGCGCGGCAATTGCACCTGCAACCGGCCTGCGCCGATACTTGCCGCCCTCGCAAACGCCCCAAGAAGGATCGCGCTCTTGCCCCAACGCGGATCGCTGCTGCCGCTGCTGGCGGCCTGCCTGCTGATGGCGCCGGCCGCGCGCATCGAAGCGGCCTGCACGCAGCCCGACGACGCGCTCTCAGAGCCCGAAGGTCCGTCGGATCCGCGCGTCGTGCTCGATGCCGACCAGGTCGACCTTGGCGCCGAGGGACTGTCGAAACTGGAAGGCTCGGTGCGCCTGCGCCAGGGCGACAAGCTGTTCAGCGCCGAAGCGCTGGAATACGACGCGCAGGCGCGCAGCATCGAGGTCCGCGCCGAGTCGATGTTCCGCAACAAGGATCTGCTGATCCGCTCGAAATCGGCGAGCTTCGATCTCGACGCCGAAACCGGCCGCTTCGACGGCACCGACTTCGTGCTGCGCGAGCGCGCCGCACGCGGCAGCTCGGAGTCGATCCGGCTCAAGGCCGACGGCACCGCGCAGCTCGACGACGTGCGCTACACCACCTGCCGCCCGGGCTCCGACGCCTGGTATCTGCAAGCCGGCGCGATCAAGCTCGACCAGGAGGAAGGCCTCGGCACCGCGCGTCATGCGCGTCTGCGCTTCTTCGGCGTGCCGATCCTGTACGCGCCGTGGTTCCAGTTCCCGATCGACGATCGCCGCCGCACCGGCCTGCTGTTCCCGACGATCGGCGAGTCCGACAAGACCGGCTGGGATCTGCGTGTACCGGTCTATCTGAATCTCGCCCCGAACTACGATGCCACGCTGATGCCGCGCTACATGAGCGACCGCGGGCTGCAGCTCGATGCGGAGGGCCGCTACCTGCTGCGCCGGGCCGAAGGCAGGCTCGGCTACGAGTATCTGGCGGACGACGAGCTGACCGGCGAGCGCCGCACCTACGCCGAGCTGGAGCACCGCGGCCTGCTGAGCCGCAAGCTCGGCGTCGACGTCCGCTATGCCGACGTCAGCGATCCGGAGTACTTCGAGGATCTGGGCGGCAGTGTCGATCTGAGCGCGATCACGCATCTGGAGCGCAGCGCGCGCTTCACCTACAACGCGCCGGCGGCGTACACAGTGCAGGCGCTGTTCCAGGATTACCAGACGATCACCAGCAATCTGGATGCGGTCGACGAGCCCTACCGGCGGCTGCCGCAGCTGCGCATCGACGCGATCACGCGCAACGACGTCTGGGACATCCGCCTCGGCGGCAGCGGCGAGTACGTCAACTTCGTGCGTGCGGACTCCGTGGAAGCTCAGCGCGTCGATCTGCATCCGTATCTGCGCCTGGAAAAGGACCGCGTCGCCTGGTTCGCGAAATCGCAGCTCGACTTCCGCTACACCGCCTATGCGCTCACCGGCACCGCCGCCGGGCAGCCGTCCGAGGTCGACCGCTCGCTGCCGATCTTCAGCGCCGAGTACGGACTGCGCTTCGAGCGCATCACGCCGTCGGGCGCGCCGCAGACGCTGGAGCCGCGGCTGTTCTACCTGTTCGTGCCGTACGAAAACCAGAACGATCTGCCGGTGTTCGACAGCGGCGAGCCGGATTTCGACTTCACCCAGCTGTTCGCGCGCAACCGCTTTTCCGGCGAGGACCGCATCTCCGACGCCAATCAGTTCGCCGTCGCGCTGACCGGGCGCCAGCTCGACGCCGACACCGGCCGGGTGCGCGCCAGCGCCAGCATCGGCCAGCTGTTCCGCTTCGAGGCACCGGAGGTGCGCCTGCCCGGCGAGCCGGCGCCGGACCGCGGCGCGACCGACTTCATCGGCGGGCTGGACTACTACCTGCTCGATCACTGGACGCTGCGTGTCGACACGCAATGGTCGCCCGAAACCTCGGACTTCACGCGCACCAGCGCCGGCCTGCGCTACCGCGACCAGCGCCGGGCGTTCGAGGTGGCCTACCGCTACCGCGAGGGCCTGCTGGAGCAGACCGACGTGATCGCGTCGACGCCGCTGTACGCGGGCTTCAGCCTGATCGGGCGCTGGCGCTACTCGGTGCAGGACGGCAATTCGCTCGACACGCTGGCGAGCCTGCAGTACGAAACCTGCTGCTGGGCGCTGCGCACCTCGTATCGGCGCTACGTCGCCGGTGAGGGCGACTTCAACGCCGGGGTCTACCTGCAACTGGAGCTCAAGGGGCTGGCGCGCCTCGGCTCCGGCCTGACGAACCTGTTCCCCAGAAGCATGGTCGAATGAACCGCCCGCGCGCACACGCCCCGTTGCCGCAATACGCGATAATCCGCCCCTTCCGCACTTTTCGATGCTGCCGATGACGAAGTCGCCGTTTTTCCGACTGCCCTTTCCTGCGCTCTTCTGCGCGCTGCTGCTCGCCCTCGGACTGACGGCGCCGGCCGATGCCGGCGAGCCGCTCGACCGCATCCTCATCGTCGTCAACGACGGCGTGATCCTGCAAAGCGAGCTCGACCGCGCGATGGACGAAGCGCGGCGCCAGATCCGCGAGCGCGGCATCGCCGCGCCCGACGAGGAGCTGCTGCGCGGCCAGGTGCTGGAGCGCCTGATCCTGACGCGCATCCAGACGCAGCGCGCGCAGGCCGCCGGCATCCGCGTCGACGACCGCGAGCTCAACGAAGTGCTCGCCAACATCGCGCGGCAGAACGGCATGAACCTGGCCGAGTTCGCCGACGCGGTGCGCGAGGACGGCATGGACTACCTGGCGGTGCGCGAGCAGGTGCGCGACGAGATCATGATCCAGCGCCTGCGCGCACGTGAAGTCGACAGCCGCGTCACCGTCACCGATCAGGACGTCGACCTGCTGCTGGCGACGCAGGGCGCGGACGGCGACGCCGAGTACCGTCTGTCGCACATTCTCGTCGCCGTGCCCGAAGGCGCCAATGCCGACGCCCGCGACGCCGCGCGTGCGCGCGCCGAAAAGCTGCTCGAGCGCATCCGTGCCGGCGAGGATTTCGCCGAGATCGCGATCGCGCATTCCGACGGCCAGCAGGCACTGCAGGGCGGTGACCTCGACTGGCGCCGCGGCGCCGATCTGCCGCAGGTGTTCGCGCAGGCCGCGGCGCGCCTGACCCCGGGCCAGACCAGCAACGTGATCGAGACCTCCGGCGGCTTCCATCTGGTCAAGCTCGTCGACCTGCGCGGCGGCGACGAGCGCAAGACCGTCAACGAGACGCGCGCGCGGCACATCCTGATCCAGACCAATGCCGTGCGCGACGACGACCAGGCGCGCCTGCTCGCGCGCGACATCTACAACCGCCTCGTCGCCGGCGAGGACTTCGCCAAGCTGGCCAAGCAGTACTCGGACGATCCGGGCTCGAAGAACAGCGGCGGCGATCTGGGCTTCCAGCCGCCGGGCGTGTTCGCACCGGAGTTCCAGATCCGCATCGACCAGCTGCAGCCCGGCGAGCTGTCGCCGCCGTTTCGCACGCAGTTCGGCTGGCACGTCGCCGGCGTCGTCGAGCGGCGCACGCGCGACACGACCGAGGAGACGCGGCGCGCGCGCGCGCGCGCGGCGATCGGCAACCGCAAGGCCGCCGAGGAGTACGAAACCTGGCTGCGGCGGCTGCGCAGCGAGGCCTACGTCGAGTACCGGCTGCCGGGCGACGCGCAGGCGCAGAAGTCGTGACCCGTGGGTCGGGCGCCGCTGCGCATTCTCATCACCCCGGGCGAGCCGGCGGGCGTCGGCCCTGATCTGGTCTGCGCGCTCGCGCACGAGCCCGCCGAAACCGAGCTCGTCGCCGTCGCCGATCCGCAGCTGCTGTGGGAGCGCGCGCGCCTGCTCGGCCTGAGCCTGCAGACACGGCTGTTCGATCCCGCCTGCGCGCCGCAGCCGCATGTCCCCGGCGTGCTGCCGGTGCTGCCGGTCGAGCTGGCCGCCCCGGCGCGCCCCGGCGCCCTCGATCCGGCGAACGCCGGCTACGTGCTCGAAACCCTGCGCCGGGCCGCCGATCTGTGTCTGGACGGGCATGCCGACGCGCTGGTCACCGGTCCGGTGCAGAAAAGCGTCATCAACGACGCCGGTATCGCGTTCTCGGGCCATACCGAGTTTCTGGCGCAGCGCTGCGCGGCCGCGCAGCCGGTGATGATGCTGGTCGCGTCGACCGCGGCCGGGCCGCTGCGGGTGGCGCTGGCGACGACGCATCTGCCGCTGCGCGCGGTCCCCGACGCGATCAGCGCGCCGCTGCTCGAAACGGTGCTGCGCACGCTGGATCGCGAGCTGCGCGTGCGCTTCGGCATCGCGCAGCCGCGGGTGCTGGTCTGCGGCCTGAATCCGCATGCCGGCGAATCCGGGCACCTCGGCCGCGAGGAGATCGAAGTGATCGCGCCGGTCATCCGGCGCCTGTGCGCCGAAGGCCTGCGCCTGCAGGGACCGCTGCCTGCGGACACACTGTTCACGCCGCAGCGGCTGGGCGATGCGGACGCAGTGCTGGCGATGTACCACGATCAGGGCCTGCCGGTGCTCAAGCACGCCGGCTTCGGCGAGGCGGTCAACGTCACACTCGGCCTGCCGATCCTGCGCACCTCGGTCGACCACGGTACCGCGCTCGACCTCGCCGGCAGCGGCCAAGCGAGTGCGGGTAGTCTGCGGGCAGCGGTCCGGCTCGCCATCGAGCTGGCAGCGCGCGGCCCGCAGCCATGACTCAGCGAGTCCCGAGTCCAGGCTCCCGGGTTCCGGCATTGCCCGCGAAACGCCGCTTCGGCCAGAACTTCCTGCACGATCCGGGCGTGATCGAGCGCATCCTGCGCAGCGTCGATCCGCGGCCGGCCGACACGCTGGTCGAGATCGGCCCCGGGCTCGGTGCGCTGACGCTGCCGCTGCTCGAGCGCGCCGGCCGGCTCACCGCGGTCGAGATCGATCGCGACCTGATCCCGCTGCTGCGTGCGCGCTGCGCCGCGCATCCGGGCCTGACGATCGTCGAAGCCGATGCGCTCAAGCTGGATTTCCGCCCGCTGGCAGCGCCCGGCACGCGGCTGCGGCTGGTCGGCAACCTGCCGTACAACATCTCGACGCCGCTGCTGTTCCACCTGCTCGCGCAGGCCGACGCGATCGCCGACATGCACTTCATGCTGCAGAAGGAGGTCGTCGACCGCATGTGCGCGGCCCCGGACGAGGAGGCGTACGGGCGGCTGACGGTCGCGCTCGCCGCGCGCTGCGAGCTGGCGCATCTGTTCGACGTCGGCCCCGGCGCGTTCAAGCCCGCGCCCAAGGTGCACTCGGCCGTCGTGCGCCTGGTGCCGCGTGCGCCGGATTTCGAGATCGCCGACCCGGCGCTGTTCGATCGCGTCGTCGCGCAGGCGTTCTCGCAGCGCCGCAAGACGCTCGCCAACGCCCTCAAGTCGCTCATCGACGCGGCGACGATCGCGCGCGCCGGCATCGACCCGCGCGCGCGTGCCGAAACGCTGCACGCACGCGATTTCGCGCGGCTGGTGGGGCTGATGGCCGCGCGCCCTTCTTAGTTAGAGCCTGCCCGTGAATCGCGCGCGCCTCATCCGGCGGGTTGCGCTGCGCGCTTTGCGCGTCTGACCCGCCCTACTACACTGCTGTTCGGGCACCGCGCGCGGGAGGAGTCATGTCAAGCTACCAGCATCTGCTCGCGGCAATTGCGCTCGACGAGCACGGCGAGGGCGTGGCGCTGCGCGCGCGGGCGCTCGCGCAGGCCTTCGGTGCGCGGCTGTCGGTCGTGCACGTGGTCGAATACATCCCACTGGAAACCGGCGAGGCGCTGATGGCCGCGCCGCCGGATCTGGCCACGCAGCTGCAGCGGCAGGCGGAAACGCGGCTCGGCGAGCTGTGCAGGCGGCACGATCTGGGCGAAGCGACGCTGCGCGTGGCCAGCGGCGGCGTGGCCGCCGAGATTCACCGCGCCGCGCGCGAGCTGGGCGCGGACCTGATCGTCGTCGGACATCATCCGCGGCACGGCCTGTCCGCGCTGTTCAGCCACACCGAGGAAGACGTGGTGCAGCGTGCGCGCTGCGACGTGCTCGCCGTCTGTCTCACGCGCTAGCAGCGCCTGGACGCCCGGACCCTACCGGAGACTCCCGGCGCCGAGCGCGCCGGACAAGTGCACGCCAATGAGCGCGCGCCTTGTCCCTGTCGGGTCGACTACCCGTCATGGGCAGCGAGCAGCGCTGCGGTGTAGGCCGCGCGCGGCGCCGCGCGTAGCTGCGCGACGCTGCCCTGCTCGACGACGGCACCCGCGCGCATGACCAGCACGCGCTCGCACAGCTCGGCAACGACGCCGAGGTCGTGCGAGATCAGCAGCAGCGCCAGACCGAGCTCGCGGCGCAGCTGGCGCAGCAGATCGAGCAGCTGCGCCTGTGTCGTCACATCGAGCGCGGTCGTCGGCTCGTCGGCGAGGAGCAGCTGCGGCCGGCATGCCAGCGCGATCGCGATCGCCGCGCGCTGGCACTGCCCGCCGGACAGCTCGTGCGGGTACTGGCGCAGCACGCGCGGCGCATCGGCGATGCGCACGGCGTCGAGCAGGCGCAGGCACTCGGCCCGCGCCGCCGCGCCCGTCGCCACGCGGTGCACGGCGAGCACCTCGCGCAGCTGCGTGCCGATGCGCAGATGCGGATCGAGACTGGCCAGCGGATTCTGAAAGACGGCGCCGATGCGCCGCCCGCGCACACGGGCGAGCGCGCGCTCCGACAGGCCGAGCAAGGGCCGGCCGTCGAACACGATGCGGCCCTCGACGCGCGCGCCGCGCGGGCTCAGGCCGAGCACGGCCAGCGCGGTCTGCGACTTGCCCGATCCCGATTCGCCGACGAGCCCGAGCGCCTCGCCCGCGGCCAGCTCGAAGCTGACGCCGTCGACCACGGCCGGCGCGTCGCGGCCCAGACGCACGACCAGATCCTGTACCTGCAACAGCGCGCTCATGTGCGCTGCACCGCGTCGCGCAGGCGCTCGCCGAGCAGGTTCAGGCACAGCAGCGTGACCGTCAGAAACGCGGTCGGAAACGCCAGCGCCCATGGCGTGACTTCCATGTCGCGCGCGCCATCGTCGATCAGCGAGCCCCAGCTCACCGCCGGCTCGGTGACACCCAGGCCGAGGAAGCTCAGAAACGACTCGATCAGGATCACCTGCGGCACGGTCAGCGTCGCGTAGGCGACGACGGTGGCGGCCAGGTTCGGCACGATGTGCCGGCGCAGCACCGCGGCGGCCGGCATGCCATACAGCTGCGCAGCGAGCACGAAACCGCGCGTGCGCAGTGTCAGGGTCTGACCGCGGACGATGCGCGCCATGTCGAGCCAGTTGACCAGACCGATCGCGACGAAGATCAGAATCAGCTCGCGGCCGAACGCGACCATCAGCAGAATCACGATGAACATGAACGGCAGCGCATAGAGCACGTCGACGGCGCGCATCATCCACTGGTCGACGCGCCCGCCGAGATAGCCGGCGAGCGCGCCGTAGGCGAGGCCGACGAGGACCGCGACCACGGTCGCCACCAGCCCGACGAGCAGCGACACGCGCCCGCCGGCAAGCGTGCGCGCAAAGACGTCGCGGCCGAGGCTGTCGGTGCCGAACCAGTGCCTGCGGTCGGGCGCGCTGCCCCACTCGGCCGCGAAGTCGATCGCGTCGGGCGCATGCGGACTCAGCCAGGGGCCGACGACGACGGCGAGCGCGATCAGCAGCAGCAGCCCCAGCGCGATCCAGGCCGAGGCACCCAGCCGCAGCGGGGCGGAGGCACTCATGCCGGCCGCACGCGCGGATCGAGCGCGCCGTAGAGCAGATCGACGATCAGGTTGAGCACGACGATCAGTGCGCCGTAGAGCAGCACGACGCCGAGCACCAGCGTGTAATCGCGGTTCAGCGCGCCTTGCACGAAGTAGCGGCCGACGCCGGGAATGCCGAAGATCTGCTCGATGACGACCGAGCCGGTGAGCAGCCCGGCGGCCGCCGGCCCGAGATACGAGAGCACCGGCAGCAGCGCCGGGCGCAACGCGTGGCGGAGCACGATGCGCGGCGTGCGCAGGCCGCGTGCGCGCGCCGCGAGCACGAACGGCGAGTCCAGCACCTCGGCCAGGCTGCCGCGCGCCAGTCGCGCGACGTAAGCGACGTGCGGCAACGCCAGCGCGGTGACCGGCAGCAGCAGGCTCGACACGTCCCAAGGCCGCCAGCCGCCGGCCGGCAGCCAGCCCAGATGCAGCGCGAACAGCAGGATCAGCAGCGGCGCGACGACGAAGCTCGGCACCGAGACGCCGAGCAGGGTCGCGGCCATCAGCAGGCGGTCGAGCACGCCGCCGGCTCGCAGCGCTGCAGCAATGCCGACCGCGAGGCCGGCCGCGAGCGCGACGATCAGCGCGCAGGCGCCGAGCAGCGCCGACGCCGGCAGGCCGGCGGCGATCAGCTCGGTCACGCGATAGCCCTCGTACTGGAACGAAGGCCCGAGATCGCCGCGCGCGACGCCGGCGACGTAGCGCAGATACTGCCGCCACAGCGGCTCGTCGAGGTGGTACTGCGCACCGATCGCCGCTTCGATACGCGGCAGCAGCGAGCGCTCGCGGTCGAGCGGTCCGCCCGGCGCCGCGCGCAGCATGAAGAACGTCAGCGTCAGCAGCACGGCGAGCGTGACGATTCCGGCGGCGAGTCGGCGAATGAGGTAGGGCATGCGCGATCACTGCGCCAGACGCAGGTCCTTGCTGTAGTGATAGTCCAGCAGGTTGTCGGTCCAGCCCCGCACGCGCGGGCTGACGAGGTGCTTGGAGACGTAGAAGTAGATCGGGATCACCGGCACCTCGTCGAAGATCCGCCGCTCGGCCTGCTGCCACAGCAACGCCCGCGCGTGGGCATCGGCCGTCGCGGAAGCCTCTGCGAGCAGCGCATCGTAGCGCGCACTGCGCCAGCCGCTGTCGTTCTTGCCGTGCGCACTGTGCAGAATGCCGAAGAAGCTCGACGGATCGTCGTAGTCCGCCATCCACGCGGCGCGGAACACCTGCGTCGCCTCGCGCAGCCGGCGGTTGTGCAGGAACACCTTGAACTCCTCGTTGACCTGTCGCACCTGCACCCCCAGGGTCTGCTTCCACATCGCCGCGACGACGGTGGCGACGCGGCGGTGGCTTTCGTGGGTGTTGTAGCGGATCTCGACGGCGAGCGGCGCCGCGTCCGAGTAGCCGGCCTCGCGGTACAGCCGCTGCGCCTCGGCGACGCGCCGCGCATACGGCCACTGCGCCCACTCCGGCCGCTGCGGCGTGTGGCCCGCGGTGCCCGGCGGCACCCAGCCGTAGGCCGGCAGTGCGAGGCCGTGCAGCGCCTTTTCGGCGATGACCTCGCGGTCGATCACCATCGACAGCGCGCGCCGCAGCCCGGGCGCGCCGGCGAACGGTGCGCGCGTCAGGTTCAGACCGTAGTAGTAGACGCCGAGGTAGGGCGCGACGCGCAGCTGCTGCGGCCGCTCGCGGCGGATCTGCGCCGCCTGCACCGGCGGAATCTCGTAGGTCACGTCGAGCTCGCCGGCGCGGTAGCGCTTGAGCTCGGAGTGGATGTCCTCGGTGACGACGTAGCGGACGCGCGCAATCGCCGCGGGCGCGCGGTAGCACGAGCTGCGCTCGAGCTCGACGTGCGACTGCATCACCCACTGCTCCAGCCGGTACGCACCGTTGCCGACCAGCCGGCCGGCGCGTGCGAACGCAGCACCGTGCACACGCAGGCTCGGCCGATGCAGCGGAAACGTCGACGGATGCGAGAGCAGGCCCGGCAGATGCGGCGCCGGCGTCTCGAGCTCGATCACCAGGGTCCGGGCGTCCGGCGCCGACACGCCGAGCTGCGCCGGCGGCAGCCGCCCCTCGATCACGGCGCTGGCATTGCGGATCGGCGCCAGCATCTGCGCGAACGCCGATCCGGTTGCCGGCGTCACGCTGCGGCGCAGGCCGGCGGCGAAATCCTCGGCGCTCACCGCCTCACCGTTGGACCAGCACAAATCGTCACGCAGCTCGAACCGATACGTCCGGCCGTCGGCGCTGATGCTCCAGCTGCGCGCCGCCGCCGGCACGGCGCTGCCGTCGGCGGCGATCGCGGTCAGCCCTTCGTAGAGATCGCGGACGATGTTGCCGGCGCTGACCCCTTCGGCACGGTGCGGGTCCAGCGTTTCCGGCTCCGGTCCATTGCCGATGCGCAGCATGTCCGCGGGCGCGGCGATCGCCGGCGCGGCCAACAACAGCGCGAGTGCGATGCCGATGCCGTGCAGCCCCATGCGATGACCCGTGTGCATGGGCGGTGAGCTTAACAATGCGTCGTTCAGCGTGCGTGTTGCGAAACCGCCAGGGTTCACGGCAGTGAATATCCAGCCCACTCAGCGGATGCGCCGCGCGGCAACGGTCACCAGCGCCACGCCTGCGAGGACGACGAGCGTGCCGAGGATCTGCGGCAACTGCATCACCTCGTCGAGCAGCCACCAGCCGAGCAGCACCGCGATCGCCGGGTTGATGTAGGCATAGGTGCCGAGCTGCGCCGGCGAGACTTCGTGCACGAGCCAGTAGTAGGCGCCATAGGCGATGCACGAGCCGAAGACGGTGAGGTAGACCAGTGCCGAGAGCGCGGCCGGCGTCGGGTTCCAGCGCTGCGCATCGCCGAGCGCCAGGCCGAGCGCGGTCATCACCACGCCGGTGATCAGCATCTGCAGCGCCGCCGCCATCAGCGGCGAGCAGCTCAGCGGGTTGCGCCGCGACAGCACCGAGCCGGCGGCCCACAGCACCGGCGAGCCGAGCAGCGCCGCATACGCGTACCACGGCGCGAGCTGCAGCCGCAGGCCGGCACCGACGAGCAGCACCACGCCGCAAAAGCCGAGCAGCAGCCCGGCGACCGCGAGCCGCGACAGCCCTTCGCCGCGATCGCCCCAGGTGCCGAACCAGGCCATCCACAGTGCCGAGGTCGCGACGATCAGCGCCGCCTGGTTCGATTCGACCCACTGCTCGCTCCAGGTCACCAGCCCGTTTGCGCCCGCGAGCATCATCAGCGCCGTGAGCGCGATCACCGCCCAGTCGCGGCGGCTCTTCGGCAGGCGCGCGCCGCGCAGCCACGCGTAGGCGAGCATGATCGGCGCGGCGAGCAGGAAGCGCACTCCGGCGAACAGGACCGGCGGCAGATCGTGCACACCGACGCGGATCGCGAGATAGGTCGAGCCCCAGACGAGGTAGACGGTGCCGAAGGCGGCGACGAGCTGCAGCTGACGTGTGGCGGCCAAGCGTGCGATCAGTTCTTGGCCGCTTCGTCCTCTTGCTCGGCCTGCTGCTTCGCCTCGGCTCTGGCGAGCGCCGCCTGCGCTTCGGCCGCTTCGACCTGCTCGATGTGCGCGAGCCATTGCGAGGCATTGCTGCGGCTGTCGTCATAGCGCTGCGCCCTGCGCAGCGACTCGACCGCGCGCTGGCGGTTGCCGGACTGGAACGCGGCGACGCCTTCCAGATACGCGGCATCGCCCATTTTCCTGATGCCCTTGTTCTGCGCGCGGCTCAGTACGTCGAGCGCGTCCTGCCAGCGCTCGTCCTCGACATAGATCTGGCCGAGGCGGTAGTAGATCTCGCCGCTGCCCGAGATGGATGCGGCGCGCTTGAGCACGACTTCCGCCTTGTCGTACTCGCGCGCCATCGTCCACGCATCGGCGGTGAGCTGCAGCGTCTTCTCGTCGGCCTTGAGGATCTTCTGCTCGAGCCCGCGCTCGAGGATCTGCGCGGCCTTGTACGGGATATCGAGCAGCAGATAGATGTTGGCGAGATTGCGCAGCTCGGTTTCGGTGTCGAGGAAACCCTGACGGTCGGCGAGCGCCAGCACCGCCAGCGACTCCTTGTCGCGCTTGATCTCGAACAGGATGCTCGACAGCTGCTTCCAGTAGTCTTCCTTGCTCGGCACCAGCGAGATCAGCTTGAGCAGCACTTCCGCGCACTGCGGGAACTGCTTGAGCTCGTAATGCAGCGCGAGCTTGAGCTGCAGCCAGGACTCCTTCGGCTCCTTGACCTTCTGCAAGGCCTTGTCGACCTGCGGCAGCGCGTCACGGAAGCGCTTGCGATCGGCATAGGCGCTGGCGAGCAGGATGTGCGCATCCGCCAGCGGCTCGGTCGTCGCCTCGCGGAAGTAGTGCTCCATGCGCTCGATCGCCTTGTCGGTCTGGCCGTCCTGGAAGTAGAGCTGCGCGACGTTGTAGAGCATCTGCTCGTAGGGCTGCTGCGGCAGCGCCTCCAGCGCCAGCGCCTCCTCGAACGCGGTGATCGCGGCTTTGTAGTTGTTCTGCGAGATGTAGATGAAGGCCATCGTCTGACGAACGACGGCGCGCTCGTAGTCGTTGCTGACGCGGCCCAGCAGCGCCTGTGACTTCTCCAGCGCTTCGGCGTTCTTGTTCTTGCCGATCAGATCGTGGATGCGCTCGAGCTGGCGATACGTCGCCTCGGAGAGCGTGCCGGTCGCCTTGCGCTCCTTCTTCTGGGCCTGCGCGTGCACCGTCGAGGCCGGTGCGGCGAACAGCACGCCCGCCGCCAGCAGCGCCGCCATCGTTGCCTTGATCACGCGCATCATCAGCCTTCGCCCAGCTTGAAACGGACCGTGTACACGCCCGTCGTTTCCTGCGGCTGGCCGTCGACGACCTTGGGACGGAAGCGCCCCTTGTACGCCGCCGAAACCGCCGAGGACTCGAAGTAACCGCGCGGCTTCGCGCTCTTCACGCGCGCCGACTTCACCGTGCCGTCCGGCCCGACCGTGATCTCCAGCGTCACCTCGCCCTCGATGCCGTCGCGCAGCGCCTGACGCGGATACTGCGGCGCGATGCGCACCAGCGGAATCAGCTCGGCGTCGCCCTGGATGTCGCCGGCCGCGAAGGTGCCGAGGAACGGGCCGCCGGTGATCGACGTCGGCAGATTCAGATTCGGCAGGTTGAACGGTGTCGGTGCCATGTCCGGATTGGCCTGCGCCTGGATCTTCATCTGCGGCGGCGGCGGCTGCTTGGGCGGCGGCGGCTTCTCCGGCTTGCTGCGCGTGCGCGTCTCCAGCTCGGTCTCGCGCTTGAGGCGCACGAAGTCGATCACCGCGCCGCTGGTGTCCTTCCTGGGGCCGACGTCGCGGCCGAGGATCAGCAGGTGCATGACCCAGAACAGAGCGAAGGCGACGAACGCAGCCAGCACGACGGCGAGCGCAGTACGCGCCATTAGCCGCCTCCGCCCTGATCGGCGGCGATCGAGACGTTGAACACGCCGGCCAGCCGCACCTGGTCCATCACCTCGACGAGTGTGCCGGTTTCGGACGACTTGTCGGCGATGATGACCACCGAGCCTTCCGGATTCTCGGCGTGCAGGCGCTCCACCGTCGCGCGCACCGCGCGCTTGTCGACGACGCGCTTGTCGATCCAGATCTCGCCGTTGGAACGGATCGCGATGAGGATGTTGCCGCGCTCCTTGCGCTCGGCGGTCGCCGCACTCGGCCGGTTCACGTCGATGCCGGCCTCCTTGACGAACGACGTCGTCACGATGAAGAAGATCAGCAGGATGAACGACATGTCCAGCATCGGCGTCAGGTCGATCTGGGCGTCGTCGTCGCTGCCTCGGGCTCTACGGGCCATGACTACACCTTACTCAATGCGTGATCATGTGGTCGTTGAGGCGGCTCGTCTCCTGAGCCAGCTTCCTCTCGAGCCACAAGATCGGATAAAGACCGGAAATCGCAACGACCATGCCGGCCATCGTCGGGATCGTCGCGGCCGACACGCCGGACGCCATCGCCCGTGCGTTGCCGGTGCCCAGCGTCGCCATCACGTCGAAGACCTGGATCATGCCGGTCACCGTACCGAGCAGGCCGATCAGCGAGGCCAGCGCGACGAGTGCCTTGATCATGCCGAGGCTGCCGCGGATCGCGCGCGTGGCTTCCGAAAGAAGCTTGCGCTTGACCTGGCGCGCATACCAGGACGAGTGATCGCTGCGCGCGTCCCATTCGGATTGCAGGCGCGCGACCAGCCTCGGCAGCTCGCGGCGCGCGTACAGCCAGCGCTCCAGGATCAGCACCCACAGCACGAACGCCGCGATCAGCAGCAGACGGACGACCGGACCCCCGATCTCCAGCAGATCGCGGACATCGGCGAGCAGATCAAGCGGCGTGACCATGCTGCTTCTCGGCATGCTCCGCAATGATGCCGGCGGCTTCCTCGTCGAGGATCTGCACGATGTTCTTGCTGCGGCCGGCCAGATAGGCGTGGATCAGCACCATCGGAATCGCGACGACCAGACCCTGCACCGTGGTGACCAGCGCCTGCGAAATGCCATCGGCCATGATCTTCGGATCGCCGGTGCCGAACAGCGTGATCTGCTGGAAGGTCAGGATCATGCCGGTCACGGTACCGAGCAGGCCCATCAGCGGACCGACCGCCGCGATCATCTTGATCGCCGGCAGCCAGGTTTCCAGTGCCGGGATCTCCTTGAGCACGGCCTCGTCGAGCCGCAGCTGCAGCGTGTCGGGATCGACGTTGGGATCCTTGTAATAGACGGCGAGCACGCGGCCGAGCGGGTTGTCCTCGCGCGCGTTCGCGGAGTCCCTGCGCTGCCGGGCCACCTTCGAGCCGATCGCGGTGAGCGCGAAGAAGCGCACGGCGGCCATGATCAGACCGATCGCGCCGATCACCATGATGATGTAGCCGACCAGCCCGCCGAACCTGATCTGCTCGCCGAGCTTGGGCGTCTGCACCAGCACCGCGAGCAGCGTCCCGCGGGTCGGGTCCAGCGTCGCCTTGTGGTAGCCGCTGGTTTCGTCGAGCAGATTGACGTTGGGCCGCACGTAGCGCGCCGCCGGCTGGCGGCTGAGCACCGCGAACTCCTTCTGCCCCGGCAGATAGGTGACGAAGCCCTCGTCGGTCGACGCGGTGAAACCACCGATGCGTACGACCGGCTGCTTCTCGGCCATGCCCTCCGGGCTGACGACGGTCGCCTGGAACTTGACGACGCGGCCGGACTCGGTCATTTCGCGCTGCATCTCGAACCAGAAGCGCTCGAGCTCCTCGATCGACGCCAGCGACTTCGACTCGGAGAGCTTGCGAGCGAAGGCCTCGCGCTCCGGATACTGCGCCGAGATCATCGAGTTGTAGGCCACCGACGCAAAGTCGCCGGCGACCTGACGCACGACGCCGAACATTTCACCCAGATTGCCGAGCTTCGCATCGAGCGCGGCCTGCAGCTCGACCAGCTTCTTCTCGTTCGCGTCGAACTGGGTCGACAGCTGATTGGCACGCGCGTTCTCGCGCGCGAGTTCGGCCTTGGCGTTGGCGAGCATCTCGGCACGCCGATTGCGCTCCTCCTGGAACTCCTTCAGACGCGCCTGGTTCTGCTGCGCCTCGCGCGCACGCGCGGTACGCGTCTGTTCGAGCAGCTCGTCGAGCGAGGACGCGGCGAGCGCGGACGCCGGCAGCAGCACCGCGAGCGCGATCGCCGCGGGGCGCAGCAGGCCGGTCAGAGTATTGCCCAGCATGTTACTTCGCCTCCTTCGGCGCGCTGACGGGGACAAACAGCAGATCCGGTGCGGCCTGCTTCTTGGCGATCTTGAGACCCGCGGTCACCGCGTCGGCGTAGTCGTTGTCGCTGACCCAGTCCTTGCGTTCGGCATCCCAGTAGCCGGACTCCGAGCCGTCCAGCGTCTGATACATCAGCGACGCGCGCCCCGCGCGCAGGAACTCGACGGTGCGCTCGCCGATCTTGCCCTGGTAGGCTTCGAGCGTGCGGCCGTATTCCATCTCGATCTGGTAGGCCTCGACGATACGGCGGAACTTCTCGGCAATCGAGACGTCGGCGCGCGTCATCATGTCCTTGAGACCGGCGATGCGCTGCGCGCGCTCCTCGGGCAGAAACGGCAGATCGAGCTTCACGAACTCCTCGAGCGTCTTCAGCATCTTCTGCAGCAGCGGCACGATCTCACGCGCGGTGGTCTCGACCTCGCCGAGCTGACGCTGCATCGTCTCCATCTCTTCGATCTGGGACTTCAGCGTCGCCTGCAGCTGCTCGTTGTAGCGGCGCAGGCTATCGGTCTCCTGGATGACCGCCCGGTATTCGGCGACGGCCTGGCGAGTCTCGTCATCGAGCTGCTCGATGCGACCCTGCGTCTGCTGGGCAGCCTGTTCGGCGCCGACCTGCTCGTTGACCGCGCGCTCGACGGTCGCGGTGGATTGCGCGGCAGCGACCGCGCAGATCATCAGACCTGCGGCAGCCCAGCCACAACGCTGGCGCGCTGCAGCTCGAAACAGCCTGTCGAACATGGGCGAATTTCCTTTCACTGGGGAATATTGATTCGAAACAGGGAGCACCGGCGCAAACATGCGGGGCCGGCGAGGGCAAGGCGCGGATGGTAGCACCATTGCCGACGGCTTTAGTAACCGGGTTTTCCCTCAAATCCCAGTAGAAACAGCACTTAAACCGCGCGCAAAAACAGGGCGAGCCGAAGCTCGCCTCGAGTTGCCTCCCGTCGGCCTGGTGTTGGCGCGAAGCGCGGAGCTGTCCTGGCCCACTGCGCAGGCCGGTGGTCATGTGGCAGCGAGCGCCTCCCTCACGCACCTGCAGCCGCCGACCGTGTTGGAGCACCCTTCCTGGGCTACCGGGCAGACGCTGCCGGCTGGCAGCGTTGTCGCTCACCGCGCCGGTGACGCGGTGTGGCGAATGCGACGGCCTTCGAGCGCAACCCGCTGCCCTCCCGGTTCGCGAGGCGCCGCACGCTTCGGTAGGCGCACTGTATCGGCTGCAGCTGCAAAAGAAACTTAGCCGATCGGCTAACTAGCCGCACGCCGCGCCGGTCGGCGATACTGTGGAGTTACTGGCACACGCCCGCTACATCGGCGGCGCTCTGCTCGCGTCGAACTCGCCGATGTTGGTCGCGAACGTCCAGTGGTAGCCGTCGGGATCGGTGAAGATCGCGATGCGGTCGCCCCAGGACTGATCCGCCGGCGCCTGACGCAGCGCTGCTCCTGCGCTCTGCGCGCCGCACGGCCAGCGCATCGACATCTAGCGCACGCTCAGAACTGCGCGACGTCGAGCGCCATCAGCGGCGCTGCTCAGTCCCGACGCGAAGCCCGCAAGGCGAAGCGCAGCAGCTCGTCCGGCTGCGACGCACGACCCGACCCGTGGCGATACACGAGAATGGCACCGGGCGTCACCGGGGCGCCGCCGATCGCCGTTAAAATCGACGCATGAATCTCGCAATGATTATCGGCGCGGTGATCGGTTATGCGATCGGCCGCTGGCCCGGCCTCATCGTCGGCGCCCTGCTCGGTTACTTCGCCGGACAGATCCTGCGCGGCTCGCTGATCGTCGGTCACGTCGGTCGCGTACAGGCCCAGTTCCTCGAATCGACGTTCGCGGTGATGGGTGCGATCTGCAAGGCCGACGGCCGGGTGACGCAGGACGAGATCCGCGCCGCCGAGGCGCTGTTCGAGCGCCTGCGCCTCTCGACGCAGGCACGCGCCACGGCGCAGGCCGCATTCAACCGCGGCAAGGCACCGGGCTTCGATCTCGACGCCGAGGTGACGCGCTTTGCGCAGCTCAGCCGCGGGCAGCGCCTGCTGCATCAGATGTTTCTGCAGATCCAGCTGACCGCGCTGTCCGCGGACGGCAGCGTGCATCCGGCCGAGCACGATATGCTCGTGCGCGTCGCGCGTGGACTGGGGCTGTCAGCTGCGGACGTCGAACGGATCGAGGCGATGCTGCGCCTGGGCACGCGCGGCGCCGGTGCATCGCCGCAGCGCAGGGTCGAAGAAGCGTATCGCGTGCTCGGCGTCGATGCTTCGGCGAGCGACGCCGAAGTCAAGACCGCGTATCGGCGGCTGATGAGCCAGCATCATCCCGACAAGCTCGCCGCCAAGGGCTTGCCGGAGAGCATGCGCGCGCTGGCTGAGGAGAAGACGCGCGAGATCGTCGGCGCCTACGAGCTGATCCAGCAGGCGCGCGCACCCGCCGGCTGAGCGCAGAAAAACAGATTGCTCACGGGTCCCTAGTAGTCCCGAACGCGACTCCGCCCAACCCGAAGACAAGGCGCTCGAGGACGTCTCGGCGCGAGCGATGAAGCGCGTACTAGCCTGGCAGGTTGGACAGGGCATGAAGAAGCGCGGCCTGATCAAGGTTGATGGCCACGCGCATGCGGACCAGCCGCTCGGCGCTGGACCGCCTGCTTGACGAAACAGACACCGGCCTAACCAGGGCCTAATCAGACCTGACCATTGACACCCTCGCACGCGCCGCCCGCGCCCTGGGCTACAAGGTCAAGCTGGAGCTTGAGGCCGCGTAGGCCCACCACCCCGTGCTCATCCGGTTGTCGGCGACAGGTTCCGAAGGGCGCCCGACCGGGTTTGGTGCCGGTGGCGAGGTCGTGCGATGATCCGCGGCCGATGAAGTCGCCCCGCATGATCGTCACCTTGGTGCTGTGCTGCGCGTTGGCGCTGGCGCGGATGCTGGGTATTCACGTGCACGTCGCCCACGAGCACCCGATCGCGGTCGAGGAAATGGACGTCGACCACGACCACGAGCATGACCACGTCGCATGGGTGGGCGGCGAGATCGATCACATCGACTCGCACCTGAGCCACGGCGAGGTCGACGCGGATACCGCCGACACCACCGCCGGCAAGCTGCCCTCGCCGGTGCTGCTGGCCCTCGCCGCCGGTATTGCCGCCTTGCTCGTCTCTGGCCGCCAGCGCGTCCGCTGGCGAGCGAGCTACCAATCCCCTCCGCTGCGGCGCAGGCCGCACGTCCTGCCACTCTCCCAGGCCCCCCCGCTCGCCGTCTGAGCTTCGCGCGCGGTTTCGCCCCGCCCCGCGGGGCCATGGTTCTGACGGAGACGTCCATGTTGTGCAGATCCGTGCACGCCGCACTGGCGGTGTGCCTGTTGAGTTCGTCGGCAATGGTTTTCGCTGCCGACGGTTCGAGTCTTTCCCTGCGCGCTGCGATCGAGCGCGCGAGCAGTGCCCGGCCCGAGCTTGCAGGATTCGTTCTGGAGAGGCGCGTCGGTGAAGCCGAAACGCGCGCAGCCGGGCTCCGACCGCTGCCGCGGATCGAGCTTGCCGTTGAAGACGCGCTGGGCTCGGACACGCGCAGCGGCTTCGACTCCGCGCAAACGACACTGAGCCTGAGCCGGCTGTTCGAGCTCGGCGGCAAGCGCCAGGCGCGCTTGGCGGCAGCCGATGCCCGAGCCGCACGCCTGGTCACGGAACAATCCTTGCGCCAGCTCGACGTGGTGACCGAGATCGCGCGTGCCTTCATCGAGACGCTCGCGCAGCAGGCGCGTGTGGCGAGCGCGGAAGCGGCGCTGCGGCTCGCGCAGCGGCAGCGCAAAGCGGTGGACGAGCGCGTACAGGCCGGCGCCGCGCCGCCGGCCGAGCGCAGCCGTGCCGTCGTTGCGCTGGCCGAAACCGAGCTGCTGCTCGAGGACGCGCGCCACGTGCTCGCCACATCGCGCTTCGCGCTGGCCGCAGCCATGGGCCTGGATCGTCCCGACTTCACGCGCATCGCCGGCGATCTCTTCGCGCAGCCCCCGGCCACCGAGTTCGAAACGCTGTTGGCGCAGGTCGAATCGACGCCCGACTTCCTGCTGTTCGCCGCCGACTTGCGGCTCAGGCAGGCGGAGCTGGCGCTGGCCCGCAGTCGGGGCAGCACCGATCTGCAGACGACACTGGGCGTGCGTCGCTACGAACAAGGCGACGATGCCGCGCTGGTGGCGGGCGTCGCCATGCCGCTGTTCCCGGCGTCGTCCGCGCGGCCGGCCATCGATGCCGCCCACGCCGAGCTCTCGCTCGTCGAGCAGCAGCGCCGCGCTGCGTTGCTGAAGGCGCGGACACGGCTGTTCACGCATCACCAGGAAATGGAGCACGCCCGGCACGTGGTGTCGACGCTGGACAGCGAGATCCTGCCGGAGCTGGAGCGCGCGCTCGCCCAGACCGAGGACGGCTGGCGCCGCGGCCGCTATTCGCTGCTGGAGTGGACGGATGTACAGCGGCGCCTGCTGGACGCGCGCAACCGGCGCATCGACGCCGCCGCCGAGTTCCAGCTCCACCGTATCGAGATCGAGCGCCTGACCGGCGCCGCCCTGGCCCAGGCCGGAGAAACCCGATGAGCTTTCGCATCCTTCTGCCGCTGGCGCTCGCCGCGGTGCTGCTGCCGGCCTGTTCCGACCCGCAGACCCCCGAAGCTTCTGCCAGGGCCGAAGCGACCGCCGAGTACGAGCGCGGGCCGCACCGCGGACGCATGCTGCGCGACGGCGACTTCGCGCTGGAGCTGCAGATCTTCGAGGACGGCGTGCCGCCCGAATACCACGTCTACCTGTTCCGCGACGACCGCCCGCTGCCGCCCGACGCGGCCACGGTGAGCGTCGAGCTGACCCGGCTGGGCGGGAAGATCGATCGCTTCCGCTTCACGCCGCAGGGCGACTATCTGCTGGGTGACGGCACGGTGACGGAGCCGCACTCGTTCAGCGTCGTCGTCACGGCCAGCGAAAACGGCAGGACGCACCGCTGGGCTTTCGACAGCTTCGAGGGGCGCACGACGATCCCGGAGCAGATCGCACGCGAAGCCGGCGTCGGCACCGAGATCGCCGGGCCGGCGGTCATCGCCGACACGCTGCTGCTCAACGGTCGCGTGCTGCCCAACGAGGAGCGGATCAGCCGGCTCGCGGCACGCTATCCCGGCGTGATCCGCAGCGTGACCAAATCCGTCGGCGACGCGGTGGCGGCGGGCGAGCCGCTCGCGGTCATCGAGAGCAACGACAGCCTGCAGCGGTACACGCTCGCTGCACCGATCGACGGTGTCGTCATCGAGCGCCACGGGAATCCGGGCGAAACCACCGGCGACGAGCCGCTGTTCGTCATTGCCGACTATGCGTCGCTGTGGGTGGACCTGTCGCTGTTTGCGCGCGATCTCGCGCGCACCGCGGTCGGCCAGGCCGTGCGTCTGCGCACCGTGGACGGCGCGCTCGAAACCGAAGGCCGGATTCGGCGGATCGCCCCGGCCGAAGGCGATGCGCACGGCGCACCGAGCGGCGTCTACACCGCCCGCGTCGTGCTCGACAACGCCGGGCGCCGCTGGATGCCCGGGCTGTTCGTGCGCGGCTCGGTACAGATCGGCGAGACGCGCGTGCCGCTGGCGGTCAGGCGCAGCGGCTTGCAGACCTTCCGCGACTTCACCGTCGTCTTCGAGCAAATCGGCGAGACCTACGAGGTGCGCATGCTGGAGCTGGGTCGCCAGGACGAGACCTGGGCGGAAGTGCTCGGCGGCATCGACGCCGGCGCGCGCTACGTGGCGGAGAACAGCTACCTGATCAAGGCCGACATCGAAAAGTCGGGCGCCAGCCACGATCACTGAGCGCCCGATCATGCTCCAACGCATTCTCGACATCTCGATCCGGCAGCGCGTGCCGGTGCTGCTGGCGACCCTGGCCCTCGCCCTGCTGGGCCTGTGGAACTTCCAGCACCTGGCGATCGACGCGGTGCCGGACATCACCAACGTCCAGGTCCAGATCAATACCGAGGCCGAAGGCTACACGCCGCTGGAGGCCGAGCAGCGCATCACGCTGCCGCTGGAAACGGCGATGGCGGGCCTGGCGCGGCTCGACTACACGCGCTCGCTGTCGCGCTACGGGCTCTCGCAGGTCACCGTCGTGTTCGAAGACGGCACCGACCCGTACTTCGCGCGCCAGCAGGTCGCCGAGCGGCTGCAGGCGGTCGCCGGCGTTCTGCCCCGAGGCATCGAGCCGCAGATGGGGCCGGCGGCGACGGGGCTGGGCGAGATCTACATGTACAGCGTCGACGCCGAGCCGGGCGCCGTCAACGCCGACGGATCGCCGGTGACGGCGATGGACCTGCGCCTGGTGCAGGACTGGATCGTGCGCCCGCAGCTGCTGCGCGTGCCCGGAGTCGCCGACGTGAACTCGATCGGCGGCTACACGAAGCAGTATCTCGTGCAGCCGGACCCCGCGCGCCTGCTCGGCTACGGCATCGGCATCGCCGACCTGGAAGCGGCGCTGCTGCGCAACAACGCCAACGCCGGTGCCGGATACGTCGAACGTCACGGGCAGCAGATGCTGCTGCGGGTGCCCGGCCAGATCGACGCGGCGGACGCCATCGACGCGCTCGGCGCCGTCGTGATCCGCACCATTGCCGGTGCGCCGCTGCGCGTGTCCGACGTCGCCGAGGTCGCCATCGGCTCCGAGCTGCGCACGGGTGCGGCGACGCAGGACGGCCATGAAATCGTGCTCGGCACCGTGTTCATGCGCGTGGGCGAGAACAGCCGCGAAGTCGCACGCGCGGTGGCCGAGCGCATCGATGCGCTCGGGCCGTCGCTGCCGCCCGGCATCAAGGTCGTGACCGCGTACGACCGCACGACGCTGGTCGACAAGACCCTGCGCACCGTTGCGAAGAACCTGGTCGAGGGCGCGCTGCTGGTCATTGCCGTGCTGTTCCTGCTGCTCGGCAATCTGCGCGCGGCGCTGCTCACGGCGATGGTGATCCCGCTGACGATGCTGCTGACGATCACCGGCATGGTGCAGAGCGGCATCTCGGCCAACCTGATGAGCCTGGGTGCGCTCGACTTCGGCCTGATCGTCGACGGCGCCGTGATCATCGTCGAGAACTGCCTGAGACGGCTGGCGCTGGCGTCGGAATCGGGGCAGCGCATGTCGCTGGCCGAGCGTCTGCGCGTGGTCTTCGAGGCCACGCACGACGTCATCCGGCCGGCGCTGTTCGGTGTCTTCATCATCACCGTCGTCTACCTGCCGATCCTCACGCTCAGCGGCGTCGAGGGAAAAATGTTTCATCCGATGGCGCAGACCGTCGTGATGGCGCTCGTCGCCGCGATGATCCTGTCGGTCACGGCGGTGCCGGCGGCCGTCGCGCTGTTCGTGCCGCAGCCGCAGGCGCATGGCGAAGTGCGCGTCATGCGCTGGGCGCAAGCGGTCTATGCGCCGCTGCTCGATGCGAGCCTGCGCGCACGCCATGCGGTGGTCGTCCTGGCCGCGCTGCTGGTCGTCGTGACCGGCGCGCTCGCCGCGCGCATGGGCTCGGAGTTCCTGCCCAGCCTCGACGAGGGCGACATCGCGATGCATGCGCTGCGCATCCCCGGCACCAGCCTGACACAGGCCGTTGGCATGCAGGCTCAGCTCGAAGCGGCGGTGAAGACGCTGCCCGAAGTCGACCACATCGTCGCCAAGATCGGCACGGCCGACATCGCCACCGACCCGATGCCGCCGTCGGTCGCCGACAACTTCATCTTCCTCAAGGACCGCGCGCAGTGGCCCGACCCGCGCAAGCCCAAGGCGCAGGTGGTGGCCGATCTGGAAGCAGCCGTGCGGCCGATTCCGGGCAACAACTACGAGTTCACGCAGCCGATCCAGATGCGCTTCAACGAGCTGCTGTCCGGCGTGCGCGCCGATGTCGCAGTCAAGGTGTACGGTGACGACCTGGAGACGCTGGCGGTCATCGGCGAGCGACTGGAGGGGCTCGTCGCCGGCGTCGCCGGCGCCCAAGACGTCGCGCTGGAGCAGGTGAGCGGTCTGCCCGTGCTCAGCGTCGAGCCGCTGCGCGAACAACTCGCGCGCTACGGGCTCGACGTCGCTGCGCTGCAGGCCGTGGTTGCCGCGGCTTACGGCGGCCGGCCGGCCGGCATGATCTTCGACGGCGACCGCCGGCACGACGTCGTGATCCGCCTGCCGGACCCCCAGCGCGAAGACATCGACGCGATGGCAGGCCTGCCCGTGCCGCTGCCGGACGGCGGCTACGTGCCCCTGGGCGAAGTCGCGAAGCTCGCGCTGGCACCGGGACCCAACCAGATCAATCGCGAGAACGGCAAGCGCCGCGTCGTCGTCACCGCCAACGTCCGCGATCGCGACCTCGGCAGCTTCATCGCGGAGTTGCGCGA
Organism: Pseudomonadota bacterium; assembly: GCA_040754295.1. GTDB lineage: Bacteria > Pseudomonadota > Gammaproteobacteria > Nevskiales > Nevskiaceae > Solimonas. The sequence continues at coordinate 54,587 of JBFMCQ010000003.1, read as the reverse complement.
TCGGGTCGCCGGCGACGCCGAGCTGCCGGCCGGCTACTGGGTCGACTACGGCGGCACCTTCGAACAGCTGCAGTCGGCGAGCCGGCGGCTCGCCGTCGTCGTGCCGCTGACGCTGGCCCTGATCATGGCGCTGCTGTGGCTGGCCTTCGGCTCGATGCGGGATGCGCTGCTGATCTTCACCGGCGTGCCGCTCGCACTGACCGGCGGCGTTGCCGCGCTCTGGCTGCGCGATATCCCGCTATCGATCTCGGCCGGCGTCGGCTTCATCGCGCTGTCGGGCGTGGCCGTGCTCAATGGCCTGGTGATGATCAGCTTCATCCGCAGCCTGCGCGCGGATGGCACGGCGCTCGACGCCGCGATCCGCGAGGGGGCGCTGACGCGCCTGCGTCCGGTGCTGATGACGGCGCTGGTCGCCGCGCTCGGTTTCGTGCCGATGGCCTTCAACACCGGCATCGGGTCCGAGGTGCAGCGACCGCTGGCCACCGTCGTGATCGGCGGCATCCTGTCGTCGACGCTGCTCACGCTTCTGGTGTTGCCGGCCCTTTATCGATTGTTCGCGCAGGAACCCGAGAAGCAGTTGTGACGGTGCGAGAGCCTTGCCCGTTGTTGACCATGATCAACTGAGTTTTGGGTCATCCGTCAGGACCGCGCTCCGCCAAGGCGCAGCAGGCGCGGCAGCAGCGCCTGGGCCGCGCCGCCGGCCGCGGATGCGGCGGCCGCCTGCAGCAGGCCGATCGGCCCCAGCGGGCGGCAGCCGAAGAACTGGCTCAGCACCGGCGTCTGCACCACCGCGACCAGGGCCGCCAGCGAACCGAGGCTGGCCAGGGTCACCGCGCGGTTGCCGCGCCCGACCAGCAGCGCCTGGGTGAGCTGGGTGCCGGTGAGCGCCAGCAGCCCGACGCTGCCGGCACCCCGGCGGCCGCCCAGACGCGCCGCCGTCCAGGCCGCCGTGGCCACCGTCGCGGTGATGCCGGCGCGCAGGCTCAGCTCGCGCATCAGCTCGGGGCCGAGGCTGGCTTCGGGTCCGGCGCGCAGCAGGTCTTCCGGCGTCTTGCCGGCCGGCGGGCGCAGCGCCAGGGCCAGCGCCGGCAAGGCGTCGGTGAGCAGGTTCACCAGCAGCAGCTGGCGCGCGTTGAGCGGGGCGCGGCCGCCGAGCAGGCCGCCGGCCAGGGTGAAGGCGATCTCGCCCAGGTTGCCGCCGACCAGCTGGCCCAGCGCGTCGCGCACCGACAGCCACAGCGCGCGCCCTTCCAGCACCGCGCCGACGAGGGTCTCGATGCGGCCGTCGGTCACCACCAGGCCGGCGGCGTTGCGCGCCGCGGCGGTGCTGCGCTCGCCCAGGGCGATGCCGACGTCGGCCAGGCGGATGGCCGGCGCATCGTTGGCGCCGTCGCCGGTCATGCCGACGGTGCGGCCGAGGCTCTGGAACGCCCTGACGATGCGCACCTTATGCGCCGGCGTGACGCGCGCGAACACCGCCACCTGCGGTGCCAGCGCGGCCAGCTCGGCGTCGCCGAGCGCGTCCAGCTCGGCGCCGGTGACCACGCGGCGACCGCCGTCGAGGCCCAGGTCCGCGGCGATGGCCGCAGCGGTGTCCGGGTGGTCGCCGGTGAGCATCACCACGCCGACACCCGCGCGGCGCAGCTGGTCCACCGCCGCGCGCGCGCTCGGCCGTACCGGGTCGGCGAAGGCGATAAAGCCGCGGAAGCCCAGCCGGTCGACCCGGTCCGGATCGATGGGGCGCTTCTCGTGCGCCTCGCGCTCGGCCACGGCCAGCACGCGGTAGCCGCGGCCCGCCAGCGCCCGGGCCTCGCGCAGCAGAGCCTCGCGGCCGGCCCGGTCCAGCACCTGCTCGCTGCCGCCGAGCCGCCGGCTGCGGCAGCGCGGCAGCACCACCTCGGGCGCCCCCTTGACGCTGATCAGCCGGCCGTCGCCATGCTCGGCGAGGCTGGCATGGAAGGCGCGCGCGGACTGGAAGGGCATCTCGTGCAGACGCTGCCAGTCGCTCAGGCCGTCGTGGCTGCCCACCTCGGCCGCATGCGCCGCCTCGATCAGCGCCCGGTCGGTCATGTGCGCCACCGGCGCGCCGCCGGAGCTGGACGGGCTGGCGCGCAGCGCCACCGCGACGATCTCCCGGTGCGCCTCGTCGAGCGCGTCGGCAGCCTGCACGCTGTCGCCGTCGGAGACCCGCACCAGACGGATGCGGCCCTCGGTGAGCGTGCCGGTCTTGTCGCAGCACAGCAGGTCGATGCGGCCCAGCGCCTCGATGGCGCGCGCACTGCGCACCAGCGCTCCGCGCCGGGACAGGCGTCCGGCGGCCGCGAGCTGGGCCAGCGAGGCCAGCAGCGGCAGGCCCTCCGGTACCGCGGCCACCGCCAGGCTCACCGCCGTCGACAACACTTCGCGCAACGGCCGGCCGCGCATGCGCTCGCTGGCCGCCAGCGCCAACGCGCTCGCCGCCGCCACCGGCACCGTGTAGCGGGTCAGCTGCGCCAGGCGCGCCTCCACGCCCGAGGAGAAGGCGGTCCCGTCGGAGGCGGCCGCGGCGCGGCCCAGCTCGGTGTCGGCACCGAGCGCGACCACCACCGCCACGGCGGTCCCCGCCGAGACCGCCGTGCCCTGGTAGAGCATGCAGCGGCGCTCCGCCAGGTTGGCGGCGTCGCAGGGTCCGGGCGCCTTGGCCACCGGCAGCGATTCGCCGGTGAGGCTGGATTCGTCCACCTCCAGGTCGCAGGCTTCGAGGATACGGCAGTCGGCGGGCACCAGCTCGTCGGCGCCCAGCTCGAGGACGTCGCCCACCGCCAGCTCGTCGTCGGCGACGCTGCACACGGCGCCGTCGCGCCGTACCCGCAGGCAACTGCGCTCGTGCCGCGACAGCTGCCGCACCAGCGCGTCGGCGCGATAGCGCTGCAGGCCGCCGTAGGCCGTATTCACCGCCAGCACGGCGGCCACCAGCAGGGCGTCGACCGCGCCGCCGGCGAGCAGCGACAGGCCGGCACCGGCGGCCAGCGCGGGCGTCATCGGGTTGCGCAGCTCGTCGAGCATGAGGCGCGCCAGCTGCAGCAGCCGCGGCGGCGTGGGCGGCAGCACCGGGCGCCGCGCGGCGGCCTCCTCCGCACTCAGGCCCTGCAGGCGGCTGCCGAGCCGGTGCAGCACCTCGTCCGCAGTCAGACGGTGCCAGGCCGGCGCCGCGACCGCGGCGGAGGCAGCGCTTGCGGGCCAGGCCAGGCCCTGCGCCAGACGCAGCCCGTCGGCCATGGCCACCACCGAGGCGGCGCTGGCCGCAGCCATGATGCGCCGCGTGGCCTGGCGATCCAGGCCGCCGGCGGAGAGCGCCAGGCTCAGCGCCACCTCGGCCATCGACAGCTGCAGGACCTGCTCGGCCGCGCGGCGCGCCGTGGCGGCGGCTTCCACCAGGGCCGCGGCCTGCGCCAGCCCGCCGTCGCAGTGCAGATGGGCGCCGGCCGCCGGCAGGCTGCCCTCGTCCCACAGCGCCATGCTGCAGTCGGCGGCGGCGTAGGCGTCGTCGGGACCGCGGCCGAAGAACATCACGCCGTGGCCCTCCTCCTGCAGTGCGCGCACCGCATCGGCGCCGTGCAGCGCCAGGTGGCGCACGCGGCCGGCGGCGGCGTCGAGCACGCGCGAGCCGACCACCACGCAGCCGAACTGCGCGCGGGCCGCGGCATCGAGCAGCCGGCTTGCGCCCTGCGGATCGGTATCGATCAGCGCCGCGCTCACGGCGACCGTATCCAGCCGCTCCAGGTGTCGCAGCACCTGCGGCTCCATCACCATCACGCCGGCCCGGGCCAGGCGGTAGCCGAGCTGCGCGGCGAAGGCGGCACGGCCGCGCCGCGCCGGCTTGGGCAGGCCGCCGAAGATGGCGGCCGCGGCCTGCTCCATCTCGCCCCGAGCGAACAGCGTGGCGGCGAAGGCGGCGAGCGTGCCGGCCGCAGCGCTCGCCGCGTAGCGCTCGAAAGGACCGTCGGGCAGCGGACGCGGCCGCGCCGCGGGCGGCGGCGCGACGAGCTCGCCGTCCGCGCACAGGCGCGGCTCCCACTGCTGCCACAGGCGCCGGCGCGCCGCCAGCTCGCGCAGCCGCAGCGAGCGGTGCAGGATGTCCGCCGCCGCACCCAGCTCGCCCTGCAGCACGGCATGCAGCAGGGCGCCGGACAGCTCCAGCCCCACTTCGGTGAGCGCGATGCCGAGGTAGCGCTCCAACCAGCGCCGCAGCGCCGGGGTGTTGGCCATGGCGGACTGCAGCGCCGCCAGGTCCACGCCCAGGCTCGGGCGCCCGACGCCGGCACGGCGCAGCGCCCAGCCGCCGGCGACGCTCGCGGCATCCACCCCCAGCTCCAGCAGCGTGCGTGCCAGCGGCGTCCAGTGGCCCGGATGGCGCTCCGGATGGGCCACGCCGGACAGCGGCGCGCGGTTCAGGCCCAGCGCGGTTTCGGCGTCGACGACGGCCCGCACCAGTGCGTCCTCCAGGCGCTCGACCGCGGCCCGGCGCGCCTGCGGCTGCCGGGCGCGGATGCGGTGCTGCACCACCAGCGCGCCGAGATCGGCGCGCACGCGCGCCCAGGCCACACCGCGCACGCGCGCGGCCGCCGCCTCGAGCGCAGCCACGGCCTCGCCCGGCTGCGGCGGCAGCTCGCGCAGCTCCACGTGGACGCGCTGGCCGCTGCTCCACACCCGCCGCCCGCCGCGCCGCAGAAAGCGGCGGACCTCGGTGACCGATCGTGAAAGCTGCTGCTGCGACCGCTGGAATACCGGCATGTGCACACTCGCATGTGAAACCCGGTCAGCATGGGAAACCGCTCCTACACCGGCATTGACGCCGATCAGCTACCAACGGGCTTGTAATCTGACGGCGTGACGGCACGGCGGTTCCGCGCGGCGGTCAACGGATCACGTCCGACGCTTCAGGGCACGACAGGCAGTCGGCCTGCATCCGAATCTGGCGGGGCCGGCTCGTTTGCCGAAGCGAGACGCGGTGCACACGATGCGGCAACAGCGAGCGGTTACACTCCGCTGATTCCCACATTAGTTGGACCAGCGCAGGGACGCGCGACCGACCAACGGAGACTGACGATGCGCCGCATCTGGCTGCTGGTTCTTTCCTTGTGGCTGCCCGCGGCGCAGGCCGCCTTGCAGCCGGACCTGTCGCGGCTCGACGCTCTGCCCTTGCATGTTGCATCGCCCGCGGTTACCGCAAAAGCGATCGAGGCTGCGGAAAACGTCAAGGGCCGCGGCCCGGCGCTGTTCGCCGTGACCGTTCCGCTGCCGGTGGACCTGTCGGGCGGCGTCTGGGACGAGCAGGCCGGCGTCGGCCGCTGGCGCACACGGGTGTACTCCGCAGGTGCACAGGCCTTACTGATGGAGTTCACGCGCTTCCACGTGCCCGACGGCGCGTCGCTGTGGATCTACGATGCCGCCGGGCGCACCGTGCAAGGCCCTTACGACGCGCGCAACCACAGCCCTGAAGGCAGCCTGTGGACGGCCCTGGTGCCCGGCGAAACCGCGGTGCTCGAGCTGCGTGTGCCGAGCGTAAAGCGCGGCGATGTCGAACTGGCCCTCGGCCGGCTGGGGCATGCCTACAAGAACGCGCGAGATCTCGGCGATTCGGGGCCATGCAACATCGACACCGCCTGCCCGCTCGGGGACGCCTGGCGTGATGAGATTCGCTCGGTCGTGAAGCTGCAGATACCGAGCGGCGACAACGTCGGGCTGTGCAGCGGCACGCTGATCAACAATCTCGCGCAGGACGACAAGGCATACGTGATGACCGCCGATCATTGCGGCATCCGCAATTCCAGCCCGCCGTCCGGCGTCGTGGTCTACTGGAACTTCCAGAACAGCGCCTGCAACGGCGCCGACAATGCGCCGGACGATCAGACGCAGACGGGCGCCGTGCTGCGTGCACGCGATGAGGCGACCGACCTGTCGCTCCTGGAGCTGAGCCAGCGGCCGAGCGCCGCGTTCAACGTCTACTACGCCGGCTGGGACGCGAGCGGCACCGGTGGCGACAGCGGCGTCTCCATCCACCACCCGTCCGGCGACGCGAAGAAGGTCACCGAGTTCACGACGCCGCTCGTACAGAGCAGCATCCGTCTGCCTGGCGGCGACTTCGACATTCCGGCGTGGCGCGTCACCTGGTCACAGGGCACGACCGAGCAAGGCTCTTCCGGCTCGGGCTTGTGGAACCAGGACCGCCGAATCGTCGGCGTACTCTCTGGCGGCTCTGCCTCGTGTGCCCAATCGGACGATCCGGATTTCTACGCGCGGCTCGACAGGCAGTGGACCGCGCAGCCGCAAGCCTCGGGCCAGCTCAAGGCCTGGCTCGACGCTGTCGATACCGGCCTGCGACAGGTCGCCGGCAAGGAGGCGGGGGCAGGTCCCGTGCCAACGCCAGCGCCCTCGCCAACGCCCACACCCACCGCGAGCCCGGCTCCGACCGCTTCGCCCGGCGACGGCGGCGGCGGTGGCGGCGGCACCGTGTCGCCGTGGCTGCTGGTGCTGCTGCTGGCGGCCGGCGCCGGGCGCCGACTCGTGCACGGCCGCCGCTCGGGCTGCGCTGCATACGGTGCGGCACTTCCGCCCATCGGGCGGTGACCTCATGCGCGTCGTCGTTCTGGCCTGCGCGCTGTGCTGGACATCGACCTGCCTTGCCGCGGTCCCGGCCGGCGATCTGTCCGACCTGGACGCGCTGCCGCTGCATGTCGCTCCGCCTGCGGCGACCGCCAAGGCGATCGAAGCGGCGCAGGACGTCAAGGGCAGCGGGCCGGCGCTGTTCGCGGTGACCGTGCCGCTGCCGGTGGATCTCGCCGGCGGCGTGTGGGACGAGCCGGAAGCCGGCGTCAGCCGCTGGCGCACGCGCGTTTACTCCGCCGGCGCGCAGTCGCTGCTGATGGAATTCGCGCGCTTCCGCGTGCCCGAGGAAGCTGCGCTGTGGATCTACGACGCGGGCGGCCATGCCGTTCAGGGTCCTTACGACGCGCGCAACCACACCGCCGATGGCAGCCTGTGGACCGCGATGGTGCCGGGCGAAACGGCGGTGATCGAGCTGCAGGTGCCGACCCGCCGGCGCGAGGACGTCGAGCTGCACCTCGGCCGGCTCGGTCATGCCTACAGGAACGCCGCCCAGCTCGGCGACTCGGGCGCATGCAACATCGACGCGGTCTGCCCGCTCGGCGACGCCTGGCGCGAGGAGAGCCGCTCGGTGGTCAAGGTGCAGGTTCCGGTGACGCTCGGCTTCGTCGGCCTGTGCAGCGGCACCCTCGTCAACAACACCGCACAGGACGACAGGCCTTTCATCCTGACCGCAGATCACTGCGGGATCGGCCGCATCGGCAGCCCGGCATCGGGCGTCGTCGTCTACTGGAACTTCCAGAACAGCGCCTGCGGTGTCGACAACGCGCCGGACGATCAGGCGCAGAGCGGTGCGACGCTGCGCGCCCGGGACCGCGACACTGATCTGTCGCTGATCGAGCTGAACCAGCCGCCGAGCGCCGCCTTCAACGTCTACTACGCCGGCTGGGATGCCAGCGGTGCTGGCGGCAACAGCGGCGTGAGCATCCACCACCCGTCAGGCGACGCGAAGAAGATCAGCGAGTTCACGGCGCCGCTTGTAGCAGCCAATGTGCAGATCACAGCCGGCGGCCCGCAGATTCCGGCATGGGAGGTTCGGCGCTGGGCGCAGGGCACCACCGAGGAAGGCTCATCCGGAAGCGGACTCTGGAACCAGAATCGCCGCATCGTCGGTGTGCTTTCCGGCGGCAGCGCCGCCTGCGAAGGCAACATCGACAACGACGAGCCGGACTTCTACGCCCGCCTCGAGCGGCAATGGACCGCCGGCGCGGAGCCGTCGGCACAGCTCAAGGCCTGGCTGGATCCGACCGGCAGCGGCTGCCGCGCGATCGGCGGCAAGAATCCGGGCAGCGCGGCACCGGCGGAGTGCAGCGACGACTCCTCCGGCGGTGGCGGCGGCGGAGCGCTGGGCCTGAGTCTGCTGCTGGCACTGCTGGCGCTGTGCAGATACAGGATCCGTTGAGCCGAAGACACAGTGCATCATCCGGAAGCCCCTCGACGCGCTTGGCTGCGCTTCAGCACATCCTGCCGGCTTTCCCCGGATCAAATCCGCGTCGGCGTGCTTACTTCACGCCGTGCATCGCCCGCCTGAGCAGCGGCGTCAGCAGCAGCACGACCGCGCCCGCGCCCAGCCCGATCCACAGCATCGTCGCGAACAGGCCTTCGTACTTCACCGCCGCGGCCGCCATGTCGAGCGCCGCGCCTTCGACGAGTTCGATCGACGCCAGCTTGCCGAACTGCGCGGCGAGCACCTCCGAGTACGCGGTCGCGAGCCAGAACGCGCCCATCATCAGGCCGACGACGCGCGCGACCGACAGCTGTGTGACCGCGGACAGGCCGATCGGCGACAGGCAGACCTCGCCGATCTCGAGCAGCAGATAGGCGAGCACGAGCCACCAGACACTGGCCATCGTGCCCGTCGCCGCGATCTCGGCGGCGGCGATCAGCGGCAGAAACGCCGTGCCGGCAACGGCGAGCCCGATCGCCATCTTCAGCGGCGTGCTCGGGTTGAGGCCGCGCCGGGCGAGCCACGGCCACAGCCATGCGAATAGCGGCGCCAGCAGCACGATGAAGAACGCACCGAGGAAGGTCAGCGAGCCGGCGGTCTGGCGCACCAGCACGACGTCGTGCGCGAGCGCGGCGACGAAGCCGAGCACCATCAGGCCGACCAGCGCATGCGCGAGGCCGCGCCGGCCGCGGTCGGCGCCGGCGAGCGCCGCCACCATCAGCACCGGGCTTCCGGCGAGCGCGAAGATCGCCCACGGCAGTCGGACGGCGCCGTCGGCGGCGATGGCGCCGAACAGATCCTTGGTCAGCAGCCGGTCGGTGAACGTAATCCAGGAGCCATAGGTCTGCTCATACATCGTGAAGAACACCAGCACGGCGAGGATCAGCACGACCAGCGAGATCATCTGCCCGCGCTCCTCGCGCGTGCACTTGGCGACCAGAAACCAGACGAACCACGCGAGGAAGGCCAGCGCGATCACGTGCATCGCGCCATGCACGGTCCACGTGCGCTGGATCAGCTGCCAGACGACGAGCACGCCGCCGACACTGCCGAGATAAATCCACGCCTCGCGCGGCAGGCCGGCGACGCGCTCGCGCAGCTTCGCCGGGTCGCTGGGCTCGGCGTGGCCTTCGAGATACTTCTGGCCCCAGAGGAACACGCCGAGTCCGGCGATCATGCCGATGCCGGCCGCGCCGAACCCGTACTTCCAGCCGTAGGTCTCGCCGAGGAAGGCGCAGACCAGGCTCGCGAACAACGCGCCGACGTTGATGCCGGCATAGAACAGCGTGAAGCCCGAATCGCGCCGAGGGTCGTTCTCGGGATACAGCTTGCCGACGATCGTCGAAATGTTCGGCTTGAGAAAACCGACGCCCATGATGATCAGCGCCAGCGACAGATAGAACACCTGCAGCGCACTCTCGTCGCGCACGACGGCGCCGTCGACGATACGCGCCTGCTCGCCTTCGAACGCCATGCCCAGATGGCCGAGCACCAGCAGCACGCCGCCGAGAACGACCGCTTTGCGCATGCCGAGGTAGCGGTCGGCGAGCAGGCCGCCGATCACCGGCACCGCATAGACCAGCCCGCCGTAGGCGCCGAGCAGGTCGTAGCCGGCATCGTCGCCGAACAGGTGGTACTTGAGGAGGTACAGCAGCAGCAGCGCCTTCATGCCGTAGAACGAAAAGCGCTCCCACATCTCGGTGAAGAAGCAGACGTACAGGCCCTTCGGGTGGCCCAGGAAATCTCCGGGCCGCGCATGGGGATTCGTGCTCATGGTGTCCCTGGACGGCGGATTCCGGCGAGTATAGGCAGGCGCCCCGCCGCAAGGCTGAGGCTTTACCCTCAGTCCGCGCCGCGGGCGATGCGAACGGGCAGCGTCGCGCCGAGTTCAAATATCATGTTGCCGCTTCAATAACATCCCCGCTCCGCTGCGAGGAGCCCAACGACGATGAGATCCTTGATCGTGGGTGCACTGCTTGCGCTCACCGCCACTGCCGCCATGCCGACCACATCCCCGCAAGGCCCTCGCCCGTTCTCGGCCGACGACCTCGTGCGCCTCGTGCGCGTCTCCGACCCGCAGCTCTCGCCCGACGGCAGGCAGGCGGTCTACACGCTGCGGCGCACGGACTACGAGGCGAACAAGGGGGTGACGGACCTCTGGCTGCTCGATCTCGCCGGCGGGCAGACGCGCCAGCTGACGCACGCCGAAGGCAATCACAGCGACCCCCGCTGGTCGCCCGACGGCCGCTGGATCTACTTCCTGTCGACGCGCAGCGGCAGTGCGCAGGTGTGGCGGCTCGATCTGGCCGAAGGCGGTGACGCCAAGCCGGTCACCGAGCTGCCGCTCGCGGTCGGCAGCTTCGCGCTGTCGCCCGACGGCACGCGCATCGCGGTGTCGATGGAGGTCTTTCCCGACTGCGCGGATCTCGCGTGCACGAAGAAGCGGCTCGACGAGCGCGCCGCGGACAAGCGCAGCGGCATGCTCTTCGACAAGCTCTTCATCCGCCACTGGGACAGCTGGAAGGACGGCACGCGCGCGCAGCTGTTCACGCTCAGGCTCGACGCCGACGGCCGCGCGCTCGACCCGGTGCACGTGAGCAAGGGCATCGACGGCGACGTGCCGTCGAAACCCTTCGGCGATGCCTCGGAGTACGCGTTCGCGCCGGACGGCAGGCACCTCGCGTTCACCGCGCGCATCGCCGGCACGACCGAAGCCTGGAGCACCAATCTCGACCTGTGGTGGGTGCCCGCCGACGGCTCGGCCGCGCCGAAGAACCTCACGCCGACGAACCAGGCCGTCGACGTCGGCCCTGTGTTCTCGCCGGACGGCCGTTATCTCGCCTGGCGCGCGATGAGGCGCCCGGGCTTCGAAGCGGATCGCCTCGCGATCTGGCTGCGCGACCTCAAGACCGGCGACACCCGCGAGGTGGCACCGGGCTGGGATCGCTCGGCCGGCAACCTCGCGTTCTCGCCCGACGGCAAGACGCTGTACACGACCGCCGACGACATCGGCAACCACCGCCTGTTCGCCATCGACGTCGCCAGCGGCAAGCCGAGTGCGCTCACCGCCAGCGGCCACGTCTCGGGCTTCAGCGCCGGCGCCGATGCGATCGTCTACGGCTTCGACACGCTGAGCGCGCCGGTCGATCTGTATCGCCTCGCGCACGGTGAAACCACCCCGCAGCGCCTGACGCAGCACAACGCCGAAACGCTCGCACCGATCCGCTTCGGCGACTACGAGCAGTTCGCGTTCGACGGCTGGAACGACGAAACCGTCTACGGCTACGTGATGAAGCCGTGGAACTACCGTCCCGGCAAGAAGTACCCGGTCGCCTTCATCGTGCACGGCGGCCCGCAGGGCAGCATGGGCAACGACTGGCACTACCGCTGGAATCCGGCGGTGTACTCCGGCTGGGGCTACGCCGTCGTGTTCATCGACTTCCACGGCTCCACCGGCTACGGCCAGAAGTTCACTGACTCGATCTCCGGCGACTGGGGCGGCAAGCCGCTGGTCGACCTGCAGAAGGGTTGGGCGCACGCGCTCAAGACCTACGACTTCCTCGACGCAACCCGCGCGGCGGCGCTGGGTGCGTCGTACGGCGGCTACATGATCAACTGGATCGCGAGCCAGTGGCCCGGAGCCTTCAAGGCGCTGGTTTCGCACGACGGCATCTTCGACAACCGCAGCATGTATTACAGCACCGAAGAGCTGTGGTTCGACGAGTGGGAGCACGGCGCGCCGTACTTCGTCGCGCCCGGCGCCTACGAGAAGCACAACCCGGCCACACAGGTCACCGAGTGGAAAACGCCGATGCTGGTCATTCACGGCGAGAAGGACTATCGCGTGCCCCCGGAACAGGGCATCGCCGCGTTCACCGCGCTGCAGCGCCGCGGCGTCCCCAGCCAGCTGCTGATCTTCCCCGACGAGAACCACTGGGTGCTCAAGCCGCAGAACAGCGTGCAGTGGCACGAGACGGTACGCGCCTGGCTGAAACGCTGGATCGGACCGTGACCCGGTTCGCGCGCTGTCGGGTGGCCTCGCCGTCGGCCTGAAGCGCGATCGACAACAGGAGAGCATGATGCGCACGAAGACGCTTTTACGCTGCGGGTTTGGCGCCGCGGCGCTGCTCGCCGCCGGCTGTGCGGCGCCGCCGCCGGCCGCGGTCGTCGCCACACCGGCGCCCACGCCGCCACCGCCGGCGCTGGATGCCGCGGCGGTCGAGAGCATCACCGCGGACGACCTCATGCGCCACGTGCGCACGCTGTCGTCGGACGCGTTCGCCGGCCGCCTGCCCGGCACCATCGGCGAGGAGAAAACCGTCGCCTACCTCGTCGAGCAGTTCAGGGCGATGGGGCTGGCGCCCGGCAATCCGGACGGCAGCTACGTGCAGGACGTGCCGCTGGTCGGCATCACCAGCTCCCCGCGCATGACGCTGTGGGCCGGGCCGCGCAAGCTGAGGATGCGCCGGGGCAGCGACTTCGTCGCCGTCACCGCGCGCTTCGTACCCGAAGTCGAGGTCAACGATGCCGAGCTGGTCTTCGTCGGCTACGGCGTGCAGGCGCCGGAATACGGCTGGGACGACTACAAGGGCGTGGACGTCCGCGGCAAGACACTGGTCATGCTGGTCAATGATCCGGCCGTCCCCGACCCTTTGGACCCGTCGCGACTCGACGACAGCATGTTCCGCGGCAAGGCGATGACCTACTACGGCCGCTGGACCTACAAGTACGAGATCGCGTCCAAGCTCGGCGCCGCGGCGGCGATCATCATTCACGAGACCGGTCCGGCCGGCTATCCGTGGGCGGTGGTCGAGCACAGCTGGAGCGGCGAGCAGTTCCAGCTCGCCGCCGCCGACAAGAACATGAACAGCGTGCCGGTGCAGGGCTGGATCTCCAACGAGAAGGCACAGGCGCTGTTCCGCGCCACGGGGCAGAACTTCGAAGCGCTCAAGCGCGCCGCGGTGCGGCGCGACTTCAGCCCGGTGCCGCTCGAGGCCAAGGCCAGCTTCCGGATCACGACGAAGCTGCGCGAGGTGCAGTCGCAGAACGTCATCGCGCGCCTGCCCGGCTCGTCGCCGCAGCATGCCGGCGAGCACGTGATCTACTCGGCGCACTGGGACCACCTGGGGCGCAATACGGCGCTCGAAGGCGATCAGATCTTCAACGGCGCACTCGACAACGCCAGCGGCACCGCCGGCGTGCTCGAGATCGCCGAGGCGTACAGCAAGCTCTCGACGCCGCCGAAGCGCTCGGTGCTGTTCATGGCGGTCACCGCCGAGGAGCAGGGCCTGCTCGGCGCCAGGCACTACGCGACGCATCCGCTCTACCCGCTGCAGCGCACGCCGGCGATGATCAACATGGACGGGCTCAACCCCTGGGGACCGACGCGCGACATCCAGATCATCGGCATCGGGCAGAACACGCTCGAGGACGTGCTCGCCGAAGTCGTCGCCGAGCACGGCCGCGTGATCGTGCCCGACGAGGAGCCGGAAAAGGGCTTCTATTACCGCTCCGACCAGTTCGAGTTCGCCAAGGTCGGCGTGCCGGCGCTGTACGCCGACGGCGGCAACGAAGTCATCGGCAAACCGGCCGGCTACGGCTTGAAGAAGCGCCAGCAATACACCGCCAACGACTATCACGCGGTGTCGGACGAGGTGAAGCCGGACTGGGATCTGAGCGGCGCCGCGCAGGACATGCAGGTACTGCTGGCGGTCGGCTGGCGCGTCGCCAACGGCGACGACTGGCCGCACTGGAAGGAAGGCTCGGAGTTCAAGGCGGTGCGCGAGCAAAGCCTCGCAGCGCCGTAAGCGGATCAGGCCGCAGGCGAGGTGCCGTCTTAGGCCGCCTGCAGCAGCCGCAGCGAGGAGTGGTAGACGTCGGCGAGCGGCCCGGCGCCGCCGAGGTCGAAGCACGGCTCGAGGTCGAGCTTGGTATGCGCCGGCATCGGCGGCGGGATGGGCTCCGGCTGCCGCTCCAGGCGCAGCCGCGCCACGGCGACGGCGACGACGTCGGCATGGTCGGCGGCGCCCGGATGGTCGCGCGCGCCATCGCGCCACAGCACCGGCACGTCGACGAGATCCGCCGGAAAGCTCCAGGCCTGCAGCACCATGCGGCCGATGCGCGGTGCCAGCCGCTCGACGACCTCGTCGAGCGCCTGTGGCGTATCGATCGCCGATTGATGCTGCTCGGCCATCTTCAGGATCGGCAGCTCGCCGACGCGGTGGATCAGACCCGCGAGCATCGCCATCTCCGGCGGCAGCAGCGTGCACTGCGCCGCCAGCGCACGCGCCAGTGCGGCGACGTTGACGCTGTCGCGCCAGCAGCGGGCCAGCCGATCCTTGAGCATGTCGCTGCCGGCGCTGAACATCTGCTCGAGCGCCAGGCCGTTGACCAGAAGCCGCGTGTACTGCAGCCCGAGCCGCGTGACCGCCTGCTGGATGCTCTCGACGCTGCGGCCGCCGCGCATCGCCGCACTGTTGGCCACGCGGATCAGGCGCACGGCGATCGCCGGGTCACGCTGGACCTCGGCCGCCAGCTGGCTGCTGGTGACCTCGTCGCGCTGCAACAGCTCGTGGATGCACAGTGCCACCTCCGGCAGCGTCGGCAGAACCAGGCGGTCGGACGTGAGCGCGTCCACGACGATGCGATAGAAGCGGGCCTCGATCGACATGCATTCTCCGGTCGGGCGCGCGCCGGCGCGCAGGCGGGACAAAGGAGCAGGCTGAGATCGAAAGCGGCTGCGGCCGCGTGCGCTGAAGGCGACCACGGCCGAGCGCGCACGCTGCGCCGACAGACGGCGCCGGCGGCTACATCGATACGACGAGCGCCACGCCGCCGAGCGCGAGCATCACGCCGAGCACTTGGCGCGGGCGCACGCGCTCGCGCAGGAAGATCACCGCCAGCGGCAGAATGAACACCGCGGCCAGCTCGTTGAGCACCGCCGCGATCGACGCCTGCGTGTACTTGTAGCCGGCGAGCCAGAGCATCATCGACAGGTAGGTGCCGGTGATGCCGCCGGCGACGATCGCCGGCCAATGGCTGACGCCGCGATACGCGCGCCACAGCCGTGCGGTCCCGCCGGCGAACAGCGCGATCAGCAGCATGCCGGCGAAGCCGGCGACGACACGCAGCGTCACGACCCACAGAAAATTGTGCTGCTCCAGCATCGGCTTGGCGATGACCACGCCCAGCGCCATCAGGAACACCGAGACCACCGCCCAGGCGATGCCGATGCGCAGCGCGCGCGCCTCCGTGCGCTCGCGCTCGCCCGACCAGGTGACGAGCACGATGCCGGCGAGCACCAGGCCGACGCCGGCGAACTGCCAGGCGCCGAGGCGCTCGTGCAGGTAGACGAACGACAGCAGAATCACGAACGGCGAGTACAGCGCCTGCGCCACCGCCATGCGGCTCGCGCCGATCGAGTTCAGCGCGTGGAAGTACAGCGTGTCGCCGGCGGCGATGCCGAAGATGCCGGACAGCGCGATGAACAACAGATGCGGCCCTGGAATCGCCGGCCACGCGGCGCCTTCGACGAGCAGCAGCGTGACGGCGAACAGCGGCAGCACGATCGCGTTCTTGACCAGATTGAGCGCAAACGGCTGCAGGTGCTCGCCGGACTTCTTGAACAGGATGACGGCGACCGCCCAGGTCAGCGCGCAGCCCAGCGCGAACAGCTCACCCGGACCCATGCGACTTCGTCCGGCGCCCCTCTGCACGGCGCTCCTGCGCCCAGTGCTCCGCCCACCGGTTCAGCGGCTCGAACAGCACCAAGAGTTCGCGGCCGCCCGGCGTCAGCGTATAGCCGGCCGCGGAGGCTTCGACCAGCCCGGCGTCGCGCAGCTCGCCCAGGCGCCGGTTGAGCACGGACGGCGACATGCCCGAGCACGCCGCCTGCAGCGCACGGAAGCTCAGCGCCTCGCCGCGCAGCTCCCAGAGCACGCGCATCGTCCAGCGCCGCCCGAGCAGATCGAGCAGCACCATGATGGGTCGGCCGCTGCGCGAGCCGCGGACCGGGCGATCGAAGAGGGTCATTGTGCTACGGTTTTAGAAGCGCTATGCTTCGAATATCGTAGCACTGGAGACCGCAGATGGCCGAGCCCCGCATCGCCCCGATCGATCCACCCTACGCAGCCGACATCCAGGCCGCCTTCGACATCGTCATGCGCGGCGCCCCGCCGCTGAAGCTATTCCGCACCATCGCGCGCAATCCGCGCGTGCTGCAGCGCTTCATGACCGGCGGCCTGCTCGACCGCGGCAGCATCCCGATGCGCCTGCGCGAGCTGATGATCCTGCGCACGACGGCGCTCTGCGGCGCCGAATACGAATGGGGCGTGCACGTCGCCGCCTTCGCCGCGACGGCCGGTCTCAGCGCAGCGGAATGGCGCGCCAGCGCGAGCGGCGCCGATCCGGGAACCTGGAGCGCGCAAGACCGCCTCGTGCTGCAGCTCGCCGAAGCCCTGCACCGGGCGCACACGGTCGACGACGCGCTGTGGACCGCGCTGAGCGAAGTCCTGGAGCCGCCACAGCTCATCGAGCTGATCATGCTCGCCGGCCAGTATCACGGCGTGTCGTATCTGGTGAACGCGCTGCGCATCGAGCACGAGGACGGCGCGCCGCGCTTCACGGCGTAACGCTGCGTTGCGACGACGCCGCAGACGCGCCTACTTCTGCACGCGCTCGATCAGCCCCGTCGTCGAATAGCCGGCGTGGTAGTCGAGCACGACGACGCGGCCGCCGTTGGCGGTCACGGTGTCGTGGCCGGCGATTTGCTCGGGGGCGTAGTCGCCGCCCTTGACCAGCACGTCGGGGAGCACGGCGCCGATCAGGCGCGCCGGCGTGTCCTCGGCGAACGGGACGACCCAGTCGACGCTGCGCAGGCCGGCGAGCACGCGCATGCGGTCGGCGCAGGAGTTCAGCGGTCGCGTCGGGCCTTTGAGCCGGCGCACTGAGTCGTCGTCGTTGACGGCGACGATCAGCACGTCGCCGAGCCGGCGCGCGGCCTCGAGATACTTCACGTGGCCGGCGTGCAGCACGTCGAAGCAGCCATTGGTCATGACGATCGTTTCGCCGCTTGCACGGGCGGCGGCGACGCGCAGCAGCAGCGCGTCTTCGTCGAGCACGCCGGCGTCGCCGTGCGCATGCTGTAGCGCCACTTCGAGCTCGGCGACGCTGACGGCGGCGGTACCAAGCTTGCCGACGACGATGCCCGCAGCAAGGTTGGCCAGACGGCACGCGAACGGCAGCTCCACGTCCGCGGCCAGCGCCGC
Organism: Pseudomonadota bacterium; assembly: GCA_040754295.1. Taxonomy (GTDB): domain Bacteria; phylum Pseudomonadota; class Gammaproteobacteria; order Nevskiales; family Nevskiaceae; genus Solimonas. The sequence goes on along the minus strand of JBFMCQ010000003.1, from coordinate 37,229 downwards.
GGCGAGCACGGCGATGACGGTGTCGCCGGCACCGGTCACGTCGAAGACTTCGCGCGCCTCGGCCGGCAGATGCAGCGGCGGGTGCTTGCGGCGCAGCAGGCTCATGCCCTTTTCGCTGCGCGTGAGCAGCAGCGCGTCCACTTGCAGCCGGTCGCGCAGGCGCTCGCCGCGGGCGAGCAGATCCGCCTCATCGGCTGCGCCGCCTACGACCGCTTCGAGCTCCGGCACATTGGGCGTCAACAGCGTCGCGCCGGCGTAGCGCGCGTAGTCACTGCCCTTGGGATCGACCAGCACCGGCTTGCCGGCCCTGCGTGCGAGGGCGATCAGCGCGGCGACCTCGGCCAGCGTGCCCTTGCCGTAGTCGGAGCAGACGACGACGTCGCAGTCGGCGAGCAGCTCGGCGTAGCGCGCCTGCAGCGCGGCCTGATCGAAGGCGCCGGCCGCGGCCAGCGATTCCTCGAAATCCAGACGCAGCAGCTGCTGGTTGCGCGACAGCACGCGCAGCTTGGTGATCGTCGGCAGCGTGCGGCTGACGATCCACTCGGCGTCGACGCCGCGTGCCGCCATCGCCGCGCGCAGTTGCGCGCCGGCGTCGTCGGCACCGACCACGCCGAGGACATGCACGCGCGCACCGAGACTCGCGACGTTGAGCGCGACGTTGGCCGCGCCGCCCGGCCGCGCCTCGTCGCCGCGCACGCGCACGACCGGTACCGGTGCCTCCGGCGAGATGCGCTGCACCGGGCCGGTCCAGTAGCGGTCGAGCATCACGTCGCCCACGACCAGCACGCGGGCGCGGCGGAAATCGGGCAGCGCGGCGCTCATGGCACGGCGCGCCTGCGTGTCAGATATACGCCAGCCACTCGGGATACTTCTCGCTGCGGCCCTTGACCAGATCCAGATAGGCCTTCTGCAGCTTCTCGGTCACCGGGCCGCGCGCGCCGCTGCCGATCGGACGGTTGTCGATCTCGCGGATCGGCGTGACCTCGGCCGCCGTGCCGGTGAAGAAGGCCTCGTCGCAGATGTAGACCTCGTCGCGGGTGATGCGGCGCTCCACGACCTTGTAGCCGAAGTCCTGCGCCAGCTGCATGACCGTGCGGCGGGTGATGCCGTCGAGCGCGGAGGTCACGTCCGGCGTGCTGATGACGCCGCCCGTGACGAGAAAGATGTTCTCGGCGCTGCCCTCGGCGACGTAGCCGTCCGGGTCGAGCATCAGCGCCTCGTCGTAGCCGTCGCGCAGCACTTCGTTGAGCGCCATCGACGAGTTCAGATAGTTGGCATTGGCCTTGGCACGGCACATCGAGGCATTGACGTAGTGGCGCGCGAACGAGCTGGTCTTGATGCGGATGCCGCGCTCCATGTTGTCGGCGCCCAGATACGCGCCCCAGGCCCAGGCGGCGACGATCACGTGCGTCGCCAGACCGGAGGCGCGTAGCCCCATGCCTTCGGAGCCGTAGAACACCATCGGCCGGATGTAGGCTTCCTCGAGCTCGTTCGCGCGCAGCACGTCCTTCTGCGCGGCATTGAGCTGCTCCGCGCTCCACGGCATCTGCATGCCGAGGATCTTCGCCGAGTTGAAGAGCCGCCTGGTGTGCTCTTCGAGGCGGAAGATCGCGGTGCCGTTGGGCGTCTTGTAGGCGCGCACGCCTTCGAAGCAGCCGACGCCGTAGTGCAGCGTGTAGGTCAGGACGTGGGTCGTGCAGTCGCGCCAGGGCTTGAGCTCGCCGTCATACCAGATATAGCCGTCGCGGTCGGCAAAAGACGTCATGTGGGGCACCGGGAAGGTCAGCGGAAACGCGGATTATAGGGCCTGACCGGCACGCCCGCGGGTATCATGCCGTTCCGAAAACAACCCGGCAGGGACTTCTTCGCTTGGCTCAAGCTCAGCGCATCCTGATCGTGCGCCTGTCGGCGCTCGGCGATCTCGTCTTCTGTACCAGCCTGCTCGAAGGGCTGCGCCGCGCCTGGCCGGACGCGGCGATCGACTGGCTGGCGCAAACCGGCTTCGCCGGACTACTGCGCGACGATCCGCGCATCGCCCGGGTCATCGCGACGCCCAGGCCGGCGCTGTCCTCGCCCGCCGCACTATGGCGGCTGCGCAAGGCACTGCGCGGCCGGCGCTACGATCTGGTCATCGACGCCCAGGGCCTCGCCAAGTCGCGCCTGCTCGCCTGGCTCGCCGGTGGCGAGCGGCGCGTCGGCTTCTGCTCGAAGGAGCCGCTCGGCTGGCTGCTGCACGAGCAGATCGACAAGGGCGGCGACATCGCCGACATCGCCTCGGAGTACCGCTACCTCGCCGAGCGGCTCACCGGCACGCCCGCGGGTCCACCGCAGCTGCCCGTCACGCCGGCTGCGACGGAGCGCGTGCAGGCGGCCATGCAGGCAGCCGCAGTCGAGCCCGGGTTCATTGCGCTGTGCCCGTTCACGACGCGCGCGCAGAAGCACTGGCCGGACGCGTACTGGCCGGAGCTGGCGCGCCTGCTGGCCGAGGCCGGGCTTGGACGCTGCGCGGTCCTCGGCGGACCGGCCGACCGCGCACCGGCCGACGCGCTGGTCGCGCAGATGCCGCCGGGCAGCCTGAGCCTCGCCGGCGCCACCGCCCTGCCCGATCTGCCCGCCTGGCTGGCGCAGGCGGCGCTGGTCATCGGTGTCGATACCGGGCTGACGCATATCGGCATCGCCGCCGGCACGCCGACGATCGCGCTGTTCGGCTCGACCTGTCCGTACACGCGCGGCGCCGACTCGCCGCTCACGGTGCTCTACGACGCCCTGCCCTGCGCGCCGTGCAAGCGCCACCCGACTTGCGCCGGCGCCTACACCTGCATGCGCCAGCTCACACCGCAGCGCGTCGCGCAGGCTGCACGCGCGCTCCTGGCAAGGCCCATAGGCGTGGCCCCCGGCCGCGATCGCGGCCCCGAGCCGGGCGCGGGCGAATGAAGATCCTGCACGTCGAAACCGGCATGCACCTCTACGGCGGCGCGCAGCAGCTCGCCTATCTGCTCGACGGTCTTGCGCGCCGCGGCGTCGACAACGTGCTGGTGTGTCCGCCGGGCGCGGCGATCGGCGCGCGTTTCCGCGAGAGCCGGGTGAAAGTCGTCGAGCTGCGCTGCAGCGGCGATCTCGATCTGGGCTTCGTCGGCCGGCTGTCGCGCACGATCGCCGCCGAGCGGCCGCAGCTCGTGCATCTGCATTCGCGCCGCGGCGCGGACCTGCTCGGCGGTATCGCGGCGCGCCGCTGTCGCGTGCCGGCGCTGCTGTCGCGCCGCGTCGACAACCCGGAAGTGCGCTGGTGGGCGCAACTGAAGTACCGGCAGTACGCGCGCGTGATCTGCATCTCCGAGGGCATCGCCGCAGTGCTGCGCAACGAGGGCGTAGCCGCGGATCGCATCCGCGTCGTGCGCAGCGCCGTCGACGCGCAGGCGTGGACGCGTCCGGCCGCGCGCACCGAGTTTCGGGCGGCCTTCGATCTGCCGGAGAACCGGCTCGTTGCCGGCGTCGTCGCGCAGCTGATCGAGCGCAAGGGCCATCGCGTGCTGTTCGAAGCGCTGGCGCGCATGCCGGTGGCGCAGCGTCCGCTCGTCCTCTGCTTCGGGCGGGGGCCGCAGCGCGCAGCGCTCGCAGCCGAGGTCGCGCGGCTGGGACTGCAGGCAGACGTCCGCTTCGCCGGCTTTCGCGACGATCTGCCGCGCTGGATGGGCTGCCTCGACCTGCTCGTGCACCCGGCGTACATCGAAGGCCTGGGCGTTTCGCTGCTGCAGGCCGCGGCCGCCGGCGTGCCGATCATCGCCAGCCGCGCCGGCGGCATGCCGGAAGCGGTGCGCGACGGCGAGAACGGACTGCTCGTCCCGCCCGGAGACGCCGCGGCACTGCAGGCCGCGCTGCTGCGGCTGCTCACCGACGATGCGCTGCGCCGCCGGCTCGGCGCAGGCGGCCCGGCGCTGATCGCACGCGAGTTCTCGCTCGACGCGATGGTCGACGGCAATCTGGCCGTTTACCGCGAGCTGCTCGGCTCTTAGCGGGTGCGCGGGGAACGCGCGCGGCTCAAGCCAGAAGGCCAAGCACCTGCAGATAGCGCCGCGCGCTGGTTTCGGCGCGGTACTCGTCGACCGCGGCGCGCAGTGTTTCGGACGGCAGCGGGCTGTGCAAAGTCGCGCGCATCGCCTCGGTCATTGCGCGTGCGTCGCCGACCGGCACCAGCGGGCCGTAGCGGCCGCCGTCGAGGATCTCGCGCGGGCCGCTCGGACAGTCGGTGGAAACGCTGGGCACGCCGAGCGCGAGGGCTTCGGTCAGCGCGTTGGGTGAGCCCTCCCAGGCCGAGGACAGCACGAACAGATCCGCATGCGCGAGCCAGGCATACGGATTGGCCTGGAAGCCGGCGAAGAGGACGTTGTCGACCAGGCCCAGCTCGCCGACCAGCTCGATGAGCGCATCGCGATCCTTGCCTTCGCCGAGCAGAATCAGGCGCGAGGGCAGGTCCTTCTGCAGCGCGGCGAACGCGCGGATCAGCGTCGGGAAGTCCTTCTGCCGCGTCAGCCGGCCCATGCCGATCACGACCGGAACCAGCTTGTCGGCGAGCCAGGGATGCGGGATCGGCTCGGCTGCGTGCTCGGCGAGCTGCGGCGTGATCACCGGATTGCGGATCACGACGATGCGCTCCGGCGGCAGCCCGGTCACGCGCTGAGTGTCCTGCTTGACGCCCTCCGACACGGCAATGACGCCGCTGGCGAGCGGATACAGGCGGCGCATCGGTGAGACGCGCAGCCAGCGGCTGAAGCGGTCCTTGCGCTCGAGCGCCGCCGACAGATGGGTGCCCAGCCGGATCCACAGCGGCATGTCGACGCCGGCGCGGCGCCGCGCCTTGATCGCCGCGCGTCCGGCACGGTCCTTGGCGACGAGCAGGGCATCGGGCCTTACCTCCTGCAGGTAGCGCGCGATCTCCGGCACCGCGGTCCAGGCATGCTGCGCCGTGAGGCGGCGCAGATTCACGGCCGGAGGGATGCGCTCGACATGACCGCCGCCGGCGCGGATCGCGAGCAGGTCCACCTGCACATGCTTCGCAAACTCGGCGCACAGATTGATCACCATGCGCTCGACGCCGCCGTCGCCGGAAAACGAAATGACGACGCCGAGGCGCTTCATGCGAGGAGGTCGCGCACCGGCTGCGGCTGAGCCGCGACGGACAGCTCGTCGATCAATCGCAGCCATGTGTCTGCGATATGCGCCGGATCGAACTGACGGGCGCGCTCGCGGCGCTCGTCGGCATTGCCCGGGTCGTCGAGCGCGGCGCTGATCGCGGCGGCGAGTGCGGCGACATCGCCGTTGGGCACGACACGACCGAACCGACCGCCGTCGAGGATCTCGGCCGGACCGGTCGGGCAATCGAAGGCGACGACCGGCGCACCGCAAGCCAGCGCTTCCAGCAGGACATACGGCAAAGCCTCGGTACGGGACGACAACACGAACACCGCGGCACGACGATACCAGCAGCCGATCTCGTCGACATGTCCCGGCAGATCGACCCGATCCTGCAGCCCGCGCGCGGCGATGTGCCGGCGCAGATCCACGGCAACGCTCTCGACGCCGGTTCCGCAGATCACCAGCCGCAGCGACGGATCCGCCGCCAGCAACGCGAACGCGTCGACCAGCCGGTCGAAGCCCTTGTCGGGACCGAGCCGGCCGACGCCGAGCACGATGCGCAGCCCATCGTCCGATCCACGCGGCTGATCGCATGGCGGCACACGCACGGGGTTGTAGACGGTCAGCATCCGCGCCGGCGGCAGCTCGACGTGGGCGACCAGATCGCTGCGCACGCCTTCGCTGACGCAAACGACGGCATCGGCACACGCGTAGCGCCGCAGCTCACGCAGATACGCCTTGCGCCTGCGTTCGCCGAGCGCGGCCAGCCGCGTGCCGACGTGGTCGTGCACGGTCAGGATCAAGACCGCTCGCGCGCCGCACAGGCGCTTGAGCTGGAGCAACTGCAGGTTGGCGAACCGCAACCCGCCGATTACGGCCCGCGGCCGCTCGCGGTAGACGTAGTGCAGCAGCGACCAGAACGAGCGCAGGCGTGTGCGGCCGACCTTCACGAGTCTGACGCCTTCCGGCAGCGGCATACGATCACTTGGCGGTAGCCGATCCGTCTTCACCAGGAGGTCCACGCGTTGCCCGCACTGCGCGAGTGCGGCGGCCAGTTCCAGCGTCCACCGATCGATGCCGTGCTGGACCAGCGGCGCCGTGTCGGGCTTGCGGGCCCGGTTGCGCAGGAAACTCGAGTAAACGGCGACCGGGCGCGACAGGCTCATGCGGCAGCCTCCCGCGGCAGCGCGAAGGCGCGCAGATAGGCGTCGGTCGCGGCTTCGATCTCGTAGGGCCGCGCCGCCTGCTGCAGCGTCTGGCGCGGCAGCGGCCGCTCGAGCAGCTGCGCGAGCGCAGCCGCGAGCGCGGCGGCGTCGCCCACCGGCACCAGAGGGCCGTAGCGGCCATCCTGCAGGATTTCGCGCGGACCGCTCGGGCATCTCGTCGCCGCGCACGGCGTGCCGCAGGCGAGCGCCTCGATCAGCACGAATCCGAGCCCTTCCCAGCGTGAAGTCATTGCAAACGCCGCGGCATGCGCGACGAAAGCATAGACGTCGCTGCGAAATCCGGGGAAGTCGACGTCGGCGGCGACACCCAGCGACGACGCGAGCGCGCGCAGCGCATCGAGCCGCTGGCCCTTGCCGACGATCACCAACCGACAGCTGCGCCCGGCGCGCAGGCGCGCAAACGCGCGGATCAGCGTCTCGAAGTCCTTGCGCGGCGACAGCTCGCCGACGCCGACGATCACCGGCGGCTCCCCCGGCGCGAACCACGGGTGATCCGGCGGCGGCGGCCGGGCCTCGAACAGGCTCGCCGGCACCACCGGGCTCGCAACCGGCTGGATATGTGCGCGCGCGAGTCCGGTGTACGCCGCCATGTCGTCGGCAACGTCGGCACAGGTGACGATGACCTGATCGGCGTAGCGATACAGCCGCCCCATCGACGTGCGCTGCAGCCAGCGCTCGAACGCACCGCGATGCTGCAGGTCGATCGAGATCGTCGTGCCCGAGCTCAGCACGAGCCGTGTGTCGCCCGCGCGCGCGAGCCAGCGCGCGAGCAAGGCCGTGCGATTCACCTTGTCCTTGTCGGCGAGCAGCACCGCCGGGCGCTCGCGGCGCAGATAGCGCACGAGCGCGAACAGCGCGAGGTAAGTCGTGCTCGCACCCGTGTCGATAATCCGCACCCCGGCCGGTACCTCGTCGAGACTCGGCCCGTGCCGGCGCACCTTGAGCAGATCCACCACGTAGCCGCGCCGCGCCAGTGCGGGAATCAGGTGCTTCATCGCACGGTCGACGCCGCTGTGCCCCGAGGTCGACATGAAGATCGCGATGCGGTGGCGGTCTACGCGATCCATTCGAGCGGGTCCTCCTCGACCGCGGGCACCGCCGGTGCACCGTCGATGAACAGCCGGTGCCAGATCGCGAACTGCAGCAGGCTCCAGACCTCGCGCGTCACATCGCCCTTCGCCTGCTGGCGCGCGAGGAGCCGGCGCACCGTCTCGTCGCGACACCAGGCGCGGATGGCCGGACTTTGTGGCAGGCGTGCGCTCAGCGCCTCGAGGAACGCACCGCGCAGCCACTCGCCGACCGGAACGTGGAAGCCGCGCTTGCGCCGCCACAAATGCTCGCGCGGAATGAAGGACTCGGCCCAGCGCTTGAGGAAAACCTTGCCGGCGCCTTTCGACACCTTGAGCGCATCGGGCAGCGCCAGCCCGAACTCGACGACGCGATGATCCAGGAACGGCACGCGGCCTTCGACACTGCAGGCCATCAGCATGCGGTCGACCTTGACCAGCAGGTCGTCGGGCAGGTTCGTCGACAGGTCCACGTACTGGCGTCGCTGCAGCTCGCTCCAGGCCTTCGGCGTCTCGCGCCAGGCCTGGACGACCGGATCGCGGTAGCCGGCCAGCGCCCGCTGCAGCTCGGGCACGAACAGCCGGTTGACCCACGCCGGCGAAAGCTCGGGCCGCACACGGAACCCGCCGCTGCCCGGATGGCGCAGCGACTTGAACGCGCGCTCGAAGAAATCCGGGCGATAGCGACCGTAGCCGGCAAACGCCTCGTCACCGCCCTCGCCGCTGAAGACCACCTTGAGCTCGCGCGCGGCGGCCTCGGCCAGCGCCAGCGTCGGCAGGCAGGCGTAGTCGCGCATCAGATCATCGGCCGCCCACACCGAGCGCGGCAGCCGGCGGAACACCGCCTGGGCGTCCATGCGGATCGAGCGGTGCTCGGTACCGAACAGGCGCGCCATCGCCTCGGCGTCGTCGAGCTCATCGCGCTGGCGCGCGTCGGTCCAGCCGATCGAGAAGGTGCGGATCGGCTGGCTGTGATGGCGCTTGAGCTGGCCGAGCAGCACCGCTGAATCGACGCCGCCGGAGAGAAACACACCGTACGGCACGTCGGAGCGCATGTGCTCGCGCATCACCTGCGCGAACAGCGGCTCCCACTCGGCGACCGCGTCTTCGAAAGAGACGTGCGCCCGCGGCTGCACGTCGAGCGCCGACCAGTAGCGCTGCACGTGCACCGTGAGATCGCGCCCGATGCGCAGCGCGCAGCCGGCCGGAACCCGCTCGACACCATCGACGATCGTGCGCGCGCCTGTGGAGTACTGGTTCTGGAAGAATTGTGCCAGCGCATCGACGTGCACACGCCGCTGCGGCAGCAGCGGCAGCAGCGCCTTGAGCTCCGACGCGAACAGGATGCGATCGGGCAGACGCGCAAAGTACAGCGGCTTGATGCCGAGGCGGTCGCGCACCAGCCACAGCTCCTCCGCCTCATGGTCGTACAGCGCGTACGCGTACATGCCGTGCAGACGGCGGAACGAGTCCGCGCCCCAGTGCGCATACCCATGCAGCGCGACTTCCGAATCGGACTGCGTCAGCGGCCGGGCACCCAGCGCCTCCAGCTCGGCACGCAGCTCGACGTAGTTGTAGATCTCGCCATTGCAGACCAGTGCATAGCGCCTGGCCGCGTCGAACAGCGGCTGATGACCGCCGGCGACGTCGATGATCGCCAGGCGCGTGTGCGCGATGCCGAAGCGGCCGGCGACGTAGGTGCCGCTATCCTCCGGTCCGCGGTGCGAAAGCTGCGACGCCATGCGCCGCAGATCGGCATCGGCAACGACGCCGTCCCGCAGCACGATGCCGGCGATGCCGCACATGCTCAGCTCGGATCGAAGCGGTAGCCGAGCACTTCGACGTCGCGCGCGAAGTGGCGCCCGACCAGCTCGGCGAGATCGTCGCTGTAGTAGCTACGGTAGTCCTTGGAACGGTCCGTCGCCTGGCGCTTGTGCGGCAGCTCCGGCGTCGGCACGCCGATCGTGCGGCAGATGTGGTCGAAGTCCTCGTGCAGACGCTCGTAGCGGCCGAGGTAGTTCGTCAGCACGCCGCCGTGCAGATCGATCAGATAGTCCGTCTGCGGCGTGATCGCAGTGTCGAGGTGGTACTGGTACGGCCGCTGCGGATCGAGCTTCCAGCGCGTGAACGCCTCGAAGCTCTCGTGGCCTTCGAGCAGATGCGGCCGCTCGCGCTTGAGATGGTGATAGCTCGACACCTGCAGGTCCCAGGGATTGCGCACGAACGCGAACTTGAACAGCCCGTCGAAGAAGTCCTTCGGCAGCATCTCCTGCGCACAGACGATCTTGGCGTGCCGCGGCAGCTTGGCGGCGATGCGGTGCCCGGTCAGATGCGACAGCCGCGAGCAGACGAATTGTGCCAGGTAATACGGGTCCTTCCACTGCAGCTTGCGCAGCGCCGCGCGCACGCTGGTGCCACCGGTCTTGGCGATGTGGACGTAGAGAAAGTTGTAGCGGTTCGAGAGAATCATGGGCTGGCCGGCGCGGAACGACGCGGATTATGCCCTGAGCCCGCTGCCCGGATCGCCCGAAAGCCCAAGAATACGGCGCCATGCACGTCGCCCTGGAAGTCACGAACGCCGTCAATGCCAACCCGACCGGGATCGGGCGCTATGCGCTGAGCCTCGCCGAACATCTGCTGCAGCTCGACGACGCACCGCGGCTGACCCAGCTCTATCGCCTGTCGCGCTGGCGGCGACGGCACGCGCTGCTTGCCGGCGTGCGCCGGCGCGCCTGGCTCGGCACGCCGTGGCCGCCGCTCGCGGGCTATGACCTGATCCACGCCACCGGCCAGCGGCTGCCGCATGCGCGGTGCGCCACGCTGGTGGCCACGGTCCACGACGTTTATGCGATGGTCGGCATCAACTACAGCAGCGCCGAGGCAATCGCGCAGCAACGTGCCGTCTACGAGGATCTGGCGGCGCGCGCCGATGCCTTGATATTCGTCAGCGAGAACACGCGCCGCGACTTCCTCGCGCATTTTCGCTTCGATCCCGCGGCGACCGCGGTCGTGCATCACGGCATCTCGAGGCGCTTCGTACCGGTCGACGCCGCCGGCAAGGCGCGGGCGCGGCAGCGCTTCGCCGGCGGTGCGCCGTACCTGCTGTTCCAGGGTCTGCTGGCCCCGAACAAGAACCTGGCCCGCCTGCTGCCGGCGTTCATGCGCAGCACCGCGGCGCGCACGCACCGGCTCGTCCTCGTCGGCCACTGCAACGAACGTGTACGAGCCCGCCTGCAGAATCTGCTCGCTGAGCACGCGGCGCAAGCGCAGGTCGTGCTTGCGGGGTATGTCGATGACGCCGATATCCCGCTGCTCTACGCCGGCGCCGAGGCGCTGAGCTTTCCGTCGCTCTACGAGGGCTTCGGCTTGCCGATTCTCGAGGCGATGGCCGCCGGCACGCCGGTGTTGACGAGCCATGGCGGCAGCTGCCCCGAGGTCGCCGGCGGCCACGCGGTGCTCGCAGATGCGACTTCGGTCGAGGCCCTGACGCAGGGTATCGAGGCGGTGCTGGCGATGTCCGCTGCGCAGCGCGCGGCCGCTCGCGCCTATGCCGCGGCCAAGACCTGGCAGGTGACCGCGCAGCAAACGCTGGCGGTCTACCGCCGGGCGCTGCAACGCACTCGCTAGCGCGCCGCGTATCGCGCAGAATCGCGTCTGCTCAAGCCCAGGAGAGTCATGGAGAACCTGAACCGCGCGGCCTTGCGGCCCGTCGAGTGCGCCCGGCTGGTGCGGCTCGGCCGTCCCGACGGCGACGGCGGCTATGTCGTGCCGGACGACGCGGTGCGCTCGGCCCGGTACCTGCTGTCGCTCGGACTCTCCGACGAATGGAGCTTCGACGAGGACTTTCTGCGCGCCAATCCGCAGGCGCAGCTCATCGGCGTCGACCACACCGTCGGCCCGCTGTTCTTCGTCGGCCGGTTCTGCGCCAGTCTGTTCAAGCTGCTGTTCTACGCGCTGACCTTCAACCGCCGCAAACTGCGCAAGTGGCGTCGCCGTCTCGACGCGTCGGTCCGCTACTTCTCGTTTTTCAGGCCGCCGCACCGGCACATCATGAAGCGGGTCGCCGCCACCGGCGGTGCATCGAGCGTCTCGGTCGACGCACTGCTCGCGCTCGCGCAGCCTGCCGGCCGGCACGACGTGTTTCTGAAAATGGACATCGAGGGCGGCGAGTACGAGGTGATTCCCGCCGTGGCCGCCGGCCACGAGCGCATCAGCTGCATCGCGGCGGAATTCCACGATCTGGACCGCGAGAAGGTCCGCTTCAACGAAGCGCTGCGCAAGCTCGGCGAGCACTTCGCCGTCGTGCACGTGCACGGCAACAACTGCAAACCTTACGACGCCGGCATCGACTTCCCGACCGTCATCGAGATCACCTTGCTCAACAAGGCACTGCTCGAGGGCAGCTCGCGGCCACGCAAGGATCGCTATCCGCTCCCCGGCCTCGATGCAGCAAACAACCCGAGCAAGCCGGACTACGCGCTGAATTTCGACTGAGCGCCCCCGATACCGCCCCGTCCGCCGATCCTATTCCGACCCCGGCCCGATGCCGCGCCACAGCCGGCGCACGGCTTCGCGCTCCTCTACAAACGCGCCGCGCGGCGCGCGTGCGTCCGCCTGCTGCAGGCTGCGCGCGTGGCTCCACGCGCGCAGCCTGCGGTAGGCGTGGATCAGCGTTTCGCAGTCGTCGTCCGAGATCACCCCGGCAGCGGTCAGCGCTTCCAGCTGGCGCCAGTTGTCGCTCCACTCGACGATGCGCGGATCGCGATGCGCGTCGCGCAAAACCAGATACTGCGTGATGAACTCGATGTCGATCAGCCCGCCTTCGCCCTGCTTGACGTCCCAGACCTCGGCGGTCGACTTGTCGAGATTCGCGCGCATCTTCGCGCGCATGGCGATGATCTCGGCGCGCAGCGCCGCGGCGTCGCGCACCCGCGTGAGCACTTCCCGGCGGATGCGCGCGAAGGCGGCGCCGATCGCGCGGCTGCCGGCCACCCAGCGCGCACGCGTCAGCGCCTGATGCTCCCAGGTCCAGGCGTCGCCCTTCTGATACGCCTCGTATCCGGCGACGCTGGTCACCAGCAGCCCGGAGCGCCCGTTCGGCCGCAGCTCGGTATCGACTTCGTAGGCGCGACCGGCGGGCGTCTGCGTCGACAGCCAGTTGATCAGGCGCTGCGCCAGACGCGAGAGATAAGTGCCGTTGTCGATGCGCCGGGCGCCGCCGACGCTGTCGGCGTCGAGCGCGTCGCAGTCGTGCAGGAACACGAGGTCGAGATCCGAGCCGTAGCCCAGCTCGATGCCGCCGAACTTGCCGTAGGCGATCACGGCGAAGCCGGCCGGCGTGCCATCGCTCTTCAACGGCTCGCCGTACTGCGCGCGCATCTCGGCCCAGGCGAAGGCGAGCGCCTGAGCGACGATGGCTTCGGCGAGCCAGGTCAGCCGGTCGCTGACCATGACCAGCGGCAGCGCCTCGACCAGATCGGCGGCGGCGACGCGCAGCGTGATCTCCTTCTGGTAGTGCCGCAGCAGATCCATCGCCTGCTCGGTATCCGCCGGCGGATGCAGCGACTCCGCGCGCCGCGCCAGCTCGGCAAACAGTTCGTCGCGGTCCGGCGGTGCGTACAGCGTGCGCGGATCGAGCAGGCTGTCGAGCACCATCGGTGAGCGCGCGATGAACTCGGCGAGCCACGGGCTCGCCGCGCACAGGCGCACGAGCCCGCCGCGCGCGGCGTCGGATTCGTACAGCAAGGTTAGATAAGGGCTGCGGCCGGCAACGGCCTCGACCACACGCAGCGTACGCACCAGCGCGGTTTCCGGCTCGCTGTGCTTGAGCGCCTCGTCGAACAGCCGCGCGACCAGCGCCTGCAGCCGCCGCACGGCGTCGTCGCGCATCTCGCGCACCAGCCGTGCGCTGCGCAGCGATTCGATCTCGGCGTGCACCCGCTGCGGATCGCGGCGAAAGCCGGCGGCATACAGTGCGTCGAGCGCCGCCTCGCCGCCGAGCGCGCCGCTCCACAGCGCGGTGACGAGCGGCCGCTGCCCGCTGTCGCTGCTGTCCTCATCTCTGGCGAACACGCGCGCGAACTGCGCGGCGACGAAACCGCGCACCGCAGCGAGCCGAGCCACGAGCTGCGACCAGTCGTCGAAGCGCAGCGCGGCGACCAGCGCCGCACGGGCCTCGCCGGTCGCCGGCAGTGCGTGCGTCTGATGGTCGGCGTACATCTGGATCGCGTTCTCCAGGCGGCGCAGGAACACGTAGCTCTCATCGAGCCGCTGCGCATCCGCCGCCGCCAGATAGCCGTTGTCGCCGAGATAGCGCAGTACCGGACGCAGACGGCTGTCGCGCAGGGCCGCGACCGCGCCGCCGCGCACCAGCTGAAACGACTGCACGATGAACTCGATCTCGCGAATGCCGCCGGCGCCGAGCTTGATGTCGTCTTCGAGCCCCTTGCGCACGACGTCGTCGCCGATCAGGCGCTTGAGCTCGCGCAGTGCGCCGATCGCGTTGTAGTCCAGATAACGCCGGTAGACGAACGGCCGCAGCATCTGCAGCAGCTCGTAGCCGGCATCGAGGTCGCCGGCGATCGGCCGCGCCTTGATCAGCGCGTAGCGCTCCCATTCGCGCCCGTGCACCTGGTAGTAATCCTCCAGCGCCCGAAACGACGCCGACAGCGCACCGGCGGAGCCGAACGGCCGCAGCATCGTATCGACGCGAAAGACGAATCCGTCCTCGGTGCGCGCGAGCAGCAGCCGGCTCGTCTCCTGCGCCAGGCGTGCGAAGTATTCGTCGGAGCTCAAGGACCGCTCGCCGTCGGTTTCACCGGCGTCGGTGTGGCAGAAGATCAGGTCGATGTCGGACGAGAAGTTCAGCTCGCGGCCGCCGAGCTTGCCCATGCCGAGCACGACGGGGCGGATTTCCTCTCCGTCTGCCGTGCGCGGAACGCCGTGGGCGCGCTGCAGCTGTCGCTGCGCATGGCACAGCGCCGCGTCGACACAGGCATCGGCGAGATCCGACAGGTCGCGCAGCGTCTCGTCGAGCTCGGCGACGCCGGCGAGATCCCGCAGCGCGATGCGCGCCATCTGCCGGCGCCGGCAGCGCCGCAGCGCGCGCATGAAGGCCGGCCGGTCGTCGCAGCCCGCGAGCGCCGCATCGACCCGCGCTGCGGTGTCGCCGGCACGGTAATGACGGGCGAAGTCGTCGAAACCCTCACCGGCGTCGGCGAGCACCTGCAGCGCCGCGCGCAGAAACCGGCTGGCGGCGAGCACGCGCGGCAACTCCACCGCGACCGCAGGCAGTCGCTCGGCAAGCTGCTGCTGCAGCGGATCGCTCACGCCGTTTCCCGCCTCACAGCCTGGGCCTGCGCTGCGCCCACGACCGCGCCCGCTCCAGCTGCGCGGCCACGCGGAACAGGAGATCTTCGCCGCCGAACGGCGCGATGAACTGCACGCCGATCGGCAGCTCGGCGGCAGTCCAGCTCAAGGGCACCGACATCGCCGGCGTGCCGGTGAGGTTGGCGAGCTGCGTGAACGGCACCTTCGCCAGGCTGTCGCGTGCCAGCTGCTCGACGATGCCGCTGCCATGCAGCAGTTTGCCGGCGCCGAGCGCGAGCAGCAGCGACTGCGCCAGCCGCTGCCAGCGCGGCAGCTCGAGCTCGCCGATGCGCACCGGCGGGTACGCCAGCGTCGGTGTCAGATACAGCGCGTAGCGCTGATGGAAACGACCGAGCGCGCGCGCGTAGTCGTTCCAGCGGCGCCACGAGCGCACCGCCTCGCCGGCCGGCAGCGTGCGGCCGAGCAGGCCCAGCGTGCGCGTCTCCGGCTCGAACTCGGACTCGCGCGCACCGGCGAGCGCGCCCCACTGCGCTATGTCGGCGGCGACTTCGCCCATGCGGCTCGGTGATGCCCTCGAGCGCAAGCTCCGGCGAGTTGGTCTTGCCGAAGACGACGACCCCGCTGCGCAGGAAGCGCGCGGTGACCTCGGCATGCTTGTCCGGCACGTAGTCGCGGATCGCACGGCTGCCAACCGTCGTCGGCACGCCGGCATAGTCCTTGATCACGTCCTTGATCAGAAAGGGCACGCCGGCGAACGGACCTTCGAGCGGCTGCCGCGCACGCTCGCGCGCGATCTCGTGCACCGGAGTGACGATCGCATTGATCGCCGGGTTCACCGCCTCGGCGCGCGCGATCGCGGCCTCCAGCAGCTCGGCGGCGCTGACTTCGCCCCGCTGCAGCAGCGCGGCGAGCGCCAGGCCATCGTGCTGCGGGCACTCCGCGGCGGAAATCACTGTTGTCGTCTTCCCGTGGCCGAACGGCGCATAGAGTAGCCGGAACGCCTCCGGCTCCGCGGGGCGCGCAGCGCGCGGCTGCGCCGCAGCCCGCTCAGTGCGCGTGTGCGAGCACGGCCGGCGCCGCCGCCTCGCGCCGTTTCCACAGCAGCTCGTGGACGTGATACGCGATCGTGTTGACGCAAGGCGCCACCAGGCCGCCGGTGAGCCAGTCGCCGGTCATCAGGTAGACGACCGTGAACGCCACGCCGATATGCATCGCGCCGAAGCTGAGCGTCTTGGCCATGTCGTGGCTCCACAAGAATGTGTCTTAATAATAATGATTCGCAACAACATTTAAAGACATCGTTTCTGATGGAGTCGATCGTTTCAGGCTATCGTGATCCAGGCTCAGCGAAAGACGAAATAGACGGCGCCGACCAAGCACAGCGCGGCCCACAGGTAATCGAGCTTGAGCGGCTGCTGCATGTATAACAGCACGAAGGGCACGAACACGCAGAGCGTGATCACTTCCTGCAGGATCTTGAGCTGCGGCAGCGTCAGGCTGCCGTAGCCGATGCGGTTCGCCGGCACCTGCAGCAGGTACTCGAACAGGGCGATGCCCCAGCTGAGCAGCGCGGCGACGATCCAGGGCTTGTCGCGCAGGTCGCGCAGATGGCCATACCAGGCCAGCGTCATGAATACGTTGGACAGGACCAGCAGCGCCACGGTCTGTCCGAGTACTGTCCAGTTCATCGGTCTTGCTCACAAAAAAGCCCCGCCGGGTGGCGGGGCTCGCAGAACGCGCACGGCGCGTGAATCAATCTTCGCCCGACGCGAAGCCGAGCAGGTGCAACAGGCTCGTGAACAGGTTGTAGATGGCGACGTAGAGCGTGACCGTCGCGAGCACGTAGTTGGTCTCGCCGCCGTTCACGATCTCGCCGGTCTGGTACAGGATCAGGCCGCACATCAGCAGCGCGAACAGCGCCGAAATGCCGAGCGCCAGCGGCTGGAAGTAGTAGCCGAACAGCGAGGCCACCAGCAGGCCGATGCTCAGCACGAACGCCAGCAGGATGCCGCTGAACAGCATGCCGCGCATGAAGCTGAAATCGCGGCGGCTGCGCACTGCGTAGGCGGAGAGGCCGACGAAGACGGCACCGGTCAGACCGAACGCGCCCATGACGATCTGCGAGCCGTTGGCGAAGCCCTTCAGGTACATGTTGAGCACCGGGCCGAGGCCGAAGCCGAGCAGGCCGGTGACGGCGAAGACCACCCAGATGCCCGCCTCGGACTGCGCCGTGCGCGGCACGACGAACCACAGCAGGCCCAGGGCAGCGAGCGAGCAGACGAGGCTCAACCCGTAGGGCGCGCCGATCGCCATCGATACGCCAGCCATGGCGGCGCTGAACAGCAGCGTCATCGACAGCAGCAGATAAGTGTTGCGCAACACTTTCTGCGCCGATGCCACCGCCAGATCATGCGCAGCGGTGCCGCGGACGACGCTACCGTGCGCACGTGCGGGTACAGCACGCATGTTCTCGTTCCAGCTCATTGAAGCCTCCGTTTCAGGACACGCCGTTGGATTCTACCGCGGCTTGGACCGATATTCCCGCGCGGAGGTTCGCCGAGCACGCATCTCCATGACGCTGCACCCTTTTCGACACGGGCAACGTGTACGATGAGGTGCAGAGAGATGCCCCATGAGCTTCAAGCACCACTTCTCGCGGTTCCTCGACCGGCATCCGCAGCGGCTGCACTTCTGCGCCCATAGCCACCATCCGTGGCCGGACGTCAGCTTCGAAGCGCAGCAGCAGGCCTGGCTGGATGCCGCCGAGCTTGCCGACGCGAAGTGGGACAAGGTCTTCGGCGAGGTCGTGCCGACCGCGCAGCATCACCTGGCGCGCCTGCTCAACCTGCCCGATCCCGAGACGATCTGCTTCGGCACGAATACGCACGAGCTGATACTGCGCGCGCTGTCCGGCATCGAAGCGCACCCGTTTCGCGTGCTGACGACCGACAGCGAGTTCACGAGCTTCGAGCGCCAGATCCGGCGGCTGGAGGAGGCGGGGCAGGCCCAGGTCGAGCGCGTGCGCGTGGAGCCCTTCGACAGCTTCACGGCGCGCTTCATCGAGGCCGCGCAGGCCGGCGGCCACCACCTCGTCTACTTCAGTCAGGTCTTTTACAACTCGGGCTACTGGATCGAAGATCCGGCGCCGCTGGTCGACGCCGTTCCCAGCAGCCGCAGCCTGGTCATCATCGATGGCTACCACGCCTTCATGGCGGTACCGGTCGATCTCGGCCGTATCGCGCCACGCGCGTTCTACGTCGGTGGCGGCTGCAAGTACGCGATGAGCGGCGAAGGTGCCGCGTACCTGCACTGCCCGCCCGGCCAGGTGCCGCGGCCGGTCGATACCGGCTGGTTCGCCGGCTTCGGCCGGCTGGGCCAGGGTGCCGGCAGCGGCGTTGCCTATGCCGAGGCGGGCGGCCGCTTTTGGGGAGCGACGTTCGATCCCACGGCCTTGTACCGCTTCAATGCGGTGATGGATTGGGCGCGTCGCCACCAGATCAGCGCGGCAGTGATCCGCGCGCACGTGCTGGAGCTGCAGCGCGAGCTGCTCGCCGGCCTCGACCAGCGACGCCACCCGGTGCTGACGCGCGCGCAGCTGCTGCCGCCGCAGCCGCAGCCGCGCGGCAGCTTCCTGACCTTCGGCCATCCGCACGCGGCGCGTGTGCGGGAGCAGTTGCTCGCTGCCGGCGTGATCACCGATGTCCGCGGCGAGCGCCTGCGCCTCGGCTTCGGGCTCTACCACGGCCGCGGCGACGTCGCCGAGCTGCTGCGGCGCATAGACGCCTTGTGATGCGCGCCCGGCGCAAGCCGGTGCAGTTTGCGGCGCCGACTCGCCGCAAGGGAATCACAGCGGAATCAGCGAGCGCTCGCGCGTGTAGTGGATATACCCCAGGCTCGCGCCGGCGCGCAGCCCGACGCCGGTGCGGATCGGAGCCAGTACGATGTCGCCGCTGCGCTGGTAGTTCACGCTGAAGCCGGCAACGATGTACAGGCTGCCGTCGACGGCCGGGAAGCGCTGGAACAGCTGATGGGTGTCCCGCAGGTTGTAGACCAGCGTGAACACCTTCGACGCGCTGCCGCCGAAGTCCCAGCCGATCGTCGGCCCCTGCCAGTACACCGGCAGGCTGCCGCCGCCCTTGTACTGCAGCACGCCCTCGCCGAAGCGCACGCCGACGACGGCGGCACCGCCGCCCTCGCGGCCGTAAATGTACGCAGTGGGACGGCCATAGTCGGAGAACGTGCGCTCGATCGCCTTCGCCAGATTCTCGCTCGTCTCACCAAAAAATTTCGACGCCTCGCGGGCGATCTCCTCCGCCGAATAGGTGTCGTCCGGATCCGGCTGCGGCACGGGCTCGCCGGCGGGCGCCGGGCTCGGCTCGGCGGCCGCTGCGGACGGACGGTCCTGCACGAGGATCGTGCGCGGCGCGGCGCCGGCGGCGGAAAAGCCCGTGGGCCGAGCCGGCCCGCCGCAGGCGGCAAGGGTCGTTGCGAAAAGAATCGCCAGCAGCAGTTTCGACATGCAGTGCTCCCCGAAATGAGTCGACACAGAGGCGCGATACCCTGATCGTCACGCGCTGAACCCGGGCTGACGCGCAGGCGCCGTCATCGCGCGCCGCAGCTAGCTGCCATGCCCGAGCGCCTGCGCCTCGACCTCGAGCCGCAGACGCACGAAGTCGGCATGCGGAATGAACAGCAGGTCGGCGAGCTGGCGGATGCGCGCCTCCTCCTGCGGATCGAGGCGGCCGTCGGCGTAGGCGACGCGCCACAACCGCTCGAGCAGCTCGCGCTTGCCGGCCGGATCGAGCTCGGCGTTGAGCACCTGCAGGAACTCGTGCAGCGAAACC
Source organism: Pseudomonadota bacterium (assembly GCA_040754295.1). Lineage (GTDB taxonomy): Bacteria > Pseudomonadota > Gammaproteobacteria > Nevskiales > Nevskiaceae > Solimonas. Next base: position 17,630 of record JBFMCQ010000003.1, on the reverse strand, counting down.
GCCTCGTGCGCGTGCGCGAACGCGCGCTCGACCAGCGCCTGCGCCTCGGCGCGATCGAGGCCGAACGCCTCGGTCAGCGCCTTGCACATCGCGGCGCGCTCCTCCGCGCTGTCGTGAAAATCGGCGCGCGCCGCTTCGACCATCAGCACCGCCATCGCCAGGCGGCGGCTCATCGGATCGGGCTTGTCGGGCGGACGCGACAGCATCCGCGCGAGCTTCTCCAGCATGCGGCAACCCTCAGAACGAAAGGCCCACCCTCAGGTTGTAGGCGTTGTTGTCACCGATGCGCTCGTACTCCGGCGTCATCTCCAGCAGCCCCAGGCTCACCCGCAGGCCGGCGAACAGGCGCTCGCTGTCGACGTCGACTTCATCGAGCCCCACCGGCGGCTCCGCGGCGTCGCCCTCCGGCGTCGCCGTCGCCCAAATGTAACCGGCGCCGATGTATGGCGTCAGGAACACGAAGCCCTTGGACAACGAAACGTCCGCGCTGTATGCCTCGTAGTCGAAATCGTCGATGCCGCTGGTCGCCGTGTAGCCGCCGCGCACCGCGAGCGCCGGCTCGGCGACACCGCCCTCGAGCACCGCGTAGCGCAGCTCCGCGCCGTAGGCCTGGACGCTGGTATCGGGGACCGCCGTGTAGAACGCACCGACATCCAGGCCGAACGGCAGCCCTTTGGTCGCGACGATGCCGGCCATGCCGACGGCATCGACGTCGGTGCCGGTCAGCGTGCGCCAGTCGGCATCGTTCTCCACCGGCGTGTAGCTGACGAACGCGCCGACGCCGACACCGGTGATGCCGGTCGCCTCGGCCGGCCCGAGCGCCTTGTAGTTCAGCGCCGCTGCGATGTCCTCCACGGCACCTTCGAACGCGGCCTGACAGCTGACCGAGCACTCGATCTCGAACTCGGTGTCGGCGAACGCGGCCGGCGTGCAGACGGCGAGCGAACCCGCGAGCGGAACCACCCATGGCTGGCGACGCATGCATCTCTCCTGGATCTGTTCTTGGTGCGGCCGAGGATAACAGAGCGTTGCGACATCGATCGCTTCAGCGCGCGGCCCAGCGGATATCGCCGTACCAGGCGCGCGCGCTGCGGCCGGAGTCGTCGCAGTCGCTCATCAGCGCAACGCCGTCGACGTCCGCTGCATCGACATCGAAGGCGTCTGCAAAATCGGCGCGCACATCGCGCACCTCTTCGACCCAGTGTCCGGCATCGTCCGGCCCACGCAGCGCGACGACCTGTGCATTGGCGGTATACGGACTGGGCCAACGCGGCGTCTGCTGTCCGCCGTTGCTCCAGACGTAAACGATCGAGCGCGTGCGCCAGCGCGCCCAGCCGCCGTCGCGCACGGCGTAGACGCGCAGCGGAAAGTCGTCGCCGGCCTTCTGCCGCTCGTCGAGCCCGGCAAAAACCGCCTGCGTGCGCCAGCGCCAGCGCAGCAGCGGCGTGCGCCGCAGGTCGATCCGCTCGCGCCGGATCAGGCCGGAAGCCGACGCGCGGCAGTCGGCCTGGAGAACCCGCGCGCCGTCGGTCGTGACGAGGCTGTAGCGGGTCGGCGCCTTGCCGCGGAACTGCAGCGGCTCCCAGCCGGCCAGCCCGCTCTGCGAGAAAAGCCCTTCCGTGCGCGCCGGCACAGCGCTTGCGAGCAGCACGCCGGCGAGCGCGACGGCGGCAGCTCGCGGAGCGGGCGCCATCGCCGCTATGGGACGTGCCGCTGCAGAAACGGCACGACGATTGCACCGAGCGCAGTCAGCCGGCCGTGAAAGAAATGGCCGACGCCGTCGAGCGTGACCAGCTCCGGCGGCGGCCGATAGCGGTCGAGGATCGCCTTGGTCTGCGCGTAGTCGACGACTTCGTCGTCGGTTCCGTGCACGACCAGCCATGGACAGTCCGGCCGCTCCGGCACCGAGGTATCGCCGACATACTTGCCGAACGGCGGGGCGATGCTGACCTGCGCGACCGGCTGCAGGCGCTGCGCCGCGCGCACGCTGACCCAGGCGCCGAAGGAGAAACCCATCAGCACCAGCCGCGCCTGCGGCAGACGCTCGCGCATCCACCCGGCGAGAAAGACGACGTCATCGGTCTCGCCGCGCCCCTCGTCGTGCAGGCCCTCGCTGCGCCCGACGCCGCGGAAATTGAACCGCAGCGCGTACAGACCCGCCTTCTGCGCGCTCGATGCCAGCATGTACGTGACCTTGTTGCTCATCGCGCCGCCGAACAGCGGGTGCGGGTGGCAGACGATCGCGAAGGCGGCCTGCGCCAGCGGCTGCTGCGGAGCGGACAGCAGCGCTTCGATCCGACCGGCGGGGCCGCGGATCAGGACTTCCTCGGTGCTTCCGTTCTCGGGCAGTGCGTTCACGGCAGCGTGGCGATGCGGGCGGCCCCAGCATTGTGCCGCAAGCGGCACGGCCGTGTGCCCCCGGCTCGGCTTGCGAGTCCACAAGGTGCTACCTATAGTGCGGCGGCAAGTACTCCAAAGGAAAGGACTGGGGGAACCGACAACGTGAAAAACCTCGTCGTGGCGCTGGCAAGCGGCGCTGCCCTTTGCGGCCTGAGCCCGCTCGCCAGCGCCGCCACGCCGGACGAAACCGGACCCGAGGCGCGCGCGTACATGAGCTTCGCGTTCGGCGGCGCGGCAGCTACGACCGAGTCCTTCTTCTACGGCCTGCGCCTCGACCGCGGCACGCAATCCGCCGACCTGCCCGGAGCGCCGTTGATGGACGTGGCGTTCGACCGTCGCGGCTTGTCGTCGGCGACGCTCAACGGCATGCCGCTGCAGCGGATGCTGCACCTCAACCAGGCTGAAACGCAGTGGACCTGGACCGACTGGGGCCTGCTCGCCGCCGGCGCCGTTGCACTGGGCTTCGTCATCGTCGAGGTCGCCGACGCCGAGGAGGAATCGCCGGATCCGGAAGGCGGCGCGACGACCGGTGACACTACCGGCGGCGACACCACCGGCGGCGATACCGGCGGATTGCTCGGCGGCCTGCTCGGCGGCGGTTTCCAAGCCGAATACGGCGGCGACGCGCGGTACGCAGTCGAGCGCCGGCGCCTGCTCGACGGCGGCACCGGCTACATGGGCGATCTGATTGCCGAAACGCCTTGAGCACGGATCGCGCATTGCGTCCCAGGGGAGCCGCTCGGCTCCCCTTATCATTTGCAGGTCCGGTCCGCTTTCCGCATCGATGACGCTCACGCAACGCTTCCCCCGGCTCGCCGAGGTGGTCGGTATCGACCTGCGCTCGCTCGCGCTGTTCCGCTTTGCACTTGGCGCCGTGCTGTTCTGCACCCTGCTGCAGGGATTCGGGGACTTGCGCGCGTTCTGGACCGACTTCGGCGTGCTGCCGCGGGCATGGCTGATCGAGTTCGAGCCGGCGCACCGGATTTCGCTCTATCTGGCCGGCGGCCAGGCCTGGTTCGTTGCCGCGCTGCTGATCGCGCAGTGCGTGCTCGCGCTGATGCTCGCGCTCGGCTGGCGCACGCGTCTGGTCACCGTGCTGTCGTTCGTGCTGTGGGGCTCGTTGCTCAACCGCAATCCGGTCATCGTCATCGGCGGCGACGTGCTGATCGCCTGTCTGCTGTTCTGGGCGATGTTCCTGCCGCTCGGCGCCCGCTTCTCGGTCGACGCCGCCGTCGCCGAAAACCCGCCGCCGGAGCGCAATCTGCACGTGTCCTGGGCCTCGCTCGGCCTGCTGCTGCAGATCGTGTGCGTCTACTTCTTCAGCGCGCTGCTGAAGTCCGGCCGCGAGTGGGTGCCGGAGTACACGGCGGTGTACTACGCGCTGTCGCTCGACCGTCACGTGCTGCCGATCGGCAAGCTGATCAACCAGTGGCTGCCGCTGACGAAGCTGCTGAGCGCCTACGTCTGGTGGCTGGAGCTGCTCGGGCCGATCCTGATCTTCTCGCCGTTCTTCCTGCGTCCCCTGCGCTTCGGCCTGATGCTGGCCTTCATGCTGATGCACGTCGGCTTCCTGCTGTGCCTGGAGCTCGGGCACTTTCCGTACGTGAGCCTGACGTCGCTGACCGTATTCTGTGGCAGCTGGGTCTGGGACGCGCTCGACGCACGCCAGCAGCGGCGGCATCCGTCACCGCCGCGCATTTACTACGACCGCGACTGCGGCTTCTGCCTCAAGTCCTGCCTGCTGTTCCGGCAGTTCCTGATCCTGCCGCGCGTGCCGATCGCGCCGGCGCAGGACACGCCGCGCGCACGCACGCTGATGGAGGCCAATTACTCCTGGGTGGTGATCGACGGCGACGAGCAGGCCTACCTCAAATGGCCGGCCTTCACGATTCTGGTGCGACACTCGCCCCTGCTCGGCTGGCTGTGGCCGCTGCTGCGCTTGCCGCGCCTGGAGAAACCGGGGAATGCGGTCTACGACTTCGTCGCGCGCCACCGCGGCACCTTCGGCGCCGTGAGCGCTGCGCTGTTGCCGTGGCGCACGGTCCGCTGGGAGGTCGGCACGCTGTGGCAGCGCGTCGCCGCCGTGTTTGCCGTGCTGCTGCTGATCTGGAACCTGCACACCGTCGGCATGCCGCCGCACGCGAGCTACGCCGCGCTCACGCCGCTGTTCCGCGCGCTCCGCATCGATCAGCTGTGGAACATGTTCGCGCCGTTTCCGCTCAAGGAGGACGGCTGGCTGGTGATTCCCGGCCGGCTCGCCGACGGCACGCAAGTCGACGTGCTCGATCCGCGCCACGACGGCCCGCCGAGCTTCGACAAGCCGGCGCTGTATTCGCAGGATCACGGCGGCATCCGCTGGCTGACCTACCGCGGACGCATGTGGGAGGGGCAGTACGCAAACCAGCGGCTGTACTACGGCAAGTACCTGTGCCGCAGCTGGAACGCCGATACGCTCGACGACGGCGCCCGCGAGCGCAGGCTGATGAGCTTCCGGATGATCTACATGCTGGAAACGACGCCGCCGCCGGGCACGGCGCCGAGCGTCGAGCAGCGCGTGCTGTGGCGCCACGAATGCTTCCCGGAAGAAACACGCAGGCAGGCGCCGTGACGCCGCCGCTCGTCGACATCGGCGCCAACCTCGCGCACGACAGCTTCGACGCCGACCTCGATGCGGTGCTGCAGCGTGCGCACGACGCCGGCGTCGCGCAGATCGTCGTCACCGGCTCCTCGGCCGACAGCAACCTCAAGGCGCTCGGGCTCGCACGCCGGTATCGCGGCAGGCTGTGGAGCACGGCCGGCCTGCACCCGCATCATGCCAGCGAGTGGAACGACGCACTCGCCGGACAGCTGCGCGAGCTCGCGGCACTGCCCGAAGTCGTCGCGCTCGGCGAGTGCGGGCTCGACTACTTCCGCAACTACTCGCCGCACGCGGACCAGCGCCGCGCCTTCGCCGCACAGCTCGCGATCGCCGCCGACACCGGCAAGCCGCTGTTCCTGCACCAACGCGACGCACATACCGACTTCCACGCGATGCTGCGCGAGCACCGCGCGCAGCTCGGCCCGGTCGTCGTGCACTGTTTCACCGACACTCGGGCGGCGCTGGAAGACTACCTCGCGCTCGACTGCCACATCGGCATCACCGGCTGGATCTGCGACGAGCGCCGCGGCGCACATCTGATCGACGCGGTGCGCGTGATTCCGGACGAGCGCCTGATGATCGAGACCGACGCCCCCTATCTGCTGCCGCGCACGGCGCCGAAGACGAGCCACCGGCGCAACGAGCCGGCCTACCTGGTCTGGATCGTGCGCGCACTCGCCGCCGCACGCGGCGCCGGCGAAGCGCAGATCGCCGCGGCGACGACTGCGACCGCACGCGCGTTCTTCGGACTGCCGGCCGCATCCACATAGCCGCGCGGCGTCAATGCAGCGCGCCGCAGGAGCGCGCACCGGCCATCCGAGGTTTCTGCGTAACGCCGGTCTGCAATGCCGTTTCTCCTGGGGCCCACGCCACACTTCAGCCGCGCAGACGCCGCAAAGCGTTTGCCTCGCCGGCGAGCGTTCGTTAGCCCGCGGTAGCTTGACCGACCCCGAGGGGCGTAACCATAATGGAACCACTTTGGTTGGAGGGCTGCGCGATGCCGACGACGCTGACGTTGAAGAACATTCCGGACGAGGTGTACGAACGGCTCAAGCTCTCCGCGGAAGCGCACCGGCGCAGCATGAACAGCGAGGCAATCGTGTGCCTGGAGACCGCACTGCTGGCGAGCAGGCTTGCGCCTGCCGAGCGGCTTGCACGAGCGCGGACCTTGCGCGCGGCATTGCCGAAGGGGAAGTTCCGGGCAAAGGACATTGACGCGATGAAAAGAGAGGGTCGCTCGTGATCGTGGTGGACTCGAACGTGGTCGCCTACTTGTACTTGCCCGGCGAACACACCGCCAAGGCCGAGGCCCTACTCGAGCAAGACCCGGACTGGGCGGCGCCGGTACTGTGGCGCAGCGAGTTCCGCAACATACTTGCCGGATACCTGCGGCGCAAGACCTTGACCTTTGACCAGGCCTGCAGCCTTCAAAGTGAAGCCGAAGATCTGCTTGCTGGCTCGGAGTTCGAGGTTGACTCGAACGCCGTGCTAGAGCTGGTGCGCGACAGTGACTGCTCAGCGTATGACTGCGAGTTCATCGCGCTGGCGGACAAGCTGCAGGTCAGGCTTGTGACGATGGACGCCAGGCTTTTGAAGGCATTCCCAAAGCGCGCCATCTCGTTGACTGCGGCCTGAGGTTTGAGTTCACCCGCGGCTGCGCGCGATCTGTCCCTATTCGTTATTCGTTTGGCGGCACTATGGCTGCGGGACATCGAGATCCCTTGCAGATGCGACGGGCCAAATGCTCGTTGATCTCGGTATGACGAGAAATGGTGGTTGCCTTGCCCGCAACCCGGTTTACATAAATTCCACAGCTGTCTCCTATCTTAGTCATAGGTCTGTTCCTTAGCGCTTCTCAGGTCCGCGCGCCCGTAAAGAATCCAGGACCATGGATCCTCCTGTATCAAACAAATGCAGCACCGGCAGGGGTGAGCACTTCGGGCTAGTCGGTCACGGCGCCCTTCGATGCGCTGCTGACCAGCTTCGAATACTTGGCGAGCACGCCGCGCGTGTAGCGCGGTGTCGGCTGCTTCCAGGCCGCGCGGCGACGCGCGAGCTCGGTGTCGTCGACGTTGAGCTTGATCAGCTGACGATGCGCGTCGATCGTGATGCTGTCGCCTTCCTGCACCAGCGCGATCGTGCCGCCGACGAAGGCTTCCGGCGCGACGTGGCCGACGACCATGCCCCAGGTGCCGCCCGAGAAGCGTCCGTCGGTGATCAGGCCGACGCTTTCGCCGAGCCCCTTGCCGATGATCGCCGAGGTCGGCGCCAGCATTTCGCGCATGCCGGGCCCGCCCTGCGGACCCTCGTAGCGGATCACGAGCACGTCGCCGGCCTTGATGGTGTCGGCCATGATCGCCGCCATGCACTCGTCTTCGGAATCGAACACGCGCGCGGGGCCGGTGATGACCGGATTTTTCAGGCCGGTGATCTTGGCGACGCAGCCCTCGGGCGCGAGGTTGCCCTTGAGCACGGCGAGGTGGCCCTGCTTGTACAGCGGCTTGTCCAACGGGCGGATCACGTCCTGGTCCGCGCGCGGCGTCGCCGGCACCGTCTCGAGCTCCTCGGCGAGCCTGCGGCCGGTGATCGTCATTGCATCGCCGTGAATCAGCCCGGCGACCAGCAGCATCTTGAGCACCTGCGGCACGCCGCCCGCGCTGTGGAAATCGGTGGCGACGTACTTGCCGGAAGGCTTCAGATCGCACAGCACCGGCGTCTTCACGCGGATGGCCTCGATGTCCTCGATCGAGAACGGCACCTGCGCGGCGTGCGCGATCGCGAGGTAGTGCAGCACCGCGTTGGTCGAGCCGCCGGTGGCCATGACCAGGGCGATCGCGTTCTCGATCGCCTGGCGCGTGACGATGTCGCGCGGCTTGAGATCGCGCTTGATCGCTTCGTAGAGCACGCGCGCCGAGGCGGCGACGGAGTCCGCCTTCTCCGGGTCCGGACAGGCCATCTGGCTCGATCCGAGCAGCGACATGCCCAGCGCCTCGAACGAGGACGACATCGTGTTCGCGGTGTACATGCCGCCGCAGGCGCCCGTCGTCGGACAGGCGTTGCGCTCGATGCCGTCGAAATCCTCCTGCGACATCCTGCCGGCCTGGAACGCGCCGACCGCCTCGAATGGCGAAACGATCGTCAGCGCCTGGCCCTTCCAGCAGCCGGGCTTGATCGTGCCGGCGTAGCAGAAGATGCCGGGGACGTTCATGCGCAGCATGCCGATCATCGCCCCCGGCATGTTCTTGTCGCAGCCGCCGATCGCGAGCACGCCGTCCATGCACTGGCTCGAAACCGCGGTCTCGATGCAGTCGGCGATCACCTCGCGCGAGACCAGCGAGAATTTCATGCCCTCGGTGCCCATCGAGATGCCGTCGGTGACCGTCGGCACGCCGAAGGTCTGCGGCATCGCGCCGGCGGCGCGCAAGGCCGCCACCGCCCGGTCGGCCAGCGGCTGGATGCCGGCGTTGCACGGGTTCATCGTCGAATGGCCGTTGGCCACGCCGACGATCGGCTTGTCGAAGTCGGCGTCGGTGAAACCCACCGCGCGCAGCATCGCGCGGTTGGGCGAGCGCTGGATGCCCTGGGTGATCGTGCGCGAGCGGCGGTTCAGCGGTTCGGACATGGGTCTGGCGGCTTGGCTCGAAAGGAGCGGTATTGTACGCGCGGACCCTGGCACGCTGACGCCCTCGACACCCTTGTCACCCGCGCCAGCCTCAGGCCGCGCCAGAAGCTCGCCCTGGCAGGCGCTGACCTGGAGCGCTCATTCGGCGCCCGCGGCCCCGTGCTGCTGACGCCAGTTGCGCACTGCTTGCAGCGTCTCACGGATATGCGGGCCCGGCTTCGGGCCTTCGTGAACGAAGAGGATTTCGCCGTCCGGCGCGATCACGTAGGAGATGCGCGCGGCATAGTTGCTGCCGGGGCGGAGTACGGCGTCGTAGTCCCGCGTGATCGCGCCGTCCTCGTCCGAGAGGACGGCGAACTTGCTGCGGCATTCACTCACGGAAAAGCGCTGCAGCGTCTCGATATCGTCGGTCGAGACGCCGACGACGCGGGCGCCGAGCGCAGCAAACTCGTCGCTCGCCTCGGCGAACTCATGCGCCTCCACGGTACAGCCGGGCGTGAACGCCGCCGGAAAGAAGTACAGCACGACCGCGCCCTGCTTCAGCGCATCCGCGAGCTCGAAGTCGAAGCGCTGTCCGCCGAGCGCGCCGGTGGTCCGGATCGCCGGCGCCGGCGTGCCCGGCTCGAGCGCCGCCTGCACCGGCAGCCCCGGCAGCAGCAAGCCGATCAGCGTGAGTATGCGCAGCAATCGACCGTACGTGTTCATGGCGTTCCCTTTCGCTGGCCGCGGGCGAGGTTTCGCCCGGTGTGGTCGGCATGCGGGGATTATCCGCACCCCGGGTTGCATTTGCACAGCGTCCCGGCAGGAACCGCGCACGAACCGGGCGAAGCCCCGCAGCCCAAATGTGCGGCCACCGCGGACATGCTCGACGCCGTGTTCGCCACCTGCGATGACGTCCAGTTTCAAGCGGCGCCTCTTTCAAGCGGGCGCCGCGCGCCTCCGCCGCTATCGCCGGCCGAAGGTCTTGCGGATCCACTCGTCCAGCATCTTCTTGTCGTAGTAGAGCGGCTCGTCATCGCTGGGCGCACGAACGCGCTGGCGGTAGTTCATGTCCGCAAGCTGGACTTTCTGCACCGGGCCTGCTTCACCACCCTCGCGGAGCGTGTACTCCAGCGTCATCTGCGGCCAGGTGACTTCGGTCAGCGTTCGCACCATCTGCTGCGTGGCGGTGTAGGGGCGGAACTCGCCGGCCAGGTTGATTTCGGTGATGGTGATGTCGAGCGTCTGATCGTCGTCGAGCAGCGGCGCCGCCTGTTCCTTGATGTACGCCGCGAGTGCGTCCAGCACGCTCTGGTCGGTCTGCCTGGGGTAGTCGCGGCTCGCGTCCTGAAAGTTTTCCGGTTTCTCGAACGTCACGTTCACCGTACCGGCCGCGGGCGCCGGCATACAGAAGGCAGCACCCGCCAGCGGCAGAACCTTGAACAGACAGCGCATCGGAAATCCTCCTCGCATATGCGGCCTTTTGGCGATGGAAGCGGATACCGCGGGCGCTTCAGTCCCTGGGCTGAGGCACCACGCGCAGGTACGGCTTGAGCGTCTTCCAGCCCTGCGGGAAGCGCGTCTTCGCCTCGTCGTCGGAGACCGACGTCGGGATGATCACGTCGTCGCCCGGCCTCCAGTTCGCCGGCGTCGCCACGTTGTGCCTGGCGTTGAGCTGCAGTGCGTCGATCACGCGCAGCACCTCGTCGAAGTTGCGCCCGGCGCTCATCGGATAGACCAGGATCAGCTTGATCTTCTTGTCCGGGCCGATCACGAAAACGTTACGCACCGTCTGGTTGTCGACCGGCGTGCGCTGCGCCGCGCTGCCCGAGGCCTCGGCGGGCAGCATGCCGTAGAGCTTGGCGACGCGCAGATCCGGATCGCCGATGATCGGGTAGTTCGGCGCCGTACCCTGGGTCTCCTCGATGTCGCGCGCCCAGCGGCCGTGATCCTCGGCCGCATCGACCGACAGCCCGATGATCTTGACGCCGCGGCGGTCGAACTCGGGCTTCATGCGCGCCATGTAGCCGAGCTCGGTGGTGCACACCGGCGTGAAGTCCTTGGGGTGCGAGAACAGCACGCCCCAGGCATCACCGAGCCACTCGTGGAAACGGATGCGGCCGGCGGTGGTGTCCGCCTCGAAGTCGGGTGCGGTATCGCCCAGTCTCAGACTCATGACCTGCTCCTGTTGCGGTGGGGGACCATAGCATGCGCCCGCCGGCGCGAAGGTCAAGACATCATGACCTGCTCCTGTTGCGGTGGGGGACCATAGCATGCGCCCGCCGGCGCGAAGGTCAAGACATAAGGACAGAACCGCTGCGCGTGCGGCCGCGGCGCGTGCGGTGGACGAAGCGCGAGCCCAGTCCGGCCGCGGCCAGCGCGAGCGCAACGATGAAACCCCACCAAACGCCGGCCGGCCCCTGCTGCGTATGGAAGACCAGCGCCCAGGCCACCGGCATGCCGACGAACCAGTACGCGCCCAGCGTGATCAGCATCGGCACGCGCGTGTCCTTGATACCGCGCAGCGCGCCGTTCGCGGCCGCCTGAATGCAGTCGAAGATCTGGAACAGCGCGGCGAAGTACAGGAAGCTCACCGCCGTGCCGGTGACGCTCGGTGCATCGGTGTAGGCGGCGACGATCAGCTCCGGAAACAGCGCCATCACGCTGGCCGACAGCACCGCGAAACCGACTCCGAGCAGGATGCCGGCGCGCCCGCGCAGGCGCACGGCCTCGGCGTCCCGGGCACCGGCGGCATGGCCCACCCGCACGGTCGTCGCGAAGCCGATCGACAGCGGCACCATGAACGACAGCGCCGCGACGTTGATCGCGATCTGGTGCGCGGCGATCACCTCGCCGCCGAAGCGCGCCATCAGCAGCGCGCCGATATTGAACAGCCACGATTCCGCCGCGATGATCAACGCGATCGGCACGCCCAGCCGCGGCACTTCGGCCAGACCGACATCCCTGAGCTGCGGCCAGCCGCGGCGGAACAGCCGCAGCGCCCGTAGCGGCGCCAGGCGCCGGTACAGCAGGCCGTAGACCGCAGCCATCGCCAGACCGCCGAGCACGCTGGCCCAGGCGCAGCCGACCGGCCCCAGCGCGGGAAAGCCGCCGCGGCCGTACATCAGCAGATAATCGAACACGCCGTTGACGACGAAGCCGACCAGGCCCGCGACCATCGCCACGCGCACCAGCCCGTGTGCGTCGGCGACATTGCGTGCCAGAAAGCACAGGCAGAACGGCACGCCCGCCAGCGCGACGACGCGGATATACGCCGTCGCCGCCTGCGCCTGCGGCGCATCGAGCGCAAGCAGATCGACGATCGGCGCCGCCGCGAGCCGCAGCGCCAGCGTCCACAGCAGGCCCAGGCCAACGGCCAGCACCGCCGCCGCACGCACGAAGCGGCCGGTCTCGTCCGGCTCACGGCGCGCGCCGATCCGCTGCGCGACGATCGGCGAGCAGGCCATGAAAATGCCCTGGAACACGATGAAGGCGAGGAACCACACGTTGGCGCCGACCGCCACGGCCGCGAGCGCGTCGGCGCCGAGACGGCCGGCCATGATCGTGTCCACGGTGCCCATGCCCATGAACGTGAGCTGGGTGGCGATGATCGGCAGCGCGAGCCGCAGATTGGCCCGCGCCTCGCGGCGCAGGAGCGGTGAAATGAACGTCGACATGTCGTTGTTCTTGAGGTGATCTCCCGCTGCGCGCCAGCGGGACGGCCCCGGTGAGGGGGCGCTAGTTTGAGCGCAGAGGGACCGCGATTCCAGCGTTTGGTTCGTTCCCGCGCCTGCGCGCGGACCCGGACGATCCGGGCTCGGCCGCCTTTCTCCAACGACGGCCGGTACATCCTGACGGATCGTCAGCGCCGAACCGGCCCGATAAAGTTCCCGCTCCAGGACCGTGCATTTGTCGGCGCAGCAGCGCCGTCCATCCATGGCAGGCGCCGCACCGCCGGCGCCTGCATTCTGATGGCCGCAAACACCGATGAGGGGCCGCATGCTGCGCATCTACGACGACGCCTGCCTCCAGCGCCGTACCCGCCTCAGGCGCATCCAGATGCTTGCGCTGTTCGGTGGCGGCGTCGCCCTCGGTGCATGGCTGTCGGCGTCCGGCACTCTGGAGCTGCTGCCGGTGGCGACGGCGGCCAAGCCCGTCTTCGCAGCGCCAGCCGCAGGACGATGGTGCGGCGCGACCACACCGCAGGCACGCCTCAAGCTCGACTGCTCGCTGGCGCTACCCGAGCTGCCGCGCGCCGCCGATCTGTAACGCACCGCTGCGACGCCGAGGGCTGGTGTCGGATCGCGCACTGATTGAACCGGCTCGTACCCCTCACCCGCTCTGCGCCAGCAGCCGCGCGTTGCCGCCGACGGCGGCTGTGTTGACGGTGAGCGTGCGCTCGGTCACGAAGCGCAGCAGGTAATGCGGGCCGCCGGCCTTGGGGCCGGTGCCGGAAAGCCCTTCGCCGCCGAACGGCTGCACGCCGACGACTGCGCCGGTCATGCCGCGGTTGACGTAGCAGTTGCCGACGCGCGCGCGCGCCTGCACGCGCCGCCAGGTCGACTCGATGCGCGAATGGATGCCCAGCGTCAGCCCGTAGCCGCTGGCGTTGATCGCATCGACGATGCTTTCCAGCGCCGCGGCGTCGTAGCGGATCACGTGCAGCATCGGGCCGAAGTTCTCCGCGCGCAGCTGCTCGATGCGCTCGATCTCGACCGCGCAGGGCGTGAAGTAGGTGCCATGCGCACAGGCCGCCGGCAGTGCCAGACGCTCGATCGGCCGGCCGAGGCGCTGGATCTCCGCGGCGTGCGCCTCGAGCCGCGCCTGCGCCTCGGCGTCGATGACCGGCCCGACGTCGGTCGACAGCCACGCCGGGTCGCCGACGACGAGTTCGCGCATCGCGCCTGCGAGCATGCGGATCAGCTTGTCGGCGATGTCCTGCTGCAGATAGAGCACGCGCAGTGCCGAACAGCGCTGTCCCGCGGACAGAAAGGCCGACTGAATCACGTCGCGCACGACCTGCTCGGGCAGCGCCGAGGAGTCGACGATCATCGCGTTCTGGCCACCGGTTTCGGCGATCAGCGTGCCGATCGCACCGTCACGCGCCGCAAGCGCGCGGTTGATCGCCTGCGCGACTTCGATCGAGCCGGTGAAGGCGACGCCGGCGACGCGCCGATCCGCCACCAGTGCCGCGCCGAGCTCGCCGGCGCCGAGCGCGAGCTGCAGCACCTCGCGCGGCACGCCGGCCTCGTGCAGCAGCCGCACCGCGTGCATCGCCACCAGATTGGTCTGCTCGGCCGGCTTGGCGACGACGGCGTTGCCGGTGACCAGCGCCGCCGCGATCTGGCCGGTGAAGATCGCCAGCGGGAAGTTCCACGGCGAGATGCAGACGAAGACGCCGCGGCCGTGCAGCTGCAGCTCGTTGTGTTCGCCCGTCGGCCCCGGCAGCACTTCGGGATGCGCCATCAGCCGGCGAGCGGCCACCGCGTAGTAGCGCAGGAAGTCGACGGCCTCGCGCACCTCGGAGAGCGCATCCGCAAGCGTCTTGCCGGCCTCGCGCACGAGCAGGCGCATCAAGGCTGCGCGCTCTGCTTCGAAGCGGTCGGAGGCGCGCTCGAGGATCGCTGCGCGCTGATCGACGTGGGCGGCGTTCCAGCGCGGCTGTGCGGCGCACGCCGCGGCGACGATCGCGCCGCCGTGCTGCGGCGGGCAGGCGACCCACTCGCCGAGGTGGCGCCGGCGATCGGCCGGCTCGCTGATCGGCAGCAGCGGGCCCGGCGGCGCGGCGCCGTCCGCGAGCAGCGATAGCGCGCGCCGTGGTACCTCGGCAGCACCCAGCGCACGGCGCAGCGCGACGCTCGCCCGCTCGTCCGCGAGATCGATGCCGGCGGAGTTGCGCCGCGTCGCGCCGTACAGATCGGCGGGCAGCGGCAGGCTCGGGTTGGGCTTGACCGCGAGCGCGGCGACCGCCGTCACCGGGTCGGCGACGAGCTGCTCCGGCGGCACCTGCTCGTCGAAGATGCGGTTGACGAACGAGGTGTTGGCGCCGTTCTCCAGCAGGCGGCGCACCAGATACGGCAGTAGATCCTCGTGCGAGCCGACCGGCGCATAGACGCGGCACGGCACCGGCAGATCCGCGCCGACGACGCGGTACAGCGCCGCGCCCATGCCGTGCAGCCGCTGCAGCTCGTAGCCGCGCTCGTCGCCCGCATACGCGCGCACGGCGGCGATGGTATGCGCATTGTGCGTCGCCAGCATCGGATAGAACGCATCGCGCGCGGCGAGCAGACGGCGCGCGCAGGCGAGATAGGCGACGTCGGTGTTGAGCTTGCGCGTGAATACGGGATAACCGGAGAGCCCCTGCTCCTGCGCGCGCTTGACCTCGCTGTCCCAGTACGCGCCCTTGACCAGCCGCACCGGGATGCGCCGGCCGAGGGCACGCGCGCGCGCCTCCAGCCATTCGACGACGAACAGGCCGCGTTTCTGGAACGCCTGCACGGCGAGGCCGAAGCCCTCCCAGCCGGCGAGCAACGGATCCGACAGCACGGCGTCGAACACGTCCAGCGACAGCTCCAGACGGTCCGACTCCTCTGCATCCACGGTCAGGCCGATGTTCTGCGCGCGCGCCCGCTGCACCAGCTGCAGCAGGCGCGGCCGCAGCTCGGCGAGCACACGCGCGCGCTGCGCGGGCTCGTAACGCGGGTGCAGCGCGGAGAGTTTCACCGAGACGCCGGGGCGGCGGAATACATCGGATTCGCGGGTCGCCGCCGCATGGGCGCCGATCGCGTCGATCGCCGCGGCGTAGGCATCGAAATAGCGCCGCGCGTCGCCCGCGGTCAGCGCGGCCTCGCCGAGCATGTCGAAGGAATGGAGGTCGTGCCGATGCTCGCGCGAGCGCGCATTGCGCAGTGCCTCGCGGATCGTGCGCCCCATGACGAACTGCGAGCCCATCAGCCGCATCGCCTGGCGGATCGCGAGCCGGATCACCGGCTCGGTGGAGCGGCCGATCATGCGGTTGATCGCGGCGCGCAAGTTGCCGGTGGTCTCGGGTGACAGCCTGACGATGCGCCCGGTCAGCATCAGGCCCCAGGTCGAGGCGTTGACGAACAGCGAATCGGACTCGCCCAGATGGGCCTCCCAGTCTGCGCTCGCGAGTTTGTCGGCGATCAGCTTCTCGGCGGTGTCGTCGTCGGGGATGCGCAGCAGCGCCTCGGCGAGGCACATCAGCAGCACGCCTTCCTCGGACGACAGGTCGTACTGCCGCATGAACGCGTCGAGCGGCGACTGCTCGTCGCGCAGCCGGCGCACGCGCGCGACCCAGTCCGCGGCGCGCGAAACCACCGCTTGCGACTGCGGCGCCGGCAGCTCGGCGACCGCGAGCAGGCGGTTGATCAGCTGCGTCTCGTCGGCGAGAAAATGCGCGGAGATCGCGCCGCGTAGCGGCTCGCGCGCCGGCGGCGGCTCCGGGAAGACGAAGGCGGGCTCGGCGGAAACGTTCATGGCAGGGCCGCCAGCAATGGTGCCTTCAAACCAGCCCGAGATTCGCCGCCTTGAGCGCCGCTTCCGCGCGCGACGACACGCCGAGCTTGCGGTACACGGATTTGATGTAGCCGGCCGCGGTATTGCGGCTGATGCCGAGCATCTCGGCGACTTCCGGCAGGCGCATGCCCTTGGCGATCAGCATCAGCACTTCGCGCTCGCGCGGCGACAGCGCCTCGTCCTCCTCGGTGCCGCCTTGCGGTGCCGGCGCGCCGAACGCGGCAAGCATGCGCTGCGCGACCAGCGACGACAGCGGCGGCTCGCCGTCGGCGATGCTCAGCAGTGCGCGCCGCACTTTGGCGTCGGGCTCGTCCTTGAGCAGATAGCCCTGCACACCGGCACGCAGCGCCGCGAACAGGTGTTCGTCGTCGGCGTAGATCGTCGTCACCACACGCAGGCACTCGGGAAACTGCTGCGCGGCGAAGCGCAGCAGCTCGATGCCCGAGCCGTCCGGCAGACCGAGATCGACCAGCACCAGATCCGGCTGGTACATCGATAGCTTGCGCCGGCCTTCGCGCACCGATGCGGCCACGTAAATCTCGCAGCCGAACACGTCCTGGAGCAGACCCGACAGCCACGCGGCCGCCGAGGTGACGTCCTCGACGACCAGCGCACGCTCGACCGGTTTCATGGAGCCGCTGCCTTCAATGAGTTCAAGGGAACCTCCAGCACCACTTTCATGCCGCCCGACGGCTCTTCGGTCCAGCTCACGCTGCCCCCCAGCGAAGCCGCCCGCTCTCTCATTCCCAATGTCCCCGTCCCCGCCGCCGTCGCCCGCAGGGAGCCGCCGACGTCGTTGGCGATCTCGAAGACCAGGCGGCCTTCGCGGCAGCCGATGTCGACGTTGATCACACGCGCGCGCGCGTGCCGGACCGCATTGGTCACCGCCTCGCGCATGATCCGGAACAGGTTGAGCGCACTCGGCCCCGTGACCGTCACATCCGGCGTCGCCGCGTCCTGGCGCCAGCCCAGGCTCACGCCGAAGGCTTCGAGCCGCTGCTCCATCTCGTCGCGGATCTGGGCGAGCACCTCCAGCAGGGTTCCCGGAGGCCGCCGCGATCGCGAGACGATATCACGCAGGTCGTAAATGATGGAGCGCACCAGGTCGGCCTGACGCACGTCGTTGACCGTGTGCAGCAGCGCCAGCAGCTTGACGCCGATGTCGTCGTGCAGATCGCGGAAGATCTTGGCGCGCTCCTCGGCCGCGATGCGCTCGCGCTCGCGCGCGCGCTCTTCCGGCGGCGCGACCGCAGCGCGCGCCGCGAGCGCGCTGCGCAGCCGCCGGCGCCAATACCAGGTCGCGCCCACGGTCAGCAGTGTCACAACAACCGCCCCTACGGCCAGGATCGTCGTCACCTCAAGTCCGCCGCCTCCGCCGGCGCTCCGCCCCCCGGCGGCTCTATTGGTGATACACGAGAGCCGTGCACGATGTCGAGAGCACAACTCACCAGC
>JBFMCQ010000002.1:96388-129233 GCA_040754295.1 Pseudomonadota bacterium | reverse complement strand
CGCGGATGAAACTGCGCTTCAGCCTGCGGCGCGTCAGCCGGCGAGCGTCTGATACCGCTGCGCCAGGTTGATGACGGCGTGCCGCTCGGGCGGCACCGGCGGCTGCGCCGCGCCGGCACGGCCGACGGCCTTGGCCAGCGTGTGCGGCGTGCCGATGTCGATCCAGCCGCAGCAGGGCACCGGCAGGACGCGCAGGCGCCGCTCGGCACCCTGCAGCACGTCGCGGGAAAAGTCGATCACCGGCAGCTCAACGAAGGCGGCGACGACACCGGCGGCGTCGCCGTCGCCCGCGGCCGCGGCCCGGTCCCTGAGTTCGCGCATGGCCTTGACGGCGTCGCCGTGGCGGTGCGCGTACAGCTGCAGCAGGGCGCGGCCGCTGGCCGCGACGATGAATGCGTTCCACAGCGCGCCCCGCAGCACCAGGCTGGCGGCGCGCACCGGCGACGGTTTCTCGACGAACTCGTCGACCGTGAGCGCACCGGGCTCGACGGCGGGTCCCGGTACGATGTAGCCGAGCTCGGTGTCGGTGTCGGCATCCTCCGGCTTGAGCCCGAGCAGCACGACGGCGTCGTCGTGCGCCGACGCGTACGCCAGCGCGGATCGTATCGCCTGCGTCAGGACCGGTTCCTGCTCGACATGGTGGTCCGCCGGCAGCAGCAGGATGCGCGCGTCCGGATCCCGCTCGAGGATGTGCAGCACGGCCTGCAGCACGCTCACGCCGGTGCCGCGATCGACCGGGTGCACGATCGTGTTGCTCGCGCGCAGCGGCCACAGCAGGTCTTTCCACCACTGCCGATGCTGCGCCGCGACGATCGTGCAGACCCGCTCGCGCGCGACGACGCGCTGCGCGCGCACGAGCGCGGTCTCCAGCAGACTGCGGTCGCCCCACAGCGAGCAGTACTGCTTGGGCACCGCAACGCCGTCATGCGCAGTCGTCACGTCGCGCAGGCGCAGCCCGTCGCCGGCGGCCAGGGCGGCGGCCCAGACCCGCTGCCGCAGCGCGTTCTGCGTGCCGCCCGCTCCCATGTCGCGGTCCCTGGTTGACACAAGCGGACACCGATCATCTGACCGGAACCGGGCCGTCACAACTAGGACTTTTCCCAAACGCGCCGCTACATGCCGGCGCTCTTGAGCGCGATACGCACGGCGAGCACGACGACGGCGATGAAGACCGCCGTCATCAGCAGGCCGATGACGATGAAATGCAATGGCCTGCCCTTCGTGAAATCGCGCCGGCGCGCCCTCGAGCTCTGCACGCCGAAGAACGACGCAGCGACGCTGGCAATCGCTTGCCAGAGCGTCGGCGGCTTTTGGTCCTGCGGCTCGTCCCGAGGAGTCATGGTGTGCGTAACGTATATGGAATGCGCAAAAAAGATGCTCAATAATCCTGCAGGATGCGCCGCGTCGTCGCGACGTCATTGGCCGCCTTCGAGCGGATGACGTCGGCTATGACCTGCTCGAGCTTGCCGCCGAGCAGCGGGATGCCGCTGGTGACCGTCCACTTCAGCTCGTTGGCGCTGCCGGCGCCTCTGTCCTTGAGCGCCATGTCGCAGGCGACCTTGACCGGCGCGCCCTTGATCTCGACCTCGAGACGGCCGGTCATGCGCTGCAGATCCCAGGTGTCCTGCTGCGTCACGACGGCAACCTGCGGCAGGAACTTCCTGGCGAAATCCGGGAACTGCTCGCCGCTCTTCGTCGTGTAGCGCAGCTTGATGCGGAACTTCGCGCCGCTGCTCTCGTGCTCGAGCACCTCGATTTCGGTGAACCCCAGCTCCTTGCACTTGCGCTCGAAGTAAGCGCGGTCCGAAAACATCTTCATGACGGCCGCAGCCGGCTTGTCGAACGTGTGTTCGTCGTCGAATTCCATCGCCTGTTCCCGTGCTCTACGAAAAAGCCGCCTTGCGCCCAGCGGCTGGCCTCCAATCTACAACAAACGGCGCCGCCCTACCGGGTCCTTATCTTCCCTGGAACGAGCCGCACCGCATCCGGATTCACCGCACCGGTCAGCCCCGGCTGATCTCGCCGGCATCGGCGAGCGCCTGCTGCAGCAGGCTGCGCCCGGCGAGCTCGACGCGCAGCGTGGCGAGCATGATGAAGACGCCGGCGAGGCGGCGGTGCAGGAACACGATCTCGCGCGGCGGCACGCGGAAGTAGACCGACAGCGCGTTCATCGCCGCGACCCGGCCGGCGCGCATCGGCAGATCGGATTCGCCCCAGCGGTACGCACCGTCCGGCGTGCGCAGCCGCTCCGGCGTACGTGGATCGTCCGGTGCGTTGAACGGCTCGACGATGAGCTCGCACAGCTGTGCGAACGCGTCGAGCACGGAACGCGGGAAATTGTTCTGCATGAGGCCGATCGCCTGCGCGCCGCGCAGGATCGTCTCGCGGTCGCGCGTGATCGCGCCGCGCACGATGTCGGCGTAGTTGTCGATGAAGCCGCGGCCGAAGACCCGCGTCGCGCCGAAGTCGAGCAGCACGATGCGATCCGGCGCGCCGCTCTCGCCGATCCGTATGCGGTAGTTTCCGAAATGCGGGTCGGACTGCACCATCCCCCAGCGGAAGAACTCGGTCAGGAAGATTTCCAGGAACGCATGTCCGAGCCGGTTGCGCCGCTGGGGCGGCAGCGCCTGCACGCTTTCGTGACGCACATGCTTGCCGTGCTCGTAGGTCATCGTCAGCACCAGATCGCTGCTGTACTCGCCGAGCACGCGCGGCACGACGAAGCGCTCGTCGTGCTCGAGGCGCTGGCCGAACACCTCGGTGAAATGGCGCTCGCTTTCGTAGTCGACCTCGCGATGCAGCATCTCGCGCACTTCACTGAACACCGGCGTGAGGTCGAGCCCCTTGGGCGTGAGCCGCGTGACGAGCAGAAGACGCTGCAAGGTGCGGATGTCGCTCTCGATCGCATCGGCGACGCCCGGGTACTGGACCTTGATACACAGCTCCAGCCCGTCGCTGCGGCGGCGCGCGCGATGCACCTGTCCGAGCGACGCCGCCGCGAGCGGACGCTCGTCGATCTCCAGCTCGCGCAGCTGCTTGCGCCCGAGCGCGCGCTCCAGCACCGGCGCGATGACCTTCCAGTCGACCGCCGGCGTGTCGTCCTGCAGCGACGACAGCACCGTGACCGCCTCTTCCGGCAGGAAGTACTGGCCGTACAGCGACAGCATCTGCCCGGCCTTCATCACGCTGCCCTTGAGCTTGCCCAGCTCGTCGGCCAGGATCTGCGCCTGGCGCTGATAGAACGCGCGGTGGGCGTCGTTGCGCTCGATCTCGCCGCGGAAGACGTTGGCGATCGAATGCGCCATGATCCTCGCGCCGGCGCCGACACCCAGGCGCGTCAGCGCGAAGCTGCGCTCGAACGGACCGGTCTTGAGCGCGGAAATGCTAGTCTTTGGAGCGCTGTCGTCGTCGTTTCCGAAAGGCATGTCTTTGGATGAAAACGCTGGCTGAGTCGTTGTTGGCGCCGCATCGGCGTGACGCGGTGATGAAAGACGCGGTGAGCCTGGTCGAGACCCATGTCGGCAGCCGCGGCGGCTTGCGCGGCGTCAGTCTGAAGACCGGACTGGCGATGCTCAAGACCGCGAAGCCGGGAATCGTCGACCGCGCGGTGCAGCGTCTGCTGCCGGAGTTCGTAGAGGCGCTGGAGCCGCTCTACATCGAGTTTCGCGAGTCCAGGAACCGCGATTTCGGCACGTTCCTCGTACAGCATAGCGAGCGCGCCGCGATTGCGCTGCTGGCGGTCTCGGACGCGCATGCGGGCAAGGCCAGCGCCGCGGTCCAGTCGGCCTACGCGCGCCTGCGCGGCGCGGCGGAAGCGGAGCTGGCCGCGGCGATGCCGGCGCTCTCGCGCCTGATGCGCACGCACCTGGAGAACAGGCCGGAGCCGGGCGCTTCCGGCCCGGCCCACGAGGAGTGACCCTGCGGACCGCAGCGGGGTCCGCGCGGCGCGCTACGGTCCGGTCTTGACGGCGCCGCTGGCGCTGGTCGCGGCGCCCTGAGCGAGCGCGGTGGCCGCTTCGGAGCGGAGCTGGGCGAGGGCAGTCCGTGCCGAGCGCTGCATCTGCGCGCGCTGCTCCAGACGCAGCCGCTCGAGTGCATCTGCCAAAACCGCGGAATGGCCGGCGCCGACCTCGCCGCCGCCCGTGTCATCGCAGGCCCAAACCGGTCCGCCGACGAGCAGACCCAGCGCCAGTACGGCAACACCTGTCCTCGTGCTCATATCCCCGTCTCCATGCGCCCGGCTCGCGGAATCGGCTCCGGACGAGGCTTAGATGGAGGGATCCGGAAAATGGTTGCAGGCGGGCGCCGGTTTTTCGTGATCGCCCGCACTATCTGCCGTAGCGCGCCTTCACGGCGGCCGGCAGGAAGTCGCCATCGCCCATCGGCAGGTCGTACTCCGGCGGCCGGTCCTCGGCGGACAGCCGGCTGGCGAAATAGCGGCCATCCTTGAGGTCGTAGACCAGCATCGGCGCGGTGTTGGCGGCCTGGATATCGTAGAGCGGCAGCAGATGGCCTTCCTGGAAGCGCCACAGCTGGCCGGAATGGTCCTCGTTCTCGACCAGCACGACGTTCCAGCTGTCTTCGTCGACATAGAAGGTGCGCTTGCCAAAGCTGTGGCGCCGGCCTCCGCGCTCGGTCGCCTCGACGATCCAGACGCGATGCAGCTCGTAGCGCGTCGGGCTCTGGTCGAAGTGGTAGGGCTTGAGCAGCTCGGCGTATTTGCGGCTGCCGTCGCCGATGCGAAACCCGTTGTAGGGAATGTACAACTCGCGCTTGCCGACGAGCTTCCAGACGTAGCGATCGAAGGCGCCGTTGTACATATCCACCATGTCGATGAACATCAGCCCCTCGGCGCCCGGAAACGGCTGGTCGTAGCCGATCGGCGGGATGCGCATCATGCGCGGGATGCCCGGGGGCAGCACCCAGATGTCGCGGCTGTCGTCGAGCGAGTTGGCGGTTTCGTGGATGAGCGCGAGGAAATCGACCTCGTTACGCGTCCTGCCGAACCAGGTGAGGTAGTACAACAGGATGTTCTGCTGCGACAGGTCGATCGGATCCTTGATGTTGCCGTAGCGGAAGTACACGCGCTCGGTCTGCTTGAGGTATTGCGGGTCGCGGCGCGGCGCGACGACCGCCTGCGTCGTCTGCACTTCCACTGAATCGCCGCGGTAGCGGGTGCGGTGGTTCCACATGACCTCGACGCCGGAGCGCGGCTGCGGAAACGGCACGCCCAGGCGCGCGCCGGAGAGCGCGTCCGGGCCGAGCAGCTTGGCGCGCTCGAGGTTGGCCTGGCTCGCTTCGTAGATCGGCTGCGGATAGGCGACGCTGCGGCGCGTCGCGTACACCGGCATGCTGTAGCTCGAATAGCGCGCGAACAGCGCCTGATGCCCGGCGCTGAGGCGCTCGCGGTAGCGCGAAAGGTTCGCGGCGGTGATCGTGAACAGCGGGCGGTCCTGCGCGAACGGATCCTGCAGGCGCTCGCCCTTCTCGAAACCCGCCGGCCAGTCGGCACGCGACAGCCCGCCGGTCCACGGCGGGATCGTGCCGTCCGCGGAGCCCTGCGCCTCGGCGCCGATGGGCGTCAATCCGCCGGCGCGCTCCGGTGCGCCGCCGCTCGCGCGCAGCGCCGCCCCCACGCTGATCGGCGCTCCACCGAGCCGCCCGCCGATGCGGATCGCTTCGTCGCCGCGGCGGCGGCGCTCGGCAGCGGCCGCCAGCGCCTGCTCGCGCGCCTTACCGCTTTCCAGGTACTTGATCCACTCCGCCGCAAGCTCGCCCGACGACGCCAGGCCCCGTGCGTCGCGAAACGCCTGCAGCGCGCCTTCGATGTCGGCCTGCTGGTAGCGGGCCAGTCCCAGCGCCATCAGCGTACGGGCGTCGCGCGCGCCGCGCGCGATCGCGGCTTCCAGCGCGCGCACGGCTTCCGGATACTCCTCGCGGTCCATGTGCAGCTGTGCGCGCTGCTGATAAAGCCGCGCCGACGGCGCGAGGCGGATCGCCTCCTCGAGGGCGGTCAGCGCCAGCGAGTCTTCGCGCGCGGCGATCCACAGCGATGCGAGCAGCGTCCAGTTGTCGCCGTTGGCGGCCAGCTCGCCGCGCTCCATCATGGTCTGCAGCGTCGACGCCGCCTCGAACGGCGCGCCGAGCTGCGCCGTGAGCTGCACCAGCCGCAAGCGCTCCTCGGCCGTCTTCAGGAACCCCAGGCGGCCGGCCAGCTCGAGCACCGCCGCGGCGCGCGCCTTGTTGCCGGCCTTGAGATGGACCGCCGCGAGCCGCATCCAGTCCTCGCGCTGCGTCGGATCGTCCTTGAGCAGCTGCTCCAGCTGCGGCAGCGCCTCGCGGTGGCGGCCGGTGGCGAGCAGCGCCGCCGCCAGCACGCGGCGCCACGACGGATCGATCGGGCGGCGCGCCGCCTGCTGGCTCCGCAGCGCCCGCTGCAGCAGCGGCACTGCCTGGGCGTAGCGCTTCTCCTCGACGTAAGCGGCGCCGAGCGCCACCAGCGTTTCCACGCCGGGATTTCCCGCGCGCAGCTGCGCTTCGAGCTGCGGGATCATCCTGCGGTAGTTGCCGCTGGACAGATACAGCTGCGCGAGCTGCTCGCGCATCGCCTCTTCGGCGATGCCGGACAGCGCCTTGGTCGCCAGCGCCTGCTCGAGCAGACGCGCCGCCTTGCCGGCGTCTCCGCTCTGCGCCGCCTGCGCGGCGAGGTCGCGCAGCAGCAGCGCCTTGGCATACGGATCGGTGGTCTGGCGCAGCAGCTCTTCCGGATCCTTCTGCGCCGTCGCCGGCGGCACCTGCTCCAGCTCGCGGGTTTCGCTGCGGTACTGCTCGGCGCGGGCAGCAAACGCGCAAGCCAGCAGCCAGGCCGCAAGCAGAAATGCGGCTGCGGGCTGCGGCAGGCGGGTTGCAGGTGACGCAACCGTCCCACAGCCCGCAGCCTGCGACCTGCAGCCGCTGTTGGCGGTAGCCGTCATCGCCAGTTGTACGCGCAGTCCGCCGGATCCATCTCGACGCGCTGCTTGACCTCGCGCGCTTTCGGATAGGAGGCGTAGATCCACTGGGCCACGCTTTCGATTGCCGCGGCTTCGAAGACCCCGCGCGGGTCGGCATCGATCAGCCGCACATTGGTGACCTTGCCTGTCGGCAGCACCGTGAACAGAACCTCGACCCAGCCGTGGATGCCCTGTTTGCAGGCCCATTCCGGCATCTGCGGGCGCGCAGTCGACAAGGGAATGAGCGTCTCTCCCTTGAAGCCCTGGCCGGTGCCATAGCCCGTGCCGCCGCCACCGCCGCCACGGCCGGCGAAACCGCCGAAGGCGCCGCTGCTGCCGAGCTTGAGACCGCCGCCGGAGAGCTGAGTCGGCAGCGCCACCGGCCCGGCATCGAGCGGCACTGCCGTCATCGCCGGCACCTTGAGCGCCGGCAGGTCCGGCCGCGCCAGCGACGGCGGCGCCGCCGGGGGTGGCGGTGGCGCCGAGTCTGGACTGGCCAGATCGGGCTCCGGCTGCTCCGGCTGCGGGCGCACGACCTCCACTTCGGGCAGCACCCGCCGCAGATCGTCGGGCGCCTGCGGCGGCCGGATCAGCCACTGCATCAGGATGAACAGGGCGAGCGCGACCAGCAGGGCGGCAAGGGGCGTGACGTACCAGCGCATTGAGCTCAGGGAATCGTGACGACCTCGACGTCGTGCACGCCGTTCGCATCCAGCGCGTTGAGCACCGGAATCAGCATGACGCTGGGCGCGTTGCCGTCGACCGCGACGAGCACGCGCGGGCGCGGGCTGCGCTCCAGCCGCGCGGCGATCTGCGGACCCAGCTGCGAGAGCTCGAGGGTCTCGCCGCCGACCGCGACCAGGCCCTCGCGCACGACGACGATCTCGATCGGCGCCGGCTCGCGCGTGCGCCACCAGGTCCACGCCAGCGCGGCGGCCAGAGCCAGCGCGTACACGACCAGCCGGGCGGTCACGGCTGCTCCGCCGCGACCGCGACGTCGCGCACGCCGGCGAGCCGCGCCTGGTCCATCGCCTGGACCAGCAGGCCGGCGCGCGCATCGCGGTCGGCCTGGATGATCACCGCGGCTTCGGGGTTCTCGGATTTGAGCTTCTGGATCAGCCCGCGCAGCTCGCGGATGTCGACGCGCTGGCGGTCGATCCAGATCTCACCCTCCGGCGAGATCGCCACGAGGATGTTGCTCTGCTCCTGCTTCACCGCGGTCTCCGCCGCGGGCCGGTTGACCTTGATGCCGGCTTCGCGCACGAATGTCGTCGTGACGATGAAGAAGATCAGCATGATGAAGATCACGTCGAGCATCGGCGTGAGATCGATGCCGGTGTCTTCCGGCGGGATCGCGTGACGGCGGACTTTCATGTGTACGCCAGCTCGTCGCCGAGCCGCTCCGTTTCGACCTTCACGCGCTGGCGGAAGCGGTTGATCGACAGCAATCCCGACAGGCCGACCACCATGCCGGCCATCGTCGGAATCGTCGCCCGGGAGACGCCGGCGGCCATCGCCCGCGCGTCCGAGGTGCCCTTGAGCGCCATCACGTCGAACACCTCGATCATGCCGGTGACGGTGCCGAGCAGACCGAGCAGCGGGCACAGCGAGATCAGCACCTGGATCAGCGGCAGCGTCATGCTCATGGACGCCGCCTGCTGCGAGATCAGCGCCTCACGGATGCGCCGCGCGGTCCACGAGCGGCGCTCGCCGCGCGCGAGCCAGACGTTGCGCGCGTCGCTGCGCCGGCGCGGCCACACGCGCCGGAAATACCAGTAGCGCTCGAGGATCAGCGTCCACAGCGCCACGGCTGCGATGAAGATCCACCACAGCACGAAGCCGCCGGCGGCCATGAACTGCTGCACCGGCTGCAGCGGCCACAGCACGACCTGCAGGAGTGCGTCAAGCACGCTGCGACTCCAGGCGCTGCGCCAGCAGCCCTGCCGACTGCTCGTCGAGAATCTGCACCAGTGCACGGGAGCGGGTCACGAGCAGCGCGTTGATGAACAGCAGCGGCACGGCGACGGTAAGGCCTTCGACGGTCGTGACCAGCGCCTGCGAGATGCCGTCCGCCATCAGCTTGGGATCGCCGGTGCCGAACACGGTGATCGTCTGGAACGTCACGATCATGCCGGTCACGGTGCCCAGCAGCCCGAGCAGCGGCGCCGCCGCGGCGAACAGGCGCAGGATCGACTGCGCGCGCTCCAGCGGCGGCATCTCGCGCAGCACCGCTTCGGACAGACGCAGCTCGAGCAGTTCGGGATCGTCACCGTGCTGGGCCGGATCCTCGCCGAAGACGCGCAGCACGCGGCCGAGCGGATTGTCGGCGCGCGGCAGATTCAGGTTCTTGAGCTGCGCGCGCACGCGCCGGCCGACGACCTCCAGATACGCCATCTGCCCCAGCGCCAGCAGCAGACCGACGACGCCGATCGCGATGATCACGTAGCCGACCAGGCCGCCTTGACGGATGCGCTCGGCGAGCGTCGGCCGTTCGCCCTCGATCAGCAGCAGACTGCCGCGCGACGGATCGACCAGCGCAGGCGCCACCGGCTCGTCGCTCTCCTCGAACTCGGCGGCGACGTTGCGCAGGCGCCACGCCGGCTGGCGCGGCAAGGCCATCAGCTGCGTGCCATTGCCCGTAACCGCCAGGTAGCGGCCGTCGGCGAACGCGGTGAACGTGCCGACGCGGGTCACCTCGGCATTCTTCCGCACGCCCTCCTCGTCGACGATCTCGGCGGGAAACGAGACGACCTTGCCGCCCTCGGTCATCTGTTGCTGCAGCGTGAACCATAGCTCCTCGAGCTCCGCGACGCTGGGCAGATCGCGACTCGCCGCAAGCGTTTCCAGGAACGCCATGCGCTCTGGAAACTGCGCAGTGACCAGCGAATCGGCGGCAGCCGCGCGAAACTCGCCGGCGAGCTGGCGCACGGCGGCGTTGACCTGGATGTAATCACCGGCGCGCTGCTGCAGCTGCGCTTTCAGCGCGGCGATCTCGCGCTGCCGCGCGTCGAAACGGCTGCGCGCCGCGTCGGCCCGCGCCTTGGCCGCGGCGAGATCCCGCTCGGCCTCCTGCAGCAGCTGCGCCTGCTCGTTCTTGTTGCGCAGAAAACGCTGCTCGCGTTCCTGGTTGATGCGGGCGGACTGCGACTGGCTCTCGCGAACCTGCTCGAGCAGCTTGTCGAGCCCGGTACCCTGCGCCCGTGCGCATGCGCATGCGCCGAGCATTGCGATGGCGACGATCCCGCGCTTCATGGCGCAGTTCCCGCATTCACGGCAGTCGCCGTCGGCATCGGCAGCACCAGCAGGCTCGGCGCCGCGGTCTCGCGC
This sequence comes from Pseudomonadota bacterium, assembly GCA_040754295.1. GTDB lineage: Bacteria > Pseudomonadota > Gammaproteobacteria > Nevskiales > Nevskiaceae > Solimonas. The sequence goes on along the minus strand of JBFMCQ010000002.1, from coordinate 118,914 downwards.
GCGATCTTGAGCCCCTCGCGCAGCGGTGCGACGTAGCGAGCATCCAGCGGATCCCAGCCCGCGCGCTGCGCGTTCCAGCGCAGCGCCGAATCGGCGTCGAGCGCAACGGCGAACAGCGCGGTGCGGCCGATGCGCAATTGATCCATCAGGCGGCCTTCGATCTCCACGCGCTCGGCGCCGAAGCCGTTGCCGTACTCCATCTCGATGCGATAGGCGTCGAGGATGCGGCGGAACCGGTCGGCGGTTCCCACTTCCGGGTCGGCCATCATCCGCCGCAGCTCGGCGACGCGTCCGCGGCGCTCCTGCTGCAGGAACGGCAGATCGAGCTCGACGAAAGACTCCAGGCTCTCGATCATGCGCAGCATCAGCGGCAGCAGCTCGCGCTCGACGCGCTCCATCTCCTCGAGCTGCCGGCTCAGCGACTCGCGGTCGCCGGCCTGTGCCTGCGCCAGCTCCTCGATCTGCGCGGTGTAGACCTCGAGCTGCTGCGCCTGCCACAGCGCGGCGCGATAGCGCTCGAGCATCTGCCGCGTCTGATCGTCCAGCCGGTCGACGCGCTGCTGCGATTGCACCGCGGCGCGCTGCGTCTGTTCCACCGTACCGATCGCACGCTCGACCGGATCGGACTGGGCGAACGCGAGCGCCGGCGCGAAGACGGCGGCGCACAGCAGCATGAGGCCGCCGGCGCGCGCCGCCGGTACATGGATGCGCTCACCCACGGCCGCGCGCCTCGTCGTCGCGGTGCTCGATCGGCCGCGGCCAAGTGCAGATCAGATGCATCATCTCCTCCGTCTCCTCGTTGTCGGTCGCCCGGCCGCTGCGGTCGGGATCACGCCGCAGCGCTGCGTGGGGATCGCGCGCACTCGCACCCTCGCGGACGACCGCGGCGGAAGTCAGACATCCGCCGACAGAATACGGTCCCCCGCGTCCCGATTCGTTCGGATCCTACGGCTGCGTCTGCCAACCCGGCGCGACGCCGTAGAACGCGTAGCTGTATGCACGCTCGAAGGGAATTGCGCCGGAGCGCGCCGCCGACGAGCCAGGGCGCGAACGCCGCGATGTTCGATTCCGCTGTGCCCGTTTATGCCCCGGTGCGGTGCCGGCGTCAATAGCACCGGCGCCAGCAGCGCGAGGCGCGCTGCCCACTGCTGCGCGAGCAGCGCAGCCATCAAGCGGCCGATGAGGATCGGTGGACGGCCGGGCGCGGCGCGGCGATTGCGTCTGGTCTACGGGGGCTGGCGGTGCGCTCCAGGAGCTGTCGCCGGTGGAGCGCGCCGAACAGCGGGCGCAGCAAAACGAAGAGCGCCGCGAGGGCGCCCTTCATTTACAGTTCGTGGCGGAGCGGACGGGGCTCGAACCCGCGACCCCCGGCGTGACAGGCCGGTATTCTAACCAACTGAACTACCGCTCCGCTGTATCTACATCCCTGATGACGGCACGCGGCATCCATGCCGCGGTTTCCAGAAACTTTGGTGGGTGCTGACGGGCTCGAACCGCCGACATTCGCCTTGTAAGGGCGACGCTCTACCCGCTGAGCTAAGCACCCTGATTGTCATCGGCGGTGCCGAGTCTTCCACGCGACCCCGGGACCAGCAAAGACGCTTACTTTATCATGTCCTTGAGGGCCTTGCCAGCCTTGAAAGCGGGCGTTTTGCTCGCCTTGATCTTGATCGGTACACCGGTCTTGGGGTTGCGTCCCTGACGCGCGGCGCGCTCGCGCACCATGAACGTGCCGAAGCCCACGAGCGAAACCTTGTCCTTCTTCTTGAGCGCTTTGCCGACGACCTCGAAGAAGGCGTCGACCGCACGACCTGCGTCCGCTTTCGACAGCTCGGACTTGTCGGCGATCGCGTTAATCAAGTCAGTCTTGTTCATCAATAGCGTCCCCTCAGTAAGTGGCTACGAACCGGATGACAACCCTAGGCGTATTGGAGTACCGGCGTTGGACTGCGTGTGACGTAACTCTGCTACCCCGCGTGCGACGTGCTGCATGCCGCTTCTATTCATGCTGACCCTGCGGCTGCGTTCGTGCAGGCGAACGGCCGCAAAGCTATGTCGGCATGTGGGTTGCGGCGCTTTATAACAAGCGGGTTTTCGAGCGTCAACAAACGCTGTTTGCGGCGCGTATCGCCTTGAAAGGCCGCGTCACGAAACTGGGTAGTGATCCCGATTGACACGCGCTCGGCGGCTAGTCGGTGCGCGCCGTCGAACCGGCCGGCAGCTTGGTGGCGGGATCGATCGGTTTACCTTTGCGACGAATCTCGAAGTGCAGCAGCGGCTTGTTCTCCGGGCCTCGCCCCATCTCGGCGATCGGCTGGCCGGCGGTAACGACGTCGCCTTCCTTTACGTGACGCGAGCGGTTATAGCCGTAGGCCGACAGATACACCTCGTCGTGCTTGATGATGATCAGCTCGCCGTAACCTTTCAGCGCGTTGCCGCTGTAGACGACGCGGCCCGGCGCAGCGGCGAACACCGGCTGACCGTCGCGCCCGGCGAAGTCGACGCCGCGGCTGCCGCCGTCGCCGAAGTCGCGCACGATGCTGCCCGATGTCGGCCACACCCATTCGTAGCCGGCCGCGACCGCTTCCGCTGCGCCGCGTGACGCACTGGCCGCGGGAGCAGAGCCGGTCGTGACCGGCGGCGCCGTGGCGACCGCCGGCGGCCGCGCCGGCGCTGCCGGCCGCCCGCTGCGCGGCACTGTCTGTGCAGCATCCGTGGGCTTGAGCCGCAGCACCTGGCCCGGATGGATCAGATAATCGGAGCCGATACCGTTCCACTGCGCCAGCTCGCGGTAGTCGAGACTGTGGCGAAATGCGATCGAGTAAACCGTGTCGCCGCGCGCGACGACGTAGTCGTCGGCACCGACCTGCCGGCTCGGCCTGACGCTGCCGCCGCCGCCGCGGCCGTCTTCCCAGCTCGACCAGCCGGCACAGCCGGCGCTCAGCGCGGCCAGCGCGAGCGCCGCCACCGGCCCGACGCTCAGCCGCGCCACACCCACAGGCCGACGATCAGCAGCAGCAGCACGCCCCAGCCGATCACGTCGACGTATTGACGCAGATGTCGCTCGACACGCGGCCCGAGCGCGCGGACCAGCGCCGCGACGAGAAAGAACCGGCCGCCGCGGCCGACCAGCGAGCCGAACACGAACGGCAGCAGCCCCATCTGCATGGCGCCCGCCGAGATCGTGAACACCTTGTATGGGATCGGCGTAAAGCCGGCTGCGAAGATCGCCCAGAATCCATAGCGCTCGAACCACTCCACGGCGGCGGCGTAGGCGTCGAGGTAACCCCAGCGCTCGATCAGCGGCAACGCGGCGTCGAGCAGAAAGTACCCGATCAGGTAACCGAGCAGTCCGCCGGCGACGGAGCTTAGCGTCGTCAGCGCCGCCAGGAACAGCCAGTCGCGCGGACGCGACAGTGTCATCGGCGCGAGCATGATGTCGGGCGGCAGCGGAAAGAACGCCGATTCGGCGACGCTGACCGCGCCCAGATACCAGCTCGCGTGCGGATGCCGCGACGCGCTCATCATCCAGTCGTAGAGGCGGCTGAAGACGCGCACGGCTCAGGCCTTGCCGGGCAGCAGCGGCACGAAGCTCACGCGGCCCAGGCTCTGCTCGCGCACGCCGGCGCCGCGCCGCTCGATCATCGTCAGCGACTGCGCGCCCTGCGGACCGACAGGAATGATCAGACGCCCGGACGGCGCCAGCTGCTGGATCAGCGCCGCCGGCACCGAGTCGCTGCCGGCGGTGACCAGGATGCCGTCGTAGGGCGCATACGGCAGCCAGCCGCCGATGCCGTCGGCGTAGCCGAAATGGATGTTGCGGTAGTGCAAGTCAGCGAGCCGGCGCCGCGCCTGCTCGGACAGCGGCTTGATCCGCTCGACGGTGAACACCGTCGGCACGAGCTCGGCGAGCACTGCGGTCTGGTAGCCGGAGCCGGTGCCGATCTCCAGCACGCGCTGCGGCTTGCGCCCTTTGAGCAGCGCCTGCGTCATCAGCGCGACGACGTAGGGCTGCGAGATCGTCTGTGCGTGGCCGATCGGCAGCGCATTGTTTTCGTATGCGCGATTCTTCAGCGCGTCATCGACGAACGCATGGCGCGGCACCTTGGTGATCGCCGCGAGCACGCGTGCATCGTCGATGCCCTGGCGCCGCAGTTCCTCGAGCAGGCGCTGCCTTGCGTTGACCGCGGCGGACGGCGCCGGCGGCGGACGCGGATGGCGCAGTGGCGTCATAGTGCCCTGGCCCAGGCGCCGAGCTGCTCGAGCGCGGCATAGCGGGTCAGGTCGACGAGCAGCGGCGTGATCGCGACACGGTTGCGCGCGATCGCGTGGAAGTCGGTGCCCGGTCCGCAATCCGCCTCGGCGCCGGCGGCGCCGATCCAGTAAATCGTGCGGCCGCGCGGGTCGCGCGACTCGAACACCTCTTCCGAACGATGCCGGTTGCCCAGTCGCGTGACTTCGAAGCCGGCCAGCGCGTCCCACGGCACGTCCGGAACGTTGACGTTGAGGATCGTGTCGCCCGGCAGCGGCGCGGCCTCGAGGCGCTCGATCAGACGCAGCGCCACGCGCGCCGCGGTGTCGAAGTGCCGGGGCGAGATCGCCACGCTCGAGATCGCGATCGCCGAATAACCGAGGTGCCGGCCCTCCATCGCCGCCGCGACCGTGCCGGAGTAGAGCGTGTCGTCGCCCAGATTGGCGCCGGCATTGATGCCGGAGACGACCATGTCCGGCTGATCGTCGAGCAGACCCGTCAGCGCCAGGTGCACGCAGTCGGTCGGCGTGCCATCGACGCACAGCGTGCCGTCGGCATGCTGCTGCACACGCAGCGGGTTGAGCAGCGTCAGCGAATTGCTGGCGCCGCTGCGATTGCGGTCCGGGGCCACGACCGTGACCTGATGGCGCGTGCGCAGATGATCGCGCAGGCACACCAGGCCGGGAGCCATGCAGCCGTCGTCGTTCGAAAGCAGGATTTTCATTGAGGCGGGAATCGTGTTCGCGTAAGTTTAGCTGCACTCCCCGACTTGAACAGGACATCGTGGGCAGAAACGGACCGAAATCCGGCGCCACGGACCACGGCTCGCACGCGACGCATGCCGTGGACGAAGACGATCTGGCGCTGTTCCGGCAGGCGACACGCGATGTGCGGCCGATTGCGCCGCCGGCGCGCGCAGTCCTGGCGCGCAGCCGTCCGGAGCCGCGCGCGCGCAGTCGCGAGGCCGACGATCTGGAAGTCCTGCGCGAGATGCTGCTCGAGCCCGATCCGGAGCTGCTGGAGCACGGCGAGACGCTGCAGTATCGGGCGCAAGGCGTGCAGGACGGCGTGCTGCGCCGGCTGCGCCGCGGCCACTACCGCCTCGACGGCGAGCTGGACCTGCATGGCTGTAACCGCGAGCAGGCGCGACGCGCGCTGACCCGCTTCCTCGACGATGCGCACAACGCGGATCGCCGCTGCGTCCGCGTGATCCACGGCAAGGGCAACCGCTCGCCCAACAGCGGACCGGTGCTCAAGCTGCTGCTCGACAGCTGGCTGCGCCGCCGCAAGGACGTGCTGGCCTACTGCAGCGCGCGTCCGGTCGACGGCGGCACCGGCGCCGTCTACGTGCTGCTGCGCACGGCCTAGCTAGGACGCTGCGGTCGGGCTTGCGGCGAGCCGGGCTGAAGCCCGACCGGGTGCATCGAACGCACAGCGAACGACAGCGGACCTGACTAAGGCAGCGGATCGCGGCCGTCGCGCGCCTGCGCGAGCTCCAGCGCGAGCTGGTCGATCAGCTGCCCGAAGCGTTTCGCCCCGGTGAGCCGCGCGATCTGCAGGCCGCCCTGCAGCGCCGCACCGATTTCAACCGCCTTGTCCAAGGCGTCGCCGTTGAAACGCAGCGCACCCTCGCGGCGCCCCTGCTCGAGCGTGCCGGCGAGCCAGCTGTGCACCTCGCGCATCAGCAGGCGGACCTCCAGACGCATCGCCTCCGGCAGCGCGCAGAACTCGGCGGCCAGTGCGCCGCCCGGACAGAGCCGGCAGTCGTCGCCCTCCGGCAGATCGCTGAAGTAGTCGAGGTAGGTCGCGAAGTAGGCCTGCAGGCGTGTCCATGCGTCGCCCGGCGGCAGCATCGCGGCCCAGTTGCGGAAACGCTCGCGGTAACGCTTGATCAGCGCCACGCCGAGATCTTCCTTCGACGGGAAGTGATAGTGGATCGCCGCGTTGCGGATGCCGAGCTGTACGGCGATGTGCTGGTAGGCGAAGCCGCCGAAGCCACGCCGCTGCAGGAGCTCCTCGGCGCAGCCGAGAATCGCTTCGCGGGTGTCGCGGCGGCTCTCGCGACGATCGCGATTCGCCTTGCGTTCGGGGCTCGGCAGAACGATATCCAGCATCGGCTGAGTGTATTCCCCCAGACGCCCGCAAAACAACCGCGCGTCAGCGCTGCACGAGCACGACGGCGTGCGCCGCCAGACCTTCGCCGCGACCGATCGCGTCCATGCCCTCGTTGGTCGTCGCCTTGACGTTGACGCAGGATTGGTCGACGCCGAGATCCGCCGCCAGCACCGCGCGCATCGCCGCAACATGCGCGGCAACCCGGGGCACCTGCGCGATGAGACTCATGTCCGCGTTGACGACGCGATAGCCGGCAGCGCCGACACGCCGCATCACTTCGGCCAACAGCCGCCGGCTGTCGACACCGCGGTACTGCGGATCGCTGTCCGGGAACAGCCGGCCGATGTCACCGCCGGCGATGGCGCCGAGCAGCGCGTCGCACAGCGCGTGGATCAGCACGTCGCCGTCCGAATGGGCGACGATGCGGTACGGACAGGCGATGCGCACGCCGCCGAGCATGACGCCGTCGCCGGGCTCGAGGCGGTGCGTGTCGAAGCCGTGGCCGATGCGCAGGCTCAAGGCTGCATCTCCTGCTGCGCCAGCCAGAACTCCGCCAGACGCAGATCCTCGGGATAGGTGACCTTGATGTTCGATTCGAGGCCGCGGACCAGCCGCGGCCTGTAGCCGGCGCGCTCCATCGCGCCCGATTCGTCGGTGATTTCCAGTCCGTGCTCCGCGCAGTCCCGTAGCGCCGCCATCAGCAGGTCGAGCCGGAACAGCTGCGGTGTCTGCGCGCGCCAGTAAAACGCGCGGTCGACGGTCTCGGCCACACGGCCTTGCTGGCCGCGCTTGAGCGTGTCGGTGACCGGCAGCGCCAGCAGACCGCCACTGCGGTCGTCGGCCTCGTCCTGCAGGCGCTCGATCTCGGCATAGGTCACGCACGGTCGCGCCGCGTCGTGCACCAGCACGCGCACGTCGCGGAAAGCGCGCGTGCGCTCGGCTACGGCGGAGAGCCCCGCGAGCACCGATTCGGCGCGCGCGGTGCCGCCGATGGCGGTGACGATGCGCGGATGCCGCGCCAGCGGCAGGCGCGCGAACTCGGCGTCGCTGCGCGCGAGCACCAGCACGACGCCGTCGATCCAGTCGAGGTCGAGGAACGGCGCGACGCTCCACTCCAGGAGCGCGCGTCCGCGCAGCGGCAGATACTGCTTCGGCCGGCTCAGGCCCATGCGCGTACCGCCGCCGGCGGCAGGAACCACGGCCCAGTAGCGAGCGGTTTGCGACACGGCGTGGGGCGCTACGGATTCACCACGAGATAGAACGTCTCGCCCTGCTTGATCATCCCCAGCGTCGTGCGTGCACGGGCCTCGATGGCGGCGCGGCCTTCGCCGAGATCGCGCACTTCGGCGTCGAGCGCGGCGTTACGCGCGCGCAGCGATTCGTTCTGCGCCTCGAGCGCCCGCGCTTCCTGCCTGAGCCGGTGCGTGTGCGCGATACCGCCGTCGGCGATCCACAGGCGCCACTGTAGCAACAGCAGCAGGGCTCCGAGGATGGCGATACCGACGCGGTGTTCCATGGGCTGGCTAGAGCGCGACCGGGAACGCCGCTGTACCGGGATAGCGCGCGCGCGCACCCAGCGCGCGCTCGATCCGCAGCAGCTGGTTGTACTTGGCCATGCGGTCCGAGCGGCACAGCGAGCCGGTCTTGATCTGTGTCGCCGCCGTGCCGACGGCGATATCGGCGATCGTCGCGTCCTCGGTTTCACCCGAGCGGTGCGAGACGACGCTGGAGTAGCCGGCGTCGGTGGCCATCTGGATCGCGTCCAGCGTTTCGGTCAGCGTGCCGATCTGGTTGGGCTTGATCAGGATCGAGTTGGCGATGCCCTTGGCGATGCCTTCGGCGAGGATCTTGGTGTTGGTCACGAACAAGTCGTCGCCGACCAGCTGCACCTTGCCGCCGAGCTTGCCGGTCAGCGTCTTCCAGCCCTTCCAGTCGTTCTCGGCACAGCCGTCCTCGATCGAGACGATCGGATACTTCGCGCACAGCCCGGCGAGAAAATCGGCGAACTCCTCCGGGCTGAACGAGCGGCCCTCGCCATGCAGGTGGTATTTGCCCTTCTCGAAGAACTCCGACGACGCAACGTCGAGACCGAGCCAGATGTCCTTGCCCGCCTTGTAGCCCGCCTTCTCGATCGCTTCCAGCAGGCAGTCGAGCGCCGCTGCGTTCGACGGCAGGTCGGGCGCAAAGCCGCCCTCGTCGCCGACGGCAGTGTTGAGCTTGCGGTCCTTGAGCACCTTCTTGAGCATGTGGAACACCTCGGCGCCGTAGCGCAGCGCCTCGGAGAAGCTCGGCGCACCGGCCGGCAGGATCATGAACTCCTGGATGTCGACGTTGTTGTCCGCATGCGCACCGCCGTTGATGACGTTCATCATCGGCACCGGCAGTGTCACGTTCGAGATGCCGCCGAGATGGCGGAACAGCGGGATGCGCTTCTCGTCGGCCGCCGCCTTCGCGGTCGCCAGCGACACCGCCAGAATCGCATTGGCGCCGAGCCTGGCCTTGTTCTCGGTGCCGTCGAGGGCGATCATCGTGCGGTCGACCGCAGCTTGGTCCTGCGCATCCAGACCGATCACCGCCTTGGCGATCTCGGTCTCGACGTTCCTGACCGCCTTCTGTACGCCTTTGCCGGCGTAACGCGCCCGGCCCTTGACCGGTGCACCGTCACGCAGCTCCACGGCTTCGCGCGTGCCGGTGGAGGCGCCCGATGGTGCCGCGGCGCGGCCGCTCGCGCCAGAGGCCAGCTCGACGACGGCTTCCACCGTGGGGTTGCCGCGCGAGTCGATGATTTCGAGGGCGGTGACGCTTTGAATCGCAGACATCTTTCTTATCGTTTCCTTGTCAGACCCACACGGATTCCACAGATGACCGCGGACACACGCACCAGCGAATAGCGTCCGCGTTCATTTGCGTTCATCTGCGGACAGTCGTTCTTCCAACAAACCGCTGCCCTTGACCACGCGGTCGAGCTCGACCAGCGTCGTCAGCAGCGCTTCGATGTGCTTGAGCGGCAGCGAATTGGGGCCGTCGCAGAGCGCGGAATCGGGATCGGGGTGCGTCTCCATGAACACGCCGGCCACGCCGGCGCCGACCGCCGCGCGCGCAAGCACCGGGATCATCTCGCGCATGCCGCCGGAGGCGCTGCCCAGGCCGCCGGGCAGCTGCACCGTGTGCGTCGCGTCGAACACGACCGGCGCGTAGCGGCGCATGATCGCCAGACCGCGCATGTCGGCGACCAGGTTGTTGTAGCCGAACGTGAAGCCGCGCTCGCACAGGAGGAAACACTGTTCGTTACCGGGCTGTTCGTTACCGGGCTGTTCGGTTCCGGGCGCCGAGGCGCCCGCGGGACGCGGCGAGACGGCCGTCATCTTTTCGATGACATTGCCCATTTCCCAGGGCGACATGAACTGGCCCTTCTTCACGTTGATCGGCCGCCCGGTGCGGGCGACCTTCTGCATGAAGTTGGTCTGCCGGCACAGGAACGCCGGCGTCTGGATCACGTCGATGACCGCGGCGACTTCGGCCAGCGGCGTGTCCTCGTGCACGTCGGTGAGCACCGGCACGCCGATCTGCTTCTGCACCGCCTCCATGATCCTCAGGCCCGCTTCCAAGCCCGGACCGCGATAGCTCTTGTGCGAGGAGCGGTTGGCCTTGTCGAAGGAGCCCTTGAAGATGTAGAGGATGCCGAGCTTCTCGGCGATCGGCTTGATGTGGCCGGCAACCTCGAGCGCAAGCTGCTGCGACTCCAGCGTGTCGGGCCCGGCGATCAGAAAGAGCGGATGCAGGCCGCCGATCTCGCGTCCGAGCAGCTTCATGCGACTTTCGCCTGCGCCGCCGGCGCGTCGGCGCCGGGCTGATGGGCCAGGTGGTGCTCGCGCGCGGCGCGCACGAAACCCTCGAACAGCGGATGCCCGTCGCGCGGGGTCGACGTGAATTCCGGATGGAACTGGCAGCCGATGAAGAACGGATGCCCCGGCAGCTCGATCATCTCGACGAGCTCGTTCTCGACCGACTCGGCGACGATGTCCAGGCCGCCGGCGCTCAGCCGGTCCTTGTAGTTGTTGTTGAACTCGAAGCGGTGGCGGTGGCGCTCGACGATGACTTCCGCGTTGTACAGCGCGCGCGACCTCGATCCGGCCTTGAGCCGGCAGGCCTGCGAGCCCAGGCGCATCGTGCCACCCTTGTTCGACTCCAGCGTGCGCATGTGCATGCGCCCCTGCGCATCGCGCCATTCGGTGACCAGCGCGATCACCGGATGCGGCGTCTGCGGATTGAACTCGGTGCTGTTCGCCGCCTCGAGCCCGCAGACGCTGCGCGCGTACTCGATGACCGCGACCTGCATACCCAGGCAGATGCCCAGATAGGGAATGCGGTTCTCGCGCGCGTAACGCACGGCGAGGATCTTGCCTTCGATGCCGCGCTCGCCGAAGCCGCCGGGCACGAGGATCGCGTCGGCGCCCTGCAGCGTACGCACGCCCTGCGTCTCCAGCGTTTCCGACTCGACGTAGCGGATCTTCACGCGCGTGCCCGTGTGCAGGCCGGCGTGGTACAGCGCCTCGTTGAGCGACTTGTACGCGTCGGCGAGATCGACGTACTTGCCGACCATCGCGATCTGCACTTCGGTGTCCGCCGAGCCGCGCGCCTCGACCAGACGCTCCCAGCCGGCCAGATCGGCATTGCGGCATTCGAGGCCGAAGTGCCGCACGACCAGATCGTCCAGCCCCTGCTGGTGCAGCCAGCCGGGAATCTTGTAGATGTCGTCGAGATCGATCGCCGAGATCACCGCCTTGTACGGCACGTTGGTGAACAACGCGATCTTGCGGCGCTCGCCTTCCGGCAGCATCCGCTCGGTGCGGCAGACCAGGATGTCCGGCTGGATGCCGATGCCGCGCAGCTCCTTGACCGAGTGCTGCGTCGGCTTGGTCTTGAGCTCGCCCGAGGCCTTCACGAACGGCACCAGCGTCAGGTGCATGTAGAGCGCGCGCTCGCGGCCGAGCTCGACACCCATCTGGCGGATCGCTTCGAGGAACGGCAGCGATTCGATGTCGCCGACGGTGCCGCCGATCTCGACGATGCAGATGTCGGCACCGGCGGCGCCCTTGAGCACGTTGGCCTGGATCTCGTCGGTGATGTGCGGAATCACCTGCACGGTCTTGCCCAGATAGTCGCCGCGGCGCTCCTTCTCCAGCACGTTGCGGTAGACCTGCCCCGTGGTCAGGTTCGACCAGCGCGTCGTCTTGCCGCGCAGGAAGCGCTCGTAGTGCCCGAGGTCCAGGTCGGTCTCCGCGCCGTCCTCGGTGACGAACACCTCGCCGTGCTGGAACGGGCTCATCGTCCCCGCATCGACGTTGATGTACGGGTCCAGCTTGATCATGCTGACCTTGAGCCCGCGCGACTCGAGGATCGCGCCCAGCGAAGCGGCGGCGATGCCTTTGCCGAGCGAGGACACCACGCCACCGGTTACGAAAATGAATCGCGTCTGCTGCGGCGCGTTGGGCATGAGCGGGATTTGAACGCTGTACGGCGGTGGGTTTGGTGAATTTTACGTGATGCTCTCACCTGCGCTCAAACGCCGGGCAGCGCGTGCGTCCACGTGAACGCCAAGCCCAGGGCCACGGCGCGCTCGCTGCGCCAGTCGCCCGCGACCGCGATCAGCTCGTCCCCGAGCCACACCAGCGGCATGCGGCAGCGTACCCACGGCGGCAGCCCGGCCTCCTGGCACAGGTTCTTCAGTGTGCGGCTGTGCCGGCTGCCCGCTGGCTTCAGGCGCTCGCCGCCGCGGGCGAAGCGCAGCGTCACGCCCGCCGGCGGCACGCGGGTGCAGCCGAGGCTGCCGCAGCCCGGCGGCAGGCGCACGCGGCGCCGGCGGCCCCAGACCAGCACGCTGTCCGGCGCCGGGGCCGGCGGCAGGCGCGGCAGCAGGTAGAGACGGCCGCGGTAGCGGCGCGCTTCGCCGGCGCCGTGCGCGAGCAGCGGCTGCCCGTCGGCGCGGGCGCGCAGCACTTCGCGCTCCAGCCGCGCGTACCAGCCGGCATCGGGCTGCGGCAGACCGAGCCGGCGCCAGGCGTGGTAGAGCAGATTGTCGCGGCGCTCGGGCTCGAGCGCGACGAGCGCGGCGACATCGAAGCCGCCGCGCTGCTCCAGGCGCTCGCGGTCCAGATCCGCCAGAGTCGAGAGCAGCCGCTGCGCCGACTGTGCATGCTGCGCCAGCCGCGCGAGGCTCTCCGCTGCCGCCGGAAAGTGCCCGCCCAGCTGCGGCAGCACGGCGTGGCGCAGGAAAGCGCGCGCGTAGCGCGGATCCCGATTGTGCGGGTCCTCGATCCAGTCGAGACGGTGGCTTTGCGCATAGGCCTGCAGGCGTGCCCGCGAAACCTCGAGCAGCGGCCGCCACAGCACCCCGGCACCCAGCGGCTCGCGCTCGCGCATGCCGCCGAGACCCGCAATGCCGGTGCCGCGCAGCGCGCGGAACAGCACGGTTTCGGCCTGATCGTCGCGATGGTGGGCGGTGGCGAAAACGTCGCCCGGCCGCAGCAGCTCGGCGAGCGCCGTGTAGCGCGCGGCACGCGCCGCCGCTTCGACGCCGCCGCCCTCGGCCGTGACGCGCACGCGCAGCACGCGCAGCGGCACGCCGAGCGCGCGGCACTGGCGGCGGCAATGCCGCACCCAGTCGTCGGCGGCCGGCTGCAATCCGTGGTGCACGTGCACGGCGGCCACGCGCTGCAGCCCGCTGGCCGCGGCAAGGTGAAGCAAGACGGTGGAGTCGCCGCCGCCGCTGTAGCCGATCCACAGGCGTCCGCCGGGCGCCAGCGACGGCGGCGACGGCAGCCGCAGGCTCAATGCACGGTGCTGTACGCGCCGTAGCCCATCAGCCGCTCGTAGCGCTGCTGCAGCAGCTTGGTCATCGGCGTGTGGCAAAGGCGCTCCAGATTGCCTTTGAGCTTCTGCTGGAGCGTGTTCATCATCGCCGTCGGATCGCGGTGTGCGCCGCCGAGCGGCTCCGGAACGATCTCGTCGACGAGCTTGTGCGCGTACAGATCGTCGGCGGTGATGCGCATCGCCTCGGCCGCTTCGGGTGCGCGGCCGGCGTTCTTGAACAGGATCGACGCGCAGCCTTCCGGCGAGATCACCGAATAGATGCTGTACTGGAGCATCATCACGTGATCGGCGACGCCGATCGCCAGCGCGCCGCCCGAGCCGCCTTCGCCGATGATCGTCGCCAGCACCGGCGTCTGCAGGCGCGACAGCTCGAACAGGTTGCGCGCGATCGCCTCCGACTGGTTGCGCTCCTCGGCGCCGATGCCGGGGTATGCGCCGGGCGTGTCGATGAAGGTCAGCAGCGGCAGATTGAACTTCTCCGCGAGCTTCATCAGCCGCAGCGCCTTGCGATAGCCCTCGGGCTTGGGCATGCCGAAGTTGCGGTGCACGCGCTCCTTGGCGTCGCGCCCCTTCTGCTGGCCGACGACGACGACCGCGCGGCCGTCGAGGCGCGCCACACCGGAGACGATGCTGGGGTCGTCGGCGAAGTGGCGGTCGCCGTGCAGCTCCTCCCACTCCGTGAACAGCGCCTTGATGTAATCGAGCGCATACGGGCGCTGCGGATGGCGCGCGAGCTGCGCGACCTGCCATGGGGTCAGGCGGCTGAAGATCTGCGCCGTCAGCTCCCGGCTCTTGGCCTGCAGGCGGTCGATCTCCTCGGTCAGATTCACGCCGGAGCCGGAGGTGGCGAACCGCAGCTCTTCGATCTTCTGCTGCAGCTCCGCGATCGGCTGCTCGAAGTCCAGATAGTTCAGATTCATCCCTGCACGCTCATTCGTCGTCGAAAGCGCCCGCAGCCGCCGCAAAGCGCCGCTCGCTCTGCGGGGCGACGTAACGCCGGTAGCTCACTTTAACGCAGTCCGCCCCGAGAAGCTGCTGCAGACCCAGGACCAGCTCGTCGTCGACGCGCACGCGCCAGTTCGGCCCGAAGTCGAGCCTGCATGCCGCCTGCGCATTGCTGTAGTGGATGCACGGCGTAAGGCCGTCGGCCACGCGCCGCGGCGTCAGCAGCCGGCGCAGCGCCATGACGTCGGCGACCGGCCGGCTCCAGTGCAGCTCCAGCCGCTGCGCGTAGTCGCGCAGCACCTGGTCCAGGCTCAGCAGTTCGGGTGAGTACAGGCGCGGCTCCGGCGCGCGGTTGTCGCGCCCCGGCGCCAGGCCGATCTCGGCGATCATGAACACGAGGCTGTCCGGCCTGACGAAGCTCTGATACGGCGCGAACGCATCGGCATCGATCCAGCACGAAAGCGCCACGCCGCGGTCTTCGACGGTGAGCTTGTAGCTGGCGCGGGCGGCGCGCCCTTCGGCCAGCGGGTCGCCGCGGAAGAAGCGCAGATCCTTCACCCACGCGGCGAACATCAGGCGGCTGCGCGGCTGCCACACCGGCTTGCCGTCGGCGCCGACCGGCGCAGGCCCTGCCTGCGTCTGCGCGCACACCAGCTCCGCCAGCCGGCCGCTGCAGACGGCCGCGATCAGTTCGCTGTACGCATCGATCGGATGCCCGGACTGATAGAAGCCGAGTGTCTCGCGCTCGCGTGCGAGACGCTCGCGCGCCGGCCATTCGGCCTCGAGCCCGGCCTCGACGCCGGCCGGCTCGGCGCGCGCCGCCCCACCGCCGAGGCCGAACAGATCGACCTGCCCGGAGTTCGCGCTGTGCGCCGTCGCCTCGGCGAGCTGCAGCGCCCTGGGCAGCGTCTTGAACAGGCTCGCGCGGTTCAGCCCCAGGCCGTCGAGCGCGCCCGAGAAGATCAGCGCTTCGAGCACGCGCTTGTTGACCTTGCGCGTGTCGATGCGCCGGCAGAAGTCGAACAGATCCCTGAACGGGCCGCGCGCCGCACGCTCGGCCAGGATGCCTTCGAGTGCACCCTCGCCGACACCCTTGATCGCACCCAGCCCGTAACGGACCTGCCCCGGTCCCGGCACGGTGAAGCGGATCTCGCTGTGGTTGATGTCCGGCGGCAGGACCTGCAGCCCCATGCGCAGGCATTCCTCACGCATGCCGACGACGGTCTCGGTGTGTGCCATTTCGCAGGACATCACCGCGGCCATGAACTCGGCCGGATGATGCGTCTTCAGCCACGCGGTCTGGTACGAGACGAGCGCGTACGCGGCCGCGTGCGACTTGTTGAAGCCGTAGTTCGCGAACTTCTCCATCAGGTCGAAGACGCTGTCGGCGGTCGCCTCGGCGATGCCGTTGGCCGCGGCGCCGGCGCGGAAGATTTCGCGCTGCTGGGCCATCTCCTCGGGCTTTTTCTTCCCCATCGCGCGGCGCAGCAGGTCGGCGCCGCCGAGCGTGTACCCGGCCAGGCGCTGCGACATCTGCATCACCTGCTCCTGGTAGACGAAGATGCCGTAGGTCGGCGACAGCACCGGCTCCATGTCGGGATGCAGGTATTCGACCTTGGCCTCGCCGCGCTTGCGCGCGCAGTATTCGGGGATCAGCTCCATCGGCCCCGGACGATAGAGCGAGACGAGCGCGATGATGTCCTCGAACCTGTCCGGCTTGAGGTCGCGCGACGCGCGCTGCATGCCCGGGGATTCCATCTGGAACACCGCGGTGGTGTCGCCGCTGGCGTACAAGGCATACGTCTGCGGGTCGTCGAGCGGCAGCTGCAGCAGATCCAGCGGCTGGCCGGTCTTGCGCGCGATCATCTGCGCGGCCTCCTCGATGATCGTCAGTGTCTTCAGACCGAGGAAGTCGAACTTGACCAGCCCGACCGCCTCGAGATCCTTCATGTCGAACTGCGTGCGCATGCCGGCGCCGCCGGCTTCGCAGTACAGCGGCGCATAGTCCGTCAGCGGCTGCGGCGCGATGACCACACCGCCGGCATGCACCCCGACGCCGCGGGTGATGCCTTCGAGCTCGAGCGCGAGATCGAGCACCGCACGCGTGTCCTCCTCGGCGTCGTAGCGGCGCCTGAGCTCGGGCACGCTGTCGATCGCATCGGCGAGCGTCGCGCCCGGCGTGCCGGGCACGAGCTTGGCGATCGAATCGCCGAAGCCGTAGCCGTGGCCGAGCACGCGCGCGACGTCGCGCACGACGCCGCGCGCCGCCATCGTCGCGTAGGTGATGATCTGGCCGACGCGATCGCGCCCGTACTTGTGCGTGACGTACTCGATCACGCGGTCGCGGTTGTCCATGCAGAAGTCGACGTCGAAGTCGGGCATGGACACGCGCTCCGGATTGAGGAAGCGCTCGAACAGCAGGTTGTAGGGCAGCGGATCGAGGTCGGTGATGCGGATCGCGTAGGCGACGAGGCTGCCGGCACCCGAGCCGCGGCCGGGGCCGACCGGGCAGCCGTGCGTCTTCGCCCACTGGATGAAGTCGGAAACGACGAGAAAATAGCCGGCGAAGCCCATCTTCTCGATGATGCCGAGTTCGTACTCAAGGCGCTCGCGGTAGACCTCGGGAGACGGGAGACGGGAGCCGGGAGACGAAGCAGCCTCTCCTCTCTCCTCTCTCCCCTCTCCCCTCTCCCGTCCGGCGAGGCGCTCATCCAGGCCGCAGTGCGCCTGTTCGCGCAACCAGCTGTTGGCGTCGTAGCCGTCCGGCACCGGGTAGTTCGGCAGGTGATAGGGCGGCGCGAACTTCAGGGTCAGCGAGCAGCGCCGCGCGATTTCGACGCTGTTGGCGAGCGCCTGCGGAATGTCGGCGAACAGCTCGGCCATCTCTTCCGCGGACTTGAGGTATTGCTCCTCGCTGTGCTCGCGCACGCGCTTCTCGTCGGCGAGCACGCGGCCCTGCGCGATGCAGACGCGCGCCTCGTGGGCGGCGAAATCGCTGCGCTGCAGGAAGCGCACGTCGTTGGTGGCGACGACCGGCACGCCGCGATGCCGCGACAGCGCACAGGCCGCGGCGACCCAGTCCTCGTCGCCGCTGCGCCTGCAGCGCGCGACTTCGAGATAGAGACGGTCCGGGAACAGCCGCTGCAACGCCTCGAGCTGCTCGAGCGCGCTGGCGACCTGATCGGCCTGCGCGGCGCGGAACACGCCGCCGTCGCGGCCGGACAGTGCGATCAGCCCGTCGGCATGCGCCGCGAGCCAGTCCCAGCGCACCAGCGGCTGGCCGCGTTTCTGGCCGTCGGTATAGCCCAGCGAGATCAGCTGCGCCAGATTGCGGTAGCCGGCCTCGTTCTGCGCCAGCAGCGTCAGCCGCTCGGGCGGCTCCTGCGGCGTGCGCTGCTCCAGCCACAGGTCGGCGCCGATGATCGGCTTGATGCCGGCGCCCTCGGCGGCCTTGTAGAACTTCACCATCGCAAACAGGTTGTTGCGATCGGTGATCGCGATCGCCGGAAAGCCGAGCTCGGCGGCGCGCGAGGTCAGCGTGGCGCCGACGCCGCCGCCCTTGCGCTTCGGCGGCTCGACGCGCACGACGCCGTCCGTCAGCGAGAACTCGGTGTGGACGCGCAGGTGGACGAAGCCGGTCATCGTGAGGCGTGAGGCGTGAGGCGTGAGGCGTCGTCGCTCGCCGCTTGAAACTCGAAGCTCGTCTGCGCACACGGCGCGAAGCTCATACGGTGCAGCGGAGACGGGCCGAGACGCTGCAGCGCCTGCAGATGCTCCGGCGTGCCGTAGCCCTTGTTGCGCACGAAGCCGTAGCCGGGGAAGAGTCCGTCGAGGCGGCACAGCTCGCGGTCGCGCGCGACCTTGGCGAGGATGCTGGCCGCCATGATCGCCGGCTCCTGCGCGTCGCCGTCGACGATCGTGCGCACCGTGCACGCCAGCTGCGGCGGCCGATTGCCGTCGACCCAGGCTTCGCGCGGCGGCCTGCGCAGTCCGGCGACGGCACGCTGCATTGCCAGCAGCGATGCCTGCAGGATGTTGAGGCGGTCGATCTCCTCGACTTCGGCGCGCGCGATGCACCAGTCGAGCGCAGTCGCGCAGATCAGATCGAACAGCGCCGCGCGCCGCTGCGGCGCGAGCTTCTTCGAATCGTCGAGGCCTTGCGGAATCCCGGTGCCCAGCACGACGGCCGCCGCATACACCGGCCCGGCGAGACAGCCGCGTCCGGCCTCATCGACGCCCGCAATCATCTGCTGGTCCTGCCCACGGCATCATCGCCACATTGTAGGCACAGCACCAAGCCGCTACGAGACATCGGCGAGCACCGCGGCGATCGCCTCGGCGGCGCGCTCGCCGGCGCCGCGCTGCAGTGTGCGCCGCACCGGCGCGAACTGCTCGAGCTGGCGCCGCCGCGCGGCCGGATCCTCGATCAGCCGCGCCAGCTCGGCGCCCAGCCGCTCCGGCCGCGCCTCGTCCTGCAGTAGCTCGGGCACGACCGGCTCGGCGCACAGCAGATTCGGCAGGCTGACGTAGCGGCTCTTCAGCAGCCCCATGCGCAGCATCAGGAACGCGGTCAGCGCCGAGCCGCGGTAAGCGACGACCATCGGCCGCCCGAGCAGCAGGCACTCAAGCGTCGCCGTTCCGGAGGCGAGCAGCACCGCGTCGGCGGCGCGCATCGCGCTACGCGAATCGCCGTCGATCAGGCGCCAATCCACCATCGGCGCATGCGCTCGGATCGCTGCCTCGATCGCGCTGCGTAGCCCCGGCTTGGCGACCGGCGTGATCGCGCGCAGCGTCGGCCGGTGTGCATGCAGACGTGCCACCGCCTGCGCGAAGGCGTCGGCCAGATAGCGGATTTCGCCGGCGCGGCTGCCGGGCAGCACCGCGACCAGCGGTCCGTCGCCGCCCAGGCCCAGACGCAGGCGCGCCTCGGCGGAGCTCGCCGACTCGTCGAGCTGATCGGCGAGCGGGTGGCCGATGTAGTCGGCGGCGATGCCGTGTGCGGCGTACAGCGGCGGCTCGAACGGGTACAGGCACAGGATGCGGTCGACCGCGGCGCCGATCGTGTGCACACGGCCGGCACGCCAGGCCCAGATCGTCGGGCTGACGACATGCACCGTGCGCACGCCGCGGCGGCGCAGACGCCGTTCGAGGCCGAGGTTGAAGTCCGGCGCGTCGAGGCCGACGAAGACATCGGGCCGCTCGGCAGCGAAGCGTGCGAGCAGGCGGCGGCGCAGCGCGAGCAGCCGCGGCAGATGGCGCAGTACCTCGGCGAGCCCCATGACCGAGAGCGCGTCGATCGACTCGATCGCCTCGCAACCGGCCGCGACCATGTTGGGTCCGGCAACGCCATAGAACCGCGCCTGCGGCAAACGCGCCTTGAGGGCCGCGACGATCGACGCACCGAGGATGTCGCCGGAAATCTCGCCGGCGACGACGGCGATCCGCGGTCGCGCCTGCCGCCTGCCGCCTCCCGCCTCCCGCATCATCGCGACAGCGCGCGCTTCGAAGACTCGATGAATTCCAGCATGCGCGCGACGTGTGCGGACTCCTGCGCCAGCGTCGCCAGCTTCTCCTTGACCTCGCTCATCACCATGCCGGAGAGATAAATCAGCTTGTACGCGCTCTTGATGCGCTCGATGTCCTCGGCGCCGAAGCCGCGGCGCTTGAGGCCTTCGCCGTTGATGCCGCGCGGCCGCGCGGGCTGGCCTTCGGCGATGACGTAGGGCAGCAGATCGCGCAGCACGACCGAGCCGCCGCCGGTGTAGGCGTGGCAGCCGACGCGGCAGAACTGGTGCACCAGCGTGTAGCCGCCCAGGCCCACCCAGTCCTCGATCGTCACATGGCCGGCGAGCGTCGTGCCGTTGGCGAGGATCGTGTGCGAGCCGACGCTGCAGTCGTGGGCGATGTGCGCCTGCGCCATGATCCAGTTGTCGTTGCCGACGCGCGTCAGGCCCTTCTCCTTGAGCGTGCCGCGCTGGATCGTGACGTATTCGCGGATCGTGTTGCCGTCGCCGATCTCGACGCGCGTGTCGTCCTCGTGGCGCGCCGACTTGTCCTGCGAAATCTCGCCGAGCGAGCAGAACTGAAAGATCCTGTTGTCGCGGCCGATGCGCATCGGCCCGCGCAGCACGACGTGCGGGCCGATCCAGGTGCCGGCGCCGATCGTCACGCCGGCGTCGATGATCGCGTACGGTCCGACTTCGACGCTGTCGTGCAGCTCGGCCTTTCGATCGACGATCGCAGTCGGATGGATGCGCGGCATCAGTCGCCCTCGGTGTCGCGCTTGGCGTCCTTGAGCACGCACATCATCTCGGCGGAGCAGGCCAGCTCGCCGTCGACCGTCGCCTGCGCCTTGAACTTCCACAGATCGCGCTTCTGCTTGTCGAGCTCCACGCGGAAGTGCAGCTGATCGCCGGGAACGACCGGCCGCTTGAAGCGGCATTCGTCGATGCCGGCGAAATAGAGAATGAAGCCGGAGTCCTTGCTGATGCCGGATTTCCGCACCGCGAGGATGCCGCAGGCCTGCGCCATCGCTTCGAGGATGATCACGCCGGGCATCGTCGGCAGGCCGGGGAAGTGGCCGGGGAAAAACGGCTCGTTGAACGTGACGTTCTTCAGCGCCGTCAGCACCCGCCCTTCCGCGTCGACCGAGAGCACGCGGTCCACCAGCAGGAACGGATAGCGGTGCGGCAGCAGCTTCAGTATCTCGTTGATGTCATACATCGTCGTGTGCGTCCTCTGCGGCCTGCGTGCCGGCCAGTCGTTCCAATGCCTTCACCCGCTCCTCCAGTCGGCCGAGCCGACGCACACGCGCTACGGTCTTGCGCCACTCGCGCGCGTCGTCGAGCGGCAGACCCGATCCGTAGACGCCTTTCTGCGTGATGGAACCGGTCACCATCGCCCGTCCCAGCAGCACGACGTCGTCGGCGATCTCGATATGCCCGGCGATGCCGGCGGCTCCGCCGATCATACAGCGGCTGCCCACGCGCGTACTGCCGGCAATGCCGGTGCACGCCGCGATCGCGGTGTGCGCGCCGATGCGGCAGTTGTGGGCGATCATGATCAGGTTGTCGAGGCGCACACCGTGCTCGATCACGGTGTCGTCGATGGCACCGCGGTCGATGCAGGTGTTGGCGCCGATCTCGACGTCGTCACCGACGATCACGCTGCCGAGCTGCGGCACTTCTTCCCAGCCCGCCGGCCCCTTGGCGTTGCCGAAGCCGCGGCCGCCGATGACGGCGCCGGGCTGGATCTGGCAGCGCGCGCCGATGCGCACGCGCGGCCCGACGTAGACGTTGGCAATCAGCCGGCTGCCGTCGCCGATCTGCGCGTCGCGGCCGACGACGCAGTTCGGACCGATGAAGACCGCCGCGCCCAGGCGTGCACCGGACTCGATCACCGCGCCGGGAGCGACGTGACAGCCCGCGCCGAGCTGCGCGTCGGCAGCCACTATGGCGCGCCCGTCGATGCCCGGCTGGAACTCGCGGTCGGGGTCGAACAGGCGCGCGACGCGCGCGTAGGCGAGGTACGGATCCTTGGCGACGAGACCGGGCGTGGTCAGCGCCGCGCGGTCGCGCTCGCCGACGATCACCGCGGCAGCCTGCGTGCCGGCAAGCTGCGCGCGCAGTTTCGGGTTCGCCAGAAAGCTCAGGCTGCCGGGCCGACCCGGCAGCAGCGTGCAGATACCGGCGACCGTCACGTGTCCGTCGCCGACCAGCTCCAGCCCGAAGCGATCGGCCAGTTCCTGCAGGCTCACGGCGCCCATCGACAGTCTCTGTTATTGAAGAAGCGGCAACATGATGTTTGAACCGGACGCGACGCCGGCCGTTCGCATCGTGCTCTGCGGTGCGACCGCCGCCGGCGTTTACTGCGCCTGCAGGCGCTTGAGCACCTCGTCGGTGATGTCGTAGCCGTCCGCGGCGTACACCGGGTTCTCGATGACCAGCGTCGCGCCCTTCTCCTTGGCGACGGCTTCGATCACGCCCTTGATCTTGCCCATCATCTCGGTGAACAGCTGGCGCTCGCGGTTGGTGCGCTCTTCCTGGAACTGGCGACTCTTGTACTCGAAGTCGATCTTGCGCGTGTTCAGATCCTTTTCCTTCTTCGCGCGATCGGCTGCGGACAGCAGCTCGGCCTCCTTCTGGAAGGACTTGATGTCCTCGGCGAGCTTCTTGGCTTCGGCTTCGAGGTCGTTCGCGCGACGCTCGAACTCCTGCTTCATCTTGTCCTGGCCGGCCTTGAACTGCGGCGACTGCTGCACCAGCTCGCTGGAACGGATCGCCAGGATCTTCATGTCCTGGGCCAGCGCCGGCGTCGCGGCGGTCATCGCGGCCGCGAGCGC
>JBFMCQ010000002.1:0-96288 GCA_040754295.1 Pseudomonadota bacterium | reverse complement strand
TACGTGGCTTCGGCGGGATCAGAATCCGGAGCCGAAGGTGATCTGGAAGCGGTCGACCTCGTCCCCTTCCTCCTCGTTGAACGGGAACGCGTAGCTCATCTGCAGCAGGCCGAGGAATGGCGTGAACCAGGAGAACGCCAGGCCGCTGGACTGGCGCAGGTCCGTGAACGCGAACTCGCCCGGCTCCGCGAACACGTTGCCGATATCGAAGAACGCCGACAGTCGCGTCGACTTGTTGTCGCTCTCGATGGGCAGCGGAATGATCAGCTCGGTCTGCGCCGTGGTGCGCAGCTTGCCGCCGAAGGAGTTGTTGAACGGCGTATCGCGCGGACCCAGCGAGCCGTCCCGGTACCCGCGCACGGTGCGCGGGCCGCCGGCGAAGAAGTTCTCGTACGGCGGGACGTCGTCGCCGCCGCCGTAGCTGTCGACGTAGCCGATCGAGGGGTTGAACTCGACAGTGAAACGGAACGGCAGCGGCACGTAGTACTGGCCGCGGTAGCTCGTGTTGAAGTATTCAAGGTCGCTGCCCGGCACCGCGAACTCGATGTTGAACGCGTGCAGTGCACCGCGCGTCGCGAAGAACGTGCGGTTGCGCGAGTCGTAGCTGATGCCGGTGCGCAGCTGATAGGTCGAGAAGCGCGTGCCGTTCTCGACGACGAAGCGCAGCACCTCGTCGGACGTGGTGCCGGGAAACGTCTCCAGTGCGACCTCCTCGAAGCCCAGGCCCGCACGCACGGCGACGAATTCCGACAGCGGGATGCCGTAGGTCAGGCCGGCACCGAGGATATTGGAGTTGAAGCCGGACGAGAAGCGGATCACCGATTCCGACTCGCGGTAGAACAGCGAGATCGACTGGCTGATGCCGTCCTCGGTGAAGTACGGATCGGTCCAGCCGAGGTTGATGCTGCGCGCGATCGTGTTGTTCTCGACCGAGACGTCGACGCGGTTGCCGGTGCCGAGGAAGTTCGTGTGCGTCAGCTGGCCGGTGATCAGAAAGCCCTGCGCGCCGGAATAACCGACGCCGAACTGCACCGACCCGGGCGGACGCTCCTTGACCTTGAAGCGGATGTCGACGAGATCGTCGGAGCCGGCGACCGGCTGCGTTTCGACTTCCGCCTCCTCGATGAACGGCAGACGTGCAAGGCGCACGCGCGAGCGCTCGACCGCGGACTTGGAGAACGGCGCCGCTTCGAGCTGGCGCATTTCGCGGCGCAGGGTCTCGTCGTTGGTGCCGGTGTTACCGACGAAGCTGATGCGGCGCACGTAGGCGCGCTTGCCGGGCTCGATGAAGTAATTGATGCTGACCTGCTTGTCTTCCTCGTCGACCTCGGGAATCGGCGTGACTTCGGCAAACGCGTAGCCGATGTCCGACAGCGCGGCCTCGATGCGGTCCGCCGATTCCGTCGCCTCCTTGCGCGAGAACGTGTCGCCGGCGCGTGTCGTCGTCAGCGCTTCCAGGAAGCGCTCGTTGAGGATCGTCTCGCCGGAGAACCGCCGGTCGCTGACGGTGTAGATCTCGCCTTCCTCGACGTTGATCGTGATGTAGATCGATTCCCGTTCCGGCGTCAGTGCGACCTGCACCGAGCTGACGTTGAACTTCAGATAACCGCGGTCCTGGTAGTACGCCTGCAGCTTCTCCAGATCGCCGACCAGCGTCTGCTTGGAGTAGCGGTCGGAGCGCTGGAACGGCATCCAGTTCGTCGCCTCGAGCTCGAACTGCTCGACCAGCGTCTCGTCGTCGAACACCGTGTTGCCGAGGACGTTGATGTCCTGGATCTTGGTCACGCGCCCTTCGGTGACGTCTATCTTCAGGCTGACGCGGTTGTTCGGCTCCTCGGTGACCGTCGGCTCGATCTGCACGTCGTAGTAGCCGTTCGCGTAATACTGCCGGCGCAGCTCCTGCTCGACCTGGTCGAGCAGCTCGCGGCGGAACAGCTCGCCCTCGGCGAGGCCGAGGTTCTTCAGCGATTCGTTGAGTTCGTCGCCACCGACCTTCTCGTTGCCTTCGATCTCGAACTTGGAGATCGCCGGCCGCTCCTGCACGCGGATCACCAGCGCGTTACCGTCGCGCTCGAGCTGCACGTCCTCGAACAGGCCGGAGCCGTAGAGCGCGCGGATCGCCGACCGCGACGTCGCGGTGTTCAGCTCGTCGCCGACCGCCAGCGGCAGGTAGGTCAGCACCGTACCGATCTCGAGGCGCTGCAGACCCTCGGCGCGGATGTCTGAGATCTTGAACGGCTCGAACGCGTGCGCCCGGGCAGTCAAGGCGAGGGCGGCGAGGGCGCAGGCAATAGCGGTCCTCGGATGCTTGAGAGTGATCACCGGGTTGCGATTTTCTTTGACTTGACTTCAGTTCAACAGCCGCAGGATGTCGTTGTAAAAGGCCAGCCCCATTAGCAAGGCGAGCAGCGTCAGGCCAAGTCGCTGCCCCGCAGCCTGAGCGCGCTCCGAGACCGGCGAGCCCTTCAGCGCCTCGATTGCGTAGTACAGCAAATGCCCGCCGTCGAGGACCGGAACCGGGAGCAGGTTCAGAACGCCGAGGCTGACACTGACGATCGCCATGAAGCTCAGGAACGAGACGAGCCCGATCTGCGCTGAATACCCCGCCACCTGCGCGATCTGGATCGGGCCGCTGACATTCTTGACGGACACCTCGCCGGTCACCATCCGCCCGAGCAGGCGTAGCGTCATCCATGACACCCGCCAGGTTTGCACCAGGGCTTCCGGTACGGCTTCAGCCACCCCCAAGCGGCTCACGGCGCGCAAATCCTGCCACAAGTCCCCCGGGTTCGCCACGGCGGCGCCGAAGCGGCCGATCACGCGCCCGCCCTCTTCGTGGCGGCCGATGACCAGGCTCAGCTCGAGCACTTCGCTGCCACGGCGCAGCTTCACCCGCACGACTTCGCCGGGATGCGCGCGTAGCCACTGTGCCCACTGCTGCCAGGATTCGATCGGCACGCCGTCGTAGCTCAGCAGCTCGTCGCCGGGCCTGAAGCCGGCCGCCTGCGCCGGCTCGCCGGCGAGCACCTCGGACAGCACCGGCGGCAGCGGCGGCTCGTAGGGCCTCAAGCCGACGTCATCGAACAGGAATTCCGGATCGACGCGCACGCCGGAGAGATCCAGCGTCACCGCACGCTCGCCGCCTTCACGCTCGCGCAGCTGCAGCACGATGCTGCCGCCGTCGAGCGCGTGGTCGATGAGCTTGGTACGCAGATCGGTCCAGGTCGCGACCGCGTCACCCTCGATCGCGAGAACTTCCTCGCCGCCGTCGATACCGGCACGCGCGGCGACGCTGGCCGGCTCCGGCGTCGCGAGCAGCGGCTTGAGACCCTCCACGCCGATGACGTAGACCGCCCAGTACAGCAGGATCGCCAGCCCGAAATTGAACGCCGGTCCGGCGGCGACGATGGCGATGCGCCGCCAGACGCTGGCGTTGTTGAACGCGAGGTGGCGCTCGCCCGGGGCCACTTCCTGCTCGCGCTCGTCGAGCATCTTCACGTAGCCGCCCAGCGGCAGCGCCGAGACGACCCACTCGACACCCTCGGCGTCGCGCCGCGACCACAAGGGCCGGCCGAAACCGATCGAGAAACGCAGCACCTTCACGCCGCAGCGGCGCGCGACCCAGAAATGGCCGAACTCGTGAAACGCCACGAGCACGCTGATCGCGACGACGAAGCCGGCGACCGACCACATCACTTCAAGCATTCAGTAATTCTCCCGCTATGGCGCGCGCCCGGGCGTCGACAGCCAGAATCGCCTCCAGATCATCGTTCGGAGCCTCGCCCCCGGCAGCGTCGAGTGTTCGCTCGATCAGCCTTGCGATTCCGGCATAAGGCAGGCGCGCCTCCAGGAACGCTTGGACAGCGACTTCGTTCGCGGCGTTCAACACCACCGGCGCCGCCCCTCCGGCACGCAGCGCCTCTCGTGCCAGGCGCAGGCACGGAAAGCGCGCGAAGTCCGGCGCCTCGAAGCGCATGCGCGCCAGCGCCGGCAGGTCGAGGCCGCCGACGCCCGAAGCCCAGCGCTCGGGCCAGGCGAGCGCGTGCGCGATCGGCACGCGCATGTCGGAGTGGCCGAGCTGCGCGAGCATCGAGCCGTCGACGTATTCGACGATCGAGTGGATCAGGCTTTCCGGATGGATCACGACCTCGAGGCGCGCGTCGGGCAGCGCGTAGAGCACCGCGGCTTCGATCAGCTCGAGGCCCTTGTTCATCATCGTCGCCGAGTCGACCGAGATTTTCGGCCCCATGACCCAGTTCGGATGACGCACGGCCTGCGCCGGCGTCACCGTGGCGAGCTGCGCCAGCGGCAGCTCGCGGAACGGCCCGCCGGACGCGGTCAGGATCAGGCGCGCGACGCCCGCCGGCCGCTCGCCGCAGCGGCTGCCGGCAGGCAGACACTGGAAGATCGCGTTGTGCTCGGAATCGATCGGGATCAGCGTCGCAGCCGAGCGCGCGGCCTCGGCGAGCAGCAGGCCGCCCGCCATCACCAGCGGCTCCTTGTTCGCGATCAGCACGCGCTTGCCGGCGCGTACGGCAGCCAGCGTCGGCAGCAGGCCGGCCGCACCGACGATCGCCGACATGACCTGGTCGGCTTCGGCCAGCGCCGCGAGCTCGGCCACGCCGGCAGCACCGGCGAGCACCCGCGTGCGCAGCCCGGCCGCGGCGAGCTGCGCACGCAAGGCTGCGGCGGCAGCCGTATCCGACATTGCGGCATACGCGGGCTGGAACTCCCGGCACAGCGCGAGCAGGCCGTCGATGTCGCGGTTCGCCGACAGGCCGAGCACCGAAATGCGCTCGCGGTTGCGCTGCGCAACATCGAGCGTGCTGCGCCCGACCGTGCCGGTTGCACCGAGAACGACGAGCCGTTGCATGGTTACAAGCCGGTCAGCGCCAGCCCGAACACCATCACCGGAGCGGCGGCGAGGATGCTGTCGACGCGGTCGAGCAGGCCGCCGTGACCGGGCAGGATATGGCCGCTGTCCTTGAGTCCGGAGAGACGCTTGAACATCGACTCGACGAGATCGCCGACGATGCTCGCCGAGCCCGCCAGCAGCGACAGACCGAGCAGCCACCCGACCTGCGCACCTTCGACGGCGAAGACGTAGACGCCCGCGGTCAGCGACCAGGCCGCGCACAGCAGCAGACCGCCAGCAGCGCCTTCGATCGTCTTGCCCGGCGAGATCGCCGGCGCGAGCTTGTGCCGGCCGAGGCTGCGGCCGGCGAGAAAGGCACCGGTATCCGCGGCGAATACGAGGAACAGGACGTAGAGCAGGCGCAGCGCACCGTCCGGCTGGGCGTGCAGCCCAGCCAGCGCCAGAATCGTGGAGACGATCAGCAGGGCGCCCAGCGCGCCCATCAGCGGCGCCCCCGGCGGCCGGCGCTGCAGATTCTGCGGAAAGCCGCGGAACAGCGCCGGCGCGAGCAGCCACCACAGACAGGCGGCCGCGAGCAGCCACGGCAGCCACGTCGCGCGTAGCGGCGTCCACCATGCGCCGACGAGCAGTACCGCCAGCAGCGCCGCGTAAGCGGCCCGCCCCTGCCCTCCCAGGCGCATCAGCCCGGCCCACTCCCAGGCGATGACCACACCGGCGAGCGCGAAGACGCCGTAGACCGCCGCCGTCGGCGCCCACCAGACCAGCCCGAGCAGCAGCGGCAGCAGGACCAGGGCGGTAAGGACGCGCTGAATCAGCATGAGAAGCAGTTTCCAGTTTCCAGTTTCCAGTTTCCAGAGAAAAACACTCCAGCAACGGCATCCGCCTTGACTGGAAACTGGAAACTACCGACTGGAAACCGCTTCATGCCGCTTCGGGCACGCGTCCGAAGCGCCGCACGCGACCGGCGTACCACTCGAGTGCCGCCGCGAATGCCGCATCGTCGAAGTCCGGCCACAGGGTCGGCGTGAAGTACAGCTCGGTATAGGCCAACTGCCACAGCAGGAAGTTGCTGATGCGGCTCTCGCCGCCGGAGCGGATCAGCAGGTCCGGCGCCGGCAGCTCCCGCGTGACGAGCTGCCGCTCGATGCCTTCGGCGGTGATCGGCTCGCCGGACTGCGCGAGCTCGCGCGCCGCCTGGACGATGTCCCACTGCCCGCCGTAGCCGACGGCGACGACGAGCTGCAGGCGTGTATCGGCTGCCGTCAGCGCCTCGGCGCGCTGCATCTCTTTGCGCAGCTCCGGAGCGAAGTCGGAATGATCGCCGATGAAACGGACGCGGATGCCGTTCTTGTGCAGCGACTTGATCTCGCGCGCGAGCGTGGTGACGAACAGCTGCATCAGCAGCCGCACTTCCAGCTCGGGACGATTCCAGTTCTCCTGCGAAAACGCGAACAGCGTCAGCACCTCGACGCCCGACTGCATCGCCGCGCGCACGATCTTGCGCGTCGCACGCACGCCGGCGCGATGGCCGACCGCACGCGGCCGGCCACGGCTCTGCGCCCAGCGGCCGTTGCCGTCCATGATGATCGCGACGTGGCGGGGAACGGAGGGCTGCGGAAGCTCGGGAGCGGTGGCGGTCATGGCAAGGTGGACGGCGAAGCGACGGGATCGCGGGGCGTTGCGCGCGCGCCGGCCGGCTCAGATGGACAGCAGCTCTTTCTCTTTGGCGGCCGCCGCCTCGTCGACCTTGGCGACGAACTGGTCGGTCAGCTTCTGGATTTCGGTTTCGCCGCGCTTGACCTCGTCGGCGCTGATCTCCTTTCTCTTCTCCAGCTCCTTGATCGCGTGGTTGGCGTCGCGACGCACGTTGCGCACGGCCACGCGGGCGTTCTCCGCCTCGTGGCGCACGACCTTGGTCAGCTCGCGGCGGCGCTCCTCGGTCAGCGGCGGCATGACGATGCGGATCACGGTGCCGGCGGTGTTCGGCGTGAGCCCGAGATCCGACGTCAGGATGGCTTTCTCGATGGCACCGATCATCGCCTTGTCCCAGGCGGTGATCGAGATCGTGCGCGCGTCTTCGACCGTCACCGACGCCGCCTGCGAAATCGGCACTTCCGATCCGTAGTAATCGACGCGCACGTGGTCCAGCAGCGCCGCGTTGGCGCGCCCGGAGCGCAGCTTCATCAGCTCCGCCTTGAGCGTGTCGACGCATTTCTGCATGCGTTTGGCGGCGTCGTTCTTGATGTCGTTGAGCATTTGCGATTCTCCGTTTGCGCCGCGACTTCAGGCGTGCACCTGGGTGCCGATCGAGGTGTCGCCCATGACGATCGCCCGGAGCGCACCGGGGCGCTCCATGTCGTAGACACGCAGCAGCACGCCGTGGTCGCGGCACAGCACCATGGCGGTCTGGTCCATCACTGCAAGGCGCTTGGCCAGCGCCTCGTCATAGGTCAGCTCCGCGTACCTGCGCGCATCGGCCTGCTTCTTCGGATCGGCCGTGTAGACGCCGTCGACCTTGGTGGCCTTGAGCATCAGGTCGGCGTTGATTTCGATCGCGCGCAGGGCGGCCGCCGAATCGGTCGTGAAGAACGGATTGCCGGTGCCGGCGGAAAAGATCACGACCCGGCCCTTTTCCAGGTGGCGCACCGCCTTGCGGCGGATGTAATCCTCGCAGACCTCGTTGATGCGGATCGCCGACTGCACGCGCACCGGCACATCGATGCGCTCGATCGCATCCTGCAGCGCGAGTCCGTTGATCACCGTCGCCAGCATGCCCATCTGGTCGCCGGTGACCCGGTCCATGCCGGAGCGCGCCAGGCCCTCGCCGCGGAAGATGTTGCCGCCGCCGACGACGAGCGCGACCTGCACGCCGGTCTCGACGACGCCCTTGATCTCGTGCGCCAGAAAGCTCATGACCTCGGGCGAGATGCCGAAATCCATGCGGCCCATCAGCGCCTCGCCGGACAGCTTGAGCAGAATCCTCTGGTAGGCAGGTTTGGCGCTCATGGCGATCGAGGTATCGGCATTGTTGTGACGCGGCAGCGCGGGCATGCCGCTTCTCTTATGAAAAGGCCCCGTCACCGGGGCCTTTCACATCGCTACCGCGGGCTAACGCGCAATGTTAGCGCGAATCAAGCCTTGATGCCCGCCTGCGCCATCACCTCGGCGGCGAAGTCGGTCTGCTGCTTCTCGATCCCTTCGCCGACGGCAAAGCGCACGAAGCGCGCGACCCTGGCACCCTTCGCCTTGAGCAGCTTCTCGACGCTGTCGTCCCCTTTCAGGCCGTAGGCCTCGCCCTTGACGAACGGCTGGCCCAGCAGGGTGATTTCCGCGACGAACTTGCGCAGCTTGCCGTCGACCATCTTGGCGACGATCTCCGCCGGCTTGCCGGCCGCCTGCTCGGCGACCTGCGCCTCGATGATGCGCCGCTCGGCGTCGAGCACGTCGGCCGGCACCGCGGCGGCGTCGACGTAGCGCGGGCTCATCGCGGCGACGTGCATCGCCAGATCCCTGCCGAGCGCCTCGTCGCCCGCGTCCATCGCCAGGATCACGCCGATCTTGTCGCCGGGATGCATGTACGTCACCAGCGGGCCGCCGGCCTTGGTGACGACCTCGAAGCGACGGATCGTCATGTTCTCGCCGATGCGGCCGATCAGCGCGCGCCGCGCCTGCTCGAGCGTCTCGGCGCCGTCCTGGATCTGCACCAGCGCCTCGACGGTGGCCGGGCGGTGCTTGAGCGCCAGCTCGGCGGCACGCTTGGCAAGATTGCGGAAATCGTCGCCCTTGGCCACGAAGTCGGTCTCGCTGTTGAGCTCGACGACGGCGACCGCGTCCGCACCGACCGCGAAGGCAAGCACGCCCTCGGCGGCGGTGCGGCCGGCCTTCTTGTCGGCCTTGGCGGCACCTTCCATGCGCAGCTTCTCGACGGCCTGCTCGAGGTCGCCGCCGGTGGCCTCCAAGGCTTTCTTGCAGTCGCCCATGCCGGCGCCGGTACGGTCGCGCAGCTCCTTGACGAGGGCGGCAGTGATCTGCGCCATTTCTGCTATTCCTCCGTTTGTTCGGCGGCGGGGCGCCGGCCGCGGGCCGGCCTGCCGCCGTCTGGCTTGCGGGCGCCGGGACGCGGCCGGCGCAATGCCGGGCGCTCCTCGGCGACTTCGACGAACTCCTCGACGCGGCCGGTGGTGTTGCTGCCGCGGCCTTCGATGATGGCGTCGGCCACGCACTGGACGTAGACCCTGATCGCGCGCGTGGCGTCGTCGTTGCCGGGAATGACCCAGTCGACCAGCGACGGATCGTTGTTGGTGTCGACGACCGCCACCACCGGCACGCCGAGCTTGCGCGCTTCGGCGACGGCGTTCTTTTCGTAACCGGTGTCGATCACGAACAGGCAGTCCGGCAGGCTTGGCATCTCCTTGATGCCGCCCAGCGACCGGCGCAGCTTCTCCAGCTCGCGCTGGAAGTTCAGCTGCTCTTTCTTCGTAAGCCGGTTGATCGAGCCGTCCTCGACCTGCTTTTCCATCTCGATCAGACGCTTGACCGAGCCCTTCACGGTCTTGAAGTTGGTCAGCGTGCCGCCCAGCCAGCGCTGGCTGACATAGGGCATGCCGCAGCGCTTGGCCTCCTCCTCGATCGCCTCGCGCGCAGCGCGCTTGGTACCGACGAACAGCACACGGCCGCCGCTGGCGGCGACCTTGCCGACGAAGGAACAGGCGTCCTTGAGCATCGGCAGCGTCTGCTCGAGGTTGATGATGTGGATGCGGTTGCGGTCGCCGAAGATGTATTCGTGCATCTTCGGATTCCAGTAGCGGGTGCGGTGTCCGAAATGAACGCCCGCCTCCAGCAACTGGCGCATAGTGACATTCGCCATTGGCTTTCAGCTCCTTGGGTTCGAGGCCCCAGTGAGGACACGGGCGGCCCCTGCAGACCGCGCCCGGTGCCCTCGCGAACGACGGGTACCCAAGGGGGCGCGGATGAATTTTCAAAAGCCCGCGGACATCCAAAGCCCGCGTTGCCTTTGAAGGGCGCGCTTTATACCATACCGGCCCCTCCCGAGGCCAGCCGGGCATTTCAGCGACGGCCCGGCGTCCGTCCCCTGTCGCGCAAGAGCCCGCGGCGTACCGCGTCCCTCCACTGATGAGCATCACGATCAAGACCGCCGAGGAGCAGCAGAAAATGCGCGAGGCGGGAGCCGCCGCCGCCTCGGTCCTGACGATGATCGAACCGCACGTCAAGGCGGGCGTCAGCACCGACGAGCTCGACCGCCTCTGCCACGACTACATCGTGCGCGAGCTCGGCGACGTTCCGGCGCCGCTGAACTACGGCGCCGCGCCCGGCCGCCCGCCGTTCCCGAAGTCGATCTGCACCTCGGTGAACCACGTGGTCTGCCACGGCATTCCCGGCGCCAAGGTTCTGAAGAAAGGCGACATCGTCAATATCGACGTCACCGTCATCAAGGACGGATTCCACGGCGACACCAGCCGCATGTTCTATGTCGGCGAGCCGAGCATCCTGGCGCGCCGGCTCTGCGAAACCACGCGCGAGGCGATGATCGAGGGGATCAAAGTGGTCGCCCCGGGTGCGCGGCTCGGCGACATCGGACATGCGATCCAGCGCCATGTGGAGCAGCGCGGCTTTTCCGTGGTGCGCGAGTACTGCGGGCACGGTATCGGCCGCGTCTTCCACGAGGAGCCGCAGGTACTGCACTACGGCAGACCTGGCACGGGCCTTGAATTACAGCCGGGCATGACTTTTACGATCGAACCCATGGTCAACGCCGGGCGCGCCGACGTGAGGCTGCTGCCCGACGGCTGGACCGTCGTCACCAAGGACCACTCGCTGTCGGCGCAGTGGGAGCATACTGTCCTGGTCACCGAGACCGGCTACGAAGTGCTGACGCTGCGTAATGGCGAGCTTTGAAAGCGTGAGGCGTGAGGCGTGGTGAGGCCTGAGGCGTTAGAACACAACCGCACGAAGCGGACGATCCTGCCACGCCTCACGCCTCACGCCTCACGCCTCACACCTCACGCCTCATGCCCCTCACTTCACACCTCACCCCTCACGCCTCACGACCCATGGGCGCTGAAATAGACCTGGCCGAAGAAGAGGCCGCCACCATCTTCAGCGCGCCGCGCGTCCGCTCGCGGCTGGCGCAGGGCGGCTACTCGATCGCCGCGTTCCGCGAGACGCTGGTCTGGGGGCGCGAGCGCCTCTACGCGCTGTTCAACGACGGCGTGCCGGCCGATTCGCTGGTGCACGCCCGCTCGCATCTCGTCGACGAAGTGCTGCGCGCGGCCTGGCACAAGTTCCTGCCCGACGCGACCGACGGCCTGGCGCTGGCCGCGGTCGGCGGCTACGGCCGCGGCGAGCTGCTGCCGCATTCCGACATCGACATCCTGCTGCTGCACAGCGGCGATGCGCTGGAGACGCATCGCAAGTCACTGGAGAGCCTGACCGCGTTCGCGTGGGACATGGGCCTGGAGGTCGGCCAGAGCGCGCGCACCGTTGCCGAGTGCGTCGCCGAAGCGGGCAAGGACATCACGGTGATGACCAACCTGCTCGAAGCGCGCCTGCTGGACGGCGACGCGGCGCTGTTCCGCGAAATGCAGCAGGCGCTCACGCCGGAGCAGGTGTGGCCGGTCAAGGCCTTCTTCGAGGCCAAGAGGGCCGAGCAGGCGGCGCGTCACCGCAAGTACGACGACACCGGCTACAAGCTCGAGCCCAACGTCAAGGAAAGCCCGGGCGGCCTGCGCGATATCCACACGATCGCCTGGGTCACGAGGCGCCATTTTGGTGCACAGACGCTCGCGGAGCTGCGCGAGCGCGGCTTTCTGACCAAGCAGGAGTGCGACGAGCTGTTCGCCGGCCAGGACTTCCTGTGGCGCGTGCGCTTCGCGCTGCACATGATCAGCGGCCGGCGCGAGGACCGCCTGCTGTTCGACAGCCAGGTGAAGGTCGCCGCGCTGTTCGGCTACGTCGACACCGACGCCAACAAGGCGGTCGAGCAGTTCATGCAGCTGTACTACCGCACGATCAAGTCGCTGTCCTGCCTCAACGACATGCTGCTGCAGCTGTTCGAGGAGGCGATCCTGCACCGGGCGGATGGTGAGCCCGAGCCGGTCAACGCCCGCTTCCAGATCCGTCACGGCTATCTCGAGGCGCGTGACGACGAGGTGTTCCGCAAGCAGCCCTGGGCCCTGCTCGAAGTGTTCCTGCTGCTGCAGCAGAACCCTAGAATCGAGGGCATCCGCGCGCAGACGCTGCGCATGATCCTGCGCGACGGCCGCCTGCTCACCGACGAGGTGCGCCACTCGGTCAAGGCGCGCGCGCTGTTCATGGAGATGTTCCGTGAGGGCCGCGGGCTGACGCGCAATCTGCGGCGCATGAACCGCTATGGCGTGCTCGGCCGCTACGTGCCGGAGTTCGGTCGCGTCATCGGGCTGATGCAGTACGACCTGTTTCATACGCTCACCGTCGACGAACACCTGCTCTACGTCGTACGCAACGCGCGCCGCTTCGCGATGCAGCGCTTCCGCCACGAGCTGCCGTTCTGCAGTGAGGTGATGCAGCGGCTGCCCAAGCCCGAGCTGCTCTACCTCGCCGCGTTCTGGCACGACATGGCCAAGGGCCGCGGCGGCGATCATTCCGCGATCGGCGCCGAGGAAGCCACGGCGTTCTGCCTGGCCCACGGCCTGTCACATGCCGACGCCGACCTCGTCGGCTGGCTCGTGCGCCATCACCTGCTGATGTCGCTGACCGCGCAGAAGCAGGACGTCAGCGACGCGCGCGTCGTCGCCGCGTTCGCCGAGAAAGTCGGCGACCGCCTGCGTCTCGACTATCTGTTCCTGCTCACCTGCGCCGACATCCGTGCGACCAATCCGGCGCTGTGGAACAGCTGGCGCGAGTCGCTGCTCAAGGATCTGTACCGCCAGAGCATCCGCATACTCGACGGCGGCGTCGACCAGCCGACGCTCGAACAGGAGCGCGCGCAAGAAACGCGTGCGCGCGCGCTCGCGCTGCTGGCCGAGCGCAACATCAGCGCCGCGACCGCGGAAGCCGCATGGAAGCGGTTCGACCGCGACTACTTTCTGCGCCACACGCCGGAGGAGCTCGCCTGGCACCTGCCGGCGATCGCTGCTGCCTCCGAGGATCAGCTGCCGGTGGTGATGGTCGGGACCATCGACGACCGCGGCACCACGGTCTTCGTCTACACGCGCGACCGTGATCACCTGTTCGGCCTGACCACCGGCGTGCTCGCGCGCCAGGGCCTCAACATCCTCGACGCGCGCCTGCATACGACCGACGACGGCTTCGTGCTCGATTCGTACGTGGTCATGGAGAGCGATAACACGCCGATCACCTCGCCGATGCGCACGCAGGAAATCCGCGAAGCGCTGCGTCGCGTGCTCAGCGATCCCGAAGTCTCGACGATCGACGTCAACCGCCGCACGCCGCAGCGCCTGCGCCATTTCGACACGCCGACACAGGTCTATTTCAGCCAGGACCAGGCGCGCCGGCGCACGCTGCTGGAGCTGGTCACGGCCGACCAGCCGGGCCTGCTGTCGCTGATCGGCCGCGTGTTCCAGAAGCGCGGCATCCTGCTCAACGCAGCAAAGGTCGCGACCATCGGCGAGCGTGCCGAAGACGTCTTCTACGTCACCGACCGCATGCACCGGCCGATCACCGAGGAGCGCGTGCTCGACGAGCTGCGCGAAGTGCTGGTGCGCACGCTGGACCGGCGCGAAGCGGCGTAAAATCTGCCGCTTCGCGCCGAACGCAGGACGCGGCGAGCGCCAGCCAAACCGCGCCGGCTCGCCACTGCCCGATGCGCTGCGCTGCGTTCGGCACATCCTGCGAATCGCACGACCTCGCTCAGACCGACAATGCACAACCTCCAAGTCCGTATCGAATCCGCCTGGGACGCCCGCGCAACCCTGGACAAGTCCGACGCCGCGGTGCGCGCCGTGGTCGGCGAAACCATCGAACTGCTCGACAGCGGCCGCGCGCGCGTCGCCGAGCCGACCGCGTCCGGCTGGCAGGTCAACGAGTGGCTCAAGAAAGCCGTGCTGCTGTACTTCCGCCTGCATGACAACGTGCCGATCGGCATGGGCGCGCTGTCCGGCTACGACAAGGTGCCGCTCAAGTTCGACGGCTGGACGGAAAGCGACTTCAAGGCGCAGGGCGCACGCGTCGTGCCGCCCGCTGCCGTGCGCAAAGGTGCATACATCGCGCCGAACGCGATCCTGATGCCGTCCTACGTCAACATCGGCGCCTACGTCGGCTCCGGGACGATGGTCGACACCTGGGCGACCGTCGGTTCGTGCGCGCAGATCGGCGCGAACTGCCATCTCTCCGGCGGTGTGGGCATCGGCGGCGTGCTCGAGCCGCTGCAGGCGAGCCCGACGATCATCGAGGACGACTGCTTCATCGGCGCGCGCTCCGAGATCGTCGAAGGCGTCGTCGTCGAGAAAGGTTCGGTGATCTCGATGGGCGTCTTCATCGGACAAAGCACGCCGATCTACGACCGCGAGAACGACCGCGTCCTCTACGGCCGCGTGCCGGAAGGCAGCGTCGTCGTCGCCGGCTCGCTGGCGAAGACCGAGCGCTACAGCCTCAACTGCGCGATCATCGTCAAGCGCGTCAACGAGCAGACGCGCAAAAAGGTCGGCATCAACGCGCTGCTGCGCGACTTATGAGGCCTGAGGCGTGAGGCGTGAGGCGTGAGGCGTGAGGAAAACGCGGTTCTTGAGCTGACGCAACAGCTCATCGCGCGGCGCTCGCTGACGCCGGACGATGCCGGCTGCTGCGCGCTGATCGCCGAGCGGCTGCGGCCGCTGGGCTTCGAAATCGAATACATCGATGCCGGCGGCGTGACCAATCTGTGGGCGACGCTGGGCACGTCGGGTCCGCTGCTGATCCTCGCCGGCCATACCGACGTGGTACCGGCCGGACCGCGCGAGCTGTGGCAGACCGATCCGTTCGAGCCGACGATCCACGACGGTCGCCTCTACGGCCGCGGTGCCGCGGATATGAAATCCGGACTCGCGGCGATGGTCTGTGCGACCGAGCGGCTGCTCGGCCGGCGCGCGCTGACGGGCAGGCTCGCGTATCTGATCACCAGCGACGAAGAAGGCGCCGCGCGGCACGGCACGCGTCACGCCGTCGAAGTGCTGAAAGCGCGCGGCCTGCGGCCCGATTACGCGCTGGTCGGGGAGGCGACGGCGGAGCATGCGCTGGGCGACCGCATCATGAACGGCCGGCGCGGCTCGCTGGGCTGCAACCTGCGCGTGCTCGGCAGGCAGGGTCACGTCGCGTATCCGCACAAGGCGGACAACCCGGTGCACCGGCTCGCACCCGCGCTCGCCGAACTCGTGGGCGCGCACTGGGACGACGGCAACGCGCACTTTCCGCCGACCTCGTTCCAGGTCTCCAACCTCAACGCCGGCACCGGCGCGAACAACGTGATCCCCGGGCACGCCGATCTGATCTTCAACTTCCGCTACAGCCCGCAATCGAGCGCCGAGAGTCTCAAGGCGCGCGTGACCGAAGTGCTCGAGCGCCACGGCCTGCGCTACGAGGCGGACTGGTGGCACAGCGGCGAGCCGTACTACACGGCACCGGGCCCGTTGACCGATGCCGCCCTCGACGCGATCCGCTGCGTCACCGGGCGCACCGCGGCGCTGTTCACCGGCGGCGGCACCTCCGACGGCCGCTTCATCGCGCCGTGGGGCGCGCAGGTCGTCGAGATCGGGCCGGTCAACGACAGCATCCACAAAGTCGACGAGCACGTCGAAGTCGCCGACCTGCCGCGCCTGGCGGCGATCTACGAGCACATCCTCGACCGCCTGCTGTGATCGGCAGGGCGCCGCCCGCGCGGGCGGTGAGGGGCTTTCAGTCGAGCTTTTCGGCGATGCGCGCCGCCTTTCCGGAGAGCTTGCGCAGGTAGTAGAGCTTGGCGCGGCGCACGTCGCCGCGGCGCTTGACCTTGATGTCGGCGACCTGCGGGCTGAACGTCTGGAAGACGCGCTCGACGCCCTCGCCGTGCGAGACCTTGCGCACGGTGAACGCCGAGTGCAGGCCGCGGTTGCGCCGGGCGATGACCACGCCTTCGAAGGCCTGCAGGCGCTCGCGCTCGCCTTCCTTCACCTTCACCTTCACCTCGACCGTGTCGCCGGCCCGGAAGTCGGGGACTTTCTTGTCCATCTGTTCCGCTTCGATCGCGGCAATGATCTTGTTCGTGCGCATCGTGCTCATCCTTCGTCGTGTACACGCTGCTCGGCGATGAATTCGCGCAGCAGCGCCCTTACCTCTTGATCGAGCTCGATCCCCTCGAGGAGATCGGGCCGCTTCAACCACGTCTGCCCGAGCGCCTGCTTCAGGCGCCAGCGCGCGATGCGCGCGTGGTCGCCGGAGAGCAGCACCTCCGGCACCGGCTGTCGGCGCCAGGTTTCGGGGCGCGTGTAGTGCGGGTGATCCAGCAGCCCGGCCGAGAACGAATCGTTCGCCGCCGAGGCTGCATGGCCCAGCACGCCGGGCAACAGCCGGGCGATGGCGTCGACGACGACCATCGCCGCGAGCTCGCCGCCGGACAGCACATAGTCGCCCAGCGACAGCTCCAGATCCACTTCCGACCGCAGGAAGCGCTCATCGAGCCCTTCGTAGCGGCCGCAGAGCAGGATCAGCTCCTGCTCCTGCGCGAGCCGTTGCGCCCATCGCTGGTCGAAACGCTCGCCCTGCGGCGAGAGCAGCACCACCCTCGCCTGCCTCAACTCGGCCTTCGCGGCCTGCACCGACGCCGCCAGCGGACCGGCTTCCATGACCATGCCCGGTCCGCCGCCGTACGGGCGGTCGTCGACGCGGCGCCAGCGGTTCTCGCTGGCGTCGCGCAGATCGCGCGCATGCAGCGCGAGCTTGCCGAGCTCGACCGCGATGCGCGGCATGCCGTGCCGCACGACCTGCTCCACCCACTCGGGGAACAGGCTGATGACTTCGATCCTCACGGAGCCACGCCTCCGGCTCCCGGTAATCTGCTAATAGTCCGCATCCCAGGCGCAAACGATGCGGCCCTTGTCCAGCTCGACGCGCTTGACGATGTGGGGGCGCACGAACGGAATCAAGCGCTCCGTACCCGCCTCGTCGACGACGACGAGCACATCCTGCACACCGTTCGTCGTCAGCTCGCGCACCGTGCCGAGCGACACACCGCCCGTGCCGGCGACCTGCAGTCCGACCAGATCGACCCAGTAGTACTGGCCTCTGGGCAGCTTCGGCAGCTCGTCACGCTCGACCTGCACTTCGGCGCCGATCAGGCCGGCGGCGGCATCGCGATCCTCGATCGCGCGTCCGTCGGCAGTCCCGATCTGCGCCACGACGCCGCGTCCGTGGACGCGGCCTTCAACAACCTTGGCCTCGATGTCCGCTCCGCCGTGCCGGAGCCACCAGCGCGGATAAGCCAGAATCTTTGCCGGCGGACGGGTCTGCGAATCGATCCGCAGCCAGCCGCGTACACCGTACACGCCGGCGACGCGGCCCAGCGTCACCCGGCGCCCGCCCATCGCCTCAGGCCGCAGCCTTCGGCGCGGTCTTGATCAGATAAGCGACGCGCTCCGACACCTGCGCGCCGTTCTTCTGCCACTGCTCGATCTTGGCCAGATCCAGCACCAGCTTCTGCTCGGCGCCCCTGGCGTTCGGGTTGTAGTAGCCGACGCGCTCGATGAAGCGACCGTCGCGCGGGCTGCTCTTCTCCGTGGCCACCACGTGATAGAACGGGCGCTTCTTGGCGCCGGCGCGTGCCAGACGAATCGTTACCATGCTTGAGCCATTCCAATGACGAAAGCGGCCACGGGCCGCTGAAGGGCGCGTATTGTAGCGATTTCCTCAGGGATTTCCAGCGCGTGCCGAGGCTTGCGTACCGGCGCCCAGCAGCGCGAAGACGCGCATGCGCAGGTCGTCGCCGAAACCCGGCCCGTAGCCGTGGTAAATCTGGTTGATGCGGCCGTCGCGGTCGATCAGGAAGGTCGCCGGCAGCCGCCAGACGCCATAGTTGCGCGACGCGATGCCGACCGTGTCGACGACGACCGGGTAGCTCACCGGCCGCACCCGCAGAAAGCGCCGCGCGTCGCCCAGGCTGTTGTCCAGTCCGACCGCGAGCACTTCGAACTCATCGGCATGCCCGGCGCCGTGCACCTCCTGGCGCAGTGCATCCAGGCGCGGCATCGATTCGATGCAGGGGCCGCACCACGACGCCCAGAATTCGACGACCAGCACCCGGCCGAGCAGTGCGCTGACGCGCGAGCCCTCCGGCCCGTTGAGGACGACGCCGGCGGCCTCGGGCGCTTCGACTCCGGGACCGACATCGTCGGCGCGGGCCGGAAGCGTCGCCAGCCCGGCAAGCCCGAGCAGGAGCACCGCGAATGCGGTCGAGCGCGCGGGCACGGATCAGCGTCGCGGCAGCACGCCGGGCGGCAGACGGCCG
Source organism: Pseudomonadota bacterium (assembly GCA_040754295.1). Taxonomy (GTDB): domain Bacteria; phylum Pseudomonadota; class Gammaproteobacteria; order Nevskiales; family Nevskiaceae; genus Solimonas. The sequence goes on along the minus strand of JBFMCQ010000002.1, from coordinate 77,941 downwards.
CCCATCGAGCGCATCAGCTTGGCCATGCCGCCGCTCGCGACCTTCTTCATCATGTCGCGCGTCGTGTCGAACTGGCGCAGCAGGCGGTTGACCTCCTGCACCTCGACGCCGCTGCCGGCGGCGATGCGGCGCTTGCGCGAAGCCTTGATCAGATCCGGAAAGCGACGCTCCTGCGCGGTCATCGAATTGATGATCGCGATCGTGCGCCCGACCTGCTTGTCGGCGTCGACGTTCTTGAGCTGCGCCTGCATCTGCGCCCCGCCCGGCAGCTTCTCCAGCAGCGAGGCCATGCTGCCCATGTTCTGCATCTGCAGCATCTGCTCGCGGAAATCCTCGAGATCGAAGCCCTTGTTCTTCTTGAGCTTCTGGGCGAGCTTCAGGGCCTTGTCCTGGTCCACCTTGCGGACCGTTTCCTCGATCAGGCCGAGCATGTCGCCCTGGCCGAGGATGCGCGCGGCGATGCGGTCCGGATGGAAGGCTTCGAGCTTGTCCAGCTTCTCCCCGACGCCGATGAACTTGATCGGCCTGCCGGTGACCTGGCGCACCGACAGCGCCGCGCCGCCGCGCGCGTCGCCGTCGACCTTGGTCAGCACCACGCCGGTCAGCGGCAGCACGTCGGCGAAGGCGCGGGCGGTCTTGGCCGCGTCCTGGCCGGTCATGCTGTCGACGACGAACAGCGTCTCCACCGGGTTCAGCCGGGCGTGCAGCGCGGCGATCTCGCGCATCATCTCGTCGTCGACCGTCGTGCGGCCGGCGGTGTCGACGATCAGCACGTCGGCGTACCGTTTGCGCGCCTCGGCGAGCGCATCGGTCGCGATCGCGACCGGGTCCTGTCCGACCGCCGACGGAAAACACTCGACGCCGACCTGCCCGGCGACGATGCGCAGCTGCTCGATCGCCGCCGGCCGGTAGACGTCGCAGGAGACGACCATGACCTTCTTCTTCTCTTGCTCCTTGAGCAGGCGCGCGAGCTTGCCGGTCGTCGTCGTCTTGCCGGAGCCCTGCAGGCCGGCCATCAGGATGATCGCCGGCGGCTGGCTGCGCAGATTGATCGGCTCGGCCTTGCCGCCGAGCGTCTCGGTGAGCTGGCGCTGCACGACGCGCAGAAACTCCTGGCCCGGCGTCAGCGACTGCGTGATCTCGACGCCGAGCGCCCGCTCCCTGACGTGGTCGACGAAGTCCTTGACCACCGGCAGCGCGACATCGGCCTCCAGCAAGGCCATGCGCAGCTCGCGCGCGGCCGCGTTGATCTGGTCCTCGGTGAGACGGCCCTGACCGCGGATCGAGTCGAGGACGCGGGACAGGCGGGAAGTGAGATTTTCGAACATCGCGATATTGTAGGTGCGTTGTGGGCCGGGCTTCAGCCGCCTCGACCCGATATGCGCTGCGTCGTCGGGCTGAAGTCCGACCTACGAACCGATCTACTCGAAGACGATCGTATCGCCGCGCTGCAGGTGCACGTAATCCCAGCCGCGCAGCGCCGCCCGGCACTGCTTCTCGATCGCCGGCTCGCAGCCGGGCTTGTGATGCGTGAGATACAGGCGCGGATGGTGCCGCAGCTTCTGCAGCTCGGCACCGAGCAGCGCCGGCGTGAAGTGCCTGGAGGCGTAGCCGAGCGCGGCCTGCTCGTCCGGAAACGCAACCTCGATCATCAGCCGGTCGAGCCGCGGCAGCGCGTTGAGGAAGGTCCAGATGCGATCGTCGGCGTAGGTGTCGCCGCTGAACGCGAACACGCCGCGCCGGCCTTCGACCACATAGCCGACGGCCGGCACCGTATGCAGCACGCTGAATGCGGTGAGCCGCCGCCCTTCCTCGAGCTCCAGGCTCTCACCGGCGGCCAGCTCGTGCCAGCGCAGCAAGGGGCGCGTCTCGTCGGGCAGTACCGAGAAGTCCGGCCATACCTTCCAGTTGAAGATGTTCTCGCGTAGGGTCGCCAGCGTTTCCGCCGTTGCGTGCACCTCGATCGGCTGATCGATCAGGTCGAACAGATTGTCGGCCATGAACGCCAGCCCGCAGATGTGATCGAGATGGCTGTGCGTCAGGAACACGTGGCGGATGCGGCGCTGCTGCCCAAGCGTGAGGTCGCCGACACCGGTGCCGGCGTCGATCAGCAGCTCCTCGTCAACGAGCAGGCTCGTCGTCCGGAGACCCGGACCGACGCCGCCGCTGCAGCCGAGGATCTTGATCCGCATGCCTTATCCGGATGATGGGTGGCCGGATCGTAGCACAGGGTCGGACCACGGGCGGCGCGCCGCGGACCTATACTGCGCGGCCATGATTCCCGGCCTGATCGCACTGCTCGTCTACTGCGGCGCCGCCTACGCGGCAGCGCGCGAGCGGCCGCTGCCGCTGGAGCGCTGGCTCGCGCTGCCGGCGCTGCTGCTGCACGCCTGGGCGCTGTCGATACACATGTTCCGCGGCAGCGCGATCACGATCGGCATCAATGAAGCACTGTCGCTGTTCACCTGGCAATCGGCACTGCTGCTCTGGGCGCTGTGCTTCCGCGAACCGCTGCGCACGATGGGCACGGTGATCTACCCGGTCGCCGGAGTCGCCGGGCTCGTCGCCGCGACCTGGCCGACGCCGGTCAGCGACGTCGCCGTGACCGGCTGGAAGGCGCGCAGTCATGTGGTGCTGTCGCTGCTGTCCGCGGGCCTGCTGACGCTCGCCGCGGCGCACGCCGGCCTGCTCGCGGTGCAGGAGCGCCTGCTGCACAGCCACCGCATCACGCCGACCGCGCGCGCGCTGCCGCCGTTGCAGACGATGGAGCGCCTGCTGTTCCAGCTGATCGCGATCGGCTTCTTCCTGCTGTCGCTGACGCTGCTGTCCGGGCTATGGTTCATCCGCGACTGGCTGGCCCAGCACCTCGCGCACAAGACCGTGCTGTCGATCACCGCCTGGCTAATCTTCGGCGTGCTGCTATGGGGGCGGCTGCGCTACGGCTGGCGCGGCCGCACCGCGATCCGCTGGACGCTGGCGGGCTATGCGACGCTGCTGCTGGCGTACTTCGGCAGCAAGCTGATCCTGGAGCAATTCCTTGGCCGGCACTGGAGTTAGCGCGGCTTTTTCATCCCACCCCGGTTGACAGCGGGCGGGCGCGTTCGCTAACAAGCAGAATCGGCACGGCCACCATCCACGGCGCTTTTGGACGACATACCCTTATCCGCCCTGTTCGGGCTGCTCTTTGTTCTGCTGGCGTGCTCGGCGTTCTTCTCGGGGTCCGAAACCGGGCTCATGACGATGAACCGCTACCGGGTGAAGACGCGGGCGCAGAAGGGAGAGCGCGGCGCCAGACTGGCTCACGATCTGCTCAAGCGGCCGGACCGGCTGATCGGCACGATTCTGCTTGGCAACAACTTCTTCAACACGCTCGCCGCATCGGTGGCGACCGTGATCGGCCTGCGCCTGTTTCCCGGCGAGACCGGGATCGCGGTGGCGACCGGCGGCGTGACGCTGCTGCTGCTGATCTTCGGCGAGGTCACGCCCAAGACGCTCGCTGCGCTGCACCCGGAGCGCATCGGCATTCCCGCGGCTTACATCCTGTGGCCGCTGCTGCGCGTGCTTTATCCGCTGGTATGGCTCGTCACGCTGATCGGCAACGGCCTGCTGCGCCTGATCGGGGTTTCCGCCGAAGACGCCGCCCAGCACAGCCTCAGCAGCGAGGAACTGCGCACCGTCGTCGCCGAGGCCGGCGCGATGATTCCGCAGCGCCACCAGAAGATGCTGCTGTCGATCCTCGATCTGGAGAAGGTCACCGTCGAGGACATCATGGTGCCGCGCAACGAGATCGTCGGCATCGACATCTCGGAGCCGTGGCCGGTCGTGCGCGAGGCGATCATCGCCAGCCAGCACACGCGCATCCCGATCTTCGACGGCTCCATCGACAATCTCAAGGGCGTGGTCCACCTGCGCCGTGTGGTGCGCCTCGCCGCCGAGGACACACTGGAAGTCCAGAGCCTGCTGGCACTCGCCCGCGAGCCCTACTTCATTCCCGAAGGCACGCCGCTCAACCAGCAGCTGCTGAACTTCCAGAATCAGAAGCGGCGCATCGGCTTCGTCGTCGACGAGTACGGCGACATCCAGGGCCTGGTGACGATCGAGGACATCCTCGAAGAGGTGATCGGCGAGTTCACGTCCGATCCGGCCACGCGGATCAAGAACGTCTACGCCGACCCCGACGGCAGCTACCGCGTCACCGGCTCGGTGACGATCCGCAGCCTCAACAAGAATCTCGGCTGGAAGCTGCCGACGGCCGGCCCGAAGACGATCAATGGCCTGCTGCTGGAAAAGCTCGAGCACCTGCCGCAGGCGGGCGCCAAGGTCGAAGTCGCCGGCTACAGCTTCGAGATCACCGAGATGCGCGCCAACGCCGTGAAGTCGACACGCATCTGGCCGCCGCAGGCGTCGCCGGGCACGTCGCGCAAAGCCGCATAGCCCGCGCTTGGCCCCATGCGAGCCGCTCGGCAGCGGACCGCCGTCTGCGCCGGGCGCAGGCCAAGCGCATCGCTGCGGTTCGCCTGCGTTCGCCGCATCCATCCTACAACTGCTCGAGCGCCTCGCTCAGACGCGAGACCGGGACTACGTCGATATCGAGCTTCGCGCTGCGCCGCGGCTTGTTGGCCTGCGGCACGACTGCACGCTTGAAGCCCTGCTTCGCCGCTTCGAGCAGGCGCTCCTCGCCGGCGACGACCGGCCGCACTTCGCCGGCCAGCCCGACTTCGCCGAAAACCACACACTCCCCCGGCCACGGCCGTGAGCGGAAGCTCGACAGTGCCGCGAGCAGCAGCGGCAGATCGGCGGCGGTCTCCTGGATGCGCATGCCACCGACGACATTGGCGAACACGTCCTGATCGCCGAGCGCGATGCCGCCGTGACGGTGCAGCACCGCGAGCAGCATGCTCAGGCGGTTGCTCTCCAGGCCCAGCGTGACGCGCCGCGGCGTACCGATCGTCGAGCGGTCGACCAGCACCTGGACTTCGACCAGCAGCGGGCGGCTGCCCTGGCGCGCAACGGTGACGACGCTGCCCGGCACCGGCTCGCCGTGTCGCGACAGGAACAGCGCCGAGGGGTTGCCGACTTCGCGCAGCCCGGCGTCGGTCATCGCGAACACGCCGAGCTCGTTGACCGCGCCGAAGCGGTTCTTGATCGCGCGCACGATGCGGAAGCGCGAGCCCGGATCGTGCTCGAAGTACAGCACGGTGTCGACCATGTGCTCGAGCACGCGTGGACCGGCGATCGCGCCCTCCTTGGTCACATGGCCGACGAGAACGATCGCGGTTCCTGCGGTCTTCGCATGACGCACGAGCTGCGCGGCGCACTCGCGCAGCTGTGACACCGAGCCCGGCGCCGAGTCCAGCGTGTCGGTGTACAGCGTCTGGATCGAGTCGATGACGACGAAGCGCGGCTTGAGCTGCGACAGCTGCACCAGGATCTGCTCGACGCGGGTTTCGGCGAGCACCGGCACGTCGAGGTTGGTCAGCCCGAGACGCTGTGCGCGCAGCCGCACCTGCGCGAGCGATTCCTCCCCGGTGACGTAGAGCGTCGGCAGCTGCCCCTGCACCGCGGCAAGCACCTGCAGCAGCAGCGTCGACTTGCCGATGCCCGGATCGCCGCCGATCAGGATCACTGCACCGGGCACGATGCCGCCGCCGAGCACGCGGTCGACTTCGCCGATGCCGGTCGACGCACGCGGCGCCTCTTCGACGTCGACCTCTGCCAGCCGCTGCACGCGCCCGAGCGCGGTCCCGCTGATGCCGCCGCTGCGCGACGACGGGCGCAGGGCCTGCGTCTCGACGAGGCTGTTCCAGCTACCGCAGTCGGCGCACTGACCCGACCACTTCGGGCTCGCCGCGCCGCAGCTCTGGCACACGTACTCGGTCCGCAGCTTCGCCATCGTCGGGCGCTGTCGTCCTTGGTTTGGCTTGATCGGAAAAACGGTTACTATGACTTTAATCCATCGGACTTTAATCCATCGGGCTTTAATCCATCGGGCTCGCGCGACGCGGCGGGGGACTTCAGTGGCAGGGCGAGTTTTCTGGAGCCGTGACTGGGTCGCCGCGCTCGTCTTCAGCCTCGTCTTCGCGGTGCTCGCGTTCGCCGTGCTCGGCGACGGTTTCCAGTCGCTCGAGCGCCATACCTACGATCTCGGCGTGCGCGCGCGCGACCGCGCGCCGTCGGAGCGCATCGCCGTCATCGCCATCGACGAGGAATCGATCGCCGATCTCGGGCGCTGGCCGTGGCCGCGGGAGCTGCAGGCCAGACTCATCGACACGCTCGCCGAGGGCGGCGCCAAGGTCATTGGCAGCACGGCGCTTTATCTCGAAGCCGAGCAATCCGCCGGCAGCGCGCGCCTGCGCGCGCTGGCCAGCCGGCTACGCGAGTCACCGCTGGTCCGGCAGATCCCGGCTGAGATCGAAACCTTCGGGCTGATGCTCGGGGATGCGGCCGGCACGTCACCGGAGTTCGCCGGCGTCGCCCAGGCCTACGCGGACTCGGCGCTTGCGCGCGACTATCGCCGGCTGATGACGGAGCTGGTCGACGCGCTGAGCGCTGCCGGCTCCGGCGACGAGACCCTCGCCGCCGCGCTGCGCGCGCACGGCCGCGTGCAACTGCCGATGGTGTTCGCGCTCGGCCGCCCGCAGGGACGGCCGGATGCGCCGCTACCCGAGTTCATGCGCCGCAATGCGCTGACCCGCATCCACGAGCGCGTCGGGGCGCGTGCCGCCGGTGATCTGCCATTGCCGGCGCGCGCAGCGCTGTTGCCGCTCGAGGCGCTCGGTGCGGCCGCGGCCGGCATCGGCCATCTCAACGTCGTACCGGATGTCGACGGCGCCGTGCGCTTCGAGCCGCTGGTGCTGCAGTATGTCGACGAGTTCTATCCGTCGCTGTCGCTGACGATCGCTGCCGCCGCGCTGAACCTGACGGCACAGGACATCGAGCTGCGCCTGGGCGAGGGCATCGCGATGGGCGGCGTGACGATCGACACGGACCCGGCGTTGCGCATGTACACACACTTCTACACGGGCAGCGACGGGCAGCCGCCGTTTCCGGTCGATTCGGCCCACGAGTTGCTCGCCGGCAAGCTGCCGCTGGCCAAGTACAAGGACAAGATCGTGCTGATCGGCACGACGGCGGCGGGTAGCGGCGAGACTTTCGCGACGCCGGTCTCGGCGTCCGCGGCGCCGGTGCTGACGCTGGCGCACACGGTGTCGAGCCTGCTGCAGCGCGATTTCTTCATCCGGCCGGCGTGGACCGGCTGGGCCGAGCTCGCGCTGTTCGCGCTGATTGCGCTCTACCTCGCGTTCGCGCTGCCGCGGCTCAAGGCGACGATCGCGGCGGTGCTGACGCTCGCCGTGGCGGTCGCCCTGATCGCGACCGAGATCGGCCTCATGGCGACGTCGGCGGTGTGGCTGAAGCTCACCGTCGCCAGCGTGTTCCTGCTCGCCGGCCACGCGTTCATGACGGTCAAGCAGTTCGACATCACCGGGCGCCTCAAGCCGAGCAGCGCAGCCGAGGGCGCCGAGTCCCAGCGCATGCTCGGTCTCGCGCTCCAGGGCCAGGGCCAGCTCGACATGGCGTTCGAGAGGTTTCGCCGCGTGCAGCCGGTCGACGACAGGCTGCTCGATCTGCTCTACAACCTCGCGCTCGACTTCGAGCGCAAGCACCAGTTCAACGACGCCGAGTCGGTCTATCGGTACATCGCCGAGCACAACGCGGCGTTCCGCGACGTGCAGCACAAGCTCGACCGCGCGAAGCAGCTGTCGGACACGGTCATCCTCGGCGGCGGCGCCAGCGCGCATCCCGGCAGCCAGCTCGTGCTCGACTCGACCGAGCAGTTCGAGCAGCCGATGCTCGGCCGCTACCAGGTCGAAAAGGAGCTCGGCAAGGGCGCGATGGGCGTCGTCTACCTGGGCAAGGACCCGAAGCTCGGCCGCCAGGTGGCGATCAAGACGATGGCGCTGTCGCAGGCGTTCGAGCCCGACGAGCTGGCGGGCGTCAAGGAGCGCTTCTTCCGCGAGGCGCAGACCGCGGGCCGCCTGACGCATCCCAACATCGTCGCGATCTACGACGCCGGCGAGGAGCGCAATCTCGCCTACATCGCGATGGAGTTCATCCGCGGCCACGACCTGAGGCGCTACACCAGGCCCGACGGTCTGCTGCCGGTATCCGAAGTCCTGCGCCTGCTCGCCGACGCCGCGGACGCGCTCGACTACGCGCACGCCAACGGCATCGTTCATCGCGACATCAAGCCGGCGAACATGATGCTGGTCGAGTCCAGCCGCACGATCAAGCTCATGGACTTCGGCATCGCGCGCATCACCGACTCGAGCAAGACGCGCACCGGCATGGTCCTGGGCACGCCGAGCTACATGTCGCCGGAGCAGCTCGCCGGCAAGCGCGTCGACGGGCGCTCCGACCTGTTCTCGCTGGGCGTGACGCTCTACCAACTGCTCAGCGGCGCGCTGCCGTTCCGGGCCGAGTCGATGGTCGACCTGATGCTCAAGATCACCCACGAGCCGCATGCGCCGCTGTCGCGGTTGCGCCCGGACCTGCCGTCCGCCTTGAGCGACATCGTCGAGAAAGCGCTGCGCAAGAATGCCGGCGAGCGCTATCAGCGCGGCGCCGAGCTCGCGCGCGAGCTGCGCGCGACGATGGCCACGGCCGGCGCTGCCTGAGGTGCGCATGGCGCTCAAGGATAAGGTCGCCACGGCGCTGCTGTCGCACAACGGCCGTGTACGCACCAACAACGAAGACGCCGTCGGCGAGGACCCCGAGATCGGCCTGCTGGTGCTGGCCGACGGTATGGGCGGCTATAACGCCGGCGAGATCGCCAGCGGCATTTCGGTGACCACCGTGCTCGACGTCGCGCGGCGCAAATGGCCGGAGCTGAAGCACGGCGAAATCGACGCCGCAAGCGGGTTCAGCGCGGAGGCGCTGATGCTGCGCGCGGCGGTGGAGGACGCACACCGGGCGATCTACTCGGTGGCGCAGAGCCAGCCGCAGTGCGCCGGTATGGGCACCACGATCGTGACCTGCCTGCTGCATGACGACCGCATGTCGATCGCCTACGTCGGCGACTCCCGGCTGTACCGCTACCGCGGCGGCAGGCTGGAGCAGATCACGCGCGATCATTCGCTGATCGAGGAGCTGGTCGCGCGCGGCCACTACGACCGCGACGAGGCCTTGAAGCTGGTGCGCAAGAACATCGTCACGCGCGCGCTGGGCGTCGAGCCGGAGGTCGCCGTCGACCTGCTCGAGGAGACGCTCGAAACCCACGATATCGTCCTGCTGTGCTCGGACGGGCTCACGGACATGGTATCGGATGAAGTCATCGGCTTAACGCTCGGAAAGTACGCTGATAACCTTGATGGCGCGGCCACCGAGCTGGTCGCGCTCGCGAATGAGGGCGGGGGCAAGGACAACGTGTCGGTCGTGCTGGCGCGCGTGGACGCCTCGCTCGTCCCCGGCCGGCGTTGGTACGAACGTCTGATGGAATGGTTCTAGGACTCGACATATGGGCAAACTCATCGTCACCGACAGCAGCGGCCAGACCCAGGAGTTCCCGCTCAGCAAAGAGCGGATCACCATCGGACGTCACCCGGACAACGACATCTGTCTGAGCGACAAGGCCGTCTCCGGACATCACGCCGTCGTCATCACGATCCTGCAGGATTCGTTTCTCGAGGATCTGGACTCGACCAACGGCACGCAGGTCAACGGCAAGCAGATCGCCAAGCACCCGCTGTCCAACGGCGATGTCATCTCGATCGGCCGCAACACGCTCAGGTACGAGGGCGAGGTCGACGACGACTTCGAGAAGACCATGATCCTCAAGCCGGGCCAGTTCGGCGAGGCCTTCGATGCCCAGCTCAGCCGCTCCGCCACGCCGGCTGCGGCGGCGAGCGCTGCGGCCCCGGTCGCGCCGGCGGCGGCACCGCCGCGGCCGCTGCTCGGTCGCCTGCGCGTCGCCAGTGGCGTCAATGCCGGCAAGGAGCTGGAGCTGTCCAAGGCGCTGACGACGATCGGCAAGCCGGGCGTGCAGGTCGCCGCGATCACGCGGCGCGCCGACGGCTACTACATCGTCCACGTCGGTGGCGAAAGCGCCGGCCAGCGGCCCTTGGTCAACGGCCAGCCCATCGACGCCCAGGCACGGAAACTCAATCACAACGACACGGTCGAACTGGTGGGCACGAAGATGACCTTCGTGCTCGTCGGCTGAGGCTTCGCTCGGCGCGTGAGTGAGGCTTACAGGAGGCAGGTCATGAACAAGCTGCTACCGGTGCTCGCCAGTGCGGTGTTTCTGCTCGGTTGCGCCGGCAACGCGAAGGACGGACCGGCCGAGCAGCCCGAGACCGCAAAGGCCGCCGAGCCGCCGAACTGCCTGCAGGCGACCGGCAGCCACATCAAGCGCAGCGAAGACCGGCCATGCCTGGCTGGGCCGGGCGAGGTCTACACCCGCGACGACGTCGAGCGCACCGGCGCGACGACGACCGCCGAAGCGCTGCGCAGGCTGTCGCCGACCGTGCATTGAGCGCCGGCCGCAGGCGTGAGAGACCGCGCCGGCGCAGCCGGTTTCTTGCGCCGCGCGCGCTCAGCCGTCCACGTGACGGAAGTGCACGCGCTGCGTAAGCCCGCACAGCAGCTCGTAGGACAGCGTGCCGGCCCAGGCCGCGACCTGCTCCGCCGGTAGCGCATCGCCCCAGAGCAGCACGGGATCGCCGACGGCGGCGTCGGGCACGTCGCGCAGATCCACGCTGATCATGTCCATCGACACCCGCCCGGCGAGGTAGGCATGGCGCCCGCGGATCATCACCGGCGTGCCGTTGCGAAACGCGCGGTGCACGCCGTCGGCATAACCGACGGCAACGACGCCGATGCGCGTGCGCGCGGGGCAGCGCCAGGCCAGGCCGTAGCCGATGCCCTCGCCGGCTTCGTATTCGCGGATCGCGATGATGCGGCTCTCCAGCCGTAGCGCCGGCCGCAGCCCGAGCGCCGCGGCGCTGCGATCGGGCATCGGCGAACAGCCGTAGAGCGCGAGCCCCGGACGCACCCAGTCGACGCGGCTCTGCGGCCAGGCGATGAGCCCGGCGGAGTTCGCGATCGAGCGCGGCCCCGGCATGCCGCGCAGCGCCGTGTCGAAGCACCGGATCTGCTCGATGGTGAACGGGTTGTCCGGCTCGTCGGCGCAGGCCAGATGCGTCATCCAGCCCTCGAAGGTCCAGCCCGGATGCCGGCGCAGGACTTCGGCGAGCCGCGGCACGTCGGCGAGTGGAAAGCCGAGGCGGTGCATGCCGCTGTCGAGCTTGAGCCACAGCGACAGCCGCGCGCTCGCCGGCAACTGCTCCAGCAGCGCGATCTGCCAGTGGTCGTGCACGACGATCTGCAGCTGCTCGTAGACCGCCTGTGCCGCCTCCTCGAACGAGATCACACCTTCGAGCAGCGCGATCGGCGCCTGGATGCGCGCCTGGCGCAGCGTCATCGCCTCCTCGAGGCAGGCGACCGCGAGCGCGTCGACGCCGGCGGCTTCGAGCGTGCGCGCGACCGGCACCGCGCCGTGCCCATAGGCATCGGCCTTGACCGCGGCCATCACGCGCGAGCGCGGCGCCAGGTGCCGTACCGCAGCGAGATTGTGGCGCAGCGCCGCCAGATCGACCGTCGCGGTCACGCGCGGGATCATGCGCCGGAGTCGTCCGTGTAGCCCTGCGCGAGGTTCTCGAAGCGCGTGTACTCGCCGAGAAACGCGGTCTTCACGACGCCGAGCGGGCCGTTGCGCTGCTTGGCGATGATGATCTCGGCGGTGCCCTTGTCCGGCGAATCCCGGTTGTAGACCTCGTCGCGGTAGATGAAGATCACGAGGTCCGCGTCCTGCTCGATACCGCCCGACTCGCGCAGGTCCGCCATCCGCGGCCGCTTGTTGTCACGCTGCTCGACGCCGCGGTTGAGCTGCGAAAGTGCGATCACCGGCACTGCCAGTTCCTTGGCCAGCGCCTTGAGGCTGCGCGAAATCTCCGAGATCTCGTTGGTGCGGTTGTCCTTGATGCCCGGCACCTGCATCAGCTGGATGTAGTCGACCACGATCAGCCCCAGCCCGTGCCGCGCCTTGATACGGCGCGCGCGCGCACGCAGCTCCAGCGGCGACAGCGCGCCGGTCTCGTCGATATACAGCGGCGCCTCGCGGATCAGGCCGCCCTGGGACACGAGCCGGTCCCAGTCGCGGTCTTCGAGGTCGCCGCTGCGCAGCTTGCCCATCGGAATGCGCGCGAACGACGACATCATGCGCAGCGCCAGCTGCTCCGCCGGCATTTCCATGCTGAACACGGCGGCCGGCTGCTTCTCGTAGAGCGCGACGTGCTCGGCGACATTCAGCGCGAAACTGGTCTTGCCCATCGACGGCCGCCCGGCCAGGATCACCAGATCGCCGGGATGCAGGCCCGTGGTCTTGGCATCCAGGTCGACGAAACCGGTCGCCAGCCCCGCGAGTCCACCCGGGTTGTGGCGCAGAAAGTCGATCTTGCGCTCGAGCGACTCCATCAGCTCCGGCATCGCGAAGTAGGTGGAGCGCGCGTGCTCGGCGCGCGAGCGCAGCGCGAACACTTTCTGCTCGGCGAGATCCAGCAGCTCGGCGTGCGGGCGGCCCTCGGAGCGAAAGCCCAGCTCGGCGATGTCGCCGCCGGCCGCGATCAATCCGCGCAGCACCGCGCGCTCGCGCACGATCTCGGCGTAGGCGAGCACGTTGGCCGCGCTCGGCGTCTCGTTGGCGAGATTGCCCAGATAGGCCAGCCCGCCCGCGGCCTCGAGCTGGCCGTGCGCCTTGAGATGCTCCGAGAGCGTGACGAAATCGCAGGGCCGGTTGGTGCCGACGAGCTCGCAGATCGCGCGATAGATCAGCTGGTGATCCTCGCGGTAGAAGTCCTCCGGCGACAGGCGGTCGGCGAGCTCGTGCCAAGCGCGGTTGTCGAGCATCAACCCGCCGAGCACGGACTGCTCGGCCTCGATCGAATAGGGCGGCAACTTGGGCTGCGCCTGCAGCTTGGCGACGGTCGGGCTCATGGTGAAGGCTGATTCTCCCGCATCGACGCCGCGGACGACAGAGCGTTTCCTGTGAATACCCCGTGCGCAAGCCGGGGATATGAGCGGGTGCGTGTGTTGACAGTCGGGACCACGGGCGGCCCCGGCTTGCACAAAGCGCGCAAACCTCCACCGGGCGGGAGGCCGGACTCACGGCGGCGGAGAGCGGGACTGGTCAGACCCGATCGATCTGCTGGCCGTCCTGCAGGTCTTCGCTGAGCAGGCTTGTGCGGCCGCCTTCCAGCGCGCTGGCGATGATGAGGCTATCGTAGAAGCTGTAGCCGCGGGTTGTACACGAACAAACTTCGGAACAACCCGTTGTCTGGTGGACAGTACAGGGATCGAACCTGTGACCCCCGCCGTGTGAAAGCGGTGCTCTACCGCTGAGCTAACTGTCCGAGGGGCGGGAATCTTAGTCAGAGCGCCCGGCGGCGTCAACGCAGCGGCGGCGGCATTGAGGCCGGTCCGCGAGGGGCTTAGGCTGCGCACCTTTCCCGTTCGACGCCGGATGTCCCGATGAGCGAAGTCCGCCCCCTGATGCATGCAATTCAGAGCCGCGATCTCACAGCCGCGCGGACCGCGCTCGAGCGCGATCCGAGCCAGGCGACCGCGCCGCTGCCCGGCGGCCTCTCGCCGCTGATGTTCGCGCTCTACAACGGCGCCGCGGAGATCGCCGATCTGCTCAGGCCGTTCGCGGCGCTGACGATTTTCGAGGCGGCCGCGTGCAACGACGCGCGCCGGGTCGCCGGGCTCGCGAGCCAGGACCCGCTGCTGCTCGGCGCGTACAGCGTCGACGGCTGGACGCCCCTGCATCTGGCGAGCTTCCTCGGCGCGCGCGATGCGATGCTGGTGCTGATCGGCCTGGGCGCGCCGCTGGACGCGGTCTCGCGCAACCCGATGGCGAACACGCCGATGCACGCCGCCATCGCCGGCGCCGCCGGCGAGAGCCTCGCGCCGCTGCTGATCGCGCTCGGAGCCGATGTCCACCATGTTGGCGGCAGCGGCGTCAATGCGCTGCACCTCGCCGCATCGCGCGGATTCGAGAACCTGTGCCGCCTGCTGCTGGCGCGCGGCATCGATCGCAGCGCGCGGACCGAGGACGGCAAAACCGCCGCCGAGATCGCGCGCGAGCGCGATCATCTCGCCACGGCGGCGCTGCTGGAGCTGGCGGGCTAGCTCTCGGCGATCCGGCGCACTCTGCCGCGGGCGCGCAAACTTGGCTAGCGCCGCGCGCGGAAGAAGCGGCGCAGGATGTCGCCGCACTCCGCTGCGAGCACGCCGCCGTGCCATTCGACGATGTGATTGAGGCGCGGCCGCGCGATGACGTCGTAGACCGAGCGCACCGCACCCGCTTTCGGGTCCCAGGCGCCGAACACCAGCTGCGCGACGCGCGCGTGCACGATCGCGCCGGCACACATCACGCAGGGCTCGAGGGTGACGTAGAGCGTGCTGCCGGTGAGTCGGTAGTTGCCGAGCCGCTGCGCGGCCACGCGCAGCGCCACCATCTCGGCGTGCGCGCTCGGATCCCGCGCGCCGATCGGCTGGTTCCAGCCCTCGCCGACGATGCGCCCTTGGTGCACGACGAGCGCCCCCACCGGAACCTCGCCCGCCGCCTGTGCGCGGTGCGCGAGCGTCAGCGCATGACGCATGTAGGCGCCGTCCTGCGCCCGCTGCTCGTCGCTGCGCGCAGGCTGCGGAGACCCGATCATGCCTTCTGACATCGCCGGCTTCAGGCAACGAACGCGGATCTGAGCGTCCAGGTGCCGATCAGCAGGAAGCCGATCCCGGCAAGGAGCTTCAGCTGCCGCGGACTGACCGCCTGCGACAGCCAGCCGCCGGCCAGCACACCGATGCCGGCGGCGAGCACCAGCGCCAGCGCCGAGCCGGCGAACACCGCCCACTTCGACGCGGGCCGGTCCGCTGCGAACAGCAGCGTCGCCAGCTGCGTCTTGTCGCCGAGCTCGGCGACGAACACCGTGGCGAACACGGTGGCGAAGATCTTGAGGTCCATTTGTCGAGGCGGCGCGCGCCACACCGGAGCCGTAGGGGACGCGTACTTTACCGGGACTTCCGCAGCGCCGCGCCGGGGCGGAGCCACCGAGCATCAGGCGTATTCCAGCGGATCAGGATCTGCGCCGGTGACTTGCCGTGCTTCGCACCAATGGCGTCGCAGGGTTCCGCGGACGCGCGACGCCGAGTGCCGGGACCCGAGCGCTACTTCTTCTCCTTGCGCGTGCGCACCGAGCTGACGCGGCCGTCGGTGAAGGTCACGTGCAGGCGCCGCTTGTCTTCGAGCGTGTAGCTCCAGGTCTCGCGCACGCCCTTGGCACTGCGGCTCTCGGAGACGACGAGCGGATCGCCGTGGATGCGGCGCACATCGGCAGGCGTCATGCCTTCGACGACCGTCGCGGTGACGCGCGCATTGCGCAGCCGCTCCTCCTCGGCCTTGCGCGCCGCGTGCTGCTCGATCCATTCGGCGTCGGCCTCATCACGCGCGGCACGCTTCGTGTCCTCGCGCTGCTGCGCCTCGCCGAGCAGATCGGCGGTCGGCCCGGCGGGCACCACGATCGGGTCCGGCAGATCGATCGGCCGCGCCGCCGTGCTGCACGGCTTGTCGGTGTAGCGCACCACCCCATCGTCGTCGCGGCAGCGGTAGACCTCCGCCCGAGCCGCGGTTGCGGCGACGAGCGCCGCCGCGATGGCGGCCGCGGCGCTGCATTGGCGGCATCTCCAGATGCGGTGGATCATTGCGCCCGGCAGGCGCCGCTGCATCGGGCGCGTCTCCCGGAGCGTCCGCGTCGGTGACGATCGATCCGCTAGAATTGCATGCTGCATAACGCCCTCCCTTTCTTTCGGCTTGAAGCACTCATGTCCCAGTACGTCTACACGATGAACCGCGTCGGCAAGACCGTGCCGCCGAAGAAGGAGATTCTGCGCGATATCTCGCTGTCGTTCTTCCCCGGCGCCAAGATCGGCGTGCTCGGCTACAACGGTGCCGGCAAGTCGACGCTGCTGCGCATCATGGCCGGCGTGGACAAGGATTTCCACGGCGAGGCGCGGCCGATGCCGGGGCTCAAGGTCGGCTTCCTGCCGCAGGAGCCGCAGCTCGATCCGAACAAGACCGTGCGCGAGAACGTCGAGGAGGCGCTCTCCGAGGTCAAGGACGCGCAGGCCGAGCTGGAGAAGGTCTACGCCGCCTACGCCGAGCCGGACGCCGATTTCGACAAGCTGTCGGCACGCCAGCAGGAGCTGGAAGCGATCCTGCATGCCGGCCACGGCGAGAGCCTCGACGTCATCATGGACAAGGCCGCCGAGGCGCTGAACCTGCCGCCGTGGGACGCCGATGTCACCAAGCTCTCCGGCGGCGAGCGCCGCCGCGTCGCGCTGTGCCGGCTGCTGCTGTCCAAGCCCGACATGATCCTGCTCGACGAGCCGACCAACCATCTCGACGCCGAATCGGTCGCCTGGCTCGAGAAATTCCTCAAGGACTTCCCCGGCACGATCATCGCGGTCACGCACGACCGCTACTTCCTCGACAACGTCGCCGGCTGGATCCTCGAGCTCGACCGCGGGCACGGCATCCCCTGGCAGGGCAACTACTCGTCGTGGCTGGAGCAGAAGGAAAAGCGCCTCGAGCAGGAGCAGAAGACCGAGGACGCCCACACCAAGGCGATGAAGGAAGAGCTGGAGTGGGTGCGCAAGAATCCGAAAGGCCGCCAGGCGAAGTCGAAAGCGCGCGTGAAGGCCTTCGAGGAGCTGGCGTCACAGGAGTTCCAGAAGCGCGCCGAAACCAAGGAACTCTACATTCCGCCGGGCCCGCGCCTGGGCGACAAGGTCATCGAGGTGAAGAACCTGCGCAAACAGTACGGCGACCGCGTGCTCTACGACGGGCTCAGCTTCACCGTCCCGCGCGGCGCCATCGTCGGCATCATCGGCGCCAACGGCATGGGCAAGACCACGCTGTTCCGCATGCTGATGGGCCAGGAGAAGCCGGACGGCGGCGAGATCGTCATCGGTGAAACGGTCAAGCTCGCCTACGTCGACCAGTCGCGCGACGCGCTCGACGGCGACAAGACCGTCTTCGAGGAAGTGGCCGGCGGCCAGGACATCATCCGCGCCGGCAGCTACGAGATGCCGGCACGCGCCTACATCGGCCGCTTCAATTTCAAGGGCGAGCAGCAGGGCAAGCGCATCAAGGACTTGTCCGGCGGCGAGCGCAACCGCGTGCATCTGGCCAAGCTGCTGATGAGTGGCGGCAACGTGCTGCTGCTCGACGAGCCGACCAACGACCTCGACGTTGAAACGCTGCGTGCGCTCGAAGAAGCGCTGCTCGACTTCCCCGGCTGCGTCATGGTGATCTCACACGACCGCTGGTTCCTCGACCGCATCGCCACGCACATCCTCGCGTTCGAGGACTCCGGCGAGGTGATCTGGCACGAAGGCAACTACCGCGAGTACGAGGACGACTTCCGCAGACGCACCGGCGCCGAGCCCGGCGTGAACCGCCGCGCGCGGCACAAGAAGCTGGCCTGATCTCGTCGGATACGCCCCGCGGCGAGCCGCGGACCGCAGCCGGGCGCCAACGGGGTCCGGACCGCTGCGCTATGCTGGTCGGCCGTCCTCCTTCGACGCTTCTTTGCATGACTGCCTCCGACGGCACCGTCTTCGCCTACCGCTGGCGCCGCGGCGACCTGCAGCCGGTGCTCTATCCGCAGGTCGTGGCACTGGACAGCCTCATCGGCATCGAGCGCCAGAAAGCCGCGCTGCTGGAGAACACCGCGCGCTTCGTCGACGGCAAACCGGCGAATCACGCGCTGCTGACCGGCGCGCGCGGCACCGGCAAGTCGTCGCTGGTCAAGGCGATGCTCGACGTGTACGGCACGCGCGGCCTGCGCCTGGTCGAAGTGCATCCGCACGATCTGGTCGATCTGCCGGAGATCGTCGCGCCGCTGCGCGCCAAGCGCGAGCGTTTCCTGCTGTTCGTCGACGATTTCTCGGTCGCGTCCAACGACCCGGCGCTGACGGCCTTGAAGACCGCGCTCGACGGCGGCATCGAGGAGCCGCCGGAAAACGTGCTGATCTACGCGACTTCGAACCGGCGTCACCTGATGCCCGAGCTGCGGCGCGACAACGACGAGTATCACTGGATCGACGGCGAGCTGCATCCCGGCGAGTCCACCGAGGAAAAGATCTCGCTGTCGGAGCGCTTTGGCTTGTGGCTGTCGTTCCAGCCGTTCAACCAGGATCAGTATCTGCAGCTCGTGCGCCTGCATCTGGGCACGCTCGGCGATGCCCGCTGGGACGAAGCCGCCGAGAAGGCCGCGCTGCGCTGGGCGCTGGAGCGCGCGTCGCGCAGCGGCCGCGTCGCGCAGCAGTTCGCGCGGCACTGGGCCGACGCCGGCTGACCGACGCCGCTATTGCCGGATGCCCTGCATCGCCCGGGGCGCCGCTGCGCTCGGTGCCACGACCGCATGCAAGCGCGCTCATTTGTGCGTCTTGAGCAGCGCCGCGACCTTGTCGACGTATTGCTTCATCGCGTCCTCGGCCTTCATCCCCTTGAGCTTGGCCCAGGCGTCGTACTTGGCACGCCCGACCATGTCGAGCATGCCCGGGCGCGAGCCCTGCACGTCGCCCTCCGCGGCCTGCTTGAAGTGCGCGTACAGGAACAGCATGTCGTGGTTGTCCGGGCGCTTGGTCAGCGTCTTGACGTCTTTCTGCGCCTGCTCGAACTCTGCCTTGAGATCGGCCATCGTCCGCTCCCCTGCTCGTGGTGGTCCGGCGGGCGAGCATAGCAGAGCGCCCGCCGGCGGCAGCAAGCGCAATCGAGCCGCCGCCCCTTCAGGCGCGACGCTCCAACACGCGGAACCGGTACGCGTAGGGATGGCGCTCGTCCGCCGCGTGCGCTTCGGACGAGAGCTCGCGCCACGCGGACGCATCGAGTGCGGGGAAGTAGGTGTCGCCTTCGAGGCTGGCGTCCACCTCGGTCAGATACAGGCGCTGTGCGAGCGGCAGCGTCTGCCGGTACAGCTCGGCGCCGCCGATGACCATCAGCTCGCCCGAGCCTGCCTCGGCCGCGTGCGCCGCCAGCGCCGCTTCGAGACTGTGGAACACGCGGCAGCCCGCCGGCGCAAACGAGCGATCGCGCGTCAGTACCCAGTTCCGGCGATCCGGCAGCGGCCGGCCGAGCGACTCCCAGGTCTTGCGCCCCATCAGCACGGTCTTGCCGACGGTCAGCCGCTTGAACTGCTTGAGATCGTTCGGCAGCCGCCACGGCAGCCCGCCAGCGCGGCCGATCAGACCGCGGCGGTCCATCGCGACGATCAGCGCGATCATCGACCGCTCCCGGCGCTCAGATCGCCACCGGCGCCTTGATGTGCGGATGAGGATCGTAGCCGCTCAGTTCGAAGTCCTCGTAGCGGAACGCGAACAGATCCTTCACCGCCGGATTGAGCCTCATCGTCGGCAGCGGCCGCGGCGTGCGCGTCAGCTGCAGCCGCGCCTGATCGAGGTGATTGTTGTAGAGATGGCAGTCGCCGCCGGTCCAGACCAGATCGCCGGGCTTCAGGTCGGTGGCCTGCGCGATCATCATCGTCAGCAGTGCATAGCTGGCGATGTTGAACGGCACGCCGAGGAAGACGTCGGCGCTGCGCTGGTACAGCTGGCACGACAGATGCCCCTGGGCGACGTAGAACTGGAAGAACGCATGGCAGGGCATCAGCGCCATCTGATCGAGCTCGCCGACGTTCCAGGCGGAGACGATCAGGCGCCGCGAGTCCGGGTTGCCGCGGATCTGGTCGAGCAGCAGCTGCATCTGGTCGATCGTGCGGCCGTCCGCGGTCGGCCAGGCGCGCCACTGCCTGCCGTAGACCGGCCCGAGCTCGCCGCTGGCGTCGGCCCATTCGTCCCAGATACTGACGCCGTTCTCCTTGAGATAGCGGACGTTGGTCTCGCCCTTCAGGAACCACAGCAGCTCGTGGATGATCGAGCGCAGATGCAGCTTCTTGGTCGTCAGCAGCGGAAAGCCGTCGCCGAGGCGGAAGCGCATCTGGTAGCCGAACACCGACAGCGTGCCGGTCCCGGTGCGGTCGCCCTTCTCCACGCCGTGCTCCAGCACGTGGCGCATCATGTCGAGGTATTGGCGCATGGACTCCTGGAGCGGTTGCCGTAGACTCGCCGCTGCATTGTAGACCGCCGGCGAGCTCCGCCACGCGCAACCGGCTCCTGGCGCAACGACGCGACCGTCGACCTCTACGTGCCGGAGCGCGCAGCCCGACGGTAGGCCAGGGTCAGCATCGCGGCACCGGCGAGCGCCATCGGCGCGCTCAGCACCATGCCCATCGTGACCCAGCCGCTGCCCCAGAGATAACCGATGTGGGCGTCGGGCAGCCGCACGAATTCCACGAGCGTGCGGAAGACGCCGTAGCCGAGCAGGAACAGGCCGGACACCGCCATGTACGGCCGCGGCCGGCGGCCGAACCACCAGAGAATCGCAAACAGCACGAGCCCTTCGAGGAAGGCCTCGTAGAGCATCGACGGATGCCGCGGCTCGGGCCCGGCGTGCGGAAACACCATGCCCCAGGGCAGCGTGGTCGGCGCGCCCCACAGCTCGCCGTTGATGAAGTTGCCGATGCGGCCCGTGAACAGGCCGACGGGAATCATCGGCGCGGCGAAGTCGCCGATGTCGAAATAACGCAGCCCGTGCACGCGCGCGAACCAGCCGATCGCGACGAGCACGCCGATCAGGCCGCCGTGGAACGACATGCCGCCTTCCCAGACGCGCAGGATCACCAGCGGCTCGGCGAGAAAGCCTTCGAGGTTGTAGAACAGCGTGTAGCCCAGCCGCCCGCCGACGATGACGCCGACGACGCCATAGAACAGCAGATCCGACACGCGCTCACGCGGCCAGCGGATATGCGGCATCGCCGCGCGGCGCACGCCCAACCACCAGAAGCCGAAGAACCCGAGCAGATACATCAGTCCGTACCAGTGCACGGACAGGGGACCGAGGCGCAGAGCGATCGGATCGAAGTTGGGATGGACGAGCATGGCGCGCGATTGTAGCCGCTGAGCACGACCGAAGCTGCGTCGTCGCCCGCCGGCGTTCTTACCCGGCGAGCGCGCGGCAGTAGAACGCCTTGAGGTAACGGGTCTCGGGCATCGCCGGATGCACCGGATGATCGGGCCCCTGCCCGCCCTGCTCGAGGATCTGCAGGCGACGGCCGGTGTGGCGCGCTTCGCGCAGCAGCACGCGCTGCAGCGCGTCGGCGTCGAGATGATGCGAGCACGAGCAGGAGATCAGGATGCCGTCGGCGCCGAGCAGCTGCAGCGCCGCGCGGTTGAGCGCGGCGTAATGCTCGAGCCCCGCGTCGTAGTCCTTGCGTCGCTTGATCAGCGCCGGCGGGTCGACGACGATCACGTCGAAGCCGCGGCCTGCCGCGCGCAAGGCCTTGAGTCCGTCGAGCGCGTCGTCGCGGACGGTGTCCACGGCGATGCCGTTGAGCCTGGCACTGGCCGTTGCGGCGTCCAGCGCAGCCTGTGACGCGTCGAGGCAGGTCACGGCGGATGCGCCGTATTTCGCGGCACGCAGGCCCCAGGCGCCGACGTAGCTGAACACGTCGAGCACGCTGCGCCCGGCGACGTAGCGCTGCAGGCGCGTGCGGTTGTCGCGCTGATCGAAGAAGAAGCCGGTCTTCTGGCCGGCCCTGAGGTCGACGCGGTAGCGCAGTCCGTCTTCGACGACCTCCACCGTATCGCCGACGCTGCCGAGCGTTTCCGTGTACGCCGGCAGGCCTTCCAGTTCCCGCATGCCGCCGTCGTTGCGCAGGACGATGCCCTCGGGGGCGACCACGGCGGTGAGCGCGTCGAGCACCTGCGGCTTGAGGCGCTCCATTCCCGCCGTGCCGATCTGCACGACGCAGACCGCGCCGTAGCGATCGACGACGAGCCCCGGCAGGCCGTCGGATTCGCCGTAGACCAGCCGGTAGAACGGCTCGGCGTAGACGCGCTCGCGCAGCGCGAGCGCGCTGCGCAGACGCCGCTCGATCCATGCAGCGTCGATACTCGCCGTGACGTCGCTGCTGAGCACACGCGCGGCCAGTAGCGCGTGCGGATTGACGTAGCCGGTGCCCAGCGGCTTGTCGCGGGCGTCGACGATGCGACACAGCGTGCCCGGCGCGATCGTCCGGTAGCGCTCGTCGGCGTCGATCTCGTTGGCGTACACCCACAGGTGTCCGGCGCGCAGGCGCCGGTCCTCGCGCGGCTTGAGTCGTATGCTCAACATGTCGGAGCCGGTGCGGCTGCCGGCCGCATCGTCGTCAGAGATCGCGGCGGAATTCCTTGCGGAAGCGCTCGCGGAACTCGTCCATGTGGAAACGGTGGTTCTGCGTGCCGGGACGCTCGATGTTGTACGCACCCATCAGCGACGCGATGCGGCCGGTGGTCTCCCAGTCCAGGCCGTTGAGGAGGCCGTACAGCAGGCCGCCGCGGAAGGCGTCGCCGCAGCCGGTCGGATCGGTCAGCGACTCCGCCTTGGCGCAGGGAATCTCGTGCAGCTTGCGCCTGGTGTGGATCTCCGAGCCCTTGGCGCCGCGGGTGACGATCAGCGCGTCGACGCGCGCGGCGATGTCCTTGATGGTCCAGCCGGTGCGGTCCATCAGCAGCTCCGACTCGTAGTCGTTCACGGCGACGTAGCTCGCCTGCTCGATGAACCTGCGCAGCTCGTCGCCGGTGAACATCGGCAGGCCCTGCCCGGGATCGAACAGGAACGGAATCCCGGCTTCGGCGAACTGGCTCGCGTGCTTGATCATGCCCTCGCGGCCGTCGGGCGAGACCGTGCCGAGCGCGATGCCCTTCTCGGGGACATCCTGGATGTGCGCGTGATTCATCGCCCCCGGATGGAAGGCCGTGATCTGGTTGTCGTCGAGATCGGTGGTGATGTACGCCTGCGCGGTATAGGTGTCCGGCACCTCCTTGATGTACTGCCGCGAAATGCCGAGCTCCTCGAGCCGGCCGCCGTAAGGCTCGAAATCCCTGCCGACGGTGCCCATCGGCAACGCCTCGCCGCCGAGCAGCTTGAGGTTGTACGCGATGTTGCCGGCGGTACCGCCGTACTCGCGGCGCAGCTGCGGCACGAGGAAGGCGACGTTGAGGATGTGCACCTTGTCCGGAAGGATTTCGTCCTTGAACCGGCCCGGGAAGACCATGATGGTGTCGTAGGCGAGCGAACCGCAGATCAGAGCTGACATGGAATCGGGAATCGGGAATCGGGAATCGCTACAGCCTATGCCGGCTGCCAGCGCAGGTCGAGCTGCCGCGCCGCGCGCACGTCGTCGAGGCGGCGCACCGGCATCGTATACGGCGCACCCTTGACTTTGGCGATGTCCGCCCTGGCCTCGTCCCAGATCGCGACCAGCGCGTCGACGAAGGCGTCGAGCGTCTCCTTGTCCTCGGTCTCGGTCGGCTCGATCAGCAGGCACTCGGGCACGAGCAGCGGGAAGTAGATCGTCGGCGCGTGGAAGCCGTAATCGAGCAGGCGCTTGGCGACGTCGGTGGCGGTCAGACCGATCGCCTGCTTCTGCTTTTTCAGCGTGATGATGAACTCGTGGCTCGCGCGCCGGCGCGGAAACGCCAGCTCGAAGCCCTTGTCCTTGAGCCGCGCCGCGAGGTAGTTCGCATTGAGCGTCGCGAACTCGCCGACGCGCTGCATGCCCTCACGGCCGAGCATGCGCGCATAGACATAGGCGCGCAGCAGCACGCCAGCATTGCCCATCCACGCGGACAAGCGGCCGATCGTCTGCGGCAGATCGCGCTCGTCGAGCCAGCGGTAGCACCGCCGGGAATCGGCAATCGGGAATGGGGAATCGTCAGAAGCAAGCGCGGGGCGGTCTTCCCGATTCCCGATTCCCGATTCCCGATTCCCGCCGTCATCGGCCACGCCGACGACGGGAATCGGCATGAACGGCCTGAGCCGCTCCGACACGCCCACGGCGCCTGCACCCGGCCCGCCGCCGCCGTGCGGCGTCGAGAAGGTCTTGTGCAGGTTCATGTGAATCACGTCGAAGCCCATGTCGCCGGGGCGCACCTTGCCGAGGATCGCGTTGAGATTGGCGCCGTCGTAGTACAGCAGGCCGCCGGCCTGATGCACGATCCCGGCGATCTCCTGGATGCGCCGCTCGAACACGCCCAGCGTCGACGGATTGGTCAGCATGATCCCGGCGGTCTTCGGACCGACCGCGGCCTTGAGCGCCTCGACGTCGACGTCGCCGTCGGCGTCGGTCGGGATCTCGCGCACGCTGCAGCCGAGCATCGCGGCCGTCGCCGGGTTGGTGCCGTGCGCGGCGTCCGGAACCAGAATCTCGGTGCGCTCCAGATCGTTGCGGGCACGGTGGTAGGCCCTGATCATCGCCACGCCGGCGAACTCGCCCTGTGCGCCCGCCATCGGCGTCAGCGACACGCCGGCCATGCCGGTGACGTCCTTGAGGATCTCCTGCAGCTCGTACATGCACGCCAGAAAGCCCTGCGAATGCGACTCGGGCGCGAGCGGATGCCGCGCCAGAAACTCCGGCAGCATCGCCAGGCGATTGCAGGCGCGCGGGTTGTACTTCATCGTGCACGAGCCCAGCGGGTAGAAGTGCGTGTCGATCGAGAAGTTTTTCTGCGACAGGCGCGTGAAGTGACGCACCGCCTGCATCTCGGAGACTTCCGGCAGCCTCGGCCGGTCCGTGCGGCGCAGCGCTGGCGGAATGCCGGACACGTCGATCGCGCACCCGGGGTTCTGCGCATGCGCGGCGCGGCCGGGGCGGGACACTTCGAAGATCAGTGGTTCGGTCATGTTGAGCTCGCGTCGGCGAGAAGGACTTCGGCCAGCGCCGCGCGGTAGCGCTGCAGATCGTCGCGCGTCTTGGTTTCGGTCGCGCAGACCAGCAGTGCGTGGCCCAGCTCGGGGTAGCGGCCGGAAAGGTCGAAGCCGCCGAAGATGTCGCGCGCGGCCAGCGCCTCGAGTACCGGCGCCACCGGCTTGGGCAGCCGGAGCACCGCTTCATGAAAGCGCGGCGCATCGAAGACCACCTCCACGCCGGGAATCGAGCTCAGCAGCCCGAGCAGCTCGCGCGTGTTGGCCATGCAGGCCGAGGCGACGCGCGCCAGGCCCTCGGGCCCGAGCAGCGACATGTGAATCGTCGCTGCGGTGACCAGCAGACCCTGGTTGGTGCAGATGTTGGACTTGGCCTTGGCGCGGCGGATGTGCTGCTCGCGCGCCTGCAGCGTCAGCGTGTAGCCGGGTTTGCCGTCGAGGTCGACCGTGCGGCCGACGATGCGTCCCGGCATTTCGCGCACGTACGCCATCTTCGTCGTCAGAAAGCCGAAGTACGGCCCGCCCGAGGACAGCGGCGCGCCGAGCGGCTGGCCGTCGCCGCAGACGATGTCGGCGCCGGTACTGCCCCATTGTCCCGGCGGCTTGAGCAGCGCCAGCGACACCGGATTGACGACGGCGACGACGAGCGCTCCCTGCGCATGCGCCCAGTCGGTGAGGCGGTCGACGTCCTCGAGCTGACCGAAGAAGTTGGGCTGCTGGATGACGACCGCAGTGATGTCCCGCCCCTCGTGCGCGGCGAGCGCCTCGGACAGCGTCGTGCCGGAAGCGGCCGCGTAGTCGACCGGCACCGGGTGTACGCCCTGCGCGTGCGTCGTCGCGCGCACGACGTCGACGTAGTACGGATGAACCGTTTCCGGAATCAGCACGGTGCCGGACGTGTTCCTGCGGTTGGCCCGCAGCGCCATCAGCAGCGCTTCGCCGAGCGCCGACGCACCGTCGTACATCGACGCGTTCGACACCTCCATGCCGGTGAGTCCGCAGATCATCGTCTGGTACTCGTAGAGCAGCTGCAGCGTGCCCTGGCTCGCCTCGGCCTGGTAGGGCGTGTACGCGGAGTAGAACTCGCCACGCGTCGTAATCTCCCAGACCGCGGCCGGAATGTGATGCTCGTAGGCGCCGGCGCCGAGGAAGCACAGCGGCAGCCCGTCCAGCTCGGCGCGCTGATGCATCAGCTGCGTGATCTGCATCTCCGGCAGACCTTCCGGCACGTTCTTCAGCGGGCCGCAGCGCAGCGAAGCGGGAATCTCGTCGAACAGCGCGTCGATGCCCGGCGCGCCGATCGCGGCGAGCATCTCCTTCACGTCGGTGTCGGTGTGGGGAATGAATGGCATGGCGGGATGTGAGGCGTGAGGCGTGAAGGATTACAGCGTCTTGAGATAGGCCTCGTACGCGGCAGCATCGAGCAGGCCATCGACGTCCGCAGCATTGGCCGGTTTCATCTTCCACATCCAGCCGGCGCCGTAGGGATCGCTGTTGAGAATCTCCGGGCTCGTGCCCAGTGCCTCGTTGGCCGCGACGACTTCACCGGCGATCGGCGCGTAGACGTCCGACGCCGCCTTGACCGATTCGACAACGGCACAGGCTTCGTTTGTCGCGACCTTGCGCCCGAGCGCGGGCACTTCGACGAAGACCAGATCGCCGAGCGCTTCCTGCGCGTGGTCGGTGATGCCGATCGTCACCGTGCCATCGGCCTCGCGCCGCAGCCATTCGTGCGATTTGACGTACTTCAGCTCCGCGGGAACCTTGCTCATCTGCTTGCTCCGAATCGTTGGATCACACCAGGATTTTGTTGTTGCGCACGAACGGCGGCTTGACGACGCGTGCGGCGATCCATTGCCCGCGGATCTCCACTTCGCAGGGGCCGTCGGCCGCGCTGTCGACGCGCGCGAGCGCGATCGACTGCTTCATCGTCGGCGAGAAGCCGCCGCTCGTGATCTCTCCAGCCGCGCCGTTGGCGAAGCGCAGCTTCATCTGCGCGCGCATGATGCCGCGGCCTTCGAGGACCAGGCCGACGAGCTTGCGCGGTGACTTGCCGCGCAGCGGCTCGATCGCGGCGCGGCCGATGAAATCGCGATCCTCCGGCGTCCAGGCCACGGTCCACCCCAGCCCCGACTCGAGCGGATGCGTGGACTCGTCCATGTCCTGCCCGTACAGATTCATGCCCGCTTCGAGGCGCAGCGTGTCGCGCGCGCCCAGGCCGCAGGGTTTGACGCCGGCGTCGAGCAGCCGGCGCCACAGCGCGACCAACTCGTCGTGCGGCAGGATCAGCTCGAAGCCATCCTCGCCGGTGTAGCCGGTGCGCGCGACGAACCAGTCGCCGCGCTCGACGCCCTGGAACGCGGTCAGCGCATCGGCCGCGGCACGCAGTGCGTCGGGCAGCAGCGGCAGCGTGCGGCTGCGCGCCTGCGGCCCCTGCACCGCGAGAATGCCGAGATCCTCGCGCCGGCGCACGTCGACGCCGAAGTCGGCCGCGTGCCGGCGGATCCAGGCCAGATCCTTGTCCGCCGTGCCGGCGTTGACGACCACGCGGAACCATTCTTGGCCGGCGCCGGCTGGCGCAGGAAGCGCGTAGACAATCAGGTCGTCGAGGATGCCGCCGTCCTCGCGCAGCATGCAGCTGTACAGGGCTTTACCGACGGGTAAACCCGTCGGCGGCGCCTTGCCCGGCACCGTGAGCTTGGCGACGTCGTTCGCCAGCAGGCGACGCAGGAATTCGCGCACGCGCGCGCCGTGCAGATCCAGCGCCGCCATGTGGGCAACGTCGAACATCCCGGCTCCGTTGCGCACCGCGTGGTGCTCGTCGAGCTGCGAGGCGTACTGGATCGGCATCTCCCAGCCGGCGAAATCGACCAGGCGCGCGCCGAGGCGGAGGTGTTCGGGGTGCAGGGCGGTGTGCTTGAGCATGCGGCGTCCTTGAACGTGGATTCAGACGCCCCCTGTCCTTTTACCTGAGCGTTTTGGCGCCTTCGGTGACCGGAGCGCGTCCGGTTCTCTCCAGGGTTTTTTCTGTCACGCTCCTTTTACCTGAGCGATTCCGGGCGGTTTGCGCCTTCGGTGCTGCCACGTGGGGCAGTCTCTCGCGTGACAGAGCTACATCTTTTCTACTGCTCGCCATCCCTGGCGCAACGCCGTGCACTTTAGCGAACCCCGGCCCGGACATCCATGGCCGGGCGTTCGCCGGCGTGAAGCTTCGCTTCACGACAACCCCGGCTCAGCCTGAGCGATTCCGGGCGGTTTGCGCCTTCGGCGCCACCCGTGGAGGGGGTCTCTCGGGTGACAGACACGTGCTGCCATTGCACCGGGGGGCAGTGTATCGGCGCGGGCGGCTCTTGGCGAGTCCCTGCGAGGCTGCGTGCGCCCGCGATCCGGCGCGCGCTCACCGCTGCGGCGTTACCGCTTTCACTCCAAGCCGCAGGCGCGGCGCACCAGCGCCTGGCGCACCGGCGGCAAGGCGTTGACCAGCGACAGCCCGCGCTGGCGCAGCCAGTCCCAGCCGGGCAGATGCGTGCGATAGGCGCGGTACAGGCCGTCGGTCACGGCGATCATCTCGCGCACCTCGGCGCGCCGCGCACGCTGGTAGCGCGCGAGCACGCGCAGGCTGCCGATGTCGCGGTGCGCGGCGCGCGCCTCTGCGAGCGTCGCGACCAGACAGCGCGCATCGCCGAAGCCGAGGTTCACGCCCTGCCCCGCCAGCGGATGGACCACGTGCGCGGCGTCGCCGGCGAGCGCGAAACGCGGCTGCACGTACTCGTGCGCGTGCTGCAGCAGCAGCGGAAAGCTCAGGCGCCGCGTGCAGTCGAGCACGCGCCCGAGAATCTGTTGGCTCGCCGCGGCCAGCGCCGCGCAGAAGCTGCGATCGTCCATCGCCAGCAGCGCCGCGGCCTCGGCGGACGACCAGACGATCGAGCTGCGGCCGTCGGCCAGCGGCAGCAGGGCGAGCGGGCCGGTGTCGAGGAAGCGCTGGTAAGCCGTGGCCTGATGGGCGCGCTCGGTGCGCACGTGGCAGACGACAGCGGTTTGCTCATAGGCATGCTGCACGACTTCGATGCCGCGCGCCTGCCGCAGCGGCGAGCGCGTGCCGTCGGCGGCGACCACCAGCGACGCACGCAGCCGCGTGCCGCCGTCGAGCGTCAGCACGGCCGCGCCGCTCGCCTCCGTCGTGCAGTCCTGCGCCGCCGCGCCTTCGCGCAGCACGCCGGCGGGCAGCTGCGCCCACAGTTGCCGCTGGATCACGCGGCTCTCGACGATCCAGCCCAGCTCCGGCAGACGTACGTCGGAGGCATCGAAATGCAGCGCCGCGTGCGGCTCGCGCTCCCACACCTGCATGTGGGTGTACGGACTGACGCGCTCGGCGGCGATCGCCGGCCATACGCCGAGCTCGCCGAGAAAGCCGGCGCTCGCCGGCGAGATCGCGTAGACGCGCAGGTCGTAGTCGTCGCTGGCCTCGGCGGCGAGTCCGCGGTCGAGCAGGCGCACACGCAGCCCCAGGCGGTGCAGCCCGAGCGCGAGTGCACTGCCGACGAGGCCGGCACCGACGATCGCGACATCGCAGTCGAGGCCCGTGCTCATCGCCGGGCACGCGCGACCGCGGGCGTATGCCCGCCGAAGCCGAGGTTCTGCCACATCACCGCGTCGTGCAGCGGCGGCGCCAGATCGAGCGCGAGCAGGCCCAGATGGCGCAGCCGCCGCAGTCCGGGGAGGCGGTTCGAGAACAGCCGCACGAGTGCGTCGGTGAAGTCCGCGGTGCGCGCGCGATCGGCGCTGCGCAGCGCGGCGTAGCGCTCGAGCAGCGCCGGATCGCCGGGATCGCCGTCCGCTGCGCTCAGCAGCTCGGTCAAGGTCGCGGCGTCGCGCAGGCCGAGGTTGAATCCCTGCGCGGCGACCGGATGCAGCGACTGCGCGGCGTTGCCGGCGAAGACGACGCGCGCGGCGGTGAGCCGTGCGCTCATGACCCGCTGCAGCGGGAAGCTCTGCCGCCGGCCCAGCTCCAGGAAGCGGCCCAGGCGCTCGCCGAAGGCGTCCTGTGCCTGCGCCAGAAACTCGGCATCGTCCAGCGCCAGGCGCTGCTGCAGCTGCGCGGCCGGCGTCGTCCAGATCAGCGAGCAGCGGTCCTCGGCCGCTTCCCAGACCTTCGGCAGCAGCGCGATCGGCCCGTCCGGCGTGAAGCGCTCGTAGGCGCAGCCGCGATGCGGACGCGCGCAGCGGACTGCAGTGACGATCGCGCTCTGCGCATAGTCGTGGCGCTCGGCGCCGACGCCGAGCCAGCCGCGCAGCGGTGAGGCCATGCCGTCGGCGGCGACCACGAGCCGCGCTCCGATACGCCGGCCGTCGCCGAGCGCGAGCTCGACGAAGTCGTCGCGATAGCCGATGCCGGCCAGCGTCGCCGGCGCGAGCGGCTGTACCCGGCCGTCGCGCACGACGCGCTGCCACAGCAGCTCGCCGATGCGCCGCAGCGGAAGGTTGTAGCCGAGCGCGTCGAGCCCGGCCTCGGTCGCGCTGAAGCGCGCGACGCCAAAGCGACCGCGCTCGGAGATGTGCGTCGACGTGATCGGCGCGGCGACACGCGACAGCTCGGGCCATGCATCGAGGTCATGCAGGATCCGATGGCTCGCCTGGTTGATCGCGATGCAGCGCTCGTCCCAGCTCGCCGCGCCCGGCTGCGGCGGCGCCGGTTCGATCAGCGCGACCCTGCGCGGCGTACGTGCGAGGCCGAGCGCGACGCTGGCGCCGACCAGACCGCCGCCGACGACGGCGACATCGAAGCACGCGCTCGCGGAGCTCATCGCGCGCGCCACCGGCTCAGGCGCCGGCCATGAGCCTCTCGACGTCGCGCACCGTCTTCGGCGCGCCGTCGGTCAGCACTTTCGGGCCGCGCTCGGTGACGACGACGTCGTCCTCGATGCGCACGCCGATACCCCAGTAGCGCTCCGGCACGCCTTTCGTGCCGGGCGCGATGTACAGGCCGGGCTCCACCGTCATGACCATGCCGGTTTCGAACGGCCGCGGCTTGCCGTCGAGCTTGTAGCGGCCGACGTCGTGCACGTCCATGCCCAGCCAGTGACCCGTGCCGTGCATGAAGAACTGGCGGTGCCTGCCCTGCTTGATCAGATCCGCCGGCTTGCCCTTGAGCAGACCGAGCTCGACCATGCCTTCGGTCAGCACGCGCGTCGCCACCTCGTGCGGACGTGCCGACGAGTTGCCGGGCTTGAGCTCGCGGATCGCGCGCTGGTTCGCTTCGAGCACGACCTCGTAAACCGCCTGCTGCGCCGGCGTGAACCGGCCGTTGACCGGGAAGGTGCGCGTGATGTCGGCGGTGTAGCCCTGCAGCTCGCCGCCGGCGTCGATCAGCACCAGGTCGCCGTCGCGCAGCTCGGCGTTGTTCTCGACGTAGTGCAGGATGCAGGCGTTGTCGCCGCCGCCGATGATCGAGCCGTAGCCCGGCTCCATGTCGTGGCGCGCGAAGTGGTAGTGGATCTCGGCGCCGAGCTGCCATTCGTAGAGGCCGGGGCGCGCGGCGCGCATCGCGATGCAGTGCGCCTCCGCGGTGACGGCGCACGCGCTCTGCATCAGCGCCAGCTCGTCCGCGGACTTGCGCAGGCGCATTTCGTGCAGCGTCGTCTCCAGCGCGATGAAGTCGACCGG
This sequence comes from Pseudomonadota bacterium, assembly GCA_040754295.1. Taxonomy (GTDB): domain Bacteria; phylum Pseudomonadota; class Gammaproteobacteria; order Nevskiales; family Nevskiaceae; genus Solimonas. The sequence continues at coordinate 46,359 of JBFMCQ010000002.1, read as the reverse complement.
CGCCGCCGGGCCGCGGCGCGAGGCTTCGCGGATCGCGCGCACGGCGGCGGTGATCCTGCCGTCGAGCTCGGGATGCTCGCCGAGCGTGTAATGCACATGCGCGCGGCCCGCGAGCAGCGCGGGCAGCTCGGCATCCAGCGCGCCGATCGGATGCGCCTCGTCGGCGCCGTAATCGCGCACCGCACCTTCCGGCCCGGCGCGGCGGCCGTCCCAGATCTCGCGCTCGGGGTTGCGCTCGCGCACGAACAGGATCAGCTCCGCCTTGCGCCCGCGCAGCTTGCGCCCCGGCGCGAGCACGGCGACGGCGTCCGGCTCGGGGAAGCCGGTGAGGTAGCGGAAGTCGCTGTCCTGCCGGAACCTGTAGTGCGTGTCGCGCGCGCGGACCACCTCGCGGGCCGCCGGAACGATGGCGACGCCGTTCGGCCCGATCCGCTTCATCAGGCGTGCGCGGCGCGCGGCATGCTCCTTGTGCGCTTTGCCATCGGGTTTCATTCGGATCAGTGGATCTGTTGGGGGTCGCTGGGATCGAGCGTCGGCCGCGGATGCAGCTCCATGAACACCAGCTGCGCGCCGACGCGGACGTACTCGACCAGCTCCGCGTAGGCGGCCTCCTCGATGTTCGTGTCGGTCTCGTCGCCGACCGAGGCCTGCATCAGCTCCGAGAAATCGTGCACGACCTCGCGCACGTCGGTGGAGCAGCGTTCGAGATCGAGATTCGGCCGGCTGGCCAGTCCATAGAGGAAGCCCTGGCACCACTCGACCAGTGCATGGACCCGCGGCACCAGCGCGGCTTCGTCGTCCGGCAGCAGGGGCTGGAAGCGCATGTCCTCGTCGGACAGCGCATCGAGCGTCTCGGCGCGCAGGCGCTCCAGGGCCTGGCGCGGCTCGCCGGCTGCGGCCGCGGCGTCCGGGCTGGGGTCGATCAGGTGCAGCAGGTCGATGTCCTGCGCCTCGTGCACGCACAGCGCGCCGCAGAGCGCTCCGTGGTATTCGGCGGCTTCGTCGACGTAACCCAGGCGCTGCAGCGCAGCGTTGAGCGCGTCGTAGTCGATCGGCTCGGTCATCCGCGAATTATAGGCCTGCGCAGGCCTAACCGCCGATGCTCATTGTGTTTCGTCCCTATAATTTCTCCATGAAAGCCGCCGATTTCGTCGCCGTCCTGCGCGCCTGCGCGCCTTACGTGCACGCCCACAACGGACGTGTCTTCGTCGTCGCCTTCGGCGGCGAGGCGGCCGAGCGCGCGGACTTCGATCAGCTGATCTACGACATCGCGCTGTTGCACAGCCTGGGCGTCAAGCTCGTGCTCGTGCCGGGCATGCGCCCGCAGATCGACGCGCGCCTCAAAGTCCGTAAGCTCGAGCCGCAGTTCGTCGACGGCTTGCGCGTGACCGACCGCGCGGCGCTGGACTGCGTCAAGGACGCCGCCGGCGCGCTGCGCATGGAGATCGAGGCGCGGCTGTCGACCTCGCTGGCCTCGAGTCCGATGGGCGGCGCGCGCATCCGCGTGGCCAGCGGCAACTGGATCACGGCACGGCCGGTCGGCGTGCGCGGCGGCGTCGATCACCAGTTCACCGGCGAGGTGCGGCGCATCGACGTCGACTCGATCCGTCAGGTGCTGGAGCAGGGCCGCATCGCGCTGCTCTCGCCGATCGGCTACTCGCCGACCGGCGAGATCTTCAACCTGCGTGCCGAGGATCTGGCCACGGCGGCGGCGACGGCGCTGTCCGCCGACAAGCTGATCTTCGTCGCACCGACGAATCCCGGTCAGTGGCGGCTCGCCGAAGGCGCCGGCGATGCCGGCCAGCTGACGCAGGCGCAAGGCGAGGCCCTGCTGGCAAACGGCGCGCTCAGCACGCTCGACCGCGCCTACCTGCAAGCCACGCTGGCCGCGACGCGCGGCGGCGTCAAGCGCGTGCACCTGGTCGGTCACGACGACGGTGCGCTGCTGCGCGAGCTGTACACGCGCGACGGTGTCGGCCTGATGCTCTACGCCGACCCCGACTACGAGGCGATGCGCGACGCCACGATCGAGGACGTCGGCGGCGTGCTCGCGCTGATCGAGCCGCTGGAACAACAGGGCGTCCTGGTGCCGCGTTCGCGCGAGCAGCTCGAGCTCGACATCGCGCACTTCAACGTCATCGTGCGCGACGGGCTGGTCATCGCCTGCGCGGCGCTGTTTCCGTTTCCCCACAACGGCATGGGTGAGCTCGCCTGCATCGCCGTGCACCCCGACTACCGGCGCGCCGGCCGTGCCGGCGTGCTGCTCAAGCGCATCGAAACGGAAGCGCGCGCGCTCGGGCTCAAGCGCCTGTTCAGCCTGACGACACACACGCCGCACTGGTTCATCGAGCACGGCTTCCGCAAGGCCACGATCGACGAGCTGCCGGTGCAGAAGCAGCGCATCTACAACTACCAGCGCAACTCGCTGGTGCTGATCAAGGACCTGAGCTAGCGCTCCATGAGCCTCAACGAAGACTGGAAACGGCGCTCGCTCGCGCATGTCTGGCACCCGTGCACGCAGATGCACGACCACGCCGGCGCCGAGCCGGACCTGCCGCTGATTCCGATCCGACGGGCGGAAGGCGCATGGCTGGAGGATTTCGAAGGGCGCCGCTATCTCGACGCGGTCAGCTCGTGGTGGACCAACATCTTCGGCCATCGCCACCCGCACATCGTCGAGCAGCTCAAGCAGCAGCTCGACAGGCTCGACCACGTGCTGCTCGCCGGCTTCACCCACGAGCCGGTCGTCGAGCTGTCCGAGCGTCTCACGGCGCTGGCCCCGCCCGGCCTGACGCGCTGCTTCTATGCGGACAACGGCTCTTCGGCGGTCGAGGTCGCGCTGAAGATGTCGTTCCACTACTGGCGCAACATCGGCCGGCCGAGGAAAACCCGCTTCATCGCGCTGACCAACGGCTACCACGGCGAAACCCTCGGCGCGCTCGCGGTCGGCGGGCCGAGCATGTACCGCGACACCTATGCGCCACTGCTGCTCGAGCCGATCCACGTCGCCTCACCGGATTGCTATGAGCGCATTGCCGGCCAGAGCTGGGAGGACCATACGCGCCAGCGCTTCCGCGCGATGGAGGACGCGCTCGCGCGCCACGCCGACGAAGTCTGCGCGGTGATCGTCGAGCCGCTGGTGCAGTGCGCCGGCGGCATGCGCATGTACCATCCGGTCTATCTGACGCTGCTGCGCGAAGCCTGCGACCGCCATGGTGTCCATCTGATCGCCGACGAGATCGCCGTCGGCTTCGGGCGTAGCGGACGCATCTGGGCCTGCGACTGGGCGCCGCCGCCGCGCGCGCCGGACGCCCAGCCCGGCATTTCGCCGGACTTCCTGTGCCTGTCCAAGGGACTGACCGGCGGTACGCTGCCGCTCGCGGTGACACTGACGCGCGACACGATCTTCCAGGCGTTCTACGCCGATTACCGCAGCGGCAAGGCCTTTTTGCATTCACACTCGTACACCGGCAATCCCCTCGCCTGCCGCGCCGCGCTGGCCACGCTCGACCTGTTCGAGAGTGAGAAGCCGCTGGCGACCAACCGGCTTCTGTCCGAGCTGATGTGGCGGCAGACTGCGGCGCTGCGCGCGCACCGGCACGTCGCCGAAGTGCGCCAGCAAGGCATGATCCTGGCGATCGAGCTGGCAAAGAGCGCGCACAGCCGCGAGCCGTTTCCGGCGGCCGAACGCCGCGGGCTGCGCGCGTATCGCCATGCGCTCGCCGCGCGCAAGGACTTCGGCGTGCTGCTGCGGCCGCTCGGCAACGTCATCTATTTCATGCCGCCGTACGTCATCACCCCGCGTGAGATCGAGCAGCTGTGTCAGATCGCGCTCGAAGCGGTGGATGCGGCAACGCGGTGACTCCGGGCCTCGGGACTCGGGGCAGCGTGGACGGACGCGCCGCTGCCGCACGACAATGGTCGCATGAGCCGCATCTACTTCCCCGAGTCACTGTCCGAAGGCGCCCGCGTCGAGCTGCCCGGCGGAGCGTTTCGCCATCTGGTGCAGGTGCTGCGACTGCGCGAGGGCGAGACCTTCACCGCGTTCGATGGTCGCGGCGGCGAATACGACGCCGTACTGGTCGAGGTCGGCCGGCGCGCTGCCGCGGCGCGCATGCTCGCGCACCACGCGGTCGATCGCGAGTCGCCGCTGGACCTGACGCTCGCGCAGTGCATCTCCAAGGGCGAGCGCATGGACTACAGCCTGCAGAAGGCCGTTGAACTGGGCGTGACGCGCATCGTGCCGCTGATCTCCGGGCGCAGCGTCGTGCGCCTCGACGAAGGGCGCTGGGACCGGAAGATGGAGCACTGGCGCGGTGTCGTCGTCTCTGCATGCGAACAGAGCGGTCGCACGCGGCTGCCGGTGCTGGAAGACGTGCAGGCGCTGCCGACCTGGCTCGACGACGAGCGCGCACACGGCGAGCGGCTGACGCTCGATCCACACGGCCACCACACGCTGCGCCAGCTGCCGCGACCGAACGGGCCGCTGACGCTGCTGGTCGGTCCGGAAGGCGGCTTGAGCGAGGGGGAGCTGGCGCATGCACAGCGTGCCGGCTTCTTCGGCATCCGCATCGGGCCGCGCACGCTGCGCACCGAGACCGCGGGCGTCGCCGCGCTGGCTGCGCTGCAGGCGCTATGGGGCGACTGGGGTTGACACGTCGCGCGCCTTTTAGCGGCGCGCCGTCAGCGCGAGCGGCGAGCCCGCGGGTCCGCGCAGCGGAGCGCCGTGGAAGTAGGTACGCGCATGCGGAATGCTGACGCGCGCGCGCCCGCTGACCATCGCGCGCATCGACGCGGCAACGAACTGCACCCGCTCGATCGCGCTCAGATCGCGCACTTCCAGGGACAGCATCACACCGCCTTCGTGGGGCTCCAGATTCAAGCTGGCGTCGTTCATGTTCGTTCCACTCCATCCGACTCTTCGCCCGACGGACTGGTGCAAGCTGCACATCCCGTCGGAGTCACGGTAGCTACGAGCCCACGGCTGCACCATACGGACTTGCCGAAGAATGCCGGCTGAACCGAGAAAGAATGCCAGCTGAATCGCCGGACCGATCGCGCCTTCCGGGGTGCTGTATCCGGCATGGCCGTTTTCAGCACGCCCGCATGCCACCACACGGCTTGCTGCAAGTCGCACTGCAGTCGCCTGATCCCGATCCGCGTTTCATCCGCGTAATCCGCGGCAAATAAGCTTGTGTAAGCGTCTGCCAAGGCCTATGGCAGCTCGTCGACTTCCTTGTCCTCCGGCGGCAGCAGGTCTTCGCGGGAGACGCCCAGTGCGACGGCGAGATTGGTCGAGACGTAGATCGACGAGTAGGTCGCGACGATCACGCCGAAGATCAGCGCGACCGAGAAGCTGTGCACGCTCGAGCCGCCGAGCAGCAGCAGCGCGAACAGCACCAGCAGCGTCGTCAGGTGGGTGATCACCGAGCGCAGCAGCGTCTGGTTCACCGACAGGTTCACGATTTCGAGAATCTCGCTGCGGCGCTGGTTGATCAGATTCTCGCGCACGCGGTCGAAGATGACGATCGTCTCGTTGTTCGAGTAACCGATCAGCGCCAGGATCGCCGCCAGCGTGGTGATGTCGAACTCGACCTGCAGCAGCGACAGATAACCGAGCACCATGACCGCGTCGTGCACCAGCGCGCCGATCGCGCCGACCGAGAACTTCCACTCGAAGCGGAAGGCGATGTAGATCATGATGCCGATGAAAGCGAACAGCAGCGCCAGCCCGCCCTTCTCGGCCAGCTCCTCACCGACCTGCGGCCCGACGAACTCGATGCGCCGCAGCGACACGCCGTTCTGCTCGGCCTTGAGCGCCTGCAGGATGCGCGTGCTGACCTCTGCAGAGCCGGCGTCTTCCGCGGGCGGCAGGCGGATCAGCACGGCGTCGCTGGCGCCGAAGTACTGCACCACGGCGCGCTCGTAGCCGGCCGCGGCGAGGTCGCTGCGCACCCTGTCGAGCTCGACCGTCTGCGCAAACTCCACCTCGACGAGCACGCCGCCGGTGAAGTCGATGCCCAGGTTGAGGCCGCGGATCGCCACGAGCAGGATCGCCGCCAGCGTCAGCAGCGCCGATGCGGCGAGGCCCACCTTGCGCTGGGCCATGAAGTTGATGTTGGGGACGCGTGCGAAGAATTTCATTAGCGTTGTCGACTCACCAGACCGGCACGTCCTTGAGCGGGCGGCGCGCGAACAGCAGCTGCGCCAGCGCGCGCGTGCCGACGATCGCGGTGAACTGCGAGGTGATGATGCCGATCGCCAGCGTGATCGCGAAACCCTTGATCGGGCCCTCGCCGAGTGCGAACAGCACGACGGTCGCGATCAGGCCGGTGATGTTGGCGTCGGCGATGGTCAGGAACGCGCGGTCGTAGCCGGCCTCGATCGCCGCATGCGGCTTGGCGCCGCCGCGTAGCTCTTCGCGGATGCGCTCGTAGATCAGCACGTTCGCATCGACCGCGATACCCATGTGCAGCACGATGCCGACGATACCCGGCATCGTCAGCGTCGCCTGCAGCACCGAGAGGATCGCGACCAGCAGCACGAGGTTCAGGAGCAGCGCCGCGATCGCGAACAGACCGAAGACGCGGTAGTAGAAGGCCATGAAGATCACGACCAGCGTCAGGCCGAGCACGGCGGCGGCGAAGCCCTGGCGGATATTGTCGGCGCCGAGGCTCGGCCCGACGGTGCGCTCCTCGACGATATCGACCGGCGCGGCGAGCGCACCAGCCTTGAGCAGCAGCGCCAGATCGTGCGCCTCCTTGCTGGTCAGCCCGGTGGTCTGGAAGCGTTTGCCGAAGACGCCGCGGATCGTCGCGATACTGATGACCTCCTCGACCTCGCGGTGCTCCCGGATCGGCTCGCCCCTGGCATTGTAGTTGGTGACGACCTCACGCTCCCTGAACAGCACCGCCATCGGCTTGCCGACGTTCTTCTCGGTGAACTCGAACATGCGCTTGGCGCCGGGGCCGTCGAGGGTCACGCTGACGGCGGGGCTGCCGGTTTCGTCGACCGTTGCCGACGCGTCGACGAGGTTGTCGCCGCCGGCGATGACCTCGCGCTGCAGCAGCACCGGCCGCCTGCCATCACGCGTGTAGAACAGCTCGGTGCCCGCCGGCACGACCCCGGTCCTCGCCGCCGTGTACGGATCCTGCTCGGCCACCGCGCGGTACTCCAGCGTCGCCGTCGCACCGAGCAGATCCTTGACGCGCGTGGTGTCCTGCACGCCCGGCAGCTGCACGACGATGCGGTTCGCCCCCTGGCGCTGGACCACCGGCTCGGCGACACCGAGCTGGTTCACGCGGTTGCGCAGCGTCGTCAGGTTCTGCTGTACGGCGAAGTCGAGAATGCGCTTGGCTTCCGCCTCGGAGAGGCGTACGCGCAGCGTCAGCGGCGCGTCCGGTGGCGTGACCAGCTCGTACTCCGGGAACGACTGCGCGATCTCGCGCCGCGCGGCATCGAGCCGTGCTTCATCGGCGAACTCGAGTACGACGGCATCGCCGGCCTGGCGGCGGCCGGTGTAGCGAATGTCTTCCTTGCGCAGCAGCGCCGGCACCTCGTTGACGATGCGTTCGAGCGCGCGGTTGCGCACGTCGTCGACGTCGACTTCGAGCAGGAAGTGCACGCCGCCGCGCAGATCGAGGCCCAGATTCATCGGCCGGCCGCCGATGGCCTTGAGCCATTCCGGCGTCTTCGATGCCAGATTGAGCGCCACGACGTAGTCGCGGCCCAGCTCGCGCTTGAGCGCATCGGCGGCGCGCAGCTGCGTGGATGGATCGTCGAAGCGCACGACCCAGCGGCCGTCTTCGACCGCGCTCGCCAGCGGCGGCAGCGACTCGGCATCGAGCGCCGCAGCGATGCGCTCGGCCAGCTCCGGTGGCAGCGGCTCGCCGCTGGCGAGCGAGATCTGCACCGACGGATCGTCGCCGTAGAGGTTCGGCGCTGCGTACAGCAGGCCGAAGATCACGGCGATCGCCAGTACGACGTATTTCCAGCTCGCGTAGGGTTTCATTTTGAAAAGACGCTATTCACCGCAGAGAACGCGGAACAACGCAGAGGAAAGCGGAAAAGAACCGTCCTCCGTGTGCTCTGTGTGCTCGGTGGTTCGACGCTTCTAGAGAGCCTTCAGTGTGCCCTTGGGCAGTACGCTGCTGATCGACGATTTCTGGATCTTGATGCTGACGTTGTCGGCCACTTCGAGCGACACATAGGCCTCACCGATGCTCACGACCTTGCCGGCGATGCCGCCGGCGGCGACCACCTCGTCGCCCTTGGCGATCTTGCCGAGCATTTCGCGATGCTCGCGACTGCGCTTCATCTGCGGACGGATGAGCATGAAGTAGAACAGGATCACGAGCAGGATCAGCGGCAGGAACTGCACGACTGCATTCGGCTGCTGCGCGGCCTGGGCGTACGCGGGACTGATCAGAAAATCGAGCACGGATTGGGCTCCCGTTGCGGCGGGCTCAAAAAGAAGGCGCGGATTATGCCACGGCGGCGGCGGGGCCGGCAGAGCAAGTCAGGCCCGGAAAATATGCGCCGCGGCTTCGCGGAAGCGGCCGCGGGCGTCGACGAGCAGCGGCGAGGCCTCACCGATCAGCGTGTAGTCGAAGGCGTCGTGGTCGGTTGCCAGCACCACGCAATCGAAGCTCTGCAATGCTGCCGCGGTCAGCGGCACGGATTCCAGGTCGAAGGCGTACTTGCGCATGCGCGGAACCCGCGGAATCCACGGATCCGAATAGGCCACCTCGGCGCCGCGCGCCTGCAGCAGGTCCATGATCTCGACCGACGGCGACTCGCGGGTGTCGTCGACATTCTTCTTGTAGGACAGGCCCAGCACCAGGATGCGGCTGCCGTTGATGGCCTTGCGCCGGCTGTTCAGGGCCTCCGCGACCTTGCCGACGACCCAGGCCGGCATGCTGCTGTTCACCTCGCCCGCGAGCTCGATGAAGCGCGTGTGCACGTGATACTCGCGCGCCTTCCAGGTCAGATAGAACGGATCGATCGGAATGCAGTGACCGCCGAGGCCCGGCCCCGGGTAGTAGGCCACGAAGCCGAACGGCTTGGTCGCCGCCGCTTCGATGACCTCGAAGATGTCGATGCCCATGCGGTCGGCGACGATCTTCATCTCGTTGACGAGGCCGACATTGACGGCGCGGTGGATGTTTTCGAGCAGCTTCGCCATCTCCGCGGTCTTTGGGTTGCGCACCGGCACGAGGCGGCGGATCGCCGGCGCGTACAGGGCCTGCGCCGCCTGCAGGCAGGCCGGCGTCATGCCGCTGACGATCTTCGGAATCTCGGCGGTGCAAAAGCGTGTGTTGCCCGGATCCTGGCGCTCCGGGGAGTACGCGACGAAAACGTCCGTGCCGACCGCCCAGCCGGCGCCGCCGACGCGCGCCGCGATGATCTCCTCGGTCGTGCCGGGATACGTCGTGCTCTCCAGCGCGATCAGCATGCCGGCGCGCAGCTGCGGCAACAGCGCATCGACGGTGCGCGTGACGTACTGCAGATCCGGCTCGCGATGTGCGTCCAGCGGCGTCGGCACGCAGATCACGACGGCGTCCAGCGGGCCGGCGTCGGCGAAGCGGTTCGCCGCCCGAAAGCCGCGCGCAAGCGCCGCGGCGACCGGCGCATCGCCGATCAGCTTGATGTAGCTGCGCCCGGCATTGAGCGCGGCGCACTTCTGTGGATCGCTGTCGATGCCGACCACGCGATAGCCGGCGTCGACGAAGCATAGCGCCAGCGGCAGCCCGACATAGCCGAGCCCGACGACGCCGACGACCGCCTCGCGCGCTTGCAGGCGCGCGAGCAACTGCTGATGGGCCGGACTCATGGGTCAGCGCGCCGGTCTTTGATTTTGATCACGCCACCATCCGCCGCCCGATGCCCTGGTAATGGAACCCATGCCGCTTGAGCATCTCCGGGTCGTAGAGGTTGCGGCCGTCGAAGATCGCCGGATTCTTCAGCCGCGCCTTGATCGCGCCGAAGTCGGGGCTGCGGAACTGCGCCCATTCGGTGACCAATGCGAGCGCGTCGGCGCCGTCGCAGGCGTCCTCGGCGGATTCGGTCAACACGAGGTCGGCACGCTCGCCGTAGATCCGGCGCGTCGCGTCCATCGCGATCGGATCGTAGGCGCGCACCTTGCCGCCTTCGGCCCAGATCGCCTCCAGCAGCACGCGGCTCGGCGCCTCGCGCATGTCGTCGGTATTGGGCTTGAACGCCAGACCCCAGACGGCGATCGTCCTGCCCTTCAGCGAACCCAGATGCGCCTTGATGCGCGCGAACAGCAGCGTCTTCTGATGCTCGTTGGCGGCGTCCACGGCACTCAGCACACCGAGCACGCGATCATGCTCGGCGCCGGTGCGGATCAGCGCCTTGACGTCCTTGGGAAAGCAGGAGCCGCCATAGCCGCAGCCCGCATAGAGGAACTGGTAACCGATGCGCGGATCGGAGCCGATGCCGCGGCGCACGCTTTCGATGTCGGCGCCGACGCGCTCGGCGAGCAGCGCCAGCTCGTTCATGAAACTGATGCGCGTGGCGAGCATCGCGTTGGCCGCGTACTTGGTCAGCTCGGCGGATTCGATGTCCATCGCCATCAGCCGGTCGTGATTGCGGTTGAACGGCGCGTAGAGCGCGCGCATGAGCTGCAGCGCGCGTGCGCTGTCGGTGCCGACGATGATGCGGTCCGGGCGCATGAAGTCCTCGACCGCTGCGCCTTCCTTGAGGAACTCCGGATTCGAGACCACGTCGAACTCGACGCGCTCGCCGCGCGCCGCGAGCGCCGCGGCCACCGCCTCGCGCACCTTGCGCGCGGTGCCGACCGGCACCGTCGACTTGGTGCAGATCGCGCGATAGCCCTCGATGTGCTCGCCGATCGTGCGCGCGACCGCGAGCACGTATTGCAGGTCCGCCGAACCGTCCTCCAGCGGCGGCGTGCCGACGGCGATGAGGATCACCTCGCCGTGGGCGATGCCCTCGGCCGCGTCGGTCGTGAAGCGCATGCGCCGGGCGCGCAGGTTGCGCTCCAGCAGCTCATCGACGCCCGGCTCGTAGAACGGGCAATGCGCCGATTTCAGCCGCTCGATGCGCGCCGCATCGACATCGACGCAGACCACGTGGTTGCCCGAATCCGCGAGGCAGACGCCGGTCACGAGGCCGACGTAGCCGGAACCGAAGACGGTGACTTTCATGATCGATAGGTCGGGTAGGGGAAAAGACCGATGAGCCGCGGATTGCGCGGATCAACGCGGATTTTCAACACGCCGCATTGCAAGCGCCTTGTCTTGATCCGTGTTCATCCGCGTAATCCGTGGCCAAAAAAGCTTCTGAGCTCAGACGCGATAGTAGCGCCGATACCAGTCGACGAAGCGCGCCAGGCCGGTTTCGATCGGCGTCGACGGCGCGAAGCCGGTGTCGCGGGCAAGATCGTCGATATCGGCATAGGTCCGCTGCACGTCGCCGGGCATCATCGGCCGCAGGGCCTTTCGTGCCGGACGCCCGATCAGCTGCTCCAGCAGCTCGACGAACCGCAGCAGCGGTACCGGGGAGTTGTTGCCGATGTTGTACAGGCGGTACGGCGCGCGGCTGCGGCCGAGCGCCGGCGGATCGCCGGTCCAGGCCGCGTCCGCGGCCGGCGGCCGGTCGAGCACGCGCAGCACGCCGTCGACGATGTCGTCCACGTACGTGAAGTCGCGCGCCATGTCGCCGTTGTTGAAAATCTCGATTTCGCGGCCTTCGAAAATCGCCTTCGTGAACAGGAAGTAGGCCATGTCCGGCCGACCCCAGGGGCCGTAGACCGTGAAGAAGCGCAGGCCGGTGCTCGGGAGCGCGTACAGATCGCTGTACGCGTGCGCCATCGCCTCGTTGGCCTTCTTCGTCGCCGCGTACAGGCTCACCGGGTGGTCGGTCGTATCGGCGACCGAAAACGGGACTTTGGTGTTCGCGCCGTAGACCGAGCTCGACGAGGCGAAGACCAGATGCCGCAGCGGATGCCGGCGGCAGCATTCGAGCAGGTTGCCGAAGCCGACCAGATTGCTGTCGATATAGGCACGCGGATGGGTCAGCGAATAGCGCACGCCGGCCTGGGCGGCGAGATGGACGACGGCGTCCGGCTGAAAGCCGTCGAATGCGCGCTCGAGCGCTTCGGCGTCGGCGAGATCGATGCGCGCGCAGCGAAAGCGCGGCTGATCCTGCAGCAGGGCCAGCCGCGCCGTCTTCAGACCGGGGTCGTAGTAATCGTTGAGATTGTCGCAGCCCAGCACGTCGTCGCCGCGGGCCAGCAGCGCCTGAGCCGTGTACAGACCGATGAAGCCGGCGGCGCCGGTGAGCAGGATTTTCATGGATTCACAGGGTACATCCTGTACAAGCCGGCGCCATCCACGGCACCGACGTTCAAACAGAATGGGCGGCGCATTTTACGGGTTCGCGCTTGACCTGCGTGCTACCCTTAGGGCCCGCGAATTTTCTGCTCCAGGATTCACCGATGGCCAGCTACATCCCGCCCCTGCGCGAAATCGGCTTTGTGCTCAACGACGTCCTGAAGGTCGGCCGGCTCGCCCGGCTGCCCGGCTTCAGCGAGGCGACGCCCGACACCTTGTCGGGGCTGATCGAAGAAGCCGCCAAGCTGATCGCCGAACGGCTGGCCCCGCTCAACAGCGTCTCCGACGCGCAGGGCTGCAGGCTCGAGAACGGCGAGGTGCGCGTCCCCGACGGCTTCGCCGAGTTCTGGGCGATGTACCGCGATGCCGGCTGGATCGGCATCTCGCAGAAGCAGGAGTACGGCGGCGCCAACCTGCCGTATACGCTGGGCAAGGTCGTCGAGGAGCTGCTGTGCTCGGCGAACGTCGCCTTCGCGCTCTACCCCGGCCTGACGCAGGGCTGCTTCGAGGCGCTCGAAGCCTCGGCCTCGGACGAGATCAAGCGGACCTATCTGCCCAGACTCGCCACCGGCGAGTGGTCCGGCACGATGTGCATCACCGAGCCGCAGGCCGGCTCGGACGTCGGCGCCGCGAAGACCCGGGCGACGCCGCAGGACGACGGCAGCTACCGCATCGACGGCGGCAAGATCTTCATCACCTCCGGCGAGCACCGGATGGCCGACAACATCGTCCACTTCGTGCTCGCGCGCCTGCCGGACTCGCCGCCCGGCGTGAAGGGACTTTCGACCTTCGTCGTGCCCAAGTTCCTGGTCAACGCCGACGGCTCGCTGGGCGCGCGCAACGGCGTGTCGGTGCCATCGATCGAGCACAAGATGGGCATCAACGGCTCGGTCACCTGCGTGCTGCAGTTCGACAATGCCAAGGGCTGGATCGTCGGGCATCCGAACCAGGGCATCCAGAACATGTTCGTCATGATGAACCTGGCGCGCATCATGGTCGGCGTCCAGGGCCTGGGCCAGTGCGAGCTGGCGACGCAGAACGCGATCCGCTACGCCCAGGAGCGCAAGCAGGGCAAGGCCTTCAACGGCAAAGCCGAGATCATCGAGCACCCGGACGTGCGCCGCATGCTGCTGCAGATGAAGGCGACGACCGAAGGGGCGCGCGTGCTCGCCTACGAGACGGCCATCCATGTCGACCTCGCCCGTCATCATCCGGACGCCGCCGTGCGCGAGGCCGCACAGGACTGGGTCGATCTGAACACGCCGCTGGTCAAGGCCTACTGCACGGATTCGGCGGTGGAGCTGGGCTCGCTGGCGATCCAGGTCTACGGCGGTCATGGCTTCATCAAGGAGCACGGCATCGAGCAGATCGTGCGCGACTCCAAGATCCTCTGCCTCTACGAAGGCACTAACGGCATCCAGGCGATGGACCTCGTGCGGCGCAAGCTGATGCTGCACAACGGCCGCCTGCCGGGCCGCTTCTTCGCCGCGGCGCGGGCCGACCTCGCGGCCGGGCCGGAAGCGCTGGCCGCGCCGCTCGGGAGCGCCCTCGACGCACTCGAGAGCACGACGCGCTGGGTGCAGGAAACCTACAAGTCGAATCCCGACGACGCGGCGTTCGGCTGCTGCGACTACCTGCGCGCGTTCTCGCTCACGTATCTGGGCTGGAACTGGCTGCGCATGGCGCGCGCCGCCGAGAAGACCGGCGACGCGGCGTTTGCGAAGGCCAAACACGTGACCGCGGAATACTTCGCGACGCGCATGCTCTCGCAGGTGCCGGCGCTGCTCGCGAACGTTCGCGCAAGCGCGGCGCCGATGATGGCGCTGGACGCACAGAGCTTCTGACGCAATCCAAAGGCTTCCCTGCCACGGGTTGCACGGACGAGCACGGGGCAGGATCGATTCGCGACATCCGTGCTCGTCCGCGGCTGAGTGCTTTTTTCATCGACGGGAGAGCGGACATGACCACGGTCTACGATTTCGAAGCCAAAACCATCGACGGCCAAGTGCAAAAGCTCGATGCCTACCAGGGCAAGGTGCTGCTCGTGGTCAACGTCGCCAGCAAGTGCGGCTTCACGCCGCAGTACAAGGGCCTCGAGGCCCTGTGGCGCAAGTACAAGGACAGGAACTTCGCGATCCTCGGCTTTCCCTGCGACCAGTTCGGCCATCAGGAGCCGGGCGACGAGAGCGAGATCAAGAACTTCTGCTCGCTGACCTACGACGTGAGCTTTCCGATGTACGCGAAGATCGAGGTCAACGGCGCCAACGCCCACCCGCTGTACAAACACCTCAAGAACGAAGCGCCCGGGATTCTCGGCAGCGAGGGCATCAAGTGGAACTTCACCAAGTTCCTGATCGGCAAGGACGGCAAGGTCGTCAAGCGTTACGGCTCGATGGACACTCCGGAAAAGATCGAGGCCGACATCGAGAAGCTGCTGTAACGGCGCCCGGGCCGTCGATCATCCGATCCGGTCCGGCTTGCGTGCGCGAGCGTATATCACCACCGGCGATCGCCGGCGGCGCCGCAATCTTCCGTTTCCGCGCGGGTCCGTGCAGAACGCCGGATCCGCCGCGCTTACGCAGCATTCCGCATCCAAAGGCCGTGGCCGCGCGGGTCGACGCCGGGGCGCGCCGACGTTTTCTAACCGCATTCCGGCAGATTTCCGCGCGGTTCTCTTCAGTTTCCGGCCATATCCGCTCAACAGTGATCTGGGCATTTCCGCAGCTTATCAATGCTTTAGGCGTTATTGTGCTATAATTGCGGCCTCTGCCCGTCGGCCAACGTCGGCGCGCTCCACTTTTGTTCTCCAGGGAGACCGCGCATGCTACTTGCCACCGATCTGGATGGTACTTTTCTCGCAGGCTCCGCCGACAACCGGCTGCGCCTCTACCAGCTGGTCAACTCGCACCCGGACATCCGCCTGGCCTATGTCACCGGCCGCGGTCTGGAATCCGTGCTGCCGCTGCTGTCGGACCCGACGCTGCCGGTGCCCGACTACGTCGTCTGCGACGTCGGCGCCACGGTCGTCGACGGCGTGACGCAGCAGCCGCTGCAGCCACTGCAGTCGCAGATCGCGGCGCGCTGGCCGGGCGACCAGGCGGTGGTCGCGGCGCTCGAGCACATCCAGGGCATCGAGCGCCAGGACGTGCCGCAGGAGCGGCGCTGCTCGTATTTCTGTGCGTCGGACGCCGTGACCGAAGAGCTGCGGCGCGTCGTCGAAGCGCTCGACTGCGATCTGCTGTACTCGGCCGATCGCTATCTCGACGTGCTGCCACGCGGCGTCAACAAGGGCTCGACGCTGCGCGCGCTCATCGCCCAGCTCGGCATCGAAGAGGACGATGTACTGGTCGCCGGCGACACGCTCAACGATCTGTCGATGTACCAGCAGGGCTTCAAGGGCGTCTGCGTCGGCCAGTCGGAGAAAAGCCTGCTGCACGCGACGCAGGGCCAGGCGCGCGTGCTGCATGCCAGCACGCCGGGCTGCGGCGGCATCCTCGAAGCGATCGAGCATTTCGGCTTTCTCGGCGCACGCAGCATGCAGCAGCACCGTCCGCAGACGCACGAGCCGGGCAAGTCCGAACTCTTGATCGTCTACCACCGCCTGCCGTACGAGGAGGTCATCGAGAAAGGCGAGGTCAAGCGGCGGCGGCCGTCGTCGCCCAACGGCATCATCCCGACCCTGCTCAGCTTCTTCAACGACGGCCGTACCGGCTCGTGGATCGCGTGGTCGGTGCGCGATCCGAAGCGCGACGACTTCGAGGAGTACACGCAGTTCGACGGCGAGCGCTACCCGAACCTGACGGTGTCGCGCGTGCCGATGAGCAAGGCCGACGTCGACGTGTACTACAAGCACTTCTCGAAGGAGGCGTTCTGGCCGCTGCTGCACACGTTCTGGGAGCGCGCGCGCTTTCGCGAGGATCACTGGAAGATCTTCCTGCGCGTGAATCGCGCGTTCGCGGAGCGCGCCGCGCGCGACGCGGCACACGGCGCGACGGTGTGGCTGCACGACTACAACCTGTGGATGGTGCCGGCGTCGCTGCGCGAGCTGCGCCCGGATCTGAAGATCGCGTTTTTTCACCACACCTATTTCCCGTCGGCCGACGTGTTCAACGTCGTGCCCTGGCGCCGCGCGATCGTCGGCAGCCTGCTGCAGTGCGACTACGTCGCCTTCCACATCCCGCGTCAGGTCGAGAATTTCGTCGACGTCGTGCGCGGCACGACGCCGATGCGGGTGCTCGAAGAAACCTCGGCGGCGCCGCGCTTCCTCACCTACGGTTGCGCCGTGGGTCTCGACCGCTACGCGACCTGCATCGAGGCCGGCCATCGGATCGTGCGCCTCGGCGCGCATCCGGTCGGGCTCGACGTCAGACGCGTGCACGGCATCCTCGATCGCGACGACATCAAGAAGCGCATGGAGGCGCTGCGCAGCGAGCTCAGCGGCACGCGCATGCTGCTGTCGGTCGAGCGGCTCGACTACACGAAGGGCACGCTGGAAAAGCTGCTCGCGTTCGAGCGCGTGCTGGAGGCGCATCCCGAGCTGCAGGGCAAAGTCACGCTGATGACGATCTGCGTGCCGGCCGCGCGCGAGATGACGATCTACCGGCAGCTACAGACGCAGATCGAGCAGGCCGTCGGCCGCATCAACGGCCGCTTCTCGCGCGTCGGCTGGACGCCGGTGCAGTTCTTCTTCCGCGCGCTGCCGTTCGAGGAACTGCTCGCCTACTACGCGATGGCCGACGTCATGTGGATCACGCCGCTGCGCGACGGCCTCAACCTCGTCGCCAAAGAGTTCATCGCCGTGCAGGGCATCACCGGCGGCCGCGGCGTGCTCGTGCTCTCCGAGTTCGCCGGCGCCGCCGCCGAGCTCAAGGGCGCGATCCTCACCAATCCGCACGACCCCGACGATCTCGCCCACGCCTGCTATCTGGCCCTGAACATGGGCCGCGCCGAAGCGCGCGGGCGCATGCGGCAGATGTACGACATCATCTGCCACTACGACAACCAGCGCTGGGCCGACGACTTCCTCGCCGCCGTCGACGCACCGCTGCCGAACATCGACGCGGAGGAGCGCCAGGCGTCGTAAGGCGCATGCACGAGCGCGACTCAGCGGAACAGCCAGACCATCAGCGCGGTCACGGCAGCCAGCACGGTTGCGCCGAGCCTGACGTCGGCCGTCGCGACGACGCCGGCGCCGCGCACGCGCGCCGCGAGCTGCTCGTCGCCGACGACATCGCGACCGCCGAGCACGGCCTGCCACAGTCCGCAGGCGACGATGGACACGGCGAACAGCAGGCCGGCGACGATCGTGAAGTGGATCTGGTGCCAGTCGACGAGATCGCCGACGAACGCCATCGCACTGATCGCATGCCCGGTCAGCGTGCCGTACAGCGCGGCGCGTGCGCCAAGGCGCGTGTACAGGCCGAGCAGGAACACCGCGACGAGCGGCGGCGTCACGTAGGCGAAGGTCTGCTGCAGATAGGCGAACAGACCGGGGAAGCGGTCGATCATCGGCGCCCAGATCGCGGCGAGCGCGACGAGCACGAAGATGCAGATGCGCCCGAGCCGTGCGAGCTGATGCGTCTGAAGCTGCGGCCGGCGCGGCTGCACGAAGTCGACGATGATCAGCGTCGACGCCGAGTTCAGCGTGGAGTCCACGCTCGACATGATCGCCGCGAGCAGCCCGGCGAGAATCAGCCCGGAGACACCGATCGGCGCGAAATCGGCGACCAGACGCGGAAACACCGTATCGGGGCGCTCCAGGTCCGTGTACAGCACGGTCGCCATCACGCCCGGGATCACCATCAGGAACAGCGGCAGCAGCTTGAGCCAGGCGGCGAGCAGCGCGCCGCGGCCGGCGGTGCGCGCGTCGCGCGCGCCGAGCAGGCGCTGCGAGACGTACTGATTGATCGTCCAGTAGTAGAAGCCGAGGATCGGCAGGCCGATCAGCGTGCCGAGCCAGGGCAGCGCCGGGTCGTCCATCGGGCGCAGCAGCGAGAGCTTGTCCGGGTCCACCTGGGCAACGACGGCCGACCACGAGTAATCGAACTCGCCGAAGACCAGCACGGTGAGCAGCAGCGAGCCGCAAAGCAGCACGACGGCCTGGATCACGTCGGTGTACGCCACCGCGCGCAGACCGCCGGCTGCGGTGTACAGACCGGCGAAGATCGCGATCGCCGCACAGGTGGGGCCGAGCGTCAGCGCCGGAAAGAACAGCTTGAGCACGAGCGCGCCGGCATAGAGGCTGCCGGCGGTATCGAGCACGAGGCTCAGGAATAGCGTCACCGCGGACAGATACCTGCGCATCGCCGGGCTGTAGCGCCGGCCGAGCAGCTCGGGGATCGTCGTCACGCGCGCCTCGAGCAGCATCGGTGCGATGAAGACGGCGGTGAACGCGAGCACGAGCGCCGCCATCCATTCGTAGTTCGCCACCGAGATGCCGGTCGCCCACGCGGCCCCAGGCAGACCGATCAGCGTCGTCGACGAGATGTTGGACGCGAACAGCGAGAAGCCGACGACGCCGACCCCGAGCGTGCGGCCGGCGAGGAACAGGTCGTCCGCATCCGGCGATGCGCGCGTCACGCGCGCGGCGATCGCGACGACGACGAGCAGATAGACTGCCAGCACGACGTAGTCGAGCGCGTGCAGCGATTCCACGGCCTTCCCCCGATTGAGATCAAAGGGCAAGAACACCATCCCCTGCCGGATCGGTCAACCCTTGCGCGCGCGTTCAGCCGTGCTGCGGCAGAATAGCGCGGCCGCCGTAGCGCCCCCGCCTCCTCCGGCCGCGCGACGCCGCACCCACAACGAAACCATGCTCTCCGTCGTCCGCTCGATCTCGTCGCTGCTGCTTGGCGCAGGCCTGTTGCTGGTCGGCAACGGCCTGGTCGGCACACTGCTGTCGCTGCGTGCATCGCACGAAGGCTTCACCGACACGGTCATCGGTCTGGTGATGTCGGCATACTTCGTCGGCTTCCTGATCGGGACCTACGTCGCGCCGCGCACGGTGCTGCGCGTCGGCCACATCCGCGCGTTCGCGCTGTTCGCCGCGATCGGATCGGCCACCGCGATCATGCACGCGCTCATCGTCAACCCGGTGTCGTGGGCGGCCTTGCGCGTCGTTACCGGCGTCTGCCTGGTCGGCCTGTACATGGTGATCGAGAGCTGGCTGAACACGCTGGCGCCGGGTGCGAGCCGCGGCAAGGTGTTCGCGACCTATATGATCGTGAACTTTCTCGCGCTCGCCGTCGGCCAGAACCTGATCCGGCTGTATCCGCCGTCGGGTTTCGAGCTGTTCGGCATCGTCGCGATGCTGCTGTCGCTGTCGCTGGTGCCGATCGCGCTGACGCGCATCGGCCAGCCGACTCCGGTGCAGCACCCGCGTGTGGGCCTGCGCCGTCTTTACCGGGCTTCGCCATCGGGCATTCTCGGTGCGTTCGGCTCGGGGCTGGCGATGAGCGCGTTCTGGGGCCTGGCGCCGGTCATGACCAAGGGCATGGGCTTCGACGAAGCCGCGATCGCCACGTTCATGACCGTGACGATTCTCGGCGGCGCGATGATCCAGTGGCCGGTCGGCTACTGGTCCGACCGTCACGACCGCCGCATCGTGCTCGCTTCGGTCGCTGCCGGCGCCTGCGGCTTCTCGCTGCTCGCGTTCGCGACGAGCGCGATCGGCTTCGCGCCGCTATTGGTCGCGATGTTCGTCTTCGGCGGTCTCGCCTTCACGATCTACCCGGTCAGCATCGCGCTCGCGAACGACTTCCTGCCGCCGGAGGACATCCTCCAGGGCTCGAGCAGCATGCTACTGATCCACGGCATCGGCGCCGCGTGCGGACCGGTGCTCGCCGGCCTGCTGATGGACGCCGCCGGTCCGCGCGGGCTGCTGCTGCACTTCACCTGGATTTACGCGCTGCTGTCAGCTGCGGTGTGGTGGCGGGTCTACCGCTCCGGCACCACGACGCCGCCGAGCGCGCACTTCGCGCCGATGCTGCGCACCTCGCCGACCGCGCTCGAAATGATCGCCCCCGAGCCGCCGCCGCCGGAGCCGGTGCCGGAGGATGCGGGGCACGCCTAACGCCGACTCGCCGCGCCCGCCGGCGTCGCCAGGAATTCCGCCGCGAAGGCCGCGTAACGATCCTGCTCGATCGCCTCGCGGATGCGCCGCATCAGATTCAGGTAGTAGCGCAGGTTGTGGCTCGTGTTGAGCCGCGCACCGAGGATCTCGTTGCAGCGGTCGAGGTGGTGCAGGTAGGCGCGCGAGTAGTGCCGGCAGGTGTAGCAGTCGCAGGCCGGATCCAGCGGACGCGGGTCATCGCGGTGCACGGCGTTGCGGATCTTGATGACGCCTTCGCTGGTGAACAGATGGCCGTTGCGCGCGTTGCGCGTCGGCATCACGCAGTCGAACATGTCGACGCCGCGCGCCACCGCCTGCACCAGATCGCGCGGCGTGCCGACGCCCATCAGATAGCGCGGATGCGCCGGCGGCAGCTCCGGCTGCAGCGCATCGAGCACCCCCAGGCGCTCGGCTTCCGGCTCGCCGACCGACAGGCCGCCGATCGCATAACCGTCGAAGCCGATCGCGAGCAGATGCTGCAACGATTCGCGCCGCAGCTGCGCATGCATGCCGCCCTGCACGATGCCGAACAGGGCGCCGTGCGCGTCGCCGTGCGCGGCCTTGCAGCGAGCGCCCCAGCGCGCCGACATCTCCATCGACCTGCGCGCCTGCTGCTCGGTGGCCGGATACGGCGTGCAGTCGTCGAACTGCATGACGATGTCCGAGCCCAGTGCATGCTGGACTTCGATCGCGCGCTCCGGCGACAGGAAGATGCGGTCACCGTTGACCGGCGACGCGAACTTCACGCCGTCCTCGGTGATCTTGCGCAGCCCCGACAGGCTCCAGACCTGGAAGCCGCCGGAGTCGGTCAGGATCGGACCGTCCCAGTGCATGAACCGGTGCAGCCCGCCGAGCGCACGGATCGTCTGCTCGCCGGGCCGCAGCATGAGATGAAAAGTGTTGCCGAGCACGATCTCTGCGCCGGCTTCGCGCAGCTCCTCCGGCGTCATCGCCTTGACCGTGCCGTAGGTGCCGACCGGCATGAAGACCGGCGTCTCGACGCTGCCGCGCGCGAAATGCAGGCGCGCACGCCGCGCGGCGCCCGAGGTGGCAAGAAGCTCGAACTTCACTCGAAATGCGTCCGGGGAAAGCGGGGAAAGGCGCGAATTGTCCCACGCGCCTGCATCCGCTGCAGCGGCCCTTTGACACCGGCCGCGCGCGTGGGTACCGTCGCCTGCGCCAACGCGGAAACAGCCGGGCGCGCATGGAGTCTGCCCTATGAAGCTCGTGACCGGACTGCTCGACCGACTGCTGTTCGCAGCCGGGCTGGTCGCGTTCCTGCAGATCCCGCAGTTCATCGACCACTACACGCAGCGCTTCGCCGGCTACCGGCAGGCGCTGGCGGCGAGCGTGGCCGAGTACCAGCGCAGCGCCGACCTGCACTACGGCGGCAACCTCGACACCATGATCCAGGACTTCCGTACCGACCCCAAGCCGGCGCTGCGGGAAACGGGCGACAAGATCCATCGCGAATCGCGGCGCCTCGACGAGATGACCGAGGGCCTGAAGGTGCTGCGCGCCGGCCCCCTGCACGCCAAGCTCTGGTATCTGGTGCGCGACATCGACGTGCCGATCGCGCGCGCCACGCTCGAAGACTTCCGCCCCGGCCTGCCGCTGACGCTCGAGGCGCTGGCCTGGGGGCTGGTCGGCGGTGTGCTCGCCAGCCTGCTGTTCAACCTGCTGGTCTGGCCGCTGCGCCGCGTCGCCCAGCCGCAGCGCGAGCTGCGGATCTAATCTGCGGTTCCTAGCTAGCGCTTGCGGCTGCGGGCGAAACGCAGATCGCCGCTCGTGACCCGCAGACGACCGCCGAGGAACTGCGCCAGCGAGCGATAGAACTTGGCGGCAAGCGCCGCGTCGCCGTCGAGCAGGCGGCGCAGCGCGTCGTAGGCGATGACGACGATTTCCGACTGCTCCATCGCCCGCGCCGTCGCCGAGCGGGGCTCGCCGTCGAGGAAGGACATCTCGCCGAAGTGTGAGCCCGTCCCCAGCGTTGCCAGCATCACCGTGTTGTCTTCGCCCGCCTGCGAGATCTGCACCGAGCCGTACTTGATCACCAGCAGGCTCAGCGCGGGATCGCCCTCTTCGAACAGCTGCTCGCCGGCGGCGTAAGACTTCAGCTCGGCGAGACTCTCCAGCCGCTTGAGCTCCGCATCGGAGAAGTCCTGAAACAGGTAGATGTTGCGAAGCAGATGCGATTCCATCCGTAAAACTCCCAGGTCGATGCAGTGGCGTTCGTGGCTCGCCGTCCCGGCTGCAGGATACACCAGCGACCGGCGATTCAGCGCCGCGCCGACGGGCCTGCGTGAGGCCGGTCACTCAGTCGCGTCACCCGGCTCGATCAGCATCGCATCGCCGTAGCTGAAGAAGCGATAGCGCGCTTCGACCGCATGGCGATAGGCACGCATGACGCGCGCGTAGCCACCGAACGCGCAGACCAGCATCAGCAGCGTGGACTGCGGCAGGTGAAAATTCGTCAGCAGGCAGTCGACCACGCGAAAGGGGAAACCGGGCGTGATGAACAGGCGCGTTTCGCCTGCGTCCGGCAGCACCGTGCGCTCGCGACCCTGTGCCTGTGCGGCCGACTCCAGCGCCCGCGTCACCGTCGTGCCGACGGCGACGACGCGGGCGCCGCGCACGCGCGCTGCAGAAACGGCAGCGCATAGCGCCGCATCGATCCGATAGCGCTCCGCGTGCATGCGATGCTGGGAAAGATCGTCCACGCGGACCGGCTGGAAGGTTCCGGCTCCGACGTGCAGTGTCAGCGTCGCCGTCTGGACACCCTGTGCACGCAGACGCTCCAGCAGCGCTTCATCGAAGTGCAGGCCCGCGGTCGGCGCGGCGACGGCACCCGGCTCGCGAGCGAACACGGTCTGATAGCGCTCGCGGTCCTGCGCATCCGGCGCATGCGCGATGTACGGCGGCAGCGGCAGCTGGCCGGCGCGCTCGAGAAAGGCCATTACGCCGTCGGCGCCCTCGTAGCGCAGCCGGAACAGATCGTCGTCGCGCCCGAGCACGAGCAACCGGCCGGCGTCGCCGATCAGGATTTCGGCGCCGGCCTGCGGCTTCTTGCTGACGCCGAGCTGCGCGAGCAGCTCGTGCTCGTCGAGCACGCGCTCGACCAGGATCTCGACGCGGCCACCCGTCGGCTTGCGGCCGAACAGCCGCGCCGGAATGACGCGCGTATCGTTGAATACGAGGAGATCGCCGGGCGCGAGCAGCTGCGGCAGATCGAGCATCTGCCGGTCTTCCAGCCGCTCGCCCGGACCGACGTGCAGCAGGCGGCTCGCCGACCGGCGCCCGGCGGGGTGCTGGGCGATCAGCTCGGGCGGAAGCTCATAGTCGAAATCGGATCGGCGCATGCGGGGCAGCGGCACGCTGGGCTCGCCGCACCGCGCATTGTCTCAGGTCGCACCCGGCCGGCAAAGCGTCGCCGCTGCGTTTGCCGCCGCTTTGGCCGCTGCCGGTCATTACTTCTATATACTTGGAAATATGAAATCGGAAACCGCGGTGTTGCGGCTATCCGCGCTGGCCCAGAGCTCGCGGCTCGCGCTGTTCCGCCTGCTCGTCCGGCGCGGGCCGGACGGCCTGTGCGTCGGCGACATCGCCGCGAAACTGAAACTCGCGCCGGCCACGCTGTCGTTCCACCTCAAGGAGCTGACCCGTGCCGGACTGCTGCAGGCACGCCAGGACGGACGCTTCATCTTCTACACCGCCAACTACAAGGCGATGAACGAGCTGCTCGCCTACCTCACCGAGAACTGCTGCGGCGGCGAGCCCTGCGGCATCGAATCCGCGATCGCCCCGACGGCCAGGAGCTGCGATGTCACACCGTAAACTGAAGGTGCTGTTCCTCTGCACCGGCAACTCGGCGCGCTCGATCATGGCCGAGGCGGCGATCAACAACCTCGCGATCAGCACCGGCAAATTCCAGGGCTACAGCGCCGGCAGCCATCCCAAGGGCGAAGTGCATCCGCTGGCATTGGAGCTGCTCGAGCGCAGCAGAGTCTCCACCCAGGGCCTGCGCAGCAAGAGCTGGGACGAGTTCGCCCGGCCCGACGCGCCGGTGATGGACTTCGTCTTCACCGTCTGCGATCAGGCCGCCGGCGAGCAGTGTCCGGTGTGGCCGGGCCAGCCGGTGACCGCGCACTGGGGTGTGCCCGACCCGGCCGCGGTACGGGGCACGCCGGAAGAACAACGCCATGCCTTTGCCGAAGCCTTCCGCGTGCTGCGGCGTCGCATCGAGCTGTTCGCGAGCCTGCCTTTCGAAAAGCTGGACCGCCTCAAACTCCAGGAGCACGCGCGCCAGATCGGCCGGGAATAGCCGGCGGAAGGCGATACGCGGCCGAGCCGGTGTTGAGACGCGAGGCCGCTGCGGGCGTCGACTTCAGCTGCGCAACGGGCTTCACCTTGGCGGCCCTTCATCTGCCGCACGGATTCCAGCAGCTCGGCGCCGATGTCACGCTTCGCGTCGCGGGCGTGTCATTTCGCGTTCAGTCTTCGGCATCGTTCAACTCGTCACGCCGCTTTCCGCGTCAGCGGCAGCTTGAAGTCGATCTCGTCCCACGGCACGAAGACCTTGCCGTCGTCGTCGCGCTCGACCGCAAGCCATTCGATCAGCGCGGCCGTATCTCCGTGCACGTTCTTGTAGTCGCGGCCCAAGGCCCGCGCCAGCGCCGCCACCGTCATCGGTCCCTGCTCGCGCAGCGCAGCGATCAGCTCCAGGCGCTTCGGCGTGAACACGGCAAGCATCTGCGCCAGAGACTCGAAGCCGACGCCGAAGTACGGCGCCGCCTTCCGCCCGCGTTGCAGGGCTTCCATTGCTACGCGCGCCCGCGCCAAGCTCGCGGCCGCCGGCTCGCCTACCTTCACATTCAGAACTTTCTTCATTGCGCGGCCTCCACGTCCTTCCAGAAATCCGCCAGCAACGTCGGCACGTCCACGAACGAGTAAGCGGACTCCGCGCCGCGCAGGTGCTTGTGATCGCCCTTGCTGCGCTCGTTGTCGTAGCCCACTACCCGCATACCATCCACGATGTAGACGAGTCGATACTTGAACCCGTGTGTGGATGGCGGCACTGGCTGCGGAATTTGCCAGACGACCAGTTCGACCAAGCCAGCTCCGTGACGAAACTTCTCGTGCAGCACGAGAGCGGCTTTCATATGGCGTATATGACCATATCGTTGCGTATGGCGCAAGATGCCATAAGCGCAATGTGCGGCTGGCTCTCGTCAGCTCGCCTCGGCGCCTCCGTGCGGCTTTCTCGGCCTCGGATTGGGCGCCGCCGAACGCCGCCATGGTGCCGAAGGAGGGACTCGAACCCTCACGGTGTTGCCACCGGCGGATTTTGAGTCCGCTGCGTCTACCGGTTCCGCCACTTCGGCGCGGAGGGCGCGCATTATATCGGCTGCAAGGCACCGGGGCCGCCGCAGCCCCCCTTGCTTGCCGGCAGTCTTCAGATCTTGAAATCGACGCGCAGCCCGGCGTGATAGCCGTAGATGCGTGCGGAGTCCTGGGTGCGGAACAAGGCGCCGCCGCCGGCGGCGCGCAGCTCGTAGGCGGCGCCGGCATAGAGCGGCACTTCGACGTTGATGCCAAAGCTCGCACCGCCGAGGGATTCCGAGATCTCGGCGCGCTCGAGCTCGGTGTACGCATAGCCAATGCTCGCCGCCACTTCGACCAGATCCAGCAGCACCCCGGTCGGGACGAGGTAGAGCGCGTAGAACCGGCTGGTGCTGTACTCGTCGGCTGCGAGATCGTCGGTATCCGTGGCGCCGAGGCCGACCTGGGCTTCGACGCCGATGCGCTCGTGCACGCGCATGCCGGCGCGCACTCGGTACATGCTCGAGCTGAGCTCGTCGTCGCCGAAATCCTCGATGAACGCCGCCTTCGAGAACGATACCTCGGACCAGACGTAGTCGGCGCCGGCATAAAGCTCGAGTGGTGGGTCTTGCTCCTCGGCCGGCTCGCCGTAGAACTCGTTACCGGCTTGTTCGCGGGCACCGGAAAGGCTGATCCCCTCCCGGTAGTCACTCGCGGACGTCTCGTCCTGCGCCGCGACCGACCCGCAGGCCAGCAGGCACAGAACCAGAATGAGCAGCCTCATATGCATCCCCCCGGATCGTCGGCATTGCTTCTGACCGGGATGTTCCCCGATTTCTCCGCGCAAATCTACCGAGCCGGTATAGTGACGGCCTGTCATGTATCCCGAAACGCGCTACTGCAACGCCTGCGGCCACGCCGTCGATTTTCGCGTGCCGCCGGGCGATCACCTGCCCCGGCACGTCTGTCCGAGCTGCGGGCACATCCAGTACCGCAATCCCAAGGTCATCGTCGGCGTCGTCCCGGAATGGGAGGACGGGCGCATCCTGATGTGCCGGCGCAACATCGAGCCGCGGCTCGGGCTGTGGACCTTCCCGGCCGGATTTCTGGAGCAGGGCGAAACCAGCGCAGCGGGCGCGGCGCGCGAGGCCCGCGAGGAGTCGCTCGCGGAAGTCGACGTCGGCCATCTGCTGATGGTCATCAACGTTCCGTACGTGAGCCAGGTCTACATGGTCCACTGCGGCCGGCTGTTGTCGCCGCACTACGGGCCGACGCCGGAGAGCTCGGAGGTGGTCCTGATGCGCGAGGATGAAATCCCCTGGGACGACATCGCCTTCCCGACGATCTGGCACAGCCTCCGACACTACTTCGAGGACCGCCGGCGCGGCAGCTTCGGCACGCATCTGCTCGACCTGACGCAGCGGCCACGCCCGCCGCGGCGCCCGGAGGTTACCGGCGACGATCCGGCCGCGTCGTGATCGACCCGGATGAAACGGGTTTCATCCGCACCGGATGGCGCGCAGCCACCCTGGGACAACCAAAACGCGTGCGCGTCTCTTCACGTAAAATGCACGTTCGTCCGTTCATGCTTCAGAGCAACACATGACCTTTGTCGTCACCGAAAACTGTATCAAGTGCAAGTACACCGACTGCGTGGAAGTCTGCCCGGTCGATTGCTTCCATGAAGGGCCGAACTTTCTGGTGATCGACCCCGAGGAGTGCATCGACTGCACATTGTGCGAGCCCGAATGCCCGGCCGAAGCGATCTTCGCCGAGGACGACCTGCCGGCGGAGCAGGCACATTTCAAGGACATCAACACCACGCTAAGCAAGGAGTGGCCGGTCATCACCGAACGCAAGGAGCCGCCGGCGGACGCGAAGGACTGGGACGGCAAGCCGAACAAGCTGGCCTTGCTGGAGCGCTGAAACATTCCGCTGTTGCGGACGAAAGCGGCGCCTGCGGGCGCCGTTTTCGTGTCCGTCGTACGGGCAGCAAATCGTAACGCAACGCCCGAAACTACGCCGGCAGCTCGATCCAGCGCAGCGCCGGATCGTCGATCAGCGGCAGATACAGCGCCGCGCGCACCGGCTCCGCGCCCAGCCGCCGCATGGCCGCGCGATAGCCTTCGAGCTGCGGCCGATAGCGCTCCAGCTCGCGGCGCACGAAGCCGGCGGCATCGCCGCCTTCGTGCGTGCTGGTCTTGAAGTCGACGATCCAGCGCGTGCCGGCGTCGATGAAGCTGCGGTCGATCACGAGCTGACGCGCGTGGCCGCCGGTGAGCACGCTCAGCCGGATCTCGCTGGCTGCGGCGGCGTGAGCGGAATCGAGCAGCCAGCGGCCGCGCACGTCTTCGAGCGTGTTGTGCAGCGCCCTGAGCACGCGCGCGGCCGCATCGTCGAGGCGACCTGCGGGCACGCCCTCGCGCCGCAGATCCTCGACCAGCACCTCGCGCAGACCGGCGCAGCGCGCAGCGCTCCACTGCGCGACGCCGTCCTCGGCGATCAGCTGCACCCAGCGGTGATAGACCACGCCGATGCAGCGCGCGGTCTCGCCGGCCCAGTCGAAGCGCAGCGGCTCGCCGTGCTCGGCAGGGGCCGCCGCCGGCAGCGGCAGGCCCGGCCGCGGTGCCGGTGCCTGCCAGTCGACCAGGCGGCGCAGCGGCGGTGCCGGCCGCTCCGCCGGGGCGGGCTGCGCCGCTGCGCCCTCGCCGTCCGCCGGCGGCAGCGCCGCGGCGAAGTCGGCCGCGAGTGCAGGCCACAGGCGCGCGAGCAGACTGCGCGCGAGCGGCGCACGCAGGCTGTCGCCGTCCTTGCCGCGCCCGACTTCGGCGAGCAGGTGCAGCTGCCGGCGCGCGCGGGTCGCGGCGACGTAGAGCAGGCGCGCGTCCTCGAAGCGCTGCTTCTCGGCTTCGAGCGCGCGCACGAAGTCGAAGCTCGGATCGCGCTCGTCGCCGGTCGCGTGCACCGGCGCCAGCAGCAGCCGGTCCTGGCGGTCGACGTCGCTGAGGTACGCCCAGGCGATCAGCGGCTGCGCGTCGCTGCGCGTGCCGCGGCCCAGCCCCGGCACGATGACGGTGTCGAACTCCAGGCCCTTGGACTTGTGGATCGTCATCACGCTGACGCTGCCGTCGGCCGCCGGATCGGGGCTCGCCTTGAGCTCGGCGAGCGCCAGGTCGAGCTGCTCGAAATCCTCGAGCATCGCACCGGATGCCAGGCGCTGCAGCGCGTCGAAGAACACCGCCGCATCGGCGAGCGCGGACGCGCCCGCCGCACAGGCAGGGCCGCCGAGCGCCAGCCAGGTCGATTCGACCCAGCGCCGCAGCGGCCGGCGGCCGTGCTGCGCGAGCGCGGCTTCGAGCACCGCCAGCACCGGCTCGATGCGCGCGCGGCCGTCGGCGCTCAGCTGCCGCAGGCGCGCGGGGTCGCGCAGTGCGCCGAGCAGGCTCTGCTGGCGCGGCAGATCGCCGGCGAGCGCATGGAGGTCGGCGAGCCTGAGCCCGCACCAGGGTGCGCGCAGCACGGCCAGCCAGGCGGCGCGGTCGAGCGGATGCAGCAGCGCCCAGGTCAGCGCGCGCAGATCGTCGATCACCGGCCGCTCGGCGAGGCTTTCGATGTCGACCGCGCGGTAGTCGATGCCGGCGGCGCGCAGCGCCGGCGCGATCGCGTCCAGATGCCCGCGGTTGCGCACGAGGATCGCAACGCGGTCCTGCGGGTTGCGTGCGCGGCTCGCACAGACGAGCTCGACGACGCGCTGCGCCTCCGCCGCCGCGCCGCCTTCGGCGAATGCGTGCACCTGGACTGCCGGCTGCGGCTCGGCCGCACGCACCGCGCTCGCAGGGCTGTACGGCACGCCGCTGCGGTTCAGGTCCTCGGCCGGCGGCAGCACGCGCGCGAACGTCGCGTTGACCCAGTCGACGATGCCGGCCTGCGAGCGGAAGTTGCATTCGAGCGCGAGCGGCTGCAGGCGCAGCGCGCCCAGACCGTCGCGGCGCGCGCGCAGGAACAGGCCGACGTCGGCCTCGCGGAAGCGGTAGATGCTCTGCATCGGATCGCCGACGACGAACAGCGTGTGCCCGTCGCCCTCGCTCCAGCCGGCGGTCAGGCGCAGCAGCAGCTGCCACTGCGCGCGCGAGGTGTCCTGGAACTCGTCGACCAGCAGATGACGCACGCGGTAGTCGAGCCGCAGCGCCAGCTCGCTCGGCGTATCCGCGTCGCCGAGCGCCGCAACGGCCTGCGCCGCGACCTCGGCGAAGTCGACCTCGCCGCGCGCCGCGAACACGACGCGCAGATGCGCGGACGCCAGCCGCAGCGTGTCCAGCAGCGCCTGCAGCACCTCCCATTGCGCGTCGCTGTAGCCGGGCGCCGGCAGGCTGCGCAGCGCATGCAGCGCCGCCGGCAGACCCGGCAGCGCGGAGAGCGCGGCGATCAGCTCCATCAGCGCGTCCTTGCGCGCACGCGCCGCGCCGCTTCCGGGCGGAAAACCGTCGCGCTTGTCGACGCGGGCGCGCCACTCGCCGTCCTGCGTGCACACCAGATCGACCAGCGCCTGCCACAGCGGCAGGTCGGCGGGCTCGGCGCCGGGCCGTGCACCGTCGAGCAGCGGCTGCAGCGGATGCGCCGCGCCGGCCGCTGCGCCGGCCGCCGCGGCCTGGGTGACCAGCGCGCCCGCCGCGTACGCCCCGAGCTCGCACCAGGTATCGAGCAGCGCCGGCGGTAGCGCCGCGCGCACGCGCGCGAGCGCGTCGCGCACCAGCCAGGCCAGCGTCGACTCCAGCAGCTCGCGCGGCGCGCGGCGCTCGTGCGTGACCAGCGGCAGCCACTGGTCGCGCCGTGCGAGCAGGCCGATGAGCTGCTGCTCCAGCACCGCGGTGCGGTTGTCGAAATGCCGCAGCACGCGCATGACCGGCGCGGCGGCACGCGGGTCGTCCTCGATCGACGCGATCAGCGCACGCGCGGCTTCGCGGTACAGCGGCTCGGCAAACTCGGTGACCTGCACGCGTCCGCCGAAGCCGGCGGTCAGCGGCGACTGCTGCGTGATCTGCGCGCACAGTGCGTCGATCGTCAGCACGCGCAGGCGCTGCGGATTGTCTTCCAGCCGCCAGCCGCGCGCGCGCGAGCGCGCCAGCGTCGAGCGCGCCAGCTGCCAGGTGTGGCGCTTGTGCGCATCCGCCGGCGGCGCGTCCTCGAGCGCGCGGCGCACCGCCTCGAAGACGCGGCCGCGCATTTCCGACGCCGCCTTGCGCGTGAACGTCATCGCGATCACTTCTTCGGGCTCGTCGACGCTCGCGAGCAGCACGAGCAGGCGCTGCGTCAGCAGCTCGGTCTTGCCCGAGCCCGCCGGCGCCTGGACGATGAAGCTGCGCGCCGGATCGAGCGCGGCGGCGCGCTGCGCGGCGTCGGCGATCGCTGCGCTCATGGCCGGCCTGCCTCCGGCTCGTCGTCGAACGCGAACGCCGGAACGGTTTCGCGGATGCGGCAGGCCGCATGCAGATGGCAGTCGCGGCAGGATTGATGGCTGTTCTTCGGCGTGACGCTCGCCAGCCCGCGGCGGATCTCGGCGGCCAGCGTTTCCAGCTCGCCGCGCCAGCGGCCCATCAGCGCGCCCCAGCTCGCCGCCGCGCGCGTCTCGCGATAGTCGGCGTAGCTCTTGAGGCCCGGCGCCAGCGCGTCGCTCGCGGCGATGCCGTCGAAGCCGATCGTGCCGGCGGTCAGGCGCGCATAGGCCAGGCCCTCGACATCGGCGCCGGTCAGCGCATAGAGCAGCAGCTGCGGCTCTTCCGGGCGGCCGTCGAGCCACGGCGGCGGGCGCCGGGCGCCGGTCTTGTAGTCGATCACCAGCCGCGCGCCGTCGGCGAGCCGGTCGATGCGGTCCGGGCGCAGGCGCAGGCGCAGGCCGGCGAAGTCGACGAGCTGTGTATCGGGCGGCGCCGCCTGCGCGGCCTCCGGCGCGCTGCCTTCGATCCACTCCACGGAAAACGGCGGGCGCTCGCGCTCGATGCGCATCCACGCCGCCAGCAGCGCACGCAGGCGCGTGCGCTCCAGCGCGCGCAGCGCCTTCGGGAAGCGCTGCGGCGCGCTCTGTGCGCAGCGTTCCAGCGCGGCGTCCACCGCCTCGGCAATGTGCGCGTCGAGCGCGGCCTCGTCCAGTGCCTGCAGCGCGGCCTGGTGCCGCAGCGCGCGCCAGAGCGCTTCGAGCGCGCGGTGCACGAGCTGGCCGCGGTCACGATGACTCGGCCCGTAGCCGGGCTGTTCCAGCGGCTGCGCGGTGAGGCGGTGCGTGGCAAAGGCGCGGAACGGACAGCGCGCCTGGTCGCCGAGCAGGCGCGCGCCGCCCGGCACCGCGGCACCGGCGGCCGGCGGCGGCGCGTAGGCGTCGGCCACGTCGTGCATGCGGCCGCAAGACGCCGCGTCGCGCCATGCCGGCGCGGTGGCGTCGACGTCGACCGGCTCCGCCGTCGCGGCCTCCGCCTGGATCAGCGGGCTCGGCGCGAGCGGGCGGTCGAGCTCGCTCGCCGCCCAGCTGAACACGACTTCCGGGGCCGCGCCGCGCCAGCCCTGCGTCATGCGCTCCGCCGACGCCAGCTCGACGGCGGCCGACGCGTGCGGCAGCGCGAGCCGGCGCTGCAGCGCGTACGGAATGAAAGGATTCGGCTGGCCCTTCGGCGGCCAGCACTCGTCGTCGAGCCCGAGCACCCAGAGCGCGTCGAAGTCCAGGCCCTGCGCTTCCAGCGCGCCGAGCACATGAATGCTCACCGGCGGCGTCTGCGGCTGAAACACGCGCTGCTGCGCGAGCTGCTGCAGCTGGGTCAGCGCGCCGGACGCGGCGATGCGGCCGAGCACGCCGCCGAGCAGGCCCAGCTCGCGCAGCAGGCCGCGCCAGGCTTCGAGCGCCTGGTACTCGGCGCTGTCGAGCGTGCGCGAGCCGGGCCAGCCCGCGGCGTCGAGCCAGGCGGTGAAGCGCTCGGCCCATTCGCTGGGTGGCGCAGCCGCGATCGCCGTGCGCGCCTGCGCGAGCCGCGCGAAACGGCGGTGCAGTCCCGGCACGCGCCCGCTGAGCGCGCGCAGCAGCCCGAGATCGACGCGCAAATGGCCCTCGGCACGCAGCACGCGGTCCAGATCCGCCCGCAGCAGCCGCTCGGGTTCGCCAGCACCCCAGTACGGCGCGCACAGCAGGGCACCGGCCTCGGCGAGCTCGAGCCCGCCGGTGCACAGCCGCAGCAGCCACAGCGCGCACTGCACCAGGCCGACCTCGGCGAGGCTGGCGCCGAGGCTCAGGTTGTACGGCCGCTCGCCGCTGTGTCCGTGCAGCGCGTCCAGCGCGGGGCACAGCGTCTGGTCGAAGACGCGCATCACGTCGGCACGGCGCGCGCCGAGCTCCGGCACGACGACGCCCAGACGCGCGCCGGGCTGGCGTCGCGCGCGATCGAGCACCCACAGCGCCGCCGCACGCAGCTCCTGCTCGGCGGTCGCGGCGACACAGGCGCGCGTGTGCGCCTGCACGCGCTGCGGGCGCAGACGCAGGACCTCGCAGCCGGCCGCCTGCAGCGCCGCGCACAGCGACTGCAGCCAGGGCGGCGGCATTTCGAAGCCGGCGAAAACGACCGTCGCCGGCACCGCCAGCTCGCGCGCCGCCAGCAGCTCCAGCAGCCGGCCGCGGTAGTCGCCGGCGTCCGGGCGACGCAGGCGCGCACAGCGCTCGGCGTATGCCGCGACCCAGTGGTTGAAGCGCTCGACATCCGGCGTAGTCACTGGCAACGGCAAGGCGATGCCGTAGTCCTGGCACAGCCGCAAGGCCTCCGCCGCGAGCTGCGCCGCCTCCGCCTCGCGCAGCAGAGCCTGCTCGCCGCGCACATCGCCGACGACGAGCCGCCACAACAGCGCCGACTCCGCCTCGCTCAGCGGCACCGGCAGCGGCCGCCCGGCCACACTGCGCCGCAGCCGCTCGCGCTCGCCGAGCTGAATCAGGAACGTCTCCGCCGGCAGGATCGGCGGCCCTGCCCAGACCGCGACGCCGCGCCGCGCCTGCGCGCGCGCATACGCGTCCTGCAGCCACTGCGCGTAGCGGCGGCTGACGCACAGCACCGCCACGCCCGGCTCCTCGCCCGGCCGCTGCGCGGCGAGGCGCTCGAACAGCGTGTCGCGGTCCAGCTCGGAAACTGACTCGATCGGCATGGCTTCGTCGGATACGGTGAGCTTGCAGCTCACTGCAATCCTAGCGAGTTGCGGGGCTCAGAAACCGAGCCCGCCGGCACTCATTCCGGCCGCTCGACGATCGTCTCGACGATGAAGCGCGGCCGCGCCTTCACTTCGCTGTAGATCTTGCCGATGTACTCGCCGATCACGCCCAGGCACAGCAGCTGCACGCCGCCGAGGAGGTACATCGGCAGCGCCGTCGAGGCCCAGCCGGGGACGGCGCGGTCCGTGAACAAGGCCACGTAAAGAATCCAGGCACTGGCGATCACCGCGAACACGAAGACCACGAAGCCGAGCGCCGTGATCATGCGCAGCGGAAAGTTCGAGAACGACGTCAGACCATTGAGCGCGAAGCCGAGCATCTTGCGCAGCGGGTACTTCGACGTGCCCGCGTGGCGCTCGGCGCGATCGTAGTACACCTGTGCGGAGCTGAAGCCGATCAGCGGAATGATACCGCGCAGGAACAGATTGACTTCGCGAAACGCTTTCAGATGCTCGATGACGCGGCGGCTGAGCAGGCGGTAGTCGGCATGTTCGCCGACGAGGTCGACGCCGAGCGCATGCATCGCACGGTAGAACCAGCGTGCCGTCGTGCGCTTGAACAGGCTGTCGACGTCGCGCCGGCGCCGCACGCCGTAGACGATGTCGGCGCCGCCCAGGTAGCAGTCGACCATCTCGCGGATCGCGTTGACGTCGTCCTGCAGATCGGCGTCGAGTGAGATGACGGCGTCGCCCTTGGCGGTGAAGAGGCCGGCGAGCAGCGCGTTCTGGTGGCCGTGGTTGCGCGCGAGCTTGATGCCGGCGACCCAGCGGTTGCTGCCGCAGGCCTGCTCGATGATCGCCCAGGTGCGATCGCGGCTGCCGTCGTCGACGAGGTACATACGGCTGCTCGCGTCGATCTTGCCGGCGGCGAGCAGATCGTCGAGCACCGCAGCGACCTGGCGGATCGTCTCCTCCAGGACGGCCTCCTCGTTGTAGCACGGGATGACGATCGCGAGGCTCAAGGGCCTGCGACGGGTCTGCGCGTCCGACATGTCAGTTTCCAGTGGACGCACGAAACGTCCACAGCTGGCTCCCCAGAAAGTTCCAGAACAGCACGCATACCGTCGCGAATACCTGCACGAGCAGGTAGTGCGCGGACCAGACCTCCGTTCCCGCGTACACGATCGCCCCATTCAAGATCAGTCCGCAGCCCGAGATCACCGCGAACCGGAACAATGCAACCCGATGCCTTTGCGCGCTCCTGAAGGTGATGCGATGGTTCAGCCAGTAGTTGGCGAGCGCGCTGATCGCGTACGCCGAGACCGAGGCGACGACCGGCGCCAGCCCCAGCAGCTCGATCCCGATCACCAGGAGGATATACATCAGGATCGTAGCAAACCCGCCGACCGCGACGAAACGCAGGAAGCGCGTCAGCGTGCTGGCGGCAGGTCGGCGGTCCTGGATCGTCATTGTGAGGCATGGGCGGAAGCCGCGCCCGGGCAGCGCGGCGCGCATGATAGCGCCTACGGTACACTCCGCCGCCTCGCCCGACCGACGAAAAACGCGCGCCGCCCTTGAGCACCGTAGCCTTCCTCAGCCTCTACGGCCTGGCATTTCTTCTGCTCGCAGGATACACGGCTCGGCGCACTGCTCCCTCGCAGGCACCGGGTGCGCTCGCGCCCGCCGCACTGCTCGGTTGGCTCGCGCTCGGTGTCGCGCTGCGCCTGCCGCTGCTATGGGACGGCGGCTTTCACTACGACACCGGCACCTACAGGGCTTGGGCGCTCACCGCGTCAGACCCGGCTGATCCGCTCAATCTCTACAAAGAGGGCTACTTCGCCGACTATCCGCCGTTGTACATGTACGTGCTCGCGCTCCTCGGCTCGATCACGCGCCTGCTCGGCTGGGAGAACTCGCCGCACTTCACCGCGCTGGTGAAGCTGCCGTCCCTGCTCAGCGACGCGACGACGGCGCTGCTGCTGCTGCGGCTGCTGCGCGAGCAGCTCGGCCACGCGCGTGGCCTGGCGCTGGCGAGTCTGTACTGGCTCAACCCGGCGATGATCTTCACCGGCGCGCTGTGGGGACAGACCGAGGCGCTGCTGTGCATGCTCGTGCTGCTCGGCTGGCTGGCGTGGCGCGCCGACCGGCTCAGGACCGCCGCGGTCGTCTTCGCGATCGCGCTCGCGTTCAAACCGCAGGGCGGGCTCTACGCAGGCATCTTCGGCATCGCCGTCGCGCTCAGCAGTCCGTGGCGACGCACGGCGGCGGCGGCACTCGCGGGCATCGTCACCTATGTGCTGATCGTGCTGCCGTTCGCCTGGTCGCGCCCGCCCGACTGGCTGTTCTCGCTCTACCTCAGTACCGCCAGCACCTACGACTACATCACCGTCAACGCCTACAACCTGTGGGCGCTACTGGGCTGGAACTGGAAGCAGGACGCCGGCACCGCGTTCGGGCTGAGCATGCAGACCTGGGCGCTGATCGACGCCGGCATCGCGATCCTCGCGCTGGCGATCTGGCTCGGCTTGCGGCTGCGCCGCAGCGGCGGTCCGCGTGCGGGAAGCGTCGACATCACCTGGGCCTTCGTGCTGGCGACGATCGCGTTCTTCATGCTCGCGCCGCGCATGCACGAGCGCTACATCCTGATGCTGCTGCCGATGCTGTTCCTGATCGAGCCGGCGCGCGTGCGCCTGCCGCTGGTCCTCGCCTGGACCGCCGCGGCGCTCGCCAACATCGGCTACGTCTACTACCACTACATCGATCTCGATCAGATCGCACCGGCCGACACGCCGTTCATCCGCGTCAGCGCCGCCGTCAATGTCGCCGTCTCGCTGGTCACCGTCGCGTACTGGCAGTGGCCGGACTGGCCGCAGCGGCTCGCCCGCTACGCGCCGCGCTGGACGCTGCCGCCGGCGATTCCGGACGCGCGCCTGCACACCGGCGCGCGCTGGACGCTGCGGCACAGCGTGTTGACCGCCGCGCTGATGCTGGCGGCGACCGCGATCGGGCTCTACCGCCTCGGCTCGACGAACTACCCGGTCAGCGGCGTGAAGAGCGACGGCTTCAGCGTCGAATACCGTTACGAGCGGCCGGTCGAGGCGCGCACCGCACTGGTCTACGCCGGCGAGAACACGACCAAGCTCAGGCTCGAACGCCACGACGACGGCCGCTGGATCGAAGTGATCGGCGAAAGCGAGCTGAAGGACTTCTACAAGCTGCATGAAATCCGGCTGGAGCAGCCGCGCGCGAGCAGTCGCTACCGCTGGCATGCACAAGGCAGCGGCTGGCGGGTCAACGAGCTCGGCCTGCTCGACGCCGGCGGCAAACCGCTCGTGCCCGATTCGCTCGCCGAAGCGTCGCTGCCGCCGCACGAGGCACGCAGGCTCGTCGACGAGCCGTCGACATGGATCGCCGGCCGCGGCTATCTCGCAAACCCGTACTTCGACGAGATCTACCACGGCCGCACCGGCTACGAGTTCCTGCACCGTCTGCCGGTCTACGAAACCACGCATCCGCCGCTGGGCAAGTGGATCATCGCGCAGTCCATCGATGCGCTGGGCATGACGCCCTTCGGCTGGCGTTTCGCGAGCGTGCTGGCGTCCGCACTCACCGTCGGCGTGCTCGCCTGGGGCGGCTGGCTGTTCAACCGGCGCACCGCGGCGCTGCTCCTCGCCGGCGGACTCGGACTGTTCGAGTTCTCGCGCTTCACGATCGGCCGCTATGCGACGATCGACAGCTTCGTCGGCGTGTTCATCCTGCTCAGCGTCCTGTTCCTGTGGCGGCGCTTCGGGCTGCAGGCCCGCGACGACTGGCGCGACGGCTGGCGCACGAGCCCCGATCTCCTCGCCGCGGGGGCGAGCCTCGGCGCGGCGATCGCGGTGAAGTGGAGCGCCCTGTACGCAGGCCTCGGCGTGTTCCTGTTCTTCGCGATCAGCATCGTCAGCGGATGGCTGCGGAACCGTCCGGCGTGGCGCCCGACCGCGGCGCGCATCCTCGGCGCCGCGCTCGCCTTCGCCGTCGTGCCGGCGCTGATCTACTACCTCAGTTACATCCCCTTCCTGCGCTCGCTGCCCGATTCGCCTGGCCTGCTGAGCGCGGAAGGCTTCCTGCAGGTGCTGAAGTCGCAGCGCGACATCTTCGACTATCACGCCAAGCTGACGAGCACGCACCCGTTCTCGTCGCCGTTCTGGACCTGGCCGCTGAACCTGAAACCGCTATGGATCTTCACCGGTGAAGGGCGGCCGCGCACGTCGATCACGATCCTCGGCAATCCGCTGATCTGGTGGGGCAGCACGCTGCTGGTCGCCGCCGTGCTGTGGCAGAACCTGCGCCAGACCGCGCCCGACAGCCTGCTACTGCTCGGCGCCTGGGCGAGCCTGTATCTGCCGTGGGCCGTGGTCGACCGCGCCACGTTCAACTACCACTACTATCCGGCGGTGCTGGTGCTGATCCTGCTGATGACCAACGCCATCACGCGCTGGGGCGAGTCTGCGCGCCTGCGCCGGCTGCCCGACACCGCGCTGATCCTCGCCGGCGCACTCTTCGCCTGGTTCTACCCGGCGATCTCCGGCGTGCCGGCGCCCGACGCGTGGTTCGAGTCGCTGCGCTGGCTGCCGACGTGGTGGATGCTCTAGCTGGTGGCAACGCGGTGGCTCGTGCTCGCCCACGCGCCGATCAACATTCATCCTCGTGTTTTCCATGATGCACATCACAGGCACAGATCGATCCGTTGCAGCAGTCTTCGGGCAGGCGCACCGTTTGCTGAGCAAGGAAAATGGCAACGTAAGTAGGCTCTGCGCGGCCTTGGTGGTAGCGATATGGTCCGCGCTGGACATCTGGCTGCAGCACAACGCCTTGGCCGTGCGCTCAGATGGCGTCTGGGCGGGACATCTCAATATCTGGTCGGACTGGCCGCTGCACATCGCCATGGCCAGTGCTTTCGCCGACCGCTCTCCTGCCGACTGGCTCAGCAGTCATCCGATGTTCGCGCACGGTGCGCTGCACTATCCGTTTGCTGTCAACCTCTTATCCGGGCTGCTGATGCGTTTGGGGCTCGGGCTCGATGCGGCCATGAGCCTGCCCACTCTGCTGGCCGGCGCTGCGACACCGTTTCTTCTATACCGATGCTTTCGTGCAGGCCTGGGCCACGCGGGAACTTCAGCTCTGGCCCTCTCGCTGTTCTTTCTCGCCTCGGGGCCGGGCGGCTTCGTCTATCTTGCCGAGCTGATGCAGCGCAACGACTGGCACGGACTCCTGTACCCGGTCCGCGAGGTCAGCCGTATCGACCGCTACGACTGGTACAGCGGCAACTTTCTGACCGGAATGCTGGTCCCTCAGCGTGCGTTCGTGCTCGGCTTGCCCATTTCGCTCCTGAGCCTGCTGGCGCTGATTCGCAGCCTTCAGCCGCAGGGGAAGCGCCGAATCACCTACGCCGTTGCCGGCGGCATCGGCGCGGGTATCCTGCCGATCGTCCATGTCCACAGCTACATGGCCCTAGGATTGATCGGCTTCGCATTCGCGGCCTGCCACCCGAAGCAGTGGCGGACCTGGCTGACTTACGGTGTCATCGCGGCAACGATCGGAGGCGTCTTGTCTCTGGCCTTTCTCGGCAGCGGTGTGGGCCAGCACCTTCGCTGGGCACCCGGCTTTGCCGCAGGCGCGGGTACGGCCCCTTGGTTGCTGATGTGGTGGCAACTCTGGGGGATAGCATTGCCGTTGACGCTTCTTGCGTTGCCTCTTCTGCGTACCGCCAGCTCCGCAACGACTGCATTGACCCTCGGCGGGGCCTTTTGCTTTCTCTTCGCGAATCTGGTGCTGGTTCAGCCCAACCGATGGGACAACTCCAAGTTGTTCCTGTGGAGCTATCTGTGCTGGACACCGCTGTGGGCCAGCGCGATCTCGTATTTTTGGTCGTCACCTCAGCGTTACGCGGGTCGCGTCGTCGCGGCGACGCTGGCGTTGATGCTGACGCTGACGGGCGCGATGGAGCTGACCCGATTACTCAACCGAGAGCGCAGTCGGCACATGATCGCGAACGCGGACGACATGCAACTGGGTCTGCAGGTGCGCGCCGAAACCGATCCGATGGCCGTGTTCCTCACGAGCGCGTCTCACAACCACCCGATCATGACTTTCGGCGGCAGATCGATTCTGCTCGGCTTCACCGGTTGGATGGCCAACTTGGGGTTCGACCACACGAAGCGTGAGGCGGACATCCGGACCATGTACGCCGGAGGAGAAGCCGCTGCTTCGCTATTGGCCCAATACGGCGTGGACTACGTCGTCATTGGCCCATCGGAACGCGGCGACTTCGGCGCCAATGCGTCCTGGTATGCAGACCACTATCCGCTGCGTTTTTCCAATGGGGATTATCAGATCTACGACGTCAAATCCGCGGCTGCTGACCCTTTGACCGGTACCGACTCCAGCATGATCGGCGGCACCCTTGGGCAGTCGCTCTCATAGTGCTGGCAACAGCTCCGCGAACAGGACGAACAGCGGTGCCCCGCTCGTCCGCGGTAGTCGGCGGTCAGAACGCCCAGCGGCCGAGCGAGAACTGGTAGCTGAAGAGCGCCAGCAGCAGGCTGCTGGCGACGACGAGCAGCGTCCACGCCGGCGTCGACCTGCACGCCCGGGCGGCGAGCATCATCATCGGGAACAGGGTCAGGCAGTAGCGCGGTACGCTCTGGAGAAAGCCGGTCGATACGAACAGCAGCGTGTTCGCAGCCATCCACAGCGTATAGGTCGCCCGCAGCCAGCGCGCACTTGCCAGCGTGGCGGCGATTGCGAGTGCGGCGAACGACACCTCCTGCACGCCCAGCATCTGGGCGCTCCAGGCTTCATGGTGACCGATGGTCTTGAACGCGGACCACAGTCCCTGCCAGGGCGGCGCCAGCTGCTTGTGCCAGTGCTCGCGCTGGATCTGCAGGAACTGCAGCGGGTCGCCGTAGACGGCGTAGTTGACGCAGAGGTAGATCAGCACGCCGCCGGGCACCAGCAGCACCGGCCAGACGCGGCGTAGCGGCGATCCGCCTTCGCGCCGCTGCAGCCAGGCCTCCAGAAGCAG
The DNA here is from genome assembly GCA_040754295.1 of Pseudomonadota bacterium. GTDB lineage: Bacteria > Pseudomonadota > Gammaproteobacteria > Nevskiales > Nevskiaceae > Solimonas. The sequence continues at coordinate 5,312 of JBFMCQ010000002.1, read as the reverse complement.
CACCGGGAACAGGATCGCGCCATTGACGCGCGTCAGCGCCGCGCCCATGCCGAGCAGGCCGGCCGTCTTCCAGCGGCCCTGCCGGGCGGCATACATGCTGCCGACAGCCAGCGCGATGAACAGACTCTCCGTATACGCGATGTGCAGCACGTAGCTCGTCGGAAACACGAACATCAGCAAGACTGTGCGCCCAGCGACTTCGGCGCCGAGCTCGCGCTCGGTCACGCGGTACAAGACCCAGCCGAGCGTCAACGAAGCAGCGGTCGAGACCAGGAGCGCCGCATAGTGGAAGTCGCCGACCAGCCATGCAACGACGCGAACGACCCAGGGATACAGCGGCAGAAAGACGATGAACAGGCCCCGCTCGCCTTGGTTCGTGTAACCGTGCTCGGCCAGCTCGAGGTAGTGCGGCGCGTCCCAGCGCAGCCAATAGCCGAGCAACTCGGCCAAGCCGGCCGTCGCATCGTCGTGCGTCACCGCGCGTGCAATCGGGATGTAGGCGAGCAGGACGAGCTTCACTGCGACCACGAAGCACAGCGCGTGCACCAGACCGCTCTCAGCTCTCACAGAGCTCCGCGCGGCACTGTCCCTTGGCAGCAAGTCGTCGAGTCGGTTCACGGAGCTCATCAGATTGAGCCAGCAAGGTGCACGCCGAGAGGATGCGGTTATAACAAAGTCTGTGCGCGGGGTTTTGTCGGACAGCGTAGTCGGATCGACGATGCCCCGACTACGGCGGCGCCGCGAAGTCGATGACCTGGCGATCGTTGCGGCGATAAGTCGAGAAAACGCGCCGATCCAGCGTGAGCACGCGGCAGCGTCGGTGCAGCTCACTCATTGCGACGATGCATGCGTCTGCGAGGTCCATCTGTTCGTAGCGGGCCATCAGCGTACGCAGCCGCGGCCAGTGCTCGCTCAAATTGAAATCGAGCTGCAAGACCTCACGCTCCAGCAGCGTGAACAGAGGGGCAACGTCGAGTCCGTCGTCGCGTAGAAAACAGGCGGCTTCGGTAAGCACCGCCTCGCAGGTCAACAGCGGCGCGCGCACCTGCTTCATGAGCGCTACGGCCCAAGCGTGATAGGGGTCGTTGCGGTTGAGATAGCTGACGAGCGGGCCGGTGTCGCAAATGTGGATCACGTGCGCCGGAACCTGCGCCGTTCGTTCGTCGCCGCGCGCCGGCTGCCGGCCAGGATGCCGGCCAGATCGGACGCGCGGTCGTCGACGGTGTCGCCGCCGCCTTCAGACGCCGCGAGCTTGTCCCGCACGACGGCCGCGATGCTGCGCCCGCTGGCACGGGCCTCCGCGCTCAGCCGCCGCATCGTTTCATCCGGCAGCTTGATCGTGATGCCTTTCATGACGGCACCGTAACTGCTTTCTGACAGCCATGCAACTGCGCGTCTCGGGCCGTTGCAGCGCCCGCTGGTTGCCGACGTCGTGTAAGCCGGCCGAGCTGGGGCTCGGCGTTCCCAGGAGGGGCGCTATCTCGCGTCGCTGCGGTCCGGCACGCGGATCCACTCGAGCACGATCTGGCCGGAATCCGGCAGCAGGCGTGTTTCCATGCGCAGCAGCGCGCGCGCGCGCGGCTCGATCCAGAACCGCCGCTCGAAGCTGCCGGGCTTGCCGGTCGTGCGGACCCGCTCGGTGATGCGCACGGCCGGGCCGGTATAGGCGAACCCCTCGTACTCGACGTTCTGCACCTGTTCGACGGTGCCGATCTGCTCGATCCAGTCGCGGGAGCCGGCGGGCTGCAGCCAGCCCACGGACTGCGCACCGACCCGCAGCTCGCCGCTGCCGGCGAGGTACTGCGCGACGGCGCCCGGCTGCAACGGCTCGCCCGCGGCAATGTCGGTCGTCAGCCCGCTGGTCGAGCGGATCGCAGGGCCCTGCATCGTCATGCTGACGCCGTGGCTGCCGATCCATAGATCCAGACGCAGCACCGGGTCCTGCTGCGCCAGCAGAAACACCGCCTCTTCGCGATCGGGGAAGCGCGCATAGAGCTGCGCGTAAGGGATGTCGCGCAGCCGCAGCAGATCGCGCTGCACCGACTGGGAGATGTCGTCGCGGAAGCTGTCGCGGACCGCTTCGATCACCGGCGCGACGCCACTGAGCGCGCATGCGCTCGTCAGCGCCGTCGCCAGCAACAGGATGGCGGCGCGCAGCAGCGGAGGACGGCGATCAGCGCTCATGCACCGCTCCCGCGCTGTGAGGGCCGAAGACCGAATACAGCTCGCGGCCGTCGTCGACGCGCTGGCCGCCGTCGCGGGCGAGGAAGCGGTAGCTCAGGCCGACGACGCTGCCCTTCAACCCCTCCGCGAGCCCCGACAGCGGAAAGTACACGTAAAACCCCTTGTCGAACGAGCCCTCGCCGAACTCCTCGGACGATGCATCGGTCTTCGTCGCGTACACGCCGAAGCGCGCACCGTTGCGGAACTCGCGCGACAGATCGAGCGTGGCACCGACATCCTTCGCCAGATAGCGGCCGACGCTGGTACGCACGGTAACGCCTTCGAACGGCGTGCGGTAGTACAGCGTCAGATGCCCGGTCGCGACCGTGTAGTCGCGGAACTCGAAACGCTGCTCATAGCCGCGCTGGCGCACGTAGTTCGCGTCCAGAGACAGCGCCCAGCGCATGTCGAACGGACGATACAGTACCTCCGCGGCCACGCCACCGAACATGCTCTCGAAGATGCCGGCGGAAACGCGGCCGTACCACTCGGAGGCGATCGGAAAGAAGTAGTTCGCCTCCAGCTCGTCGAGATAGACGTCGCCCGTTTGCGACTGGTACAGCTCCAGATCGCTGCGCACGCGCGGCAGCGAGCCGCTGCGCACCGGGTAGACGCGATCGAGCTCGCTGATGACGTTGATCGCGATCGTCGACGTGACGCTCAGACTCTGCGTGAGCTGCAGCGTCGCGTAGGGCTTGAGCAGGAACTGACCGACGACGAAATCCGCGGGACCGCCGATGTTCGTGCGCAGCGCCGGGTTGACGCCCAGCGAATACGTCGGATAGCGCAGCAGATTCGGGTAGCGCGCGTCCTCCAGGCTCCAGCCCTGCCCGGGTGCCAGCGCGCTCTGCAGGATCAACTCTTCGATCGTTGCGCGCCCGCTGGCCTCGTCCTCCAGCAGCCAGCGCGGCGACTCGAAGCGTAGCGCTTCCACGCCGCCCGCCATCGTCACGACGCGGATCGTCTCCACCGACTCCGGCAGATAGTTCGCCGCCTGACGGCCGACGAACCGCTGCACCCGCACCGGGTCGTCGGTGATGCTATTGCTCTGCCAGATCGTCAATACCTTGCCGCTCGCGTCCACGTCGAGCGCGTGCACGAAAAAGCCCTGGTAGCGCAGCGCGTAGTAGAGCTGCTCGAGCCGCGCGGCATCGTCGTCCGGCAGCGGTGCCTGATACGCGCGGTTGGCGTTGCGGCGCAGCTCCGGCAGGTAGTGTCTCCGCGTGGAAGGCTCGTTGGAGCCCATCTTCGGCGCCACGCCCACCTGAAACGCGAACGTGTCGCCGCGCAGGTAGGACGCGCCGACGCTGGCGTAGTCGTTCAGTGCATAGCTCAAGCCGAAGTTCACGCGCGAGGGTGCGCTGACCGGTCGCCCCGCAGGCTCGCGGCTGTAGTCGTTGCCTTCGAGTTCTGCGATGAAGGACCACGACGGCAGGAATGCGGGGTTCCAGATCAGGCTGCCGAACAGGGCGACGTCTTCGCCGCGGAACCACTGATCGTATGAGACTCTCCCCGTGTTCTCGATGCCGCCCTCAAACCCTGGACGCCTGCGCAACGAGTCGCTGACGCCGATCAGCGGATTTTCAAAGTCGCCGCTCGATCCCAGGCGGCCCCAGCCCAGGCCGAGAGATGCGTGCAAGTCGTAAACTCTTTGCGACGCAACGAGGTACTCGCCGGCGAAGAGGCCTGTTCCACCGAGGTCGATCAGTCCGATGCTCAGCGCGGGCAGACTCGAGTTGCCCTCGATCAGCCTCAGTGAAACGTCGAAAGCCTTGTCCTTGTACGACTGGTCGGTTGTCGAGGCGGCATACGGACGGTCGGTGATGTCGAGATACCGGGCATTGAAGTTGAGCCAGTCGAACGGCTGCAGGCTGAGATACAGCGTGTTGTACGGGGAGGCCGCCGAAGCCCCGAAGGCGACCGTACCTTCCGGCGGCATGAATGCCGTCGGCGTCTGCAGGGCACCGGGATAGCCGGACTGGCTGAACCAGGCGCGCGCATCCTCGGCCGCGCGCGCCGGACCGGTGCCTGCCAGCAAGGCGGTCAGCAGCAGGCCGGGAACGACTGCCGGGTGGCATATTCCGGCCGCAGGAGTACGTCCCATCTCGCGTTTACCGGGCGGTCGGTCCGACGCAGATGCCGCTGTCGTCCGCGTCGAAGATCAGCAGCGCTCCGGGCGGCACTGCGGTGGCGCGATAGTTCCAGAACCGCAGCCCCAGCGGTCGCAGCTCGCCATTGGGCAGCACCATCCAATCCGAGCCGGAGAGCCAGCGATCGCGGCCGCCAGCCGCATCGAGATAGTCCTCGGCGAGACGGCCGGGCTCGTAGAGGATCGGCCCGGCGCGGCCGACGGCGCCGGCGGTGTAAACGTGCGCGGGGCGCGGCGGCACGATCAGGATGTCGCCATCGAGCAGCGTGACCTGGCCCGCTGCATCGCCGGCCAGCTCCGCCGGCGACAGGCGCAGCGGCACGCGATACAGCTCATGCCCCAAGATGGCGGTTGCAATCTCTTCGCTCCGCGCATCGGCGGTCGCCGCGCGCAACACCTCGAGCGCCTGTCGCTCGGCCGCGGGTAGGCAGTCCCTGCCGGTCTGTATGCCGTGGCGTGCCGCACGCAGCAGCACGGCGCCGAACAGGTACGCGTCCGCCGTGTAGCCGCCGGCGAGCGTCAGCACGTCGCCCAGCGCCAGGTACGGGTTCTGCAGCAGGATGCGGCCCGGCTTGCCGACGGCGCCGTACACCTCGATATAGCCGTGGGTCATGGCGCCGGCCTCGACGCCCGGCTGCGCCGCGGCGCCCTCGTATACCAGTGCGCCAGCCAAGGCCATCACGGCACAGCACGCGCCCCGGATCCAGGCCCTCACCGATCTCCTCCCGTCATGTTCGCTGCGCTCATACAGACGCCAAGAATCGATTGCTACGCCTCAAAAGGAAAGGGCTGGCGGTGGTTGCCAGCCCTTTCTTCGCCAACTCGAGCTCAGGGACCGACGCCACCCGTCCCGCCGGTGCCACCCGTACCGCCGGTGCCACCCGTACCGCCCGTGCCGGTGCCGGTCGTTCCGCCGGTGCCGGTGCCCGTTGTGCCGCCC
>JBFMCQ010000001.1:99200-145131 GCA_040754295.1 Pseudomonadota bacterium | reverse complement strand
CACACCCACCACCACACGCGTTTCCTGCTGTTCCAAGATTTCGACTCCCAGCCTTGCAATGCGAGCTTTATGCTCCGGCAACCGTTCGGGTTCTCTCATCCAAACCGCCACAGCGACCCACGCTCACCCACGGTCTTGTCACCAGAGGGGTTTCGGTCTGTTGCAGCGGGTACAGCAAAAACAAGATACAAGGGGTGAGGCGTGAGGCGAAAAGGCGTAGTCTGTCTGCAACCTTCTGTGGAGAAGCCATGAACACGCGCTCCGCTCCCCAGGCACCGATACCCCTCACCCCTCACCCCTCACCCCTCACGGTCATCGGCCATCGCGGCGCCGCCGGCCACGCGCCGGAGAACACGTTGCTGTCGATCGACACGGCGATCCGCCTCGGCGCGCCCTGGGTCGAAGTGGACGTGCAGCACCACGACGGCGAGCTGTGGCTGCTGCACGACCTCACGCTGGATCGCACGACCAACGGCAAGGGCCCGCTCACTGCGCTGACCGCCGCGCAGCTACGCCGCCTCGATGCCGGCGGCGGCGAAACCATCCCGACGCTGCGCGAGGCCCTGGACCTGATCGACCAGCGCGTCGGCCTCAACATCGAGCTCAAGTCTTGGGACGGCTGTGCCGCCGCCGTCTCCGCGGTGCTGCGCGATGGTCTCGCCGGCGGCTGGCCGGCAGAGCGCTTCATGGTGTCCTCGTTCCACCTGCCTGAACTGTGGGAGTTCAAGCAGCTGCTGCCGGAGATTCCGCTGGGCGTGCTCTACTGCGGCGTGCCGCTCGACTGGGCCGGCATCGCTGCCGAGTTCGGTGCGGTGGCGCTCAACATCTCCGCCGAGTTCGTCGATACGCGCCTGATCGCCGACGCCCACGCGCGCGGCCTGCAGCTCAACGTCTACACGGTCAACGATCCGGTCGAACTGCGCCTGATGCGCGAGCTGGGCGTAGACGGGGTGTTCACCGACTATCCCGACCGCGCGCTCGCGATCGCTTGACCTCGATCAAACGCAGTGCGGCGCGGCATCGGCGATAATCGCGGCCGATGCCATCGACGCTTCGCCATCGCCTCTGGTTTCTGGTCGCCCTCGGCGCGGCCCTGGCGCAGCTGTGGCTGGGAACGCTGCATGCCAGTCCGCTGGCCGCGATGTACTGCGGCGACGGCAGCAGCGGTCGGTCGGTCGCGCTGCTCCGGCAGCTGCCGCCCGAGTTGCGCCTGCCGCTCGAACGGCTCGACGGCTCGCCAACGGCCGACTGCGAGCTGTGCGCGCTGGCCTGCGCCGCCGTGCTGCCCAGCACGGCCGTGCTCGCCGAGCCGCTCGCCCTGCGGCCCGCCGTGCCGGCCGTCGCCGGTACGCCGTCTTCACCGCGAGCCCCCCGGCTCGCGCTGCCGCCCGTGCGCGGGCCTCCGGCGACGCGCTGACTCCCGCGTTGTGATTTCCCCTTACTGAACTCGCCAGCGCGCGCTGCGCGCGGCGTCGGAGTCCTTATGCGTCATTCATTGCCTCGCGGGCTTGCGCTCGCGCTGTCCCTGGCCGCGGCCGCTGCCGCCGGCCAGACCCCGCCCGAAACCCCCTCCCCGTCGCCCGCAAAACCGGAGCCGGCGGCCGCCGCCGATCCCGCCAAGCCCACGCGGCTCGAGCCCATCGTCGTGACCGCGCCGGAAACGCAGGCGCCGTTGACGATCCGGCTGGATCCGTTCTCGCCGCAGCAGCCGCTGCCGGCGGCCGACGGCGCCAGCTTCCTGCGCAACATCCCCGGCTTCAACCTGATCCGCAAAGGCGGCGCCGACGGCGACCCCGTGCTGCGCGGCCTGGCCGGCTCGCGCCTGACCATCCTCAGCGACGGCCACGAGCTCTACGGCGGCTGCGGCATGCGCATGGATCCGCCGACTGCGTACATCTATCCGGACACCTACGATGAAGTCGTCGTCATCAAGGGCCCGCAGACGGTGCGCTACGGCAACGGCAATCTCGCCGGGGTCGTCGATTTCCAGCACGACGAGCCGCAGCCGGGCAGCGAATATCGCTTCAGCGGCGTCGTCGGCAGCTTTGAGCGCGCCGATGCCGCCGGCAGTGCGCGCTGGCAGGGTGAGCACGGCGGTCTGCGCGTCGATGGCAGCCGTGCGCAGATGGACGATTACGAGGACGGCGACGGCACCCGCGTGCACGGCGAGTACCGCCGCTGGAACGCGCGCGCGATCGGCAACTGGAAACCGACCGCCGACCAGATGCTGAGCCTGGGCGTCGAGCGCTCCGACGGCGAAGCCGCCTATGCCGACCGCTCGATGGACGGCGTGCGGTTCGACCGCGAAAGCCTGTTTCTGCGCTACGGCATCGTCCAGCCGTTCGCGCAGGTCGAGCGCATCGACGCGCAGGTCTACCGCAGCCGTGTCGACCATGTGATGGACAACTACAGCCTGCGCGAGGTCGCGCCGGGCGGCAGCTACATGGTGTCGAACCCGGACCGCGAGACCTGGGGTGCGCGCGCCAGCGCGGAGCTGCAGCCGACGTCGGCGCTGGCCGTCGTGATCGGCGCCGATCACCGCGCCGACGAGCACCGCGTGCGCTCGGCGATGTCGATGGCGGGTGAGCCGGACTACGAGGCCAAGCCGCGCATGCCCGACATGGACGCCCGCATCAGCGGCGTCTACGGCGAGTCGACCTGGGCCTATGCGGATGAGCGTCGCCTGGTGAGCGGACTACGCTACGACCGCTACGTCGCCGACAACCGCCTGACCACCGGCACGTTCGCCGGGCAGACGCACGACGACGATCTCTACAGCGGATTCGTCCGCGCCGAGGCGGATCATGGCCCGTACACGGCTTATGCCGGCATCGGCCACGCGCAGCGCCCGGCCGACTACTGGGAGCGCATGAGCTACGCCGCCTTCGATCTCGATCCCGAGCGCAACAGCGAGATCGACCTCGGCGTCGTGCGCAGGGCCAGCCATTGGCGCGGCGGCGCGGCGCTGTTCTACAGCCGCATCGACGACTACATCCTCACGCGCAACGACAAGACGGCACGCAACGTCGACGCCGTGCGCTGGGGCGGCGAGGCCGAAGTGTCGCGGCAGCTCACCGATCGCATCCGCGCCGGCGGCACGCTGGCCTGGGTGCACGGCGAGAACCGCACGGACGGCTCCGCGCTGGCGCAGACGCCGCCGCTCGAAGGCCGGCTGACGCTCGACTACGACGACGGCCGCTGGGCCGCCGGCACCGTGCTGCGCTTCGCCGACGAGCAGGATCGCGTGCAGCTGGGCTACGGCAACATCGTCGGTCAGGACCTGTCGGCGACGCCCGGCTACGGGACGCTCGCCGTGCACGGCGGCTGGCGCGCGACGCACAGCCTGCGCATCGTCGCCGGCGTCGACAACGTCTTCGATCGCGCCTACGCCGAACACCTGAGCCGCTCGGCCGCCGGCGTCGCCGGCTACCCGACGCTGACGCGCGTCAACGAGCCCGGCCGTCAGGCCTGGCTACGCTTGAGCTGGGAGATGAAGAACTAAGAGCCCAGCCGCGAATCGCGCGCGCCCGCGTTGTGCCGCGCCCCAAAATCGCGCCGGGCAAGGCGCGCACCGCCGGTCTTGGAATCACCAAGATGCCGGCGATGCGGAAAACGGCCTGTCGACATCGCTCCGGAACTCAGCATGGGTCGGGGCCGCCGGCGTCAGCCGCCGAGCAGCTGGCGCACGGCAGGCTCCATCGCCTTGAGCCCGTGCGCGCGGCCAACGGCGAGCGACTCCTCGACGGACTGGTGATCGATGTAGTGCGCCTTGAGCGCGAACAGCGCGCCGACGCGGTTGCCGCTCGCGCAATGCACCAGGATGCCGCGCGGCTCGCGAGCCAGGGCCTCGGCGAGCCGGCGTGCATTCTCGGGCGTGAGATCGGCGGCGCCGGCGATCGGGATGTTGACGTAGTTCATGCCGAGCTGGGCGACGAGGGCGGGCTCGTCGTAGCCCGGATCCTCGCTGGGCGGGCACAGATTGACGACCGTGCCGACGCCTTTGGCCCGGGCCTCCTGCAGGTCGCGCGGCTGCGGGCGCCCGCCGGTGCACAGGCCATCGGCCGGCGTACAGCAGTTGGGAATGTCCAGCCAGATCTTCTCGCTCATCGTGCTCTCCTGTTTGTCATGCGGATCATCTGCCGCGGTCGTGACAGTACAGCTCGTGCAGCACACGGATGACTTCCAGCGTGGGGCCTTCCGTGGCCGGGTAGTACATCGCCTGCGCTTCGCGCCGTGTGGCGACGAGGCCGTCTTCGTGCGGCACGGCCAGATGCTGAGACAGCGCTGGCTGCGACAGCGGCGTGCTCGGCCATCTGCGCGGGATCGAAGGCCGCTGCGGCTTTCGAGCACGTTGACGGTCGCATCACTATCGATCTGCTTATTTAGGCTCTACTAATATGCGGCCGCGTCCAGCGGAATGCAAGCCGTTGCGCTGGCCTTGGCAATCGACGCTGCACGGAGCTCTGATCTGGATCAGCGCCGAACCGGGGCATCCGCCGTACCGTGGACGGCCCATAGCGCAGGAACCCCCACGCGGGCGGCTCAGGAGCAGTGTTCATGAAACCACAGGTCACCGCCTTCTACGACAACGCGACGTCGACGGTCAGCTATGTCGTGCGCGATCCCGACAGCCGCTCGTGCGCGATCGTCGACCCGGTGCTCGACTTCGAGCCCAACGCCGCGCGCATCGGCCACCGCTCGGCGCAGCGCATCATCCGGCACGTGCACGGCGCGGAGCTGCAGGTCGAGTGGATCCTCGAGACGCATGCGCACGCCGATCACCTCTCCGCCGCGCAGTACTTGAAGAGCATGCTCGGTGGCAGGATCGGCATCGGCGAGCGCATCCGCGAGGTCCAGAAGGCCTTCGCCGAGCTGTTCGGCCTCGGCTCGCAGTTTCCGGTCGACGGTTCGCAGTTCGATCACCTGTTCGCCGACGGCGAGACGTTCCGGATCGGCGGATTCGAAGCGCGCGTGACGCACACGCCGGGCCACACGCCCGCCTGCGTGACTTACGTGGTCGACGATGCCGCCTTCGTCGGCGATACGCTGTTCATGCCCGACTACGGCACGGCGCGGGCAGACTTCCCGGGCGGCGACGCGCGCACGTTGTACCGCTCGATCCGTCGTATCCTCTCGCTGCCGCTGGCGACGAGGCTGTTCATGTGCCACGACTATCCACCGCCCGGCCGCGGCCCGCAGTGGGAAACCACGGTCGCTGCCGAGCGTGACGGCAACATCATGGTGCACGACGGCATCGACGAGGAGCGCTTCGTCGAGCGCCGCCAGCTCAAGGATGCGTCGCTGGACGCGCCGGCGCTGATTCTGCCGTCGCTGCAGGTCAACATCCGCGCCGGCCATCTGCCGGAACCGGAGGCGAACGGGGTGCGCTACCTGCGTATCCCGCTGAATCGCCTCGGGCTCGATCGCGACAGGTGAAGCGGCGCGCGTTTTTTGCTCCAATGGCGCCCCTGCGGCGCATACAGAACGGCAGGAGACGCGACTCATGATCCTTGGCAGCAGCTCGGCCAGCCCGGCACCCGCGGCGGAAATCTTCGACGTCCGCGACTTCGCGCGCGAGGTGATCGAGCGCTCGAAGCAGATTCCGGTGCTGGTGGATTTCTGGGCGCCGTGGTGCGGACCGTGCAAGGCGCTGGGGCCGGCGCTCGAAGCGGCGGTGCGCAAGTTTGCCGGCCGCGTCGTGCTCGCCAAGGTCAATACCGACGAGCATGGGGAATGGGCGCAGCGCGCCGGCGTGCGCGGGATTCCCAACGTCAAGCTGATCATCGGCGGCACCCTCGTCGACGAGTTCACCGGCGCGCAGCCGCAATCGGTGGTCGAGCAGTGGCTGGCACGCGCGCTGCCGCAGCCGGCCGGGGATCTGCTCGCCGACGTCGACGCGCTGCTCGCGGAAGGCCGCAGCGCCGACGCGCAGGCACTGCTGATGCAGGCCGCTGCGGACCCGCATGCACCGCCCGGCGTCTGGCTGCGGCTGGCGCGCCTGAGCCTGCTCGATCAGCCGGAGGCGGCGCGCAAGCTGCTCGCGCGCATCCCGGCGGATGCCGCGGAGGCGGACGCTGCGGCGGCGATGGGGCGCGTGCTCGACTTCGTCGGCGCGCCGGTCAAGGCTGACGAGCTGCCCGAATCGCCGGCGCGCACCCCGTATCTGGACGCTGCCGAGCATCTCGCACGGCGCGATGTCGAAGGCGCGATGCAGCGCCTCATCGACGCCGTGCGCGCCGACCGCAAGTTCGCCGACGACGCCGCGCGCAAACGGCTGATCGATCTGTTCGACTGGCTCGGCTCGCAGGACGAGCGCACCCGCGAGTACCGGCTGCGGCTGTACGACGCGCTCTGAGCGCAGTCCTTCGGTGAGCTACGCCCGTCTGCAGCCGGTGCGCGACAGCGGCGACTGCGCATGCCGCACGCGCTTGGCCCGTGACATTCTCCGGGTAGCCCGTGCGCCGCGCCCCGGCGCGGTCACTGCGCCGCGTACATCGACTCGAAGCGGGCGATCGTTTCGGCCGGCGCCTGCTGCGAGGACTTGCTGTTCTGCACGAAGACCACCGTCTCGCGCTGCGGTCCCTTGCCGATCAGCGTCAGGCCGTAGGCCGCCTCGCCGCTCGCCTTGAACGCCTCCAGATCCTTCCAGTCGCCGAACACGTAGATGCGGCCTTCGCGGCGGATCTCGCCATAGAAGCCCTGCTCGGCGCCCTTGAGCTCGCCTTCGTACATCTTCTGCGCGATGCCCTTGTAGCCGACGGTCTTCTCCATCGCCTTGGCTTCGGCCTTCCTCAGCTCCAGCTTCACCGTCTCGCGGTTGGGGCCGGCGCCGATCCGCGTCACGGCGAGCGGAATCTCGCCGGTGGCGCGGAAAATCTCGTAGCCCTTCGGATCCGTCAGCACGAAGATGCGGCCTTCCTGATGAATCTCGAAGTAGTGCTCGTTGTTGAGCTTTGCGGCTTCGGGCTTGGCCGCCATTTCTTTCTCGTACGCCTTCTCGGCCTCGGTGCCTTTCCAGCCGTCCGTCGCCGCGCAGCCGCCGGCTGCGATCACCGCCATCGCCGCCGCGACGGCCTGTATTGCCTTGAACATCGGAGTCTCCCTGCGAGCTTGCGAGCCGCGCAAGGATGAACAGCGCTTCTTGCAGTTCCATGACGGAAATATTGCGATGCAGCACGCGCCACAGCAGCAGCATGCGCAGGCGCGGGATCAGTGGGTACGGCGGCGGGTACGGACATGACGCGCCGATCAGCACCATCGCCGACAAGCGCTCGCTGCAACTCCGCGCGCTACACTGTCCTGGTGCCCGACCTCGCCGGCTGGCGGCGCGAGCGCATGCAAGAAGTGCCGAATGTCGCCTACTTTGAGCTGCCACCCGACTGGATCTGCGAAGTCCTGTCGCCCGCGACCGCCAAGCTCGACCGCGTGCAGAAACCGGCGATCTACGCCCAGTTCGAAGTGCCGTGGGCCTGGCTGATCGACCCCATCGCCCGCACGCTCGAAGTCTTCGGCCTGGATCGCGGCCACTGGCGGCTCGAAGCCAGCCACGCCGACGACGCGCGCGCCGCCGCACCGCCGTTCGAGGCGGTCGAGCTGGAGCTGGATGCGCTGTGGCTCAGGCCGACGGCGGACGGTTCGGAGAACGCTCCGTCCTGAACTTCACCACTACCCGAAGTCATCGATGATCGGTCAGCTGGGCATGGCGGCTGTCGGTAGTCAGCCCGAAGCTGCCGATGCGAGCCCAAGCGGGATGCCATCAAGCGGACGTCCGGGAAACTGCGTAGCTTTCGGCAGGGCCATCTGACCACCCTTGACGGGCAGCCCTGAATGTTGACGCCCAACTCGCCTTGCACCCTGTCGCTCGCGGACTGTTCGGCATGATGCTGGCCTACCTCGACGACGCGATGGCCGCGAGCCTGAAGATGGCGATGGGCGGCAACTTCCCGCCGCGTGGGCTGGGCGAGGAGATCCGGGCGTCGATCCTCACCCTGTACCGTTCAGTCGTCGATCCCGAGCTCCTTGATCTTGCGCGTCAGCGTGTTGCGCCCCCAGCCGAGGCGCTTGGCCGCTTCCTGGCGCTGGCCGTGGGTCGCGGCGAGCGCGGTTTCGATCATCGTGCGCTCGAACAGCGGCACGGCGACGTCGAGGATGCTGCTGTTGCCGGCGGCGAGCTGCCCGGCGGCCCACAGCCGCAGCACCTCGCTCCAGCGCGCGTCCGCGGTCAGCGGAGCCGCGGGCACCGCGGCAGGCAGGGTCGTCACAGGCGCCACCGCGGCGACGCCGGACAGTGCCGTCTCGGCGGCCGGCGCCTCGCCAGTGACTTCCGGCGGCAGATCCTGCAGGTGCACATCCTGGCCCGGCGCCATCACCGTCAGCCAGCGGCAGACGTTCTCGAGCTGGCGCACGTTGCCGGGCCAGTCGAACTGCTTGAGCCGCTGCAGCACTTCCGGGCGCAGGCGCTTGGGCTCGGAGTGCAGCTCTTCGGCTGCGCGGGCGAGGAAGTGACGGGCGAGCTGCGGGACATCCTCCGCGCGCTCACGTAGCGAAGGAATGCGGATGCGGATGACGTTGAGCCGGTGGTAGAGATCCTCGCGGAAGCGCCCGTCGCGGACGAGCTGCTCGAGGTCCTGGTGCGTCGCCGCGATCACGCGCACGTCGACCTTGATCGGCGCGACGCCGCCGACGCGGTAGAACTCACCGGTCGAGAGCACGCGCAGCAGGCGCGTCTGCAGGTCGGACGGCATGTCGCCGATCTCGTCGAGGAACAGCGTGCCGCCGTCGGCCTGCTCGAAACGCCCCTTGCGCTGCATCGCCGCGCCGGTGAACGAGCCGCGCTCGTGACCGAAAAACTCGCTTTCGAGCAGATCCTTGGGAATCGCCGCGGTGTTGATCGCGATGAACGGGCGGTTTGCGCGCGGACTGTTGACGTGCAGCGCACGCGCGACCAGCTCCTTGCCGGTGCCCGACTCGCCGGTGACCAGCACGGTGATGTGCGACTGCGACAGCCGGCCGATCGCGCGGAACACGTCCTGCATCGCCGGCGCTTCGCCGATCATCGCGGGCGCCGCGCCCGGCGCCGGCTCGTCGACCGATTCGCGCTTCTTCGCCGCCCTGCGCACCAGGTCGGCGACCCCGTCGACGTCGAAGGGCTTGGGCAGGTACTCGAACGCACCGCCCTTGTACGAGGCCACGGCCGCGTCGAGATCGGAGTGCGCGGTCATGATGATGACCGGAAGCTCGGGATTCGCAGCGCGCACGCGCTCCATCAGCGTGATCCCGTCGATGCCGGGCATGCGGATGTCGCTGATCAGCACGTCGGGGACACCATCGGCGATCGCATCGAGCAGCTCGGCCGCGCCCGGGAAACTCGTGACCTTCATCCCTTCACGCGTCAGCGATCTCTCCAGCACCCAGCGGATCGACTCGTCGTCGTCCACGATCCAGACGTTGAGCGCGCTCATTGCGTTTCCAGCGGAAGATGAATGGTGAACACGGTGCTGCCCGGCCGGCTCCTGCATTCGATCAGCCCGCCGTGGCTGTGCACCAAATGCTGTGCAATCGGCAGGCCAAGCCCGGTTCCCTCCGGCCGCGTGGTCACCATCGGATAGAAGATCTTGTCCATCATCGCCGCCGGAATGCCGGGGCCGTCGTCCTCGACGTCGATCTGCGCGACCAGCCTGTGCCGCTGCCCGCCGATCGTGAGCTGGCGCCGCGTGCGCGTGCGCAGCACGATCGTGCCGCGGCCGCCGACCGCGTGCAGCGCATTGCGCAGAATGTTGAGCACCGCCTGGATCAGCTGCTCGCGGTCACCGTGCAGCTCGGGGATGCTCGGATCGTAGTCACGCAGCACGGCGACGTCCGCCGGCGCTTCGGCCTGCACCAGGCGGCGCACGTGCTCGAGAACCTCGTGGACGTTGAGCAGCGCCTTCATCGGTACACGGTTGGGGCCGAGCATGCGGTTGACCAGACTCTGCAGGCGGTCGACTTCGCGGATGATCACGCGGGTGTACTCGCGGTGCCCGGCGTCCGGATACTCGCGTTCCAGCAGCTGCGCGGCGCCGCGGATGCCGCCGAGCGGGTTCTTCACCTCGTGCGCAAGTCCGCGGATCAGCTCGCGGCTGGCGTCGAAGTGCGCGAGCAGCTGCTCGTCACGCGAGATCCGCAGGTGGCGGTCCAGCGCGAGCAGCTCCAGCAGCAGGCCGGGACGCTTGCCGCCGATTGCGAACGGTGTGACCGTCCAGTCGACCGTGACCGCCGGGTCGCCGTTGCGCGACAGCGCGGTTTCGCGCTCGATGAAGCCGGTCGCCGTCTGCAGCGCGCTCTGCAGGCGCGCCTCGTAGTGCTTGAAGTGCGGAATTGCCTCGACCAGCGGCGCGCCGGCGGTCATGCGCCGCGAAATACCGAAGAGGCTCTCGCAGGCCGAGTTCAGCGTCGCGACGCACAGCGCCTCGTCGACGACGACGACGGCCGTCGTCAGCCCGTCAAGCACCTCCTCCGCGGTCACTCGCGTTCTCGAAACCAGCTTCATGATGTGGCCCAAGCAAGTTACAGGCCAGTCGCCGCGGGTGTTAAGCCTAGCGCAAACGCGAGTGCGACGCACTGTTATAGTGCATGCACTATTTTGGCGCCTCGACGATGAAATGGATTTCCTCGGAGCGCGCCACCTCGCGCCCGCTCGCATCGAGCACAGCCGCGCTGAAGCGGTGCTCCCCGGGGTCCAGCGTCGGCAGCAGTACGCTGAGCGCCTCGACCGGCCCCGGGGGCAGTGCGCGCCCATCGAGAAAGTAGACGACGCGGAAGCCGGATACGAGCCCGGGCATGACATTGGCGGCGGCGACTGCGCGGTCAACGCCGGCGCGCAGCACCTGGCCGGGCGTGGGCGAGTCGATACTCACGGCGAAGCGCGCGGCGGCACGCAGCGCCTCCGGCGTATAGAAGCGCTTGCCGGTCGGCACGGGGCCGGACAGCGGCGGCAGTTGCAGCGGTTGCGCGCGCTCGCCCGGCGGCGGCCGGTCGGTGTAATGCACCGAGCCGTCGGGCGCGACATAGCGATAGACCTCGTCGGCCGCGAAAGCCGCCGCCGACAGACCGCACCACACGATCAGGCAGAGCCCCCGCGCCATGGGGCGAGGATACACGACGCGCCGGCCTGCGTTGGCAGGTCGGGCTTCAGTCGGCTTCCGCCCGACAAGCACCTTCCGCGAAGTCGCACTGAAGTCTGACTGAAGGACTGAAGTCCGACCTACGACGGTCGGGTCCAGCAAAAGAAACCCCGCGCAAGCGCGGGGTTCCGAAGAGGGCCGCCGCCTCGCGTGCAAGGCGGCGCACAACAAAGCCCTGTCGATATTCTCGCTGACGCGAAGCGTCAGAGAGAATAGTACATGTCGAACTCGATCGGATGCGTGGTCATACGGAAGCGCGTGACCTCCTGCATCTTCAGCTCGATGTAGGCGTCGATCAGGTCGTCGGAGAAGACGCCGCCGCGGGTCAGGAACTCGCGGTTCTGGTCCAGATTCTCCAGCGCCATGTCGAGGCTGTGGCAGACACGCGGGATCTTCTTGTCCTCTTCCGGCGGCAGGTGGTAGAGGTCCTTGTCGCCCGGATCGCCCGGCAGGATCTTGTTCTGGATGCCGTCGAGGCCCGCCATCATCATCGCCGCGAACGCGAAGTACGGGTTGGCGGTCGAGTCCGGGAAGCGCACTTCGATGCGGCGCGCCTTGGGGTTCGACACGTACGGAACGCGGATCGACGCCGAGCGGTTGCGCGCCGAGTACGCCAGCAGCACCGGCGCTTCGAAACCCGGCACCAGGCGCTTGTAGCTGTTGGTCGACGGGTTGGTGAACGCGTTGAGCGTCTTGGCATGCTTGATGATGCCACCGATGTAGTACAGCGCGAGCTCGGAGAGGCCGCCGTACTTGTCGCCGGTGAACAGGTTCTTGCCGTCCTTGGCCAGCGACTGGTGCACGTGCATGCCGTTGCCGTTGTCGCCGACGATCGGCTTGGGCATGAAAGTCGCGGTCTTGCCGTACTGGTGGGCGACGTTCTGGACGACGTACTTGAGCTTGAGCACCTCGTCGGCCTTCTTGGTCAGCGCGCCGAACAGCACGCCGATCTCGCACTGGCCGGCGGTGGCGACCTCGTGGTGGTGCACTTCGGTCGGCATGCCGATCGCTTCGAGCGTCGCGCACATCGCCGAGCGCACGTCCTGCAGCGAGTCGACCGGCGGCACCGGGAAGTAACCGCCCTTGGTGCCCGGACGGTGGCCCATGTTGCCTTCGGCGTAATCGCGCCCGGTGTTCCAGCTCGCCTCAGCGGAGTCGATGTGCACGAAGCAGCCGGACATGTCCGCGCCCCAGCGCACCGAGTCGAATACGAAGAACTCGTTCTCCGGACCGAAGAACGCGGAGTCGGCGATGCCGGTGGACTTCAGATAGGCCTCGGCGCGCTTGGCCAGCGAACGCGGGTCGCGCGTGTAGCCTTCGCCGGTGGACGGCTCGATGACGTCGCAGGTCAGTGCGATCGTGCTGTCCTCGTAGAACGGATCGACGTAGGCGGTAGCCGGGTCCGGCATCAGGATCATGTCGGACTCGTTGATGCCCTTCCACCCGGCGATCGAAGAGCCGTCGAACATCTTGCCGTGGACGAATACGTCGTCGTCGATCGTGTGGGACGGAACGGTCACGTGCTGTTCCTTGCCCCGGGTATCGCAGAAGCGGAAGTCGACGAACTTGACCTCCTTTTCCTTGATCATCTTCAGTACATCGCTACCCGACATGGGGTTCTCTCCTAAGGGACGGTGATGGGATCGCTGCGGGCCACCCCCCGCTCAGCGTGCGCCAAAATGACGCACGAACCGTGCCACACGCTGGGGCGGCCGCGCGGCACAAGCAGCGGGGTGCAGGCGACGTATCGTAGCGCAACCCGCAGCTTGGTGGCCGGGCTGCGGGTCGGCCTTTAGCGCGCCTTTAGCGCCGACGCCGCCGCGCGCATGTCGGGCTGAAGCCCGACAGCCCGACCGACGCCGACCTACCGGAACACGCTGGCGATCGCGCGCTCGAATGCCGGCTGCAGCTCCTCCGCGGCCGACACCGTCAGCCCCAGATCGCGCAGGCGCCCGTCGTGCAGCCCGTAGACCCAGCCGTGCACGCTCAGCGCCTGGCCGCGGCGCCACGCCGCTTCGACGACGGTGGTCTGGCAGACATTGGCCGCCTGCTCGATCACATTGAGCTCGCACAAGCGGTCGTGGCGCAGCTGCGGATCGTCGATGCCGGCGAAGCGCGGCGCGTGCTGATCGTAGACGTCGCGGATGTGGCGCAGCCAGTTGTCGGCGATGCCGAGGCAGGCGTTGTTCATCGCCGCATGCACGCCCGAACAGCCGTAGTGGCCAACCACCATGATGTGGCGCACCTTGAGCAGATCCACGGCGAACTGCATCACTGACAGGCAGTTGAAGTCGGTGTGGACGACGACATTGGCGATGTTGCGATGGACGAAGACCTCGCCCGGCGGCAGGCCGAGGATCTGGTTCGCCGGCACGCGCGAGTCGGCGCAGCCGATCCACAGATACTCGGGATTCTGGCCGCGCGCCAGCCGCTTGAAATAATCCGGGTCGGCCGTGACCTGTGCTTGCGCCCAGTCGGCGTTGCTGTCGAACAAGTGCTTGAGTACGCGCATCGTGCTTGGCGGTCCATGCAGGCGGCCGACTATACCGGGGCAGCCCGACCATTCGAAAGCGTATGCCGTTGGTATACTCGCCGCCCTTCGCACGCCGGTCCGCGCCATGACCTTCCAGGATCTCATCCTCAAGCTCCAGGCCTTCTGGGCCGGCCACGGCTGCGTGATCGTGCAGCCCATGGACATGGAGATGGGCGCCGGCACCTTCCACTGGGCGACGTTCCTGCGCGCCGTCGGTCCCGAGCCCTGGAACAGCGCCTACGTGCAGCCCTCGCGCCGGCCCACCGACGGCCGCTACGGCGAGAACCCGAACCGCCTGCAGCACTACTACCAGTTCCAGGTGCTGATGAAGCCGAGTCCGGCGAACATCCAGCAGCTGTATCTGGATTCGCTGAAGATGCTCGGCTTCGATCCGCTGACCCACGACATCCGTTTCGTCGAGGACAACTGGGAATCGCCGACGCTCGGCGCCTGGGGTCTGGGCTGGGAGGTCTGGCTCAACGGCATGGAAGTCACGCAGTTCACCTACTTCCAGCAGGTCGGCGGCCTCGAGTGCAAGCCGGTCGCGGGCGAGATCACCTACGGCCTCGAGCGTCTGGCGATGTATATCCAGAAGAAGGAGAGCGTGTTCGACCTCGTGTGGTCGCGGCATCGTTCGGACGAGGGCGGCGAGCGCATCGTCACCTACGGCGACGTCTACCACCAGAACGAAGTCGAGCAGAGCGCGTACAACTTCGAGCACGCGGATGTGAGCGCGCTGTTCGAGCGCTTCAACAAGGCCGAGGCCGAGTGCCGGCACCTGCTGGGACTGGAAACGCCGCTGTCGCTGCCGGCCTACGAGCGGACGATCCAGGCCAGCCACGCCTTCAACCTGCTCGACGCGCGCGGCGCGATCTCCGTCACCGAGCGCCAGGCCTACATCCTGCGCGTGCGCACGATGGCGCGCGCCTGCGCGGAGGCGTACTACAAGACGCGCGAGGCGCTGGGCTTTCCGATGCTGGGCTCGCAGCAGAAGGCCGCCTGATCGCGGCCTTGGGCACGCGGGCAGACGCTTGCTCGATACGCTGGCGTAACGCTTTGACGCCTGCGGCGCTGCCAGCGTGCGGCGCATGCCGCCGAAGCGCTTGCGGTACTGCGCCGGCGTCAGTCTCTCAGCCGGCGGAGGCGTGCACCGGCCCCTTGAGTTCGACGACGTTGCCGTCGGGATCGCGTGTGTAAATCGACGGCCCTTCGCCTTCCGCGCCGTAACGCGAAGCCGGCTCGCCGGCTTCGTAGCCGCGCGACGCGAGCTGTGCGCGGATCGCATCGGCGTCGAACGGCTCGACACGCAGGCACAGATGATCCATGTTGCGGCCCTCCATGCCCGGCGCCGCGCCGCCGGCGCGGCCGAGCCGGCCATCGACCGGCACGAGGTCGATCAGCGAGCGACCCGCGCGCAGCTGGATCAGCCCGCTCTCGTCCTGACGGCGCTCGACCGTACAGCCGAGGGTGTCGCAGTAGAACGCCAGCGAGCGCGGCAAGTCGGCGATGCGCAGCACGATGTGATCGAGTCCGACGATTCTCACGTTCTCCTCCGGTGAGCCAAGAGCTCGTCTGCCACGGATGCGGCGGATGAATGCGGATCAGCATAAACGACGCAGCTTGGCGCCCGTGCGGCAATCACCCACAATTGCGCGTTCTTTTGCCCGCTCAGCCCCGCCATGACCCGCGATTTGCTGCTCGAAATCGGAACCGAAGACCTGCCGGCGCGCTACGTGCTGCCGCTGGTGCGCGCCTTGGGTTCGGGCATCGGCGGCGGGCTCGCGCGTCGCGGCCTGAGCGGACATCATGCCCCGCGCCTGTATGCAACACCGCGCCGCATCGCCGTGCTGATCGGCGGGCTCGCCGAGCGGGCGCCGGATCAGCGCGTCGAGCGGCTCGGTCCGGCGCTGGCGGTTGCGTTCAGGAACGGCCAGCCGACGCCCGCGGCACAGGGCTTCGCGCGCTCCTGCGGCGTAGAGATCGCCAGCCTCGGCGAGAAGGACGGTAAGCTGCACCACATGCAAACCATCGCCGGCCGCGCGACGGCCGAGCTGCTGCCCGAGATTTTCGAGGAAGCGCTCAAGCAGATGGACGAGCTGGTGCCCAAGCGCATGCGCTGGGGCACGGGCGAGGAAACCTTCGTGCGGCCGGTGCAGTGGCTGTGCTGCCTCTTCGGCACCGAGGTCGTGCCGCTACGCCGTTTCGGCCTGTCCGCCGACCGCATCACCTACGGCCACCGCTTTCACGCGCCGGATGCAATCCGCCTCGCGTCGCCGGCCGACTATGCTGCCGCGCTGGAGCGCGCGCACGTACTCGCCGATTTCGACCAGCGCCGCGCACGCATCCGCGCACAGATCGAAACACAGGCGACGCTCGCCGGTGGCCACGCCCGCATCACCGAAGAGCTGCTCGACGAGGTCACCGCGCTGGTCGAATGGCCGCTGGCGATCAGTGGACACTTCGAGGCACGCTTCCTCGCGCTGCCGCCGGAGGTGATCGTCGCCACCGTCGAGACCAACCAGCGCTACTTCACGGTGTTCCGCGATGCCGCGCAGACCGAGCTGACGAACACCTTCATCACGGTCGCGAACATCGACTCGCGCGACGTCGCGCAGGTCATCGCCGGCAACGAGCGCGTCGTGCGCCCGCGTCTGAGCGACGCGATGTTCTTCTGGGAGCAGGACCTCAAGCAGCCGCTCGAAGCCTATGGCACGAAGCTGGCGACGGTGACGTTCCAGAAAGCGCTCGGCAGTCTCGGCGACAAGGTCGCGCGCCTGCGCCGGCTCGCCGCCGGCATCGCCCGCACGCTGGGCGCCGATGCTGCGCGCGTCGAGCGCGCGGCCGCGTTGTGCAAGAACGACCTCGTCACGCGCATGGTCTACGAGTTTCCGGAGCTGCAGGGCCTGATGGGCGGCTACTACGCCGACAAATCCGGCGAGCCGCCTGCAGTCGCGCAGGCGATCCGCGAGCACTACCTGCCCACGCAGCAGGGCACGCGCATTCCGTCGACGCCCGAAGGCCGCATCGTCGCGCTCGCCGACAAGCTCGACACGCTGGCCGGCATCTTCGCGATCGGGCAGAAGCCCAGCGCGAGCAAGGATCCGTTCGCGCTGCGCCGTGCGGCACTCGGCGTGCTGCGCATCTGCCTCGAAGCCGAGCTGCCGCTGGATCTGAAGGCACTGCTGCGCGAGGCGCTCGCGCAGCAGCCGGCCGGCGAGCGCGGCGAGCCGGTGCTCGCCGAGCTGCTCGAGTTCGTCATGGAACGCCTGCGTGCACATCTGGTCGGCCAGACCGTCGACGGTCGCGAGGTCGGCGTCGAGACTTTCGAGGCCGTCGCGGCGATGGGCCTCACAGAGCCGCTCGACTTCCAGCGCCGGCTGCTCGCGGTGCACGCCTTCGTCGCGCAGGACGCTGCGCCGAATCTCGCCGCGGCGAACAAGCGTATCCGCAATATCCTTCGACAAGCCGGTGGCGCCGCCGGCGCTATCGACGAAGTCCGCCTTGCACATGCCGCCGAGCGCGCGCTGTTCGCCAGGATGAACGAGCTGGCGGCGCAGAACGCGCGGACACCGGACTATCGCACGCAGCTCGTCAACCTCGCCGCGCTGCGCGAGCCGGTCGACGCGTTCTTCGATCAGGTCATGGTCAACGTCGAGGACGCCGCCGTGCGCGCCAACCGTCTCGCGCTGCTTGTGCGGCTGGACCAGCTCTGCCGCTCGGTCGCGGACATCTCTCAGCTTCCGGGCTGACCGGCGTCACCGGCGCGAGTACGATTCCGGGCAAGGCGGCCCTGGGTCTGCAGTGCCATGGACGGCAACGGAGCATAAAGATGAAGTTGGTGATTCTCGATCGAGACGGCGTCATCAACGAGGACTCGCCCGACTACATCAAGTCGGCCGCCGAGTGGCAGCCGATTCCGGGCAGTCTCGAGGCGATCGCCAAGCTGTGCCAGGCCGGTTTTCGGGTGTTCGTGGCCAGCAATCAGTCGGGCCTCGGCCAGGGGCTGTTCGACTACGACGCGTTCTGCGCGATCAACGATCGCATGCAGCAGCAGCTCGCCGAGCTCGGCGGCCGCGTCGACGGTGTCGCCTTCGCACCGGATCATCCCGACACGCCGACCGCGATGCGCAAGCCGGCGCCCGGCATGATCCTCGACCTCGCGCGCCGCCTGAACGTCAATCCGGATCTGATTCCGGTCGTCGGCGATTCCTGGCGCGACGTCGAAGCCGCTCGCGCGGCCAAGGCGCGCCCGGTGCTCGTGCGCACCGGCAACGGCCGGCGCACCGAGGCCGAGCACATGACCGATCTGCGCGGCGTGGCGATCTACGATGATCTTGCCGCCTTCGCCAGCGCATTGATCGCCGCGCAGCACGCGCTGCCGGCGGTGCAGACGTAGCCTGCGTCCCGCGCAAGCCGCACCCACGGGCCCGGGTCGAGGACCGGCTAGCGCCCGCAGACCGCGTAGTCCTCGCGGCGCCGGTCGATCTCCACGCCGACGGCCTTGGCGCCGGTCACGGCGCCCGGTTTGTCGATGCGCAGCCGCAGGGTCTGGATCGGATAGTCCTCGAACAGCTTGCGCGCGATCTGCTCGGCGAGCGTTTCGAGCAGCGCCGGCTGCAGGCTCCTGGCGATTGCGTTGACCGTCTCGGCAACGGCGGCGTAATCGACGGCGTCACGGACGTGGTCGCTGGCCGCCGCTGCGCGCGTATCGACGCCGAGTGCCAGATCGAACACCAGCGGGCGCGGCAGCTGACGCTCCCAGCCGTGAATGCCGATGATCGTTTCGACTTCGAGCCCGCGGATGAAGATGGTGTCCATGGACAGGTGCGCAAGAGAGGGGATCAGGTCGCGCGCGGCGGGCTCAGCTCGCCCAGGCTCCAGCGCGGCGTCGCGAACAGCTTCGCGCCGGGGCCCAGGCCTTCGCCACGCCGCAGCCAGCCGGTGTACGCGATCATCGCCGCGTTGTCGGTGCAGAACTCATGGCGCGGAAAGTACAGCCCGAAGCCGCGCGCTCGCGCAAACGCATCGAGCTTCGCGCGCAGCCGCCGATTGGCGCCGACGCCGCCGGCGACGACGAGGCGCGCAAGGCCGGCGGCTTCGAGCGCGCGCCCGGCCTTGATCACCAGCGTATCGGTCACCGCCTCCTGGAACGCGTGCGCGAGATCCGCCTTGGTCTGCTCGCTCGCGTCCGCGGGCAGCGCGGTCAGCACCGCGGTTTTCAACCCGCTGAAGCTGAAGTCCAGGCCGGGGCGGTCGGTCATCGGCCGCGGAAACCGGAACACGTCGGCGCGTCCGCGCTCGGCGAGCCGGGCCAGCTCGGGGCCGCCGGGGTAGGGCAGCCCGAGCAGCTTTGCGGTCTTGTCGAAGGCCTCGCCGACGGCGTCGTCGAGGCTTTCGCCGAGCAGCTCGTAGGCGCCGACGCCGCGCACGGCGACCAGCAGGGTGTGCCCGCCGGACACGAGCAGCGCCAGGAACGGAAACGCCGGCGCGGGCTGTTCCAGCATCGGCGCGAGCAGATGCGCTTCCATGTGGTGCACCGGGATCAGCGGCACCTCGAGCGCGCTCGCCAGTCCGGCGCCGACGGCCGCACCGACCATCAGCGCGCCGATCAGCCCCGGACCGGCGGTGTAGGCCACGCCGCCGAGCTGTGCCGGCTCGATGCCGGCCTGATCCAGCGCCGTGCGCACCAGACCGCTGATGCGCTGTACGTGATCGCGCGATGCCAGCTCCGGAACGACGCCGCCGTATTGGGCGTGCAGCCGGATCTGGCTGTGCAAGGCGTGCGCCAGCAGCCCGCGCTGGCCGCAGTAGACGGCGGCGGCGGTTTCGTCGCAGGAGGTTTCGATGCCGAGGACCGGCCCGGGCATCGCGGCAGACGGGCGCATGACGCTATTGTACCGGCCGGCCGCGGCCCGATTGCGCGCGCGCCGCTGTGCCGTTAGAATCGCGGCCCTTTTTGGCTGTACCGCCCTCACCCGTCGAGAAAAGCGAGTTTTTTTCTATGCCTTCTGTCCGCGTCCGTGACAACGAGCCTTTCGAGGTGGCCGTGCGCCGCTTCAAGCGCACCTGCGAAAAGGCCGGCGTGCTGACCGACCTGCGCAAGCATGAGTACTACGAAAAGCCGAGTCAGGAACGCAAGCGCAAGCGCGCCGCCGCCGTGAAGCGCCAGGCGAAGAAGGTGCAGCGCGAGTCCAATAGACGGATCCGCCTGTATTGAAGTCCCCCGCACCCCTGCGGGCCTCTGGTATACAGCGAGCGCGGCCGTAGGGCCGCGTTTTGCGTTTCAGGAGTCACGCCATGTCCGAGCTCAAGAACCGCATCACCGAAGACGTCAAGGCCGCGATGCGCAGCGGCGACAAGGCGCGGCTGTCGGTCCTGCGCATGCTGCAGGCCGAGCTCAAGCAGCGCGAAGTCGTGGAGTCGACCGCACTGACCGACGCCGTGGTGCTGGCCGCCGTCGAGAAGATGGTCAAGCAGCGCCGCGACGCCGAGAGCCAGTTCCGCGCCGGCAAGCGCGCCGATCTGGCCGACAAGGAAGCGGCCGAGATCGCCGTGCTGATGGGCTACCTGCCGCAGCAGCTCAGCGACGCCGAGGTGAGCGCGCTGATCGACCAGGCGATCGCCGAGACCGGTGCCGCCGGCGCCAAGGACATGGGCAAGGTCATGGGCTGGATCAAGCCCAGGGCGCAGGGGCGCACCGACATGGGCAAGCTGTCAGCAGCAGTAAAGAACCGTCTGGGCTGAACGCCCAAACGGTTCTCCGCAGTTTCCGGTTTCCGGAGACACGAGCAGCGCGGCTTTTGGCTTCTGACTGGAAACTGGAAACTGGAAACTGGAAACTGCCGTCGCAATGGCCGGCCGGATCCCAGATGCCTTCATCCACGACCTCCTCGCGCGTACCGACATTGTCGAGCTGATCGCTGCGCGCGTGGAGCTCAAGCGCGCCGGCAAGGAGCTGCGCGGGCTGTCGCCGTTCACCAGCGAGAAGACGCCGTCGTTCTTCGTCTCGCCGCAGAAGCAGATGTTCTTCGACTTCAGCTCCGGCAAGAACGGCAACGCGATCGGCTTTCTGATGGAGTACGACCGCCTGTCCTTCGTCGAGGCGGTCGAGGAGCTGGCGCGGCGTGCCGGCGTCGAGGTGCCGCACGAAGGCGGCAACGAGGCCCGTGTGGTGGTCGAGGGGCCGCTCGACGCGCTGGCGGCCGCGCAGCGCTTCTTCCGCGAGCGCCTGCGTCACGCGCCGGAGGCGATCGACTACCTGAAGAAGCGCGGCGTCAGCGGCGAAACGGCGAAGCGCTTCGGCATCGGTTACGCACCAAACAGCTGGGACGCGCTGACCGCGTTTCTCAAGGACACGAAGCACGCGATCGACGCGGGCCTGCTGATCCAGAGAGATTCCGGTGGGGCGTACGACCGCTTCCGCAATCGCATCATGTTCCCGATCCGCGACAATCGCGGCCGCGTGATCGCCTTCGGCGGCCGCACGCTCGGCAACGACCCGGCGAAGTACCTGAACTCCCCCGAAACCGCGCTGTTCCACAAGGGCCGGCAGCTCTATGGCCTGTACGAGGCGCGTCAGGCGAGCACCGGGGCACTGCGCCAGCTGATCGTGGTCGAAGGCTATATGGACGTCGTGATGCTCTCCCAGCACGGCATACGTGAAGCGGTCGGCACGCTCGGCACGGCGACGACGCGCGAACACCTGCAGCTGATCTTCAAGTCGGCCGGTCGCGTCGTGTTCTGCTTCGACGGCGACCGCGCCGGGCGCGCGGCGGCATGGCGCGCGCTGGAGCAGGCGCTGCCGGAGCTGCACGAAGGGCGCGAGTGCGTGTTCATGTTCCTGCCGGAAGGACACGATCCGGACACGCTGGTGCGGGAGATCGGCGCCGACGCGTTCCGCGGCCGCATCGACAAGGCGCAGCCGGCCTCGCAGTTTCTGCTCGGCGAGCTCGCGCGCCAGGCCAATCTCGGCACGCTGGAGGGCCGTGCGCGGCTGCTCACGCTGGCGCGGCCGCACTTGGAAAAGCTGCGCGAGGGCCCATTTAAGACACTGATGCTCGACGAGCTTGCGCGCCTCGCGCGCATGGCGCGCCCGGACGTCGAAGCGGCGCTGCGGCCCGGCACGCCGGCGCCGCTTGCCGCAGCACCGGCGCAGCCGGCTGGCGCCGACGCCAGCCGGCTTGTGCGGCGGGCGCTGCAGCTGCTGCTGGAACGCCCCGCGCTCGCCGAACGTGTCGACAACGTGCAGCTGCTCGCCGATGCCGGCAGCCGCGGCGCCGACGTGCTGATCGAGGCGATCGAGTTCTTCGCGCATCACCCCGACGCCACCGCTGCGCAGCTGCTGGAGCGCTGGCGCGACACTCCCAAGGGCCGCGGCATCCAGAAGCTGATGGCGGAGGCGATGCCGCTGGACGAGGCCAAGTACGAGGCCGAGTTCAACGAAGCGATCGAGCGTCTGCAGTCGAGCGCGATGAACCAGCGGATCGCACGCTTCGAACAGCAGGCCCAGCTGGGCGGCGAGCTGCCGGCGCAGGCGCTGCACGAGTGGTTGGCGCTGATCGCACTGCGCAAGTCGCAGCCCGGCAAAGCCGACCGCAACTGATGTACAATGCGCAGTTCTGCGCCCCGTCCGCTCCTTGATCCCGCAACACACGAGCTCTCATGGCACATACGAGCAACACCGAGAAAGCTGAGAAGGTCCAGGCCCTCGACCGCCAGGCCCAGAAGCAATCCCAGATCAAGGTTCTGATCGCGCTGGGCAAGGAGAAGGGCTACCTGACCTATGCCGAGGTGGCTGACCATCTGCCGGAGATTGTCGACACCGAGCAGATCGAAGACATCATCAGCATGATCCAGGCGATGGGCATCCCGGTTCACGAGGAGGCCCCGGAAGAGGATCAGCAGCTGTTCTCGGAACCGGCGGTCATCGCGACCAACGAGGAAGAGGAAGAGGCCGCCGAGGAAGCCGCCGCCGCGATCGCCGCGCTCGACGACCAGTTCGGCCGCACCACCGACCCGGTGCGCATGTACATGCGCGAGATGGGCTCGGTGGAGTTGCTCGACCGCGAGGGCGAGATCCGCATCGCCAAGCGCATCGAGGAAGGCCTCAACGAGGCCATGTTCGCGATGGCGCAGTACCCGGAAACGGTCGCGATCCTGCTCGAGAGCTTCGAAACCTACAAGCAGGGCAACAAGCGTCTCGGCGACATCGTCACCGGCTTCTTCGATCCCAACGCGCCCGAGGAGGCCCCGCCGCCGGCGGCAGCGGCCACGCCCGCAGACGTCGAGGATGAGGAAGACGAGGACGACGACAGCGGCGACGAAGAGGAAGCGGTCGATACCGGTCCCGACCCAGTGCTCACCGCCGAGAAGTTCGCCGAGCTGCAGAAGCTCTACGACAAGGCCTGGGACGCCCTCGTCAAGCTCGGCAGCGGCCATCCGAAGACGCAGACCCGGCGCGAGGCGGTGGCCAGCCACATCATGACGTTCAAGCTTTCGCCGAAGCTCGTCGACGAGATCACACGCAACCTGCGCGAAAAGATCGATCTGATCCGCCGCACCGAGCGGCAGATCATGCGCATCTGCGTCGTCGACGCCGGCATGGGCCGTGACGAGTTCCTGAGGCTCTACCGCGAAGCCAACGGCGCGACCTCGGACGAGTGGATCCAGAAGGCGATCCGCGCCAAGCGCAAGTACTCTTCCGAGCTCAATGCGCGCAAGGACGAGATCCTCGCGCTGCAGGAAACGCTGAAGAAGATGGAAGGCGACAACCTGATCTCGCTCGACGAGATCAAGGACATCAACCGTCGCGTGAATGTCGGCGAGGCCAAGGCGCGGCGCGCGAAGAAGGAGATGGTCGAGGCCAACCTGCGCCTCGTGATCTCGATCGCCAAGAAGTACACCAACCGCGGACTGCAGTTCCTCGACCTGATCCAGGAAGGCAACATCGGCCTGATGAAGGCGGTCGACAAGTTCGAATACCGCCGCGGCTACAAGTTCTCGACCTACGCCACGTGGTGGATCCGCCAGGCGATCACGCGCTCGATCGCCGACCAGGCGCGCACGATCCGCATCCCGGTGCACATGATCGAGACGATCAACAAGCTCAACCGCATCTCGCGCCAGATGCTGCAGGAGATGGGCCGCGAGCCGACGCCCGAAGAGCTGGCGAAGAAGATGGAGATGCCGGAGGACAAGATCCGCAAGGTGCTCAAGATCGCCAAGGAGCCGATCTCGATGGAAACGCCGATCGGCGACGACGAGGATTCGCACCTCGGTGACTTCATCGAGGACAGCGCCGCGGTGTCGCCGCTGGAATCGGCCACGTCGCAGTCGCTGGCCGAAGCCACGCACCAGATCCTTGCGAGCCTCACGCCGCGGGAAGCCAAGGTGCTGCGCATGCGCTTTGGCATCGACATGACCACCGACCACACGCTCGAAGAAGTCGGCAAGCAGTTCGACGTCACCCGCGAGCGCATCCGCCAGATCGAGGCCAAGGCGCTGCGCAAGCTGCGCCATCCGAGCCGCGCGAACTACCTGCGCAGCTTCCTCGAGGAGTAAGCGCGACGCTCGCGAAAAAGCCCCGCACCGCGGGGCTTTTTCGTTCGCGCGGACCGGTTCAGTTCGCGGCGCTCGCGGCGCTGACGCTGGGCGTATACAGCGGCCCCGGCTGGCGCTCGAAGTATTCGGCGAGCGCCTCGATGTCGGCATCGCTGAGCGCGGCGGCCTGCGGCGTCATCACCGGATCCTTGCGCGCGCCGGACCGGTAATCCTGCAAGGCCCGCTCCAGATAGCTGGCGTACTGGCCGGCGAGCACCGGGTAGGTCGGGGCGATCGGCTTGGCGCCGCCTTCGCCGTGGCAGGCGACGCAGGTGGCGGCCTTTTCCGGCGCCTGGGTCTGGGCAAACGCTGCGAACGGAGCGAGCCCGAGCACAACGAACAGGACAGTGCGCTTCATCGGGTCGATCTCAGTTCGCGGGTGCAGTGGACAGGAATTCGGCGACGTCGGCGATGTCCTGGTCCGACATCGTCGCCGCCTGGGCGTGCATCGTCGCGTGCGGCCGCGTACCGTTCTTGTACGCCTTGAGCGCCGCTTCGAGATACGCCGCCGACTGGCCACCGAGCTTGGGCACGCGGTAGGTCGGATAGGCGTTGTTGTACTTGGGAATGCCATGGCAGCCCATGCACGTGTTGGCTTTGATCCTGCCCGCCGCGGCGTCGCCCTGCGCAAAAGCGACGGGCGCGGCAAGCGCTGCGGCGAGGGCGACGATGGCGCCCCAACGCGCGTCCTTCATATCCGGGACTCCCTAAGAAAAACAGATGGGGATGAAACGAGGCGCGATATGTTCAGGGAATTGCCGGCGGCGGTCAACGCGGCGCTGCGCGGACCGCCGCGGAAATCGCAGCATCGACCTGCTACCCTCGCCGCCGACATGACTGAACCGACTATTCCGGCGCCCGGCGCCGTGCCCCCGGAAGTGGCCGCCGTCGACCTGGGCTCCAACAGCTTCCACATGCTGGTCGCGCGCGCCAACGGCGCGGAGCTGCAGGTCGTTGACCGGCTGCGCGAGCCGGTGCGGCTCGCCGCGGGCCTCGACGCCGACAAGCGGCTGCATCCGCAGTCCGCGCAGCGCGCGCTGGCCTGTCTGCAGCGATTCGGCCAGCGCCTGCGCGGCATCCCGCCGGAGCGCGTGCGCGCCGTGGGCACCAACACGATGCGCAAGCTGCGGCAGAGCCGGGATTTCCACGCTGCCGCGGAAGCGGCGCTCGGACACGAGATCGAGATCATCTCCGGCATCGAGGAAGCGCGCCTGGTCTACGGCGGCGTGACCCACGGCATGGGCGCCGAGCGGCCGCGACGACTGGTCATCGATATCGGCGGCGGCAGCACCGAGCTGATCATCGGCCGCGGCTCCACGCCGCGCATGATGGAGTCGGTATCGCTGGGTTGCGTCATGCACACGCAGCGCTTCTTCGACGATGGCGAGATTTCGCCGGCACGCTTCAGGCGTGCGCGCGTCGCCGCCAGCGTGGAGCTGGAGTTCCTCGAGCGCCCGTACCACAAGGCCGGCTGGGACGTGGTCATCGGCTCGTCGGGCACGATCCGCGGCATCTGGCGCGTGATCCTCGCCCACGGCTGGAGCGACCAGTACATCACGCGCGACGGGATCGAGCGCACCGTGGACCTCCTGCTCTCGCGCAAGCACGTCGACGAGATCGACTTTCCCGGCCTGCGCGAAGACCGCCGGCCGGTGTTCGCCGGCGGCGTCGCGGTCCTCGCCGGCATCTTCGATTCGCTCGGCATCGAAGCGATGGAAACCTCCGAGCGCGCGCTGCGCGAAGGACTCGTCTACGACCTGCTCGGCCGTCTCAGCGATCACGACGCGCGCAACGAGGCAGTCGGCGCGATGGCCGCGCGCTACGGCGTCGATGAGCGCCATGCGCGCGATCTGGCGCGCACGGCGCTGCACATCCTCGACCAGGTGGTGCGTCCCTGGGGCCTGGACCCGCAGGTCGCAGGCCGCTTCCTCCGCTGGGCGGCACAGCTGCACGAAGTGGGCCTGGCGATCACCCACAACGGCTATCACAAGCACAGCCACTACATCCTGCGCAACAGCGACCTGCAGGGCTTCTCGCAGACCGACCAGCGCCTGCTCGCCGCGCTGGTGCGCCTGCACCGCGGCCGGTTCGCGCTGGAAACGCTCGACGAGCTGCCGACGGTCTGGGTCGAGCCGGCCAAGCGCATGGCGATGATTCTGCGCCTGGCCTACCTGCTGCACCGCTCGCGCGCGCCGGATCTCAAGCCGCCGGTGCGGGTCGTGGCGACGCGGCGCGGCTATGAGCTGGCGTTCACGCAGAAGCGCTGGCTGGAGCAGCATCCGCTGACCCGCGCCGAGCTCGAGCGCGAGCAGGAATACCTCGCCAGCGCGCAGTTCCGCATGAAGCTCGTCGATTGAGCTGCCGGCGGCGGCGCGGCGGCCGCGCTAACCCTCTTCCATGAAGCGCAGCTGCACCGGCTTGCTGCCGTCGGACTGCGGGCGCCGGTAGCTGCCGTCGGCCTGCAGGACCCAGCTCTGCGCGGTATCGGCGAGATAGGCGTGCAAGTGCTCCAGCACGCGCTCGCGCAGCTTCTTGTCGAGGATCGGGAATGCCACTTCGACGCGGCGGAACAGGTTGCGCTCCATCCAGTCGGCGCTCGATAGATACAGCTCGGCGTCGCCGCCGTTGGCGAAGTAAAAGGCCCGGTGATGCTCGAGGAAGCGGCCGACGATCGAGCGCACCTGGATGGTCTCCGACAGGCCCTTCACGCCTGGGCGCAGCGAGCACATGCCGCGCACGATCAGATCCACTTTCACGCCGGCGCGCGATGCCCGGTACAGCGCCTGGATCGTCTCCGGCTCCACCAGCGCGTTCATCTTGGCGATGATCTGCGCCGGGCGGCCGGCGTGTGCGTGCGCGATCTCGCGCTCGATCTTCGCGGTCAGCTGCCTGGCCAGCGTGAACGGCGACTGCAGCAGCCGATGCAGCTTGGTCACCTTGCCGAGGCTGGTCAGCTGCAGGAACACCGCGTGCACGTCCTTGCAGATCTGCGGATCGGCGGTGAACAGGCCGTAGTCGGTGTAGATGCGCGCGGTGCGCGGGTGGTAGTTGCCGGTGCCCAGATGCGCGTAGTGGCGCAGCCCCTGCTCCTCGCGACGCACGACCAGGCACATCTTCGCGTGCGTCTTGTAGCCGACGATACCGTAGACGACGTGCGCACCCACTTCCTGCAGCTGTTCGGCGAGGTCGATGTTGGCCTCCTCGTCGAAGCGCGCGCGCAGCTCGACGACGACGGTGACTTCCTTGCCGTTGCGCGCCGCCTCGATCAGCGCCTCGGCGACCGCCGACTTGTCGCCGGTGCGGTAGAGCGTCTGCTTGATCGCCAGCACCTTCGGATCGCGCGCGGCGTGGCGCAGGAAGTCGACGACCGGCGCGAACGACTCGTAGGGATGATGCAGCAGATGATCACGCTCGCGGATCGCCGCGAACAGGTCCGGGCCGGTGAACGCCTTGGGCACGCGCGGCGTGTACGGCGGGTATTTGAGCTCGGGACGATCGATCAGATCCGGAATCGTCATCAGCCGGTGCAGGTTCACCGGCCCGTTGACCTGGTAGACGTCCGCGGGCGTAAGCTGCGCCACGTCCATCAGGTACTGCCACAGGTGCTCGGGACAGTTGTGCGCGACCTCGAGGCGCACGATGTCGCCCCACTGGCGCTGCGACAGCTCGCCTTCGAGCGCCTCCATCAGATCCTTGACCTCTTCCTCGTCGACCAGCAGATCGGAGTTGCGGGTCAGGCGGAACTGGTAGCTGCCGGTGGCCTCCATGCCGGGGAACAGGTCGTCGACATAGGCGTGGATCACGCTCGACAGAAACACGAAGTCGTGCGGACCGGTGCCGGGAATCTCCTGCGGCAGCTGGATCAGCCGCGGCAGCGCGCGCGGCGCCTGCACGATCGCGAACGCGGCGTTGCGTCCGAACGCGTCCTTGCCCGATAGCTGGACGATGAAGTTCAGCGACTTGTTGAGGATGCGCGGAAACGGGTGCGCCGGGTCGAGTCCGATCGGCGACAGCACCGGCATCAGCTCGTTGCGGAAGTAGCTGCTGAGCCAGGCGTCCTGGTCCGGAGTCCACTCCGAGCGGCGCAGAAAGCGGATGCGCTCCTTTTCCAGCGCCGGGATGATCTCCTCGTTGAAGACGCGGTACTGCTCGGCGACCAGCTCGTGCGCGCGCCGGCTGATCGCCGCGAGCGTCTCGCCCGGGCTCATGCCGTCGGCGCCGCGCTGCATCGGGTTGAGCTCGGCCATCTGCTGCAGGCCGGCGACGCGGATCTCGAAGAACTCGTCGAGATTGGCGCTGGTGATGCACAGGAACTTGAGCCGCTCGAGCAGCGGCAGCGTCTCGTCCTGCGCCTGGGCGAGCACGCGCCGGTTGAACTCGAGCAGCGACAGCTCGCGGTTGAGGAACAGATCAGCGGGCTGGAATCCGTGCTCGGACAGATTCGCCAGCTCCGGCGGCTCCTTGGTCATCAACATTGTCTTTTGGCCAGTGCCCGGTCCAGAGTCTATGACAGCTGGATGACCAAAGGGTTACAAGCTCAGCCCGGGCGGTGGCCTTTCTCTGCGGCCTCGGCCTGCTCCGGGTGAATCCCGTACGCCCTATTCGGCCTCGCGCAGTACTGCTGCGTGCGGATGTCGCCGGCGCAGCCAGCGGTCCTGCAGCACGTAGCGCGCGACGCGGGCGACATCGTGGATGTAGCCGGCGTTGACGGCGCCGCCGACGACAGCACCGATCATTGGCACCAGGCCCGCCGTCTTGCGCCGCCCGAGATGCATGCCGATGCGGCCGGCGAGTGTCTGCAGGCTGAACTGCGCCGCGTCCTTGGCGAGCTCGCGCTCGGCGACGCGCTCGATGCCGTCGCGCCACGCGGCGTCGAGCAGCGCGTAGCCGGCGTGCAACGCATCCCAGGCGGCGTCCTTCTCGGCGAGACTGTTCGCCGAAACCAGCGCGAAGACGCCGATCGTCATGCCCGGCCGCCCTGTGCGGTGCCAGTCCTCGCCGTAGCAGTAGGCGGTGCGGTGGATCGTGCGCAGCGCCAGCGTCAGCAGTGCGGGAACGTCGGCGATCATGCCGGCCGCGCCGCCGACGCCGAGCGCCGCGCCGCCGCTGCCGGCCAGCGCCATCGCGCGGCGCTCGACGCGCTGCGCGAGCCGGTCGCAGTCGCGCAGCGGCAGCGCTCCGATCTGCTCGAGCGTGGCCACGCCGGACCAGCGCAGCACGTCGCCAACGCCGGACAGCCGGCCCGCCGCCCGGTCGAGCGCGCGCAGGCTTGCGCGCAGTACGCTCACCGGCACCAGCTGCTGCGCGGCGCTTGCGGCCAGCCGGCCCGGTTTGGCCATCAGCCGCGTGCCCCAGTCGGGCGGCGCCTTGCGCCAGCGGCTGATCTCGTCCAGGCGATCCCGCTCGTAGTCGTCCAGTGCCGCCGGCGTGAGGGCTTTGCTCATTGCGCTAGCCTAGCCTAGCCGGGCGTGTGCGCGCGCCCTGCGCTCCGCCGCCGCTCGCACCAAGGCCGCCCCCATCCTCGGCGCGGCCGCGCGATTCTGGCAGGCTGCATCGAACGAGCCGCGTGTTTCGGCGCAGGGTCGGCGGCTCGCCGCCGGCAGTGCCGGTGCGATCGCCCGCGTCCTTGATCGCGTCGCACCTGCCGTCGTTGCGGACGAGTCTTCCGGCTGATTCCGAGACGCCGGTCCCCGGCGGCCCGAGCGTCTGCGCAAGAACCGGAGTTTTCCGGCGCCGCCGCTCCGCCAGCATGGCGACCTCGCTAGACTGACAACGCGGAAGCCTTCGATGAACGAAGAACAGTGCTGGGACGCGGTGCGAGCACGCGACGCGCGTGCGGACGGCCGCTTCTATTACGGCGTGCCGAGCACCGGCGTGTACTGCCGGCCGTCGTGCTCGGCGCGTCTGCCGCTGCGCAGCAACGTGCGCTTCTATGCGACGCCGGCACAAGCCGAGGCCGCGGGGCTGCGGCCGTGCAAGCGCTGTCGCCCGCTCGAGCTGCGCGCCGACGCGCGCGCCGCGGCCCAGATGCAGGCGCTGTGCCGCTACATCGAAGCGCATGCGCAGCAGCCGCTCACTCTGCAGGCGCTGAGCGCGCGTGCGCACCTGAGTCCGTTCCATCTGCAGCGCCAGTTCAAGGCAGCGATCGGCGTCACGCCGCGGCAGTATCTCGAAGCCTGCCGGCTGCGCACGTTGCGCGCCGGCCTGCGCAACGGAAGCACGGTGACGCGCGCGATCCACGACGCCGGCTTCGGCTCGACCAGCCGCGTCTACGAGCGTGTCGCGACGCGGCTGGGCATGACGCCGAAGCAGTACCGCGGCGGCGGCGCCGGCGTGGCGATCTCCTACGCCAGCGCACCGACGCCGCTCGGCCTGCTGATGATCGGCGCCACCGACCGCGGACTGTGCTTCGTGCAGTTCGGCGACAGCGTGCAGGCGCTGCGCGCAATGCTCGAAGCCGAGTATCCGGCGGCCCGGATCACGCCGATGGACGACGCGCGGCGCGACCAGCTCGATGCGTGGATGCGTGCGCTGACTGCATTCCTGCACGGCGGCGCAGCGCTGCCCGAGCTGCCGCTCGACCTGCGCGGCACCGCGTTCCAGATGAAGGTCTGGAGCTATCTGCAGAAGATCCCCAGCGGCGAGCTGCAGTCCTACGGCGAGGTCGCGCAGGGCATCGGCGCGCCCACCGCCGTGCGCGCCGTCGCCAGCGCCTGCGCGGCGAATCGGGTCGCGCTGCTGGTGCCCTGCCATCGCGTGATTCGCGGCGACGGCAGCCTCGGCGGCTACAAATGGGGACTCGAGCGCAAGCGCACGCTGATCGACCACGAGCGCAGCACTCGCGCGTCGCGCCGATGAAGTCGATCGACGGGCCCGCCGCGCGTGCGGCGCGCGACACGGACGGCGTCGCCGTCGTGCCGCGCCTTGGGCGTTAACCTTGAACCGCGCCACCCTTGACAAGGAAGCGCCGCCGGCGATGCGCGGGCGGACTCGGCGCAGAGTTAGTTATTCGACTTCACGCGCCGCAGATGCCGGCGCACGCCGCTGTCCGCCAGCGAAAACGGCGTGAAGTTGGTGTCGAGATCGAAGACGTCGGCGTTCTCCGCGCGCTTGAGGCGGTTGACGACGAAGTAGGTGAGCGGCGTGAACACCACTTCGACGGTTACTTTCATCGCGAAGTTGAAGATGACCACGGCGATCAGCGCGTCGTTGGTCCAGATGCCGTAGAACGCGATCGGGTAGAACAACAGCGAGTCCGCCGCCTGACCGCACATCGTGGAGCCGATCGTGCGCGTCCACAGGTAGCGGCCCTGGGTCCAGATCTTCATCTTCGCCATGACGTAGGAGTTGATGAAGTCGCCGACCCAGTAGGCGAGGATGCTCGCCGCGACGATGCGGCCGGTGCTGCCGAAGACGATTTCGAGCGCCGGCTGCAGCGTCCGGTTCCACGGCTCGACCGGGCTCGGCGGAATGTTGACGATGATCCACGACATGAAGGTGGCGAAGATCAGCGCGCCGAAGCCGGCCCAGATCGCGCGCCGTGCGCGCGCGTAGCCGTAGACCTCGGTGAGCACGTCGCCGAGGATGTAGGCGACCGGAAAGAACAGATTGCCGGCACCGAAGGACAGCGGGCCGATCAGTGGCAGCGTGATCGTGCACACCTTGCCGGGCCCGATGAGGTTCGAGCACAGCAGCACGGCGACCATGGCGGCCACCATGAAGTCGTAGTAGCGGAACGCGCGCATCCGGGCCTCCCCCGGGGCAGACGCGTGAAGCTACCGCAAACCCTGTGCCGGTGTCAGGCCGGCAAGCGCGCTGGCTCGCGCCAGGGCGCGTGGATTCCAGCGCCGGCCGCGCGCGGAACGACGAGGTCTCAGGCGGGTTTTCTGCTTGCGGTGCCGGCGACGAAGGGGCTCGGCGTGGCCGGCGCGCAGGGCGCCGGCGCCGCGGGCACGAAGGGCATCGGTGCGCTCGCGGCCAGCGGCGCGGGCTTGCGCGGGAGAAACGGCATCGTTCTGGGCGTCTTTCTGGCGGAGTGTTGCGTCATGGCGGTCCCGGTCGGCGAGCGTTGACCCATTGTGTTGCGCACCCGCGCGCCTGTCGGTCCGGGCGCCGCTGCTTCGCTGTCGTCGATCGCCCCGACGCCGTGCCGGAGACGGACGCGCACAAGTGTCGGCAGGCGCCTGCATCGTCCGGTGTTCCCCGACGGCAAGGGGGCACGGCCCGGACTACAGAAACTCTTTCGGGTGTGGCAGCGGCTTCGGCGTCTCCAGATCCTCGGGCTTGTACTGGTGCGGAAAGCCCTCGATTGGGCCGATCGCCTTGCGGTCGCGCGCGATGACCGGGCCGTTCTGCGCATACAGCGTCAGCAGCTCGGCCACGGCACACAGCCCGGACAGGTGCGTGCGCTCGTAGCCGTGCGAGGAGTCTGCGCCAAAACCGATCAGCGCATGGCGGATGTCGAAACCGGCGCGCAGTGCGGCGGCCGAGTCGGAAAAGTAGTACGGAAACACATCGCGCTGATGGTCGATGCCGTAGCGTCCGCAGAGATCGATCAGCTCGCGCGTGAGGTGGTAGTCGAACGGACCGCTGGAATCGCAGATCGCGATCGTCACGCCGTGCTCGCGCGAGTTCTGCCACGGCGCCGGAATCGCGATGTCGATGCCGATCATCTCGCTGATGCGCTCGTCGAGGATCGCGGATGCGCCAAAGCCGACTTCTTCGGTCACCGTGAACATCGGATGGAAATGCACCGGCAGGCTCAGGCGCGCCTCGACCAGCGCCTTGACCGCGGCGAGCAGCGCGGCGACGCCGGCCTTGTCGTCGAGATGCCGCGAGGAGATGTAGCCGTTCTCGTGGATCTCCGGCTGCGCATCGACGGCGATGAAATCGCCGACGTTGACGCCCAGGCGCTTGAGGTCGTCGAGCGATTGCGCGTTCTCGTCGATGCGCAGTTCGACGTGTTCCCATCCGATCGGCTGCGTATCGACCGCCTCGTTGTAGGCGTGGCCGGAGGCGAGCAGCGGCAGAATCGTGCCGCGATACGACTTGTGATCGCAGAACAGGGTCACGCGTGCGCCTTCGGCGAAGCGGCTCGACCAGGTGCCGAGCGGCAGCATCAGGAGGCGGCCGTTGGGCTTGAGCGAGCGCACGATCGCGCCGAGCGTGTCGAGGTGTGCGACGACGGCGCAGGCCGGCCGATCGGTTTCGCCCTTGAGCGTCGCGCGGATCGCGCCGCGGCGCGTGATCTCGTAGGGCACGCCGAGCTCGGAGAGCTTGCCGCAGGTGTAGTGCACCGCTTCGTCGGTGAGCCCCACCGGGCTGGGGATCGCCAGCAGCTCCAGCAGCGTCGCGCGCAGATAGCCGAGATCGATATCGAGCTTATGCATGTTCCGCGTCCGCGACCTCGGGGCTCCTGCTGAACGGAAACAGAAAGTCGAGGAAGCGCCCGGCGGTCGGCTGCGGCTCGTGATTCGCGAGGCCGGGGCGCTCGTTGGCTTCGACGATCACGTAGTCGGGCTGCGTCGGCGCGGCGATGAGGAAGTCCAGCCCGGTGACCGGAATCTCCAGCGCTTTGGCCGCCTCCACGGCGGCGCTGCACAGCCGCGGATGCAGGAGGTGGGTCACGTCGTGCAAGGTACCGCCGGTATGCAGGTTGGCGGTCTTGCGCACGGCGAGCTGCTCGCCTTCGCCGAGCACGTCGTCCATGTGTCGCCCGGCAAGGCGCACGCAGCGCTCGGTTTCGGCGTCGAGCGGAATCTTCGACTCGCCGGCGGTCGCCGCCGCGCGCCGGCGCGACAGCTTCTCGATCAGCTCGCGGATGCTGTGCTGCGCGTCGCCGGTGATCACCGGCGGTTTGCGCAGCGCACCGGCCACGACTTTGTAGCCGATGACGACGATGCGCAGGTCCTCGCCGCTGCAGTACTCCTCGATCAGCACGGTGCTGTCGTAGCGGTGCGCGTGCGCGATCGCGTCGCGCAGGCTGTCGGCGTCGCGGATGTCCACCGCGATGCCCTGCCCCTGCTCGCCGTTGGCCGGCTTGACGACGACCGCGCCGTGCTGGCGCAGGAAGGCCAGGTCGCCGTCCGAGCCGTCGGCTTCGCGCTGGTCGGGGGTGCGCAGGCCGGCGCGCTCGAGGATGCGCCGCGTCACCCGCTTGTCCTGGCAGCGCGACATCGCGACCGCGGTGGTCAGCTGCGACAGCGACTCGCGGCAGGTGATCGAGCGGCCGCCGAGCGTCAAGCGGAAGTAGCCCGCCGCCGGGTCGAGCAGCTCGACACGGATGCCGCGACGGCGCGCCTCGTCGACGATGATGCGCGCGTAGATATTGAGCGTATCGTCCTCCGGCGCCGCGCCGAGGAACAGCGGCTCGTTGATCGCGTTCTTGCGCTTGATCGCGAACGCCGGCACGCGGGTGAAACCGAGCTTCTCGTAGAGCGCGATCGCCTGCGCGTTGTCATGCATCACCGACAGGTCCATGAAGGCGCGTCCGCGGCTGCGGAAGCGCCCGGCGAGATGGCAGACCAGCGCCTGGCCGATGCCGGGCAGCGTTGCGCACGGATCGACGGCGAGGCACCACAGGCTCGATCCGCGTTCCGGGTCGCCGAACGCATGCACATGATCGACACCGGTCACCGTGCCGACGATCCTGCCGGTTGCGGCGTCTTCGGCGACGACGTAGAGAATGTTCGGCGAGTCGCGGTAGGTCCACAGGAAGCCGGCGTCGGCGGCGACCATCTGCCGCGCGTGGTAGATGCGATTGATCGCCTCGGCGTCCTCCAGCGATTCGATGTCGCGCATGCGCAGGCCATGGGGCGCTGCCGGTGGCTCGAAGTCAGCCAGCGCCAGGCGGAAGGTGTGCGACGGATCGAGAAACAGATGCTGCGGCGCGTGCGACAGGATCACGTGCGGGTCGTGCACATACATCGCGATATTGCGCGCGCCGGGCCGCTCCGCCTGCACCGCGTCGGCGACCGACTGTGCCGACTCGAAAGTATGCGCCATGATCAGCTTGCCCCAGCCGCATTCGAGCGCGACGTTCGTGCGATTGGGCGACGCGCCGTCCTCGAAGCCCGGGCGGTGGTGGGCGAGACTGCGCGGCCCATCGAGGGCCGCCGCCTGCGCGGACATGAAGTTCATCATCGCCGGCTTGTGCTCGGTCATCGCGGCCTCCTGTTCACCGATGGGTCCTCATTGCAGATGCGCCTGCAGCCAGCCTTCCAGGGCGGCGAGCTGCCACAGTTTGGACCCGCGCAGCGGCGTGATGTGTCCCTCCGGATCTGCATACAGGCGTTCGACGTACTCGCGCCTGAAGAGCCCGCGCTCGCGCGCCGCGCGGGCATCGAGCAGGCCGCGCGCGTAGTCGAGGAAGTCGCCGCGCAGGTATTTGAGCGCCGGCACCGGGAAATAGCCCTTCGGCCGGTCGATGACCTCGGCGGGAATCACCTCGCGAGCGGCCTCCTTGAGCACGTGCTTGCCGCCGTGCGCGATCTTGTGCCGGCCGGGGATGCGCGCGGCCAGCTCGACCAGCTCGTGGTCGAGGAACGGCACCCGCGCCTCCAGGCCCCAGGCCATCGTCATGTTGTCGACGCGCTTGACCGGGTCGTCGACGAGCATGACCGTCGTGTCGAGACGCAGCGCCCGGTCGATCGGCTCGCGCGCGCCGCTCGCGGCGAAGTGCGAGCGGATGAATGCGGTGGCGTGGTTGTCGACGGCGAGCTGCGGATCGATCAGCTCGAGATACTCGCGGTGATCGCGGTCGCAGAACGCGCGCGTGTAGGTGTCGACGGCATCGCCGGCTTCGAGCATCGGCGGATACCAGTGGTAGCCGCCGAAAACCTCGTCGGCGCCCTGGCCCGATTGCACGACCTTGCTGTGCTTCGCCACCGCCTCGGACAGCAGATAGAACGCGACACAGTCGTGCGAAACCATCGGCTCGCTCATCGCCGCGATCGCCTCGGGCAGTCGCGGCAGCAGCTCGCGGCTGTCGATGAAGATCTTTTCGTGCTGGGTCGCGTAGCGGCTGGCGATCAGATCCGAATAGCGGAACTCGTTGCCTTCCTCGCGGCCGACGTCCTCGAAGCCGATCGAGTAGGTGCGCAGCTGCGCGTCGGCCTCGCTCATCAGGCCGACGATCAGGCTCGAGTCGACGCCGCCGGAGAGCAGCGCGCCGACCGGAATGTCGGCGACCAGGCGGCGCCTGACCGCCGTGCGCAGCGCAGCGAGCGTCATGTCGCGCCAGTCCTCGAACGGCCGCGCCTCGTCGTGCAGGCCGCGCGCGAAGTCGAGATGCCAGTACCGGTGCTCGCGCGTGCGCCCGTCGGGCTCGACGAACATCAGTGTGGCCGGCGGCAGCTTGCGCACGCCTTGCAGGATCGTGTGCGGCGCCGGCACCACCGAGTGGAAATGCAGGTAATAGTGCAGCGCGACCGGGTCGATCCCGGTGTCGACATCGCCGCCCTTGAGCAGCGCCGGCAGCGTCGACGCGAAGCGCAGACGCTCGCCGCGCCGCGTCCAGTACAGCGGCTTGATGCCGAGCCGGTCACGGCCGAGAAGGACACGACCGCTGTCGCGCTCCCAGATCGCGAAGGCGAACATGCCGTGCAGGCGCTGCACGAAGTCCGGCCCCCAGCGGTGATAGGCCTTGAGCAGCACTTCGGTGTCGCCTTCCGACCAGAAGCGGTAACCCTGCTTGCGCAGCTCGGCGCGCAGCTCGGGATGGTTGTAGATCGCACCGTTGAAGACGACGCCGAGCCCGAGCTCGTTGTCGATCATCGGCTGCTGCGCGTGCTCCGACAGGTCCATGATCCGCAGCCGGCGCTGGCCGACCGCCAGCGGCCCGGCCTGGAACACGCCGGCGCCGTCGGGACCGCGGCGTGCCATCGTATCGGTCATCGCCGCAACGCTTGCGACATCGGCGAGCCGACCATCGAAACGGCGCTCGCCGGCAAAACCACACATGAAACCTCCGGGTCGTCGTCTCAGGCGATCTGCGCAGTTTCCTGAGACAGGGGGGATGGATCGCCGGCGGCGCGCATCATCTCGGCGATGCGGTCGACGGCATCGAGCAGGCGGCCGCGCTCATCGGCAGCCAGCATGGAGAAGCCGCGGATGAAATCGGCGTGCAGCAGCGGCGGCGCCGCCGCATGCGCGCTACGGCCCGCGACGGTCAGCTGTACGAGCACGCGCCGGCGATCGGCCTCGCTGCGCGTGCGGCGCACGAGTCCGCGCGCTTCGAGCCGGTCGAGAATCGACGTCACCGTGCCCTGGCTCAGACTCACCCGCTGCGCCAGCCGTCCCGCCGTCGGCGGCTCCGGCTCGGCGTGCAGCGCCTCCAGCAGCAGTAGCTGCGGCAGCGTCACGCCGGCGTCCGCTTCGATCGTTTTCGAATGCGTGTCCAGGGATTGGCCGATGCGGCGCAGAGCGCCGACGAGCTGCAGGATGTCGGGTGGCATGGGCATGATGCTTTGAACTCGAAGCATTATGCCGCAAGAACGCTTTGAGTGCAAAGCAATGCGTCTGCTGCAGGCCGGTGCGCGGGGTGCCAGGCCCTGGCCCAGCCGGATTGCACCCACCGCGCGCCCGGTCCGTCGCCGGCACAAAAAAGGCCGCCCGAGGGCGGCCTCCACGATGCCCCAGGGGCGGCCGCTCAGTGCCCGCCGCCCTCGAGCGATTTCACCGCCTGGATCATCGCCACCATGACTTTCTGCGCGTCGCCGTAGACCATGTTGGTGTTGTCGCGGAAGAACAGCTCGTTCTCGACGCCCGAATAGCCCTTGCCCTGGCCGCGCTTGATGACGTAGACCTGCTTGGCCTGGTCGACGTTGAGGATCGGCATGCCGTAGATCGGGCTGGACTTGTTGGTGCGCGCGGCCGGATTCACGGTGTCGTTGGCGCCGACGACGACGGCGACATCGGCCTCCTTGAACTCGTTGTTGATGTCTTCCATGTCGTAGATGATGTCGTAGGGTACGCCGGCCTCGGCGAGCAGCACGTTCATGTGGCCGGGCATGCGGCCGGCGACCGGGTGGATGGCGAACTTCACCTCGACGCCGGCCTCCTGCAGCAGCTTCACGAACTCGTAGAGCTTGTGCTGCGCCTGCGCCACCGCCAGGCCATAGCCCGGCGCGATGATCACCTTCGACGCATAGCGCATGTTGATGGCGGCATCGCCCGCATCGACCGGCTTCATCGTGCCCTGGATCTCGCTCGCGCCCGCGTCGCCGGTCGCGCCGAAGTTCGAGAACAGCACGTTCTTGACGCTGCGGTTCATCGCCTTGGCCATCAGCAGCGTCAGCAGCGTGCCAGCGGAGCCGACGACCATGCCGGCGATCATCAGCGCCGGGTTGTTGAGCACGTAGCCCTCGAAGCCGACGGCAAGGCCGGTGAACGCGTTGTACAGCGAGATCACCACCGGCATGTCGGCGCCGCCGATCGGCATCGTCATCATCACGCCGTAGACCAGCGACAGCACGAAGAACGCGACGATCACCGGCATGCCGACGTCGCCACCCTTGGCGATGACGTAGACACCGGTCGCCGCGGTGACCGCCAGGATCGTGCCGTTGATCGCCTGCAGGCCGGTCATGCGCAGCGTCTTCTCGATCCTGCCGTCGAGCTTGGCCCAGGCGATCAGACTGCCCGACAGCGACACCGAGCCGATCAGGCCGCCGAGCACCGCGAGCGTCAGCGCGACGGTGCCGTGCGTCTGGTGACCGAGCAGCTCGATCGCGGCGATCGTGCCGGCGGCGCCGCCGCCCATGCCGTTGTAGAGCGCGACCATCTGCGGCATTGCCGTCATCGCCACGCGCTTGCCGCTCCACCAGGCCCA
Organism: Pseudomonadota bacterium; assembly: GCA_040754295.1. GTDB lineage: Bacteria > Pseudomonadota > Gammaproteobacteria > Nevskiales > Nevskiaceae > Solimonas. Next base: position 106,007 of record JBFMCQ010000001.1, on the reverse strand, counting down.
GCCCAGGCCGAGTGCGAGTGCGATCGCGGCGAGGATCACGTTCGTCGTCAGATGCGGTCTGGCCGCCTCGTTGACGTCCACCGTATAGAGGAAGCTGGCGACGACGGCGACGACCATGCCCCAGCCGGCGACGATGATGCCCGAGCGCGCCGTCACCGGCGACGACATGCGCTTGAGGCCGTAGATGAACAGGAACGCCGCGGCGAAGTAGGCGGCGTCGATGATCAAGGCTGCGTTCATGAGGTTTTCCGTGAGGCGTGAGGCGTGAGCTGTGAGGCGTTACGGGGCGAAGCGGCGGCGACTCCGGTACGCCTCACCCCCGACGCCTCACGTCCTTTTCTTGTCGGAAGGCTTGAACATCTCGAGCATGCGCTCGGTGACGACGTAGCCGCCGGCGGCATTGCCGGCGCCGAGCAGCACGCCGAAGAAGCCGATCGCCTGCGTGAGCATCGTCGATGCGTTGAGCAGCGCCCATAGCGCACCGACGACGACGATGCCGTGCACGAAGTTCGAGCCCGACATCAGCGGCGTGTGCAGGATCGACGGCACGCGGCCGATGATCTCGTAGCCGGTGAAGGCGGCGAGCATGAAGATGTAGAGAGCGACGAAGCCCGTCAGAACCGTGGTTGCGTATTCCATTTGTTCACTCCGTGAGGCGTGAGGTGGAGAGGCTGTTGTTGCGCCTCACCCCTCACGTCGTTTCAATCGCCTTCTTCGCTGCCTCGTTCCTGATCTCGCCGGCATGGGTGAGACAGGACTTGGCGAGCACCTCGTCGTCCCAGTTGACCGCGAACTTCTTGTCCTTGTCGAACATCAGCTCGATCAGATTGAACTGGTTCTTCGCGTACAGCTCCGAGGCGTGCTCGGCGAGCAGGCTCGGCACGTTGAGCGGCGCGACGATCGTGATCTGGCCGATCTGCACGGTCTCGCCGGGTTTGCTGTATTCGCAGTTGCCGCCGCCCTCGGCGGCGAGGTCGACGATGACCGCGCCGTTTTTCATGCCCTCGACCTGCGCCCTGGAGATCAGCTTCGGCGACGGCCGGCCCGGGATTGCCGCGGTCGTGATGATCAGATCGGCCTGCTGGATGTGCTTGGTCACGACGGCGGCGATCTTGTCCTTCTCTTCCTGCGTGAGCTCGCGCGCGTAGCCGCCTTCGCCGCGCGCGTCGACGCCGGTATCGACGAACTTCGCGCCCAGCGATTCGGCCTGCTCCTTGGTTTCCGGGCGCACGTCGTAGCCCTCGACCATCGCGCCGAGGCGCCGCGCGGTGGCGATCGCCTGCAGGCCGGCCACGCCCAGGCCCATGACCAGGCACTTGGCCGGACGGATCGAGCCCACGGCGGTGGTCATCATCGGCAGGATGCGCGCGAGGTTGGTCGCGCCGAGCAGCGCGCCGTAGTAGCCGGAGAGCGCGGCCTGCGAAGACAGCGCGTCCATCGCCTGCGCGCGCGTGATGCGCGGCACCAGCTCCATCGCGAAGCAGGTGATCCTGCGGTCACGCATCAGCTTCACGACCTCCGCCTCGCGGTGCGCATAAACGAAGGACAGCAGCACGCTGCCTTCCTTCATCGCGCCGATGACCTCGGCGGGCGGCGGCTGCACCGACAGCACGATGTCCGCGTCCGACACCAGACCCTGCGGATTGGCGGCGAAGGTAACGTTCTTGTAGGCGTCGTCCGGGATGCGGCTGGCGGCGCCGGCACCGGCCTGCATGTGAATTTCGCAACCGAGCTTGGTCAGCTTGTCGGCGACGGCGGGGACGACGGCGACGCGTCGCTCGTTGGCGCGCGTTTCCTTGAGCACGGCAATCTTGACCGGCATGTACGGCTCCCTGAACGGACTCTTTCTGGTGACCGGCGCGTGCCCCCTGACCGGGCGCGCGCGAGGGCAGCAAGTCTAGCGGAAGGGCCGCGGAATAACAGCCAAACGGCCCGTCGCTCCGGGAGCCCCGCCTTCCCTGAAAAAAGCGGCTCTTGTCGCCGACCGCTATTCAGGACCGCTGCGCTGCCGCCGGCTCGGCCGGCTGCGCCCGGCCGGCGGTCGCGTGCCCGGGCAGCACCGCTTCGAAGTCCTGTGCCAGCCCCAGCAGTCGCCGGCGCACGTGCCGTTGCTGGTCCTCGCCGAGCGTCGGCAGCAGGGCGTCGAACAGGTCGAGCCAGTGCTCGCGGTCGGCGGTGAAGATTGCGCGCTGGTCCTCGGTCCACAGCACCGAGCCGTCGGTGATCAGCCGCGTGGCGCGCGCGCAGAAGTCCGGCGCGGAGCGTGTCTTCAGCGTCGCGGCGAGCTCGCTGCGCCAGGCTTTGCGATACGCGAGCCAGGCCGGCGAGACGGCCGGGCGACGGTCCTGCCAGTCGCGAATGATCGCCTGTTGTTCGTCCGTGATGCGGCCCAGCCAGCGCCGCAGGGGCTTCTCGATGGCGTCGATGGCAGCTTTGCGTCGGTCCTCGGGCGCCGCCTCGACGCGCTCGCGGCGGAACTCGTCGATGCGCTCGTCGACGGCGTCCAGCAGCTCCTCGGTCTGTTCGTCGCTGAGCTGCGGGCCGACCTCGCAAGCCACCGGCGCGAGGCGTTGCGCCATGCGCTGCATGCTCCGGCCGTAACGCTCCGACATCTGTGCGAGCTTTTGCCGTGTGACCCGGCGGGTGTCGTCGGCCTGCGCGGCCAGCGTGCGCAGCTCGTCGATCCACAGCGGCAGCTCCTCGCGGCGGTGCCAGTCCCAGAACTCCGCGAAGCGGTCGTCGAACACGGTCTCCTGCTGCTGCGTCAAGGAGACGTAGCGGCCGGCCTGCCAGCGCGCGACCCAGTCGAGCCGCTCGTAGCCGAAGCGCGTCAGGCTGCAGCCGGCCAGGAGCGCGAGACCGCAGACCGCAGCGGCGCGCCTTGCAAGGCTGCGCCTGTCAATGTTCCAGATCAACTTCATCGGCCGCTACCGGGGTAACATTGGGCGACGCAATCGCTTCCGGCCCCTATGAAACACCGAACCGAGGCGTCATGAAAGCCCGCAAGCCGCTCGACGAATTGCCGCCGCTACCGCTGCAGCAAGCGTCGGACCTGATCGCGCGCAGCAAGTACTTCCTGCCCGGCGAGGATCTCGACGGCATGCGGCGGCGGCTGGCGCGCGCGCTGGCGCGCCAGGAGGCGCAGCCGGAGCACTGGGAGGAGCTGTTCTACCGCACGCTGCACTTCGCGTTTCCCGCCGGCCGCATCATGGCCAACGCCGGTGCCCAAGCGCTCAAGCCCGATGTTTCGACGATCAACTGCACGGTGTCGCGCACGATCGACGACTCGATGGCCGGCATCATGCAGGCGGTGTCTGAAGCGGCGCTGACGCTGAAAGCCGGCTGCGGCATCGGCTATGACTTCACCACCCTGCGGCCGCGCGGCGCGTTCGTCTCGGGCGCCGGCGCGACGACCAGCGGGCCGCTGCCGTTCATGGACGTGTTCGACGCGGTGTGCCGCACGGTGTCCAGCGCCGGCGGCCGTCGCGGCGCGCAAATGGGCTGCCTCGACATCGGCCATCCGGACATCGAGGACTTCATCGTCGCCAAGCGCGAGGCCGGCCGCCTGCGCGCGTTCAACCTGTCGTGCCTGGTCACGAGCGAGTTCGTCGCCGCCGTGCGCGACGATGCCCGGTGGCCGCTGGCCTTCCCCGCGTTTCCGCAGGAAATGAGCGACGGCAGCGAGCTCGTCTGGCGCCGCTGGCCGCTGCGCGATGCGGCCTATACGGTCAACGAGCGCGGTGAAACCGCCTGCCGCGTCTACCGCACCGTGCCCGCGCGCGAGCTGTGGGAGCTGATCATGCGCTCCACGTACGCGTACTCGGATCCGGGCTTCATCCTGGTCGACGAGATGAATCGCATGAATCCTTTGTGGTTCTGCGAGCAGATCCGCGCGACGAATCCATGCGTGACCGGGGACACCTGGGTGCACACCGACCACGGGCCGCGGCAGGTGCGCGAGCTGTGCGGCCGCGGGCTCGCGCTGCGTGTCAACGGCGCCGACCATGCGAGCGGACCCGAAGGCTTCTTTGCCACCGGGCACAAGGCGGTCTTTCGGATCAGGACGTGCGCCGGATATTCGCTGCGTCTCACCGGCGATCATCGCCTGTTGCGCGTCAAGCGGCAGACGCGCTGGACGCGCGAACACGAATGGTGTGCGGCCGGCGAGCTGCAGCCGGGTGATCGGCTGGTGCTCAACGATCATCGCCCCGGCGTCGAGTGGAGCGGGCGCGGCAGCTTTGGCGAAGGCTATCTGCTGGGCCTGTTGATCGGCGACGGCAGCATGAAGGCCGACGAGGCGGTGCTCTGCGTGTGGCGCCCGGCGCGCGCAGCCGGTGCACCGGAGAACTGCGGCGTCGACGGCGTGATGGCAGAGGTGCTGCGCTACCTGCGCCAGATGCCGCAGCGGTCCGACTTCAGAGGCTGGACCGCCGTAGGCGAGCGCAGCGAGTTCCGCCTGTCGACCGCGAGCCTCACGGCGCTCGCGCACGGCTACGGGATGCGACCGGGTTGCAAGACGCTGACTGCGGACATGCAGCGCACCTCGAGCGCGTTCCATCGCGGTCTGTTGCGCGGATTGTTCGATAGCGATGGATCCGTGCAGAGCAGCCAACAGCAGGTCGCGTCCGTCCGCCTGTCGCAGGCGGACAAGGATCTGCTGCTGAGCGTGCAGCGCATGCTGCTGCGGCTGGGTATCGCGAGCACGGTCTACGAGAATCGCCGTGCGCTGCCTGACGGTCGTGACGGTGTGCGCGACGCTGCGGCGCAAGCGCAGCACGAACTCGTGATCGCCGGCAGCAATCTCGCGCAGTTCGCAGCCGCGATCGGTTTTGCCGACGGCGACAAGGCCGCGCGCCTGCGCGCCTTGCTCGCGTCCGGCCGCCGTGCGCTCAGTGCCGAAGACTTCACCGCCGAAGTCCTGTCCATCGAGCCGGAAGGTGAAGAGGAAGTGTTCGATGTCCAGATGCCCGGCATCAACGCCTTCGATGCCGACGGCTTTTATGCGCACAACTGCGGCGAGCAGCCCTTGCCGCCGTTCGGCGCCTGCCTGCTCGGCTCGGTCAATCTCGCCGCACTGGTGAAGAAGCCGTTCACCAAAGACGCGCATTTCGACTTCGATACCTACGCCGACGTCGTGCGCGTGTTCGCACGCATGCTCGACAACGTCGTCGAGATCAACGGGCTGCCGCTGGCGGAACAGCGTGCCGAGATCCTGCGCAAGCGGCGGCACGGCATGGGCTACATGGGCCTGGGCTCGGCGCTGACGATGCTCGGCCTGCGCTACGGCTCGAAGGAGTCGGTCGCGTTCACCGAGAAAGTCACGCGCCTGCTGGCGGTGGAGAACTGGCGCGCGGCGCTGGAGCTGGCGCGCGAGAAGGGGCCGGCGGCGGTGCTGACCGAGCTCCACGAGATTACGCCGGAGCTGCTGGTGCAGCGGCCCGAGCTGGCGCGCGACGGCCATGCCGCCGGTGATCGCGTGCCCGGTCGCGTGCTGCACGCGCGCTATTCGCGCTACCTGCAGCGCATCGCCGAAGTCGAGCCCGAGCTGGTGCAGGCGCTCGCGGAGACCGGCGCACGCTACACGCACGCGACTTCGATCGCGCCGACCGGCACGATGGCCGCGTCGGTCGGCAACAACGCCAGCAACGGCATCGAGCCCAGCTTCGCGCACTCGTACATCCGCAACATGATCGTACCCGGCGAGAAGGCCAAGCGCGCGGTGCGCATGGAATCCTACGAGCTGCTCGCGTACCGCCACTGGATCGATGCCGACGTCGATCCGGAGCGGCTGCCGGAGGCGTTCGCCGGCACGTCGGCGGGCACCGATCCGAGCGAGCACATCGACGTGCAGGCTGCGGCGCAGCGCTGGATCGACAGCTCGATCTCCAAGACGATCAATGTGCCGTCCGACATCGACTACGAAGCGTTCAAGGACCTGTACCACTACGCGATCGACCAGGGCCTGAAGGGCTGCACGACGTTCCGCTTCAATCCGGAAGTGCATCAGGGCGTGCTCGTTTCGGAGCACGACCTCGCGCGCACGATCTACGAGTTCAAGCTCGCGGACGGCAGCAGCGTGCAGCTGCCGGGCAACGCGCAGGTCGAGTACGAAGGCGGGACGTATACCGCCGCGAATCTGTACGATGCGCTGAAGGAAGGGTTTTACGGCAGGTTGTAGCCGAGGGCTCCATGGCGAAGAAGGACAAGGTCACGCAGATCGACAAACGCATCGTCGGCTGGTCGGTGTTGCGTGAAGCGCCGGCGGCGCCGCAGGACGTCAACCCGCTGACGCTGCGCATCGATCGCCGCGAGGAAGGCAGCTGGGAATCGACGACGACGAAGATCACGCTGACCTCGTCGGGCGGGCGCAAGACGATTTACTTCGTCATCGGTTTTGGCGTGGTCTGCGGCCGCATGAACGGCAAGCCGGTATGCATCGAGCGGCCGCTGGAATTCTTCGTGCCCGCCGGTCAGACCTCGGCCGAGCACCAGTGGGTGTCGGCGACGATGCGCACGCTTTCGCTCGCCGCCCGCGGCGGTTTTCTGATCAAGGCGCTCGCCGATCTGCGCAAGGTGTCCTGGGATCGCGGCCCGGTCTGGTACGGCAAGACCAAGTCCGGCAAGGGCCTGGTGCACGATTCGGAAGTCGCCGCGATCGCCTGGGCGATCCAGCAGGAGCTGCGCAAGCGCGGCTTTCTCGACGACCACGGCAACGAGCGCCCGGTCGACGTCCTCGCCGAGCACTACGCGCGCACGCGCTACTACCGCGACCAGCTGCCGCTGGACAACCCGCACGTCGAGCTCGCC
>JBFMCQ010000001.1:65722-99100 GCA_040754295.1 Pseudomonadota bacterium | reverse complement strand
CGCCGTCTCCGCCACCACCGCGCGCTCGCCGATGCCGACCAGCTTGCCGTCCTTGAACACCAGCGGCGTGGTTTCGTCGCGGGTCGTATCGCCGTCGGCGCTCGTGCGGTGTGTGCGGTAGCGCAGGATGCGGATCTCGTGGCCGCCGACGATCGAGGCTTCGGTGAAGTCGGGCTCGCCGAGCTGGCTGCGCACCTGATCGAAGGCGCTGCCGAGCTCGAGCCGGCTGATGGCGTCGCGATTGCGCATCTCCTGTCTGTGCACGTTGCCCTTGTGGACGTAATGGTCGTCCTCGTCGTCGGGACCGACGTGGATGACGCAGGCGCCGAGGGTCAGCGTGAGCGGCAACAGTAGAGCGGCGGCGATGGGGTGTTTCATGTCTTTCTCCCTGGTGTGTGATGCGGCGCAGCGATGCCGCAGCGCGTGAGTTAGCAGGACCAATGCCAGCAGGTGCCTCGATGAAGATCAAGGACTTGCGCGCGGCTTTGGCGGCACCGCCCGGCGAGCTTCGCGGTGAATTGGCGAAGTTGGCGAATCTTTGGCGGTGCCTCGGCGCATGCTCCCGGGCGCGCCGGGCTCCGCCCGCATGCCGTTTGCCGATCCCGGGCTGGAGCTCGGCGCTCTCAGGCGACTCGCCGCTAGCGCTAGCCAGCCTGACGCGCCGCGCTGGCGCGAATACCCCGCAGCGGAATGCCGATCCAGTCCGGCCGGTTGTCGAGCTCGTAGCGCAGCTCGTAGAGCGCCTTTTCCAGCTCGAACAGCGCGAGCAGCGGCTGTGCCTCGGACCAGCTGCCGAACAGCGGTGTGTTGGCGATTGCCGCGCCGTATGCGTCCAGAAACGCGCTGCGGGTTTCGTGCTCCCAGGCGTCCGCAAACGGCTTGAGCTGCGCCGCGCCTTCCGGGCGTTCGGCCGTCGACGCCAACAAGGCCGCGCCGGCGACGTAGCTGAACGAGCGCAGCATGCCGGCGACGTCTCGCAGCGGCGAATGCTTCTGCCGTCTTGCGTCGGGCGGCCGCGCCGGCTCGCCCTCGAAGTCGATGATGACGAAATCGTTTTCGGTGAGCAGCACCTGCCCGAGGTGGTAGTCGCCGTGATGGCGGATCTTGAGGCCGGATGCCGATGTCGCGCGCAGCGCGTCGAGGCGCTGCAGCAAGCGCTCGCGGTCCGCGAGCAGGGCGTCGGCGTCGCCGCGTGCCGACGCGGGCAAGGATTCGAGGCGCTGCTGCAGGCGGGCGAGCGTCGTCTGTGCTTCGGCGTGCACGCGCGCTGCCCAGTCGGCGGCCTCGCCGGGCGCGATCGGCTCCGGCTCGAAGGCCGGATCGCCGCGTCCGTCGGCGAGCGCGCCGTGCAGCTCCGCGGTGCGCTGCCCCAGCGTGCGGATCAGCGTCAGATACGCGCCATGCACGTCCGCCGGCGGCGGCTGCTGACCGGCACCGTGCTGGCTGTCGAGCTGGCGCTGCAGGTAGTCGAGCGAGTAGCTCCAGCCATCACCCTGATTGCCCACGAAGGCCTGCAGCAGGGCCAGCGCATGCGAGCCGCCGTCGGCAGCGAGGTACTCGGCGAAACCGGCGACGGGGACGATGTTGGCAAAGCCGGCCTCGGTGAGGAAGCGGCCCATCTCGATCTCCGGATTGATGCCGGGCTGCAGCTGGCGATAACACTTCAGGAACAGGCGCTCGCCCAGCCGCAGGCTGGTATTGCTGCCCGGTGCACCGGCGCTGCGCACTTCCGACTCCGCGCTCAGGGCATCGCCGAGCCGCGGGAACGCGCTGGTGGCGGTGCAGCGGATTCTGCCCTTGCCCATCGGCAGCTCGCGGCTCGCGCCGATCGCTGCGGCGAGCGCGCGACAGAAGCGCGGATCGGCCAGCGCATCGCCGAGCACGCCGACCTGCGCCTGCTGGCGCACGCGCGCGATCGTCGCCGTGGACATGCGATAGAGCACGTCGTCGTCACGGTCTTCCCAGGCCAGCGACAGCGGCAGGAAGCACAAGGGGCCGTCGCCGCTCTCGGTCTCGGCTCGCCAGTTGGCGAGCAGCCACGTGGTCGTGCCATCCTGCCATTCGGCGTGGTCGGCCAGCGTCACGCGCCGGATCGCGCTGCCTTTGGCACCGTACCAGCGCTGCGCGGCGACGAAGGCCGGCAGCGTTTCGGTTTCGAGTTGTTTGCGCAGGCGGTCGGCCATGCCGATGCGCCACGGCACGACGCGCTCGTGGAACAGGCTGCGCCAGCCGTCGAACAGCACCAGCACCGGCCGCTCCTGCAGCGGGCGTGCCTCCTCGTGCCACGGCGGTATCTGCTCGTGCGCGGCGAGCTGGAACCAGTAGAAGCCGTAGCCCGGCAGCGTGACGAAGTACGGCAGCTCGCCGATCGGCGGGAACGCGGTGCGCCCGAGCAGCTCCACCGGCACGCGGCCGCGGTACGCCGACAGATCGAGCTCCGCCGGCTGCGCCGAGCGCGACAGGTTGACGACGCAGAGGATGATCTCGTCGGCGTATTCGCGCACGTAGGCGAGCACCTTGCGGTTGCCCGGTGCGAGAAAGCGCAGGCTGCCGCGGCCGAAGGCCTGGTGCAGCTTGCGCACCGAGAGGATGCGCCGCATCCAGTTGAGCAGCGACGACGGGTCGCGTGCCTGCGACTCGACGTTGACCGCTTCGTAACCGTAGACCGCGTCCATGATCGGCGGCAGGAACAGCCGCTGCGGATCGGCGCGCGAGAAGCCGGCGTTGCGGTCGGGGCTCCACTGCATCGGCGTGCGCACGCCGTTGCGGTCGCCGAGATAGATGTTGTCGCCCATGCCGATCTCGTCGCCGTAATAGATGATCGGCGAGCCCGGCATCGACAGCAGCAGGCTGTTCATCAGCCGGATCAGGTCCATGTTGTTTTCGAGCAGCGGCGCGAGGCGGCGGCGGATGCCCAGATTCAGCCGTGCGCGCGGATCGGCGGCGTACATCTGGTACATGTAGTCGCGTTCCTTGCTCGTGACCATCTCCAGCGTCAGCTCGTCGTGATTGCGCAGGAAGATCGCCCACTGGCAGGTCTCGGGAATGTCCGGCGTCTGCGCCATGATCTCGACGATCGGGTGCCGGTCCTCCTGCGCGATCGCCATGTACATCCGCGGCATCAGCGGGAAGTGGTACGCCATGTGGCACTCGTCGCCATCGGCGAAATAGTCGCGCACGTCCTCGGGCCACTGGTTGGCTTCGGCGAGCAGCATGCGGTCGCCGTAATGACGCTCGATCACGGCGCGGATCTTCTTGACCACGGCATGCGTCTCGGCGAGGTTCTCGCAGTTCGTGTGCTCGCGCTCGACGAGGTAGGGAATCGCATCGAGGCGCAGACCGTCGACGCCCTGGTCGAGCCAGAAGCGCATTACGTGCAGCACGGCTCTGAGCACGTTGGGATTGTCGAAGTTCAGGTCCGGCTGATGCGAGAAGAAGCGGTGCCAGTAGAAGGACTTGGCGACCTCGTCCCAGGCCCAGTTCGATTTCTCGGTGTCGGTGAAGATGATGCGCGCGTCCTTGTAGACCTGATCGCTGTCGCTCCAGACGTAGAAGTCGCGCTTCGACGAGCCCTTGGGCGCGCGCCGCGCCGCCTGGAACCAGGGATGCTGGTCCGAGGTGTGGTTGATGACCAGCTCGGTGATCACGCGCAATCCGCGCCGGTGCGCCTCGCGCACGAACTGCTTGAAGTCGCGGCGCGTGCCGAAGCTGGGATCGATGTTGCGGTAGTCGGCGATATCGTAGCCGTCGTCGCGGAACGGCGACGGATAGAACGGCAGCACCCACACCGTGTTGACGCCGAGATCGCGGATGTAGTCGAGCTTCGACGCCAGGCCGGCGAAGTCGCCGATGCCGTCGGCGTTGCTGTCATAGAACGCCTTGACGTGCACCTCGTAGATGACCGCGTCCTTGTACCACAGCGGATCGGCGATCGGCGCCGGGCCGGCGGGTACCTGGAGCGGAGTGAGGTCTCTTTCCCGGTTCATGCTCGCCTTCCGTCGCCGCGTGCGCGGCCCGTGCTTTACATGTAGTAGTCGAAGTCCTGCTCGCGCCGCAGGTGCCGGCGCAGGATGAAGAGGTGTGCCGGTGCCTGCGGATCCAGCTCCACGTAGTTGCGCGCGCCGTGCCAGAGGTAGCGCGCGCCGCCGAGCAGGTCGTGCATCTGGTACGGCCGGTCCGACTCGATGCAGAAGCGCTCCAGCGGCAGCTCCAGCCAGCCGGACTGCCGGTGGTGCGGGTCGAGGTTGACGATCACGAGCACGATGTCGGTGCCGTCGTCGGTCGCCTTGCTGTAGCAGATCAGCTGCTCGTTGTCGATCGCGTGGAACTGCAGCGATGCGTTCGAGTGCAGCGCCGGATGCTCGCGGCGGATGCGGTTTACGTGCGTGATGAAGTCGCGCAGGCTGTCGGGCCGCTGCAGGTTCCAGCGGCGAATCTCGTACTTCTCCGAATTGCGGTACTCCTCGCTGCCGGGCTCGCGCGGCTCCGCCTCCAGCAGCTCGAAGGCGGGTCCGTAGATGCCGTAGGTCGCCGCCAGCGTCGCCGCGAGCACGAAGCGGATCATGAATCCCGGGCGGCCGCCGAACTGCAGAAATTCGTTGAGGATGTCCGGCGTGTTCGGCCAGACGTTGGGTCTGAAGTATTCGCTGCCGGGCGGCGTGGTCAGCTCGGTGAAATACGCGGTCAGCTCGTGCTTGGTGTTGCGCCAGGTGAAATAGGTGTACGACTGCGTGAAGCCGAGCTTGGCGAGGCGGTGCATGACCTTGGGCCGCGTGAACGCCTCGGACAGGAACAGCACGTCCGGGTGCACGCGCTTGACCTCGCCGATCAGCCACTCCCAGAACGGAAACGGCTTGGTGTGCGGATTGTCGACGCGAAAGATGCGCACGTTCTCGGCGACCCAGAAATCGACGATGCTCTTGAGCTCGCGCCACAGCGCCGGCCAGTCGTCGGTCTCGAAATCGAACGGATAGATGTCCTGATATTTCTTCGGCGGATTCTCGGCGTACTGGATCGAGCCGTCGGGCCGGTGCCGGAACCACTCCGGATGCTCGCCGACGTAGGGATGATCCGGTGCACACTGGAACGCGAGGTCGAGGGCGACTTCGAGCCCGCGCGCCTGCGCGGCTTCGACGAAGCGGCGGAAGTCGTCCAGCGTGCCCAGCTCCGGGTGCACGCTCTTGTGTCCGCCTTCCTTCGCGCCGATGGCCCAGGGACTGCCGACGTCGCCGGGCTCCGGCGTGGTGGTGTTGTTGCGGCCCTTGCGGAAGCTGCGGCCGATCGGATGGATCGGCGGCAGGTAGATCACGTCGAAGCCCATCGCCGCGGCGTAGTCCAGGCGCGGCATGCAGTCGGCGAGCCGGCCGTGGCCGGTCTCGCTGCAGGAGCGCGGGAAGAACTCGTACCAGGCGCCGCAGCGCGCGCGCTCGCGGTCGACGACAACGGCCAGCTCGCGCGCGTAGTCGGCGGCGAAGCGGCGCGCGTCGTAGCGTGCCATCAGCTGCGCCAGTGCATCGTCGAGTGCGGCTTCGCGGCGTGCTTCGATGGCGCCCCGGGCGATGCGTGCGGCCGCATCGGCGAGCGCGCGCGCATCGGCACCGCCGGCGCGCGCAGCAGCGGCTTCGACCATCTGTGCGCCGGCGGCCAGCGCGGGTGGCAGATCGGGATCGTCGCCCGGACGCCGCCGCAGATCGTGGCGCCACGACGCGAAAGCATCGACCCAGGCCTGGACGGTGTAGAGATGGCGCCCCGGGCGCTGCACCGTGAACGCGCCACGCCAGCGATCGTTGACCAGCGGCTGCATGCGCGTCTCGTGCCAGTCGCGCTCGGCCTCGTGGCGATGGCGCAGCACGCAGGCGATACGGTCGTGGCCGTCGGCGAACGCATCGACTTCGACGATGACCGACTCTCCGCTCACGCGCTTGATCGGAAACCGGCCGGCGTCGATCTCCGGCGTCAGGCCTTCGATGACGACGCGGACACGGCTGCCGTCGGGCAGCGCCGCGACCGGTCGTTCCTGTAGGTCGGGCTTCAGCCCGGCGCTGCCCGGCGCGGGTCCGGCCGAAGCCCGACCTGCGACGGGCGCGCGACTCATCGCATCCCCTCCGGCTTGAAGCAGACGATGGCCAGCGGCGGCAGCGTCAAGGTCAGCGAGTGATAGCGGCCGTGCATGCTCACCGGCGCCGCGTCGACACCGCCCAGATTGCCCTGGCCGCTGCCGCCGTAGAGCGGCGCGTCGCTGTTGAGGATCTCGCGCCAGTAACCGCCGGCCGGCACGCCGATGCGGTAGTTGTGGCGCGGCACCGGCGTGAAGTTGCAGACGGCGACGATCGTGTCCTTCGGCTCGTCGGCCTTGCGCAGGAACGACAGCACGCTGCGCTCGGAGTCGTGCACGTCGATCCACTCGAAGCCGTCGCTGCTGAAATCGCGCCGGTGCAGGGCCGGCTCGCTGCAGTGCAGGCGGTTGAGATCCTGGGCGAGCCGCTGCACGCCGCGGTGCAGGGGCTGATCGAGCAGCTGCCAGTCGAGGCTGGCGTCATGGTTCCACTCGTTCCACTGACCGAACTCCCCGCCCATGAACAGCAGCTTCTTGCCGGGATGCAGATGCTGGAAGCCGAGCAGCAGCCGCAGATTGGCGAAACGCTGCCATTCGTCGCCGGGCATGCGCCGCAGCAGCGAGCCCTTGCCGTAGACGACTTCGTCGTGCGAGAACGGCAGCACGAAGTTCTCGTTGAACGCGTACCAGATGCCGAAGCTCATCCGGTCGTGATGGAACTTGCGATACACCGGGTCCTGGTGGAAGTAGCCGAGCGTGTCGTGCATCCAGCCCATGTTCCACTTCATGCCGAAGCCCAGCCCGCCGAGATACGGCGGCCGCGACACCATCGGCCAGGCGGTCGACTCCTCGGCGATCGTCTGCACGTCGGGATAGTGCGTGTAGACCGCTTCGTTGAGATCGCGCAGAAACTGGATCGCTTCGAGGTTCTCGCGCCCGCCGTGCACGTTGGGCACCCACTCGCCGGGCGCGCGCGCATAATCCAGGTACAGCATCGATGCCACCGCGTCGACGCGCAGACCGTCGACGTGGAAGCGGTCCAGCCAGTACAGCGCACTCGAGATCAGGAACGAGCGCACTTCCTCGCGGCCGTAGTTGAAGATGCTCGAGCTCCACTCCGGGTGGAAGCCCTGCTTCGGATCGGCGTGCTCGAACAGATGTGTACCGTCGAAGAACGCCAGCCCGTGCTCATCGGTCGGGAAGTGCGACGGCACCCAGTCGAGAATCACGCCGATGCCGCACTGGTGCAGGCGGTCGACGAGAGACTGGAAGTCGTCCGGACTGCCGTAACGCGCGGTCGGCGCGAAGTAACCGGTGGTCTGGTAGCCCCAGGAGCCGTAGAACGGATGCTCGGTGACCGGCATCAGCTCGACGTGCGTGTAGCCCATCTGGCGCAGGTAATCGGGCAGCGTCGCAGCCAGCTCGCGATACGTCAGCGAGCGGTTGCCGTCCTGCGGCACGCGCCGCCAGGAGCCGAGATGCACTTCGTAGATCGACAGGGGTGCGTCGAGCGCGTTCTTCGAGTGGCGGTCGCGCATCCAGGCGGCGTCGCCCCAGGCCTGCGCAGGCGGCTCGGCGATGATCGACGCCGTGCGCGGCGGCACCTCGGACTGGCGCGCGAACGGGTCGGCCTTGTCGACGCGGTAGTCGCGACGGCCGGAGACGATGCGGTACTTGTAGCGGTTGCCCGGCGTCGCGCCGGGGACAAACCCCTGCCAGATGCCGGAGCCGTCGCTGCGTGCGTGCAGCGGGTGCGCGTTCTCGCGCCAGTCGTTGAAGTCGCCGATCACGGCGACGCTGCGCGCGTTGGGCGCCCACACGGCGAAATGCGCGCCGGCTTTGCCAGCGACGGTCGCCGGGTGCGCACCGAGTTTGTCGTACAGCCGGTAATGCCGCCCCTGCCGGAACAGGTAGACGTCGTGGTCGGTCAGCGGGCCGGAGCCCGCGGCGACAGGTGCGTCGTTCGCCGCTGCCATCAGGATTCCTCCTGCTGTGCCAAGACGCTGTTGCAAGACCCCGGTCGGGCCGACCACTCTAGCGCAGCGCGCCGGTGCGAGGAACCGCGACGGCTCACGATGAATCTCCGGTGAACGCTGCGCGCCGCAGCAGCGCAACCGATTCCGCTGCGAGGCGCACGGTCTGGTTCGTGGGCGCAGCCGACTCCTCCGAGCTCAGCAGCACTTCATGGCCTTGCGCCGGCGGCAGCGGCAGCTGCTGTGCCGATGCCGCGAAGTTGCAGGCGACGACGATCGAGCCGCGCACGCAGACGAGCCAGCGCGCCCCTTCGTCGTACTGCACGTCCGCGGGCGCACCGGCGGCGAGGTCCGGATGCGCGCGGCGCAGCGCGATCAGCCGGCGGTACCAGTCGAGGATCTGCGCGTGCGGCCCGCGCCTGCGCTCGCTCCAGTCGAGCCGGCTGCGGCGGAAGCTGTCCTCGGCCTGCGGATCGGGGATGCTCGCGGGGTCCCAGCCGAAGGCGGCGAACTCGGCTCGGCGTCCGTCGCGCACCGCCGCGCCGAGCCGCGGGTCCTGGTGGTCGGTGAAGTACAGGAACGGCGCACTCGCGTTCCACTCCTCGCCCTGGAACAGCAGCGGCACGAACGGCGCCGTCAGCACCAGCGCGGCGGCGATCATCAGTCGTTGGCGCGACACCAGCGCGCCGATGCGCTCGCCGCGCGCGCGATTGCCGACCTGATCGTGGTTCTGCAGGTAGCCGAGAAAGCGCTCGGCGGGGATCTCGAGCGCCGGGCGCCCGTGGCGGCGGCGGCGAAAGGCGGAGTAGCGGCCGTCGTAGACGAAGCGGCGCGTCAATGCCGCGGCGATGTCGCCGACGGCGCCGAAGTCCGCGTAGTAGCCGGCGCGCTCGCCGGTGAGCAGCGCGTGCAGGCTGTGATGGAAATCGTCGCTCCACTGTGCATCCATGCCGTAGCCGCCCGCTTCGGGCGGCCGCAGCAGACGCGGGTCGTTGAGATCGCTTTCGGCGATGACGACGAGCGGCCGGCACAGCGCCGCTTCGAGCGCGCGCACCTCCGCCGTCAGCTGCTCGAGAAAGTGCCGCGCCGACTGGTCGACGATGGCGTGCACCGCGTCCACGCGCAGGCCGTCGAAGTGGTAGTCGGACAGCCACATCAGCGCGTTGTCGATGAAGAAGCGGCGCACCTCGTCGCTATCCGCGCCGTCGAGATTCACCGCCTCCCCCCAGGGCGTGGCGTAGCGGCGGGTGAAGTACGGACCGAAGCGGGCGAGATAATTGCCGTCGGGGCCGAGGTGGTTGTAGACGACGTCGAGCAGCACGGCGAGGCCGCGCGCGTGGCAGGCGGCCACGAGCCGCTTGAGCGCGTCCGGTCCGCCGTAGGGCTGGTGCGGTGCGTACAGGGCGGCGCCGTCGTAGCCCCAGCCGTGGCGGCCGGGGAAGGCGTTGACCGGCATCAGCTCGACGTGGGTCACGCCCAGCTCGACGAGCGCGTCGAGGCGCGAGATCGCGCCATCGAAGCTGCCTTCGGCCGTGAACGTGCCGACGTGCAGCTCGTAGATCAAAGCGCAGGCCAGCGGCGGTGCGCGCCAGCCGCCGTCGTGCCAGGTGAAGCGCGCGTGGTCGACGTGGCGCGAGGGGCCGTGCACGCCCTGCGGCTGCCACGGCGAGCGCGGGTCGGGAAACGGCCCGTCGCCGTCGACGACGAAGGCGTAGTCCTCGCCGTGTGCCAGCGGCAGCTGCGCCTGCCACCAGCCGCCGCGGGTCTGCTGCATCGCCTGGCGTTGGCCGCCGCGCTCGAGCTCGACGCTGCGCGCCAGCGGCGCCCAGACGCGTGGCAGACTCACGCAGCCGGCTCCTCGCGCGCGAGCAGCGCGACCGGAAACCGGCGCAGCAGCTCGGCGAGCCGCACCGGACCGCCGTCGATGTGCTCGCCGGTGAAGCGATTGCGCCAGCGGCCGCGCGGCAGCGCGAGCGTGGTATCGGCCCAGTCTCCGCCCAGGCCGAGCACCAGGCGCGGCACGATGACGGCGACTTCGCCGCCGCGCAGATAAGCGAGCGCATGCCCGGCCTTCGCACCGGCGCTCTTGAGCGGCAGAAAGCCGCCGTCGACGCCAAACGGCGCCGGGTGCTCGCGGCGCAGCGCGAGCGCGCCTGCGACCACGGCCAGCTTCGGCAGGCCGTCGTCGGCACGCGCGACGAGCTCCTCGGGTGCGAGCTGCGGCAGCGCGTCGAGCAGCCGCTCGCGCAGCGCGAAGTCCACGGGTCTGCGATTGTCCGGATCCACCAGCGACAAGTTCCAGAGCTCGGTGCCCTGATAAATCTCCGGGACACCCGGTGCAGTGAGCTTCAGCAAGGTCTGCGCCAGCCCGTTGATGCGGCCGGGCCAGACCAGCGGTGAGACGAAGGCGGCGAGATCGGCGCAAAACGCCTCGTCGGCGAGCACCGCGGCGGTGAAAGCCTGCAGCGCCTCTTCGTAGGCCGGCTCCGGGCGCAGCCAGGAGGTGTGCTGCTTGGCCTCGCGCACCGCCTTGAGCAGATAGGCGTCGAGGCGCGCGCGCGCGATCGGCCAGGTGCCGACCAGCGTCTGGTAGAGCAGGTACTCGGTATTGCGGTCCGGCAGCTCATGGCGCCGGTGCCGTGCGTTCTGCGCGATCCAGCGCTGCACCGCGGCGGCCCAGTGCGCGGGGATTTCGGAGAGCAGCGCCAGGCGTGCGCGCACGTCTCCCGAGCGCTTGGTGTCGTGATTGGACGTCGTCAGCAGCGTTTGCGGACGCCGCTGCTGAACCTCGCTGCAGAACGCGTGGAACCGATCCGGACGGGTGCCGAAGTGCCCCGGATCGCCGCCGACTTCGTTGAGGCAGACCAGACGGTGGTAGCGGTACAGCGCGGTGTCCTCGATGCCCTTGGCGGTCGCCGGTCCGGTCAGCTGCTGGAAGCGCATCGCCAGCTCGCCTTCGAGCGCACCGGGCACGCGCAGCAGCAGCAGATCGCGCAGGAAGCGCAGTAGCTCGGCGTCGAGGTCGGGCCGCGCGGCGATCACCTGCGCGATCGCCGCGTCGATGCAGCGCCGGTCGGCGTCGGCAACGACGCCGTCGGGGTAGCGCACGTAGGTGCGGTAGACCGGCATGCACACCGCCGTCTCGCGCAGCGCCTCGTGCAGCTCGTGGCGCGTGTAGTCGCGGTGGCGGCGGTGGCGCTCGCAGATCGTCAGGAGCAGCGCGGTGAGCCGGTTCAGCTCGCTGCCGAGCAGCTCGGTCAGCACCTCGCGCTTGCAGCTCTGCGCGATCGTCGCGAAATCCGCGGTCTCGCCGCAAAGCTCGGCGTAGAGGGCGGTCAAAGGCGCCTCTCCGGCAGGATCGACGAACAGACCCGTGGCGAGGTTGAGGAACTCGTAGCCGGTCGTGCCGGCAATCGGCCAGTCGTCCGGCAGGGATTCGTCCGGCGACAGGATCTTCTCGGCGACGATCCAGGCCTGCGGACAGGCTTTGCGCAGCCGATAGAAATACTGTGCCGGATTGCGCAGGCCGTCGGGATGGTCGACGCGCAGCGCAGCCAGCGCCCCGCGTGCGACCCAGTCGACGACGCGCCCGTGGGTCTGCTCGAACACTTCCTCGTCCTCGACACGCAGACCCGCCAGCGTGTTGATGTCGAAGAAGCGCCGGTAGCCGAGATCGCGACCGGCGGTGCGCCAGTACGCGAGCCGATAATTCTGGCGATCGAGCAGCGCGTCGAGCGCGTCGGGCTCGCTGTTGAGATGGGTGACCGCCGCATCGATCGCCGCGGCGACGACCGGCTCGTCATGGCACAGGCGCGCGAGCATGTCGTGGATTACCATCGCATTGCGCTGGCGACGGTCGACCGCGCCGCGGCCGGTCGCGGTGGCCTGCGGCAGGCGCCCGCAGGCGTCGGCAAGAAAGCCGAGCACCTCCGAGCCGCAGCGCACGGCGGCCGTCGCGAGCAGCGGTTCGAGCGTGGCCGGATCGACCGGGAACGCGTGCTCGTGATAATGCAGCGTGAGCTCGCCGCCGGCGTGGCGCAGGCGGATCTCGCCGGCTTCGAGCACGCGGCCGTACTGATCGCCGAGCACCGGCAGCAGCACCTTGTTCTGCAGGCGCTGCTCGGGCGACTCCCAGTCGACATCGAAGAACGTCGCGTAGCGGCTCGACGGCCCGTGCTCGAGCACGTCCCACCACCACGGATTGGCGCGCCCGGCGACGGCCATGTGGTTGGGGACGATGTCGAGCATCTGCGCGAGCCCGTGGGCGGCCAGCGCCGCGCACAGGCGCGCATGCGCGTCCTCGCCGCCGAGCTCGGCATTGACGCGGGTCGGATCGACGATGTCGTAGCCGTGCTGGCTGCCCGGCGCGGCCTGCAGATAGGGTGACGCGAAGAAGTGGCTGACGCCGAGCTTCGCCAGATACGGTGCGATCTGCGCACCGGCGTCGAGGCCGAAGCCGGGCCGCAGCTGTACGCGGTAGGCCGCACGCGGCTCAACCGGCATCGCAGTACACCTGCAGCCCGCGCCCCGCGATGTCCACGCTGCTGCCGCCGGCCGCCGCCGCCGTCTTCTGCGCGTCGAGCCAGCCCACCGCCGTATCGAGCACGAGCCGCCAGCGGCGAGCCCAGGGCTCACCGGGCAGGACGACGCTCCGCGCTTCAGGGTGCGCGTTGAAGATCAGGAAGAAATTGTCGTCGGCGACCGGATCGCCCTTGGGGTTCGGGTTGGGAATCTCGTGGCCGTTGAGGAACACGCCGAGCGTGCGTGCTTCGCCTGCGCCCCAGTCCTGCTCGGCCATCTGCGTGCCGTCCGGGGCGAACCAGGCAATGTCGGTGCAGGCGCTGCCGTGGATCGGGCGGCCGTGGAACCAGTGGCGGCGGCGGAATACCGGATGTGCGTGCTGGAAGGCGATCAGCTCGCGACAGAACGCGAGCAGGTCTTGGTCGGCGTTGTCCCAGTCGTACCAGGAGATCTCGTTGTCCTGGCAGTAGGCATTGTTGTTGCCGCCCTGTGTGCGTCCGATCTCGTCGCCGCCGAGCAGCATCGGGATGCCCTGTGAGAGCATCAGTGTCGCCAGCATGTTGCGCACCTGGCGCGCGCGCAGTTGCAGGATCTGCGGATCGTCGGTCGGACCCTCGACGCCGCAGTTCCACGACCGGTTGTCGTCGCTGCCGTCGCGGTTGTCTTCGCCGTTGGCGGTGTTGTGCTTGCTGTTGTACGAAACCAGGTCGCGCAGCGTGAAGCCGTCGTGTGCGGTGATGAAGTTGACGCTCGCGAACGGAGTGCGCGTCGTGCCGGCGTAGAGATCGGAGCTGCCGGTGATGCGGTAGGCGAACTCGCCGAGCGTGGCGCCCTGGTCGCGCCAGAAGTCGCGCACGCAGTCGCGGTAGCGGCCGTTCCACTCCGACCACACCGGCGGGAAGTTGCCGACCTGGTAGCCGCCCTCGCCGACGTCCCAGGGCTCGGCGATCAGCTTGACCTGACTCACGACCGGATCCTGCTGCACGAGGTCGAAGAACGCCGACAGGCGGTCGACGTCGTGCAGCTCGCGCGCGAGCGTGGCCGCGAGATCGAAGCGGAAGCCGTCGACGTGCATCTCCAGCACCCAGTAGCGCAGCGAATCCATGATCAGCTGCAGCACGTGCGGATGGCGCATGTTGAGGCTGTTGCCGGTGCCGGTGTAGTCCTTGTAATAGCGCCGGTCGTCCTCGAGCCGGTAGTACGCGGCGTTGTCGATGCCGCGGAACGACAGCATCGGACCGAGGTGATTGCCCTCGGCGGTGTGGTTGTAGACGACGTCGAGAATCACCTCGATGCCGGCGCGGTGCAGTGCGCGCACCATCTGCTTGAACTCCGCGACGACCGCGCCGGGGCGCTTGTCCGCCGCGTACTCGTTGTGCGGGGCGAAATAGCCGATCGTGTTGTAGCCCCAGTAGTTGCGCAGACCGCGGTCGACGAGGTGGCGGTCGTGCACGAACTGGTGCGCCGGCATCAGCTCGACGGCGGTGATGCCGAGCTTGGTCAGATGCTCGATCGCCGCCGGATGCGCGAGTCCGGCGTAGGTGCCGCGCAGCTCCACGGGGATCGCCTCCATGCGCACGGTGAAGCCCTTGACGTGGGTTTCGTAGATGACGGTTTCGTGTCCGGGACGGTGCAGCCGGTAGTCGCCGTCCCACTGGAAATGCGGCTGCGCGACGATGCACTTGGGCATATGGCGCGCGCTGTCGCGGTCGCTCTTCACGTCCGGTCCCTTGCCGATGCGGTACGGGAATACCGCGTCGTGCCACTGGACCTGGCCGTCGAAGGACTTTGCGTACGGGTCGAGCAGCAGCTTCGCCGGATTGCAACGATGCCCGTCCTGGGGCGCCCACGGTCCGTGGACGCGGAAGCCGTAGCGCTGGCCCGGCTGCACGTCGGGCAGGTAGGCATGCCAGCAGTACCCGGTCACCTCCGGCAGATCGATGCGCGTTTCCGTGCCATCGCGCCCGAACAGGCACAGCTCCACGCGTTGCGCAACCTCCGAGAACAGCGAGAAGTTGGTGCCAGCGCCGTCGAAGGTGGCGCCGAGCGGATAAGGGGTGCCGGGCCAGACTTTCATGTCGCGTGTGACAGGAGCGATTCGCCACAGAGTACACAAGAACCCCGAGAGAAACGGCGCGTCATGTCTGTGTTCTCTCCGTGGGCTCTGTGGCGAAAGGTTTTTTTGCGGTCAGGACCGCGGGTTCGGTGGCGCCGCCGCGGGCGGCGGCCGCGCCTCGGCGTTGTCGGCGAGAATGTCGCGCATCAGCGCGCGGTACAGAGAATCGCGCCAGATCAGACGCGCGATGCCGGCAGCGAGCAGACTCGCCGCCATCAGCGGCAGAATCATGCGCTGGTCGAGCGTCATCTCGGACACGATCACGGCGGCGGTCAGCGGCGTTTGCGTGACGCCGGCGAAGTAGGCGCTCATCGCCAGCAGCACGACGGCGGCGGCCGGAGCGAAGTCGATCAGGCGCGCGAGGTCGGCACCGATCCCGGCGCCGACCGCGAGCGACGGCGAGAACACGCCGCCGGGGATGCCGCTCAGGTACGACAGCAGCGTCGCCGCGGCCTTGAACAGCGGATAGAACGGCGACAGCGCCTGCGGCGTCTGTAGCGCCGTGAGCGTTTCCTTGTAGCCGCTGCCGTAGCTGCTGCCGAGCGAGAGCAGGCCGAGCATGGCGACGGCGAGGCCGCAGGCCGCCGGCACGCGCCAGCCATAGCGGACGCGCAGGCGACGTAGTTGGCGCGAGCCCGCGTACAGCAGCCGGCTGAATACGCCGCCGGCGAGGCCGCCGACGACACCGCAGATCAGCACCGCGCGCCATTCGTCCCAGTGCACCAGATGCGCATCGACGACGCCGAGGTAGACACGCTGTCCGAGCAGCGACATCGCGACGACCGCGGCGATGATCACCAGCAGCAGCAGCGTGCCGCTGGCGCGCTCCTCGAGGCTGCTCGCGAGCTCCTCGAACGCGAAGACGATGCCGGCGACCGGCGTATTGAAGGCGGCGGCGATGCCTGCCGCGCCGCCGGCGAGGATCAGGCTGCGCTGCACGCCGGGGTGACGGCTGCGGCTGCCGACCACGTTGGCGATCGCCGCACCGATCTGCACCGTCGGACCCTCGCGACCGACCGATGCGCCGCAGGCCATGCCGACGACCGTGAACAGCATCTTGACCGCCGCAGTGCGCAGCGCCAGCAATTGCTCGCGCAGCGCGCGCCCTTCGTTGCGCAACGCGGCGAGCACCTGCGGAATGCCGCTGCCGGCCGCGGCCGGCGCCACGCGCAGGGTTGCCCAGGCCACGGCCACCATGCCCAGCGGCGTCAGCAGCAGCGGCAGCCAGGGCAAGCGCTCGTTGAGCGCGAAGAACAGATGCTGCACCGACTCGGCGCCCCAGGCGAAAGCCGCCGCCGCGAGGCCGATGCCGGCCGCTGCCGACCAGTAGGCGACGCGCGGGCGCCACCGCCGCCAGGCGACGCGCCAGCGGCCGCGCAGCCGTCGATTCAGACCGCGCGCCGGCATCGCCGAGCCGGGTGGTGCGTCGCCGCGTGTGAAGGATCGGTCATCGGATTCGTATCGGGCGGCTGCCATGCAGGCGGCGGCCCACCGTGCCGCAGACCCGCCGCCGGGTAAGCACGAATCGTACCGCTCGCTTCAGTCGGCCTCGACCATCATGAAGTCGGACTTCGACGCGCCGCAGTCCGGGCAGGTCCAGCTCTCCGGTACGTCCTCCCAACGCGTGCCTGGCGCAATGCCTTCTTCGGGCAGACCTTTTTCTTCCTCGTAGACGAAGTCGCAGATCAGGCAGCGCCATTTCTTGTACTGCATGGAACTCTCGCGGGTCGTGCAAAAAAAGGCGGCGCATGTTACCGCAAAGCGATCCAGTGATTGTTCCAAATCCCCAGGACACCGGCGGCCCGGCTCTTGCGCAGGGCGCCGCTGTGCCAAAAAAAAGGCCAAGCCGTAAGGCTTGGCCCGAGTAACCCGGAAGGTTGGGGAGATCCGGGTTGGGGGGAGAGACGGTTGCTCGCGTCGGCCTACTGTGCAGTCGGAGCGTTGGCGAAGACAGTGAGCAAAACATACTGCGGGGGACGGCGTATGCGGCGCTGGCGGTGACACGAGGTGGCGATCGCCGGATGAGCGGTACGAGCCCCGCCCGGACCTCTCGCCGGCCGCTACCGGGCCTTCGCCGGCGCGGCACGAGTGCATCGAGGCCGCGGCCAAAGTAGACTGCGCCCGCGCGCGGGTCCCGCCCCGGCTGCATTCACCACGACACCGTAGGACGCCATCCCCGCATGAGCCTGCTGGCTGCCATCGATCGCATCGAGGAGAAGCGACGCCCGCGCCGCGAGCCTGCAGGCGGCGTTGCCGGTCGCTACGGCGGCCTTCGCGGTCACCGCCCGGGGGCAGCGTCGCGGTGGCTGTACGTCAGCCGCAGCGCGGCCGCCGAGGAGTGCCTGGAAACGCTGTTCGGGCCGGTGCAGGCCCTGCCCCCCGGTGCGCGTCGCGCTGCGGGCCGACTACAGCCTCGTCCTCCACCCCTTTCTCGTTCGACCCCGGTAACTGCCATGCCAGCCGTCGTTCCGCAAGCCGTGCTGATCATCCTGTTCCTGCTGCTGTTCAATCTCTGGCCGGAGCTGGACCTGGCCGCCAGCCATGCGCTGTTCGAGCCGGACCAGGGCTTCTTTCTGAAGGAGCACTGGCTGACGATGACGGTCTATCGCAGCGTCAATTTCTTCTCCATCGCCTACGCGGCGGTGCTGATCGGAATCGCCGCCTGCAGCTATGTCTGGCGCGAAAGCCTGGCGCACATGCGTCCGGCCGCGTGGTTTCTGCTGCTGGCGCTGGCGATCGGTCCGGGTCTGGCGACGCACAACCTGTTCAAGAACAACTGGGGACGGCCGCGGCCGATCCAGACCGCGCAGTTCGGCGGTGTCCAGGATTTCGTCGCTGCCGGCAGGATCGGCGAAGGCTGTCGCAGCAACTGCTCCTTCGTCAGCGGTCATGCCGCGATGGGTTTCTACCTGCTCGCCATCGGCTACGTGATCCGCCAACGCAAACGCTTCTGGCACATCGCCGGCATCGTCGCCGGCCTGTGCATCGGTGCCGTGCGCGTCGCGCAGGGCAAGCACTTCGTCAGCGACGTGCTGTTTACCTACTTCGTCGTCTGGGCCTGCAGTCTGGCGCTGTACGCGCTCATGTCACGGCTGCGTGGCGCGTCGGCGCGCCCGCTGGCCGTGCCGGTGAGGGCGGGCGCCGCGTAGGCATCGCGAGCCGCAGTGCGACGAGCAGCAGCAGGGTCAGCGGCAGCAGCATCGTCGCCGTGAAGGTGCCCAGCAGACCGAGCTGCCCGAGCGCTGCCAGCGTTTCGTCGACGAGCAGCGCGCCGATGCCGAAGCTGCCGATCAGCGCCAGCCGGCGCGCCTGGTCAGCGCGCGGACGCGGGGCGCATAGTCCGGCGACGCCGAGCAGGATCATCGCCGCGATCAGCAGCGGCTGCATCAGCAGGCGCAGCAGGCGCGTGCGCGCCGCATCCGCGTTCACCTGGCTGGCGCGCAGGAAGGCGACGTAACGGGCGAGGTCGAGCAGGCCAACGGCGTTGAGCTCCAGCAGCGCCGAGCGCAGGATCTGCGGCGGCGGCGCGTCGCGCCACAGCAGCCGCGAATGGCGGCTCAGACGGATGCCGTCGCCGGCATCGAGCGCGAGCCGGCGCGCGTCCTGCAGCTGCCAGTGCCCGGACGCGTCGTAGCGGGCGCCGCGGGCGCGCACGACGGCGCGCAGCCTGCCGCCTTCCAGGTCGTACAGGCTCAGATCGGCCAGCTGCCCGTTAGCACCGACGCGGCCGATGTGCACCATGCTGTGCTGCGCGCGCAGCCACAGCGCCTGCTCGCCGGCGGCGCTGCGCGCGGCCGGCGGCACCAGCCACTGCGAATTCGCCATGCCCGCCAGTCCCAGCAGCAGCGCGGCCAGCAAGGGCCCGCGCGCGATGCGCGCGGGCGCGCATCCGGCTGCGAGCAGCGCGGTCAGCTCGTTGCGCCGCACCAGCGGCGCGAGCGCGGCGAGTCCGCCGAACAGCGCCAGCGCCGGTGCGAGCCGCTGCGCCGTCAGCGGCAGGCTCAGCACCGCTTCACGCGCTGCGTCGCTCCAGCGTCCGGCATCCGAGGATTCGGCGACCATCGCCAATACGAGGTAAACCGCCAGCAGGCCGCAGCCGACCAGCGCACAGCCGAGCAGCACGCGCAGCATCAGGTAGCGATCGACGCGGCTCATCGCGGCCGGCCGGAGGCGGCCGGCCGCAGGCTGCGAGGGCCGGCGCAGGAGGGCAGGCCGTAGCGCCGGTACAACGCGGCCGCGACGGCCGCGAGCAGCAGCGCATGCACCCACCATTGTCCGAGTGCGACCGGCCACCGCGTTTTCTCGGTCCAGCCGTGGCTCGCGCTCAGCAGGTTGTTGTAGAGCACGTAGCCGAGCACTGCGGCCAGCATGCGCGGCGCCGTGCCGCTGCGCGGCGTCTGCGGTGCCAGCGCCAGCGCGGCGGCGACCATCAGCAGGCTGGCCAGCGGCAGGCCGAGCCGGCGCTGCAGCTCGGCCTGCGCGGCGCGGTCGGCGGCGCCCCACAGCCGCGCGGTGGGGAGATAACGGCGCCGCAGATTCAGCGGACCGCCCGGCGTGGTATCGACGCCAATGCGCGCATGATCGAAACGGAACAGGTCGACGTTGCCGCTGCGCGCCTCCAGCAGCTGCACCCCGTCAGTCAGCTGCAGGGCCTGCGCCGCCTGCGCCTGCCAGCGGCCGCTGCCCGCGACCAGCACGTGCTCGCCGCGCGCATCCGAGAACCATGAGAACACCTGCTGCAGCCGGCCGCCGGACGCCGAATCGGCGGCGTAGACCACGGCGCTGCCGCGCGCCAGCCTGCGCACTTCGCCGGCACGCAGAATCATCGTCTGCGCCGCGGCACGAGCCGTCTTCACCTGGCGCTCGTAGGCGCGCGCCGCCCAGGGCGAGATCTGCAGCGCCAGCGCCGCCGCGGCCAGCGCGCCGAGCAGGCCGAAGACCAGCAGCGGACGCGCGAGCGCGTACGGCGATACGCCGCAGCCGAGCAGCCCGGCGAGCTCGTTGTCGTCGTGCAGCCGCGACAGCGTCAGCAGCGCCGCCAGCAGCAGGCTCGCCGGCATCAGGAACGACAGGACCTGCAGGCTCTGCAGCCCGACCAGCGGCAGCACGACGTTCGCCGGAATGCCCCCGGCGGCGGCTTCGGCGATGAAGCGCAGGCTGCGCGTGATCAGGGTCAGCGCCAGCAGCACGCCGACGGCGCCGAGCCAGCGCTGCAGCAGCTTGTCGAAGATATGGCGGAACAGCGTCATCGGCCTGGATGGCGCCGTAGGGGCGTCAGCTCCTTCGCTGTACGAGCAGGCCCTTGGCGCGCAGCGGCGGTTGTGGGGCGAGCTGCAGCGCGTCGAGCACCGGCAGCACGAGGAAATCGCGCAGTGCGATCGTCAGCCCGGCGCAGGCGGTGGTATGCAGCAGCGGCGTCGCCGCGTCGTAAGGTGCGCGCACGAACAGCGCAGCGACGGCGGTGAGGCTGAGTAGCAGCACGATTCCGTGGTAGGGCAGGAAGCGCAGGCCGGCGCGCCAGCGCAGCGTCAGCCAGCCGGCGAAGGCCACGCTGCCCAGGCCCAGTGCGGCGCCGGCGAGCACGTCGACCGGCCAGTGCACGCCGACGGCCACGCGGCTGAAGCCGACCGCCGTGGCCAGCAGCAGCAGCAGCGCGCGCAGCCACACCGGCCGCAGGAACCAGGCATAGACGCCGGCGGCGACGAAGGCGGTCACCGTGTGACCCGACGGGAAGCTGCGTGACCGGTAGGCCGTACCGACCAGGTGAAAGCTGTCAGCGGCCAGCACCGCCGGCGGACGCGCGCTGTCGATCAGCGGCTTGAGGCCGTGCGAGATCAGCGCGGCGATGACGGCCGCGACGATGCCGAGCCAGACGATCTGCGGAAAGCGCCGCGCCGCCGGCAGCAGCAGCAGCACGGCGAACAGCGTGTCGCCGCTGTAGGTGAGCATCTGCAGGCTGTGTGCGCCAAGCTGTGCGCCCAGCGTGTTGAGTGGCGCAAAGCCGGCGTGATAGCCGAGCAGGCCCGCGGTCAGCGCCGCGGTCCAGAGCAGGACCAGCGTGATCGTGCGCAGCTGCCGCGGCACCGCCGGCGCGGCCTGCAGGACGTCGCGATTCTGGGCCAGGCGGCGCTGCAGGGCGAGCAGATAGGCGTTCATGGGCGCTGATCGAGAGCGAGGTGGTCAGTGCCGGCCGGCGGCGGCTCGCCGTACTGCAGCAGCGCGACACCGCCCCTGCGGTAGATCGGCTGCAGGCGCTCCGCGTCGAGCGCCGCGCGCAGCTTCGGCAGTTTGTCGGCGCGCAGGAATACCAGTTCGCCCGGCTCGGGCAGGCGCCGCGGCGTCGGCGCGCCGCGGTAGACGCTGAACGTCGGCAGATCGGTCGCGTAGCTGACCGCGGGTCGCTGCAGCGCGCGCGCGATGCGCGCGGCTTCGCGCGTCGGCGCCTGCTGCGCCTGCGCCAGCACCGGCACGACGCCGAGCCAGGTGACCAGGCTCAGGGCGCCGGCCGCGCCGAGCAGCGCCGGCACCGGCCGCAGCCGCGCGCTGCCGGCCAAGGCCGCCAGTGCGAGCGCGCACAACAGGCTGTAGCGCCAGTCGAAGGCGGCCAGTGCCTCGCCGAGGATGCCCGCTTCCCAGGCCCGTTGCGGCCGGGTCTCGACCCGCTCCAGCAGCCACGGCAGGGCCGTGAACAGCAGCAGCAGAACGACCGCCGGAGCCAGCAGCCAGGGCTTGGCCGGCAGCCGCGTCGCGTTGCGGCCGAACAGCACGAGCAGCGGCGTGGCGCCATACAGCAGGTAGTGCGGCAGCTGCGTGCGCGAGAACGAGAAGATCAGCAGCACGACGCAAAAGCCGATCAGGCAGTAGCGGTCCAGTGCGTCGCCGGCCAGGCCGCGCCATAGCGCTGCCGGCAGCAGCGCGGTGAACGGCGCAACGATCAGCGGCAGCGCGACGAGGTAGTACCACAGCCGGCCGCCGTGATCCTGCAACGTGTTCTGGTAACGGTCGAGGTTATGGTCGAGCAGGAAGCGACGGATGAACTCGCCGTCGTCCGCCAGCCAGCAGGCGACGCCCCAGGGCAGCACGACGCCGAGTGCGACCAGCCAGCCGCGCCAGTCGCAGGCCGCCTGCAGCCAGTCGCGGCCGCGTCCGGCGCCAAGCGCAAAGACCAGGCTGGCGGCCAGCGGAATGACGACGGCGACCGGACCCTTGGCGAGCACGCCCAGGCCCATCCACAGGTAGACGCGCCAGACCAGGCGGCGCGCCCGTGACGGCGAGCCGCCCTGCTCGCGCAGCTCGAAATAGCGCCAGATGTCGAGCAGGCACGCCGCGATCAGCAGATTGAGCAGCGCGTCCGCGGTCGCCGCGTGGCCGATCACGCCGGGCATCAGCGACAGCGCCAGGCTGCCGGCGGCGAGCCAGGGCGCCTGCGGTGCCGCGGCTCGCCGGCGCACGAAGTCGAACAGCAGCCACATCCACAGGCTCGCGCACAGCATCGACGGCAGCCGGAAGGCAAACTCGTTCACGCCCAGCAGCGACACCGACAGGCCCTGCAACCAGTAGCTGAGCATCGGCTTGTCGTAGCGCGGCGCGCCGTCGAGCGTGGTGGTCAGGTAGTTGCCGCTGGCTAGCATCTCCAGCGTCGCCTGGCTGAACGCGCCCTCGTCGAGATCGAACAGCGGCAGCTGCCAGCTTCCGGCCCAGAACCCGGCGAAGGCCAGGAGCGCGAGCGCCAGACCTTGTCGAGACGCGCTCACGTCAGCCTCGCCCGCTGCGGCTGGCCGCCGGCAGGTGCCAGGCCTCGTCGGCGCCGATCAGCGGCGTGCCGGGTCTGCCGTCGTGCTCGACCAGGGCCTGCGGCCTGTCCTGCTGCAACACGCGGGTGAGCATCTCGGCGAGGATGCCGGTGGTGATGAACTGGATCGAGAACATCAGCAGCAGGATCGCGGTGAAGAACATCGGCCGCGTGCCGATGTCCTGCCCGAGCACGAACTTGCACCACATAAGCCAGATCATGACGCCGCCGCCGAGCGCGCCCGACAGCAGGCCCAGTCCGCCGAAGAAATGTCCGGGCCGCGTCTGGAAGCGCAGGAAGAAGAACGCGGTCAGCAGATCGAGCACCACGCGGAACGTGCGCGACAGTCCGTACTTGGACTCACCCATCGTGCGCGGGTGATGCCCCACGTCGATCTCGCCGATGCGCGCCGGTGCAGTGACCATCGCCGCCCAGACCGGGATCAGCCGGTGCATCTCGCCATGCAGGCGCACGCGCTTGATCACACGCGCGCGGTAGAGCTTGAGCGAGCAGCCGTAGTCGGAGATGCGCACGCCGGTGACACGCGCGATCAGCCGGTTGGCGATGCGCGACGGCAGCTTGCGCCACAGCCAGGCGTCCTGGCGATCGGCGCGCCGGCCGCACAGCAGATCGAGATCGCGGCGCTGCAGCGCTTCGATCATGCGCGGGATGTCGGCGGGATCGTTCTGCAGGTCGCCGTCGAGCGTGGCGATCAGCTCGCCGCGTGCGGCGTCGATGCCGGCCTGCATCGCCGCGGTCTGGCCGTGATTGCGCGCGAAGCGCAGGCTGCGGACGTGTTCGCCGTGGCGTTCGCGCGCCTGCGCGACCTCGGCGGCGGTCGCGTCGCGGCTGCCGTCGTCGACGAGGATCAGCTCCCAGGGCGCGGCGTGATCGGCCAGCGCCACGTGGATGCGATCGACCAGCGGCAGCACGTTGCCGGCTTCGTTGTACAGCGGCACGACGACTGACAGACTCGCCGCCTGCGGCCGGAGCGGCAGCGCGGCGTTCATGGCGCCGGCTCCACGGCCACCGGCCGGTCGTCCGCCGCAGCTGCGACGGGCACGGGCCGGATGCGCAGCGTGATGCCGAAAGCGCCGCCGGCCAGCGCCGTGAGCAGCAGCAGCGCGTGCAACTGCACGGCGGCCGCCAGTGCCGCCGCGATGTCGATGCCGGCCTGCATGCGCCAGGGCGCGACGCCGAGCAGCACGCCGGCCTCATAGCTGCCTGCGCCCAGCGGCGCGTGTACCGGCAGCACCGCGGCGACGTCGCCGCCCAGTGCGCCAAGGACGCCGCCGGCGACGGGGATCGCCAGCAGCCAGGCCAGCGCGCCGCCCAGCGCCAGCAGCTTGACCGTCCACGCCGCCCAGCTGAGCGCGAGATCGGCGAGCACGGCGCGCGCTCGGCGCGGCGCCGCTTCGACGACGCGGCGCAGGCGCGGCGAGCGTGCACCCAGGCGCGGTGCCAGCTGCCAGCCCAGCAGCGGCAGCGCGACACCTGCGGCGACCATCAGTGCGCCGAGCCGGCTCCAGCTGCCACCGGCGCCGGCGCACAGTGCCAGGCCGCCGATCGTCGTCAGCACGTGCAGATCCTGCAGGCGCAACCACAGCAGCAAGCCCGTACCCTGCGCCAGCGGTACGGCGAAATGCCGGCGCAGCTGCAGCGGCAGGCTGATCTCGCCGGTGCGCGCCGGCAGCAGCCAGTTGGCGGCGTTGTGCACGGCGAACACGCGCACGACGTCCACCAGCCGCAGGCGCGCCCTAGCGGCCAGCGCCGCGCGAATGCGCAGCGCCCGCAGCACATAGCTGCCGACGACGCCAAGCGCCACCAGCAGCAGCGGCACTGCACCGGCGTGCACGGCGTCACCGAGCAGGCGCGCCCAGCCGACGACGACCTCGACGACGACGAAGTAGAGCCCGGCGACCAGCGCCAGCACGATGCCGCGGCGCAGCTCGGCGGCTGCGGCGGCGCGCCGCTGCGGTGCCGCCGGCGTCGGGATCTGTCCTCGCAACACGATCGGGCCCCCCCGTCGAAAAAGTCGCGGGCAGTCTAGTGAGCGCGCTTGTTGTTTCTGTGCAGGCGGTCTGACAGTTCGATGACAGCCTCGGGCAGCCTCCGTGGCTGTGGGCCGACATCTGCGTGACGGTCCGGTTACACGCGCCTTGCGCTTCCCGGCCGCGGTTCGCAGGAATGACGCATCCGCTCATCCGCATAAGCGAATATACTTTGCCCTCGCTTCCGGTCATCCGTCGCACCATGAATCTGCACCCGGCCCAGGCCCACCTCGAGTCCTTGCTGAAAAGCCGCATCCTCGTGATCGACGGCGCGATGGGCACGATGATCCAGGGCTACCGGCTCGAGGAGGCCGACTACCGCGGCGCGCGCTTCGCCGACTGGCCGCGCGATCTCAAGGGCAACAACGATCTGCTGGTGCTGACGCAGCCGGACATCATCCGCGAGATCCACGGCAAGTACCTCGAGGCCGGCGCCGACATCGTCGAGACCAACACCTTCAACGCGCAGATCATTTCGCTGGCCGACTACGGCATGGAGGCGCTGGCCTACGAGATCAACTTGGAGGCCGCCAGGCTCGCGCGCCAGGCCGCCGACGCCTGGACCGCGAAGACGCCGGAGCGGCCGCGTTTCGTCGCCGGCGCGCTTGGCCCGACCAGCCGCACCTGCAGCATCAGCCCGGACGTGAACGACCCCGGCGCGCGCAACATCACCTACGACGCGCTGGTTTCCGCCTATCTGGAACAGGCGCGCGGCCTGGTCGACGGCGGCGCCGACCTGCTGCTGATCGAGACCATCTTCGACACGCTCAACGCCAAGGCCGCGATCTTCGCCTGCGAGACGCTGTTCGAAGAGCGCGGGCTGCGGCTGCCCGTGATCATCTCCGGCACGATCACCGACGCCTCCGGCCGCACGCTCTCGGGCCAGGTCACCGAGGCGTTCTGGAACTCGATCCGCCACGCGCGGCCGCTGGCCGTCGGCCTGAACTGCGCGCTCGGCGGCAAGGACATGCGGCCGTACATCGCCGAGCTGGCGCGCGTCGCCGACTGCTACGTCTCCTGCTACCCGAACGCCGGGCTGCCCAATGCCTTCGGCGAGTACGACGAGCGGCCGGAGGACACCGCTGCGATCCTGCGCGAGTTCGCGGCTTCAGGGCTGGTCAACATCGTCGGCGGCTGCTGCGGCACGACGCCGGCGCACATCGCCGCGATCGCGCAGGCGGTCTCCGATCAGACGCCGCGCACGCCGGCGCAGCCGCCACCCATGCTGCGGCTGGCCGGTCTGGAGCCGCTGAATCTCACGCCCGAGATCAACTTCGTCAACGTCGGCGAGCGCACCAACGTCACCGGCTCGGCCAGGTTCAGGAACCTGATCAAGGCCGGCGACTACGCCGCGGCGCTCGACATCGCGCGCCAGCAGGTCGAATCCGGCGCGCAGATCATCGACGTCAACATGGACGAGGGCATGCTCGACGGCGTGAGCGCGATGCAGCGCTTCCTCAAGCTGATCGCCTCCGAGCCGGACATCTCGCGCGTGCCGGTGATGATCGACTCGTCGAAGTGGGAGGTCATCGAGGCCGGCCTCAAGTGCGTGCAGGGCAAGCCGGTCGTCAACTCGATCTCGATGAAGGAGGGCGAAGACAAGTTCATCGAGCAGGCGCGGCTGTGCCGCAAGTACGGCGCCGCGGTCGTCGTCATGGCCTTCGACGAGCAGGGCCAGGCCGATACCCTGCAGCGGCGCAAGGACATCTGCGCGCGCGCCTACCGCATTCTCACCGAGCAGGTCGGCTTTCCCGCCGAGGACATCATCTTCGACCCGAACATCTTCGCGGTCGCGACCGGGCTCAAG
The DNA here is from genome assembly GCA_040754295.1 of Pseudomonadota bacterium. GTDB lineage: Bacteria > Pseudomonadota > Gammaproteobacteria > Nevskiales > Nevskiaceae > Solimonas. The sequence goes on along the minus strand of JBFMCQ010000001.1, from coordinate 72,785 downwards.
GAGCACAACAACTACGGCGTCGACTTCATCGAGGCGACGCGCTGGATCAAGCAGAACCTGCCGGGGGCAAAGGTCTCCGGCGGCGTTTCGAACGTCTCGTTCTCGTTCCGCGGCAACAACGCGGTACGCGAGGCGATCCATTCGGTGTTCCTGTACCACGCGATCAGGGCCGGCATGGACATGGGCATCGTCAATGCCGGTGCCCTGGTGGTCTACGACGAGCTCGATCCCGAGCTGCGCGAGCGCATCGAGGACGTGATCCTCAACCGGCGCGAGGACGCCACCGAGCGCCTGCTGGAAATCGCCGAGCGCTATCGCGTCCGGGAATCGGGAATCGGGAATCGGGAATCGGAAGAAGAATGGCGCGGCCTGCCGGTGCGCGAGCGCATCAAGCATGCGCTGGTCAAGGGGCTCGACCAGCACGTCGAGGCCGACACCGAGGAGCTGCGCGCCGAGCTCGCCGCACAGGGCAAGCGCCCGCTCGAGGTCATCGAAGGCCCGCTGATGGACGGCATGAACGTCGTCGGCGATCTGTTCGGCGCCGGCAAGATGTTCCTGCCGCAGGTCGTGAAGTCCGCGCGCGTGATGAAGAAGGCGGTCGCCTATCTGATTCCGTTCATCGAAGCGGAGAAGAAGCCGGGCGAGGCGTCTCGCGCCAAGGGCAAGATCGTCATGGCCACGGTCAAGGGCGACGTGCACGACATCGGCAAGAACATCGTCGGCGTCGTGCTCCAGTGCAATAACTACGACGTCGTCGACCTCGGCGTCATGGTGCCGGCGCAGAAGATCCTCGACACCGCGAAGTCCGAGAAGGCCGACGTCATCGGCCTGTCCGGCCTGATCACGCCCTCGCTCGACGAGATGGTGAACCTCGCCAAGGAGATGGAGCGCCAGGGTTTCGAGCTGCCGCTCCTGATCGGCGGTGCGACGACCTCGCGCGCGCACACGGCCGTGAAGATCGACCCGGCGTATCACGGCCCGGTGATCTGGGTGAAGGACGCCTCGCGCTCGGTGCCGGTGGTTTCCGCGCTGCTGTCTGCGGAACAGAGGCCGAAGCTGCTCGCCGACATCCGGACCGACTACGACCAGATCCGCGAGCGCCACGCGAACAAGGACCGCCAGGAAAAATTCCTGCCGCTCGCCGCCGCACGCGCCAACAAGACGCCGATCGACTGGAGCGGTTACCACCCGCCGCGCCCGCGCATGCTCGCGCAGCAGCTGCGCGATGTCTGCGAAGGCCCGAGTTGCGATCATCGCCATCACGACGCCGCGGTCCAGCACGTACGCGTGTTCAAGGACTATTCGCTCACCGAGCTGCGCGAGTACATCGACTGGCAGCCGTTCTTCATCGCCTGGGAGCTCAAGGGCCGTTACCCCGACCTGCTCAACAGCCCGACGACGGGCGAGGCCGCACGCAAGCTCTGGGCCGACGCGCAGGTGATGCTCGATCGCATCATCGAGGAGAAGTGGCTGACCGCGAGCGGCGTGATCGGGCTGTTTCCGGCCGCACAGGTCGACGACGACGACATCGAGGTCTACAGCGACGAGACGCGCACCCAGGTGCTCGCGCGCCTGCACCACCTGCGGCAGCAGTCCGAGCACCGTGCCGGTGTGCCCCACCGCTGCCTCGCCGACTATGTCGCGCCGCGCAGCAGCGGCCGGCATGACTATGTCGGCGCCTTCGCGGTGACGGCGGGGCTGGGCTGCGCGGAGCGCGTCGCCGCCTTCCGCAAGGCCAATGACGACTACAGCGCGATCCTGCTCGAAGCACTCGCCGACCGTCTCGCCGAAGCCTTCGCCGAGCGCCTGCACCAGCGCGTGCGCAAGGAGTTCTGGGGCTATGCGCCGGACGAGCATCTCGACAACGCCGCGCTGATCGAGGAGAAGTACATCGGCACGTCCGGCGGCATCCGCCCCGCGCCCGGCTACCCGGCCTGCCCGGAGCACAGCGAGAAGGCGACGCTCTGGCGCCTGCTCGACGTGGAGCGGAACTGCGGCATCCGGCTCACGGAGAGCTACGCGATGTGGCCCGGCGCCGCGGTCAGCGGCTGGTACTTCGCACATCCGCAGGCGCAGTACTTCGTCGTCGGCCGGCTCGACAAGGACCAGGTCGCCGACTACGCGCGGCGCAAGGCTTGGGATCTGGCGACGGCCGAGAAGTGGCTCGCGTCCAATCTGGGGTATGAGCCCGAAGACTGAGTCTTCGCGGCCGCAGCAGGCACCGGATCGGCTGGTGGTGACGCGCAGGGGCTTGCCGCCATAATGCGGCGGGCTGGCGCCTCAGCATGAATGGGCATGGCTACAATCCCGCCGATGAGCACACAACCGACGACTCGCGACTGGCTGGAGCCGCCGCTGTGGTGGAAGAAGTGGCGGCCGCTGCGCTGGCTCGCGGGCGGGCTGATCCTGTTCGGCCTCTATTCGTGGCTGTCGCCGCTGCTGCGCTCCGACGAGCCGCAGCGCGCGCAGGTCGCGGAGGAGACACCGGTGGTACCGCGCGCAACCGCGCCGGCGCCCGTCGCGGTCGTGGAGCCGGCGCCGCAGAGGGCCGCTGCGCCGGCGCCTGCGGCGGCGGCGCCCGCCACGCCGGCACCGCCGTCTGCGGCCGCCGCCGAGGCCCGGGTCTACGAAGAGCAGGGCGAGCCGATCGCGACCGAGTCGGAGATGGCCGCATTCACCCGGGTCGAGCCCGATCCGGTGCGCCTGCTGGGCCCGTATCGCAGCTATCTGAGCGTCGACGAAGTCGTCTACGGCCTAGAGCAGGCGGGTTTCAGTCCGATCGTCGAGTCGAACCACCTGCCGGTCGCCGCCGACGTGCCGCCGCGCAATCTCGACAGCGTCGTCGTGAACCAGTACCGGCACTGGGACGTGCAGGGCCGCCTGGAGCTGCAGTTCTTCAACAACCGCCTGTATCAGGCCGAGTTCGAGCCCGACGACGCGGAGCTCTATGTGCGGGCGCAGCGGCGCGAGTTGCCGCAGCTCCCGCGCGAGCACGCAGGACGCTCGGAGCTGATCGATGGCAATCTGCGCATCGCCAGCAGTCTCGATCTCGCCGTCAGCGACGTCGGCCGAAAGCTGCGCACGCGGCCGTTCCTGCTGTGGCAGGACCGCCGCCTCGTGCGTCAGCGCGACGAGTGGGACCGCCGCTTCGCCACAGCCGCCGTGCGCTGACGGCGCTCTCGGTGCCGGCGACGAAGCTGCTGCAGGTCCCGCGAGCTGCTCGTGTGGGCGGCGCCGTTGTCGATTCCGCAGGCAGGCGCCGGCTGCATAATGCGCGCAGCAACCCTGGAGTCGTGTATGGACGAGCTGCAGCGCGTCACGAGCCTGACGCGGGCCGTAAGTGCGCGCGTGCCGCTGGACGCGGCGCTGCTGCTGTCGCGCGAGTCGCCGGAAATCGTCGCGGACGTGCTGGGGCAGCTGCCGGGCGCGCTGCGCCAGAACATCCTCGAGCACCTGCCGGCGCACCTGCACCCGCAGGCACTGCCGACGGCGACCGCGCTCGAGATTCCCGGCACGGTCAAGGAGCTGATGGAGCCGGTGCACGGCAGGCTGCCGGAGCTGGCGACGGTGCAGGACGCGATCGAGTATCTACGCGCATCCGAGGACGTGCGGCAGATCACCTATCTCTACACCACCGATGCCGACGAGCGCCTCAGCGGGCTGGTCGTGATCCGCGATCTGCTGCTGGCCACACCCGACCAGCCGCTGACCGAGGTCATGCTCAATGACCCCTTCGCGCTCGACGCCGAGATGGAGACCGGCGAGGCGATCAAGGCCGCCGTCCACCGCCACTACCCGGTGTACCCGGTCGTCGACGGCGAGCGCCGCCTCGTCGGTGTCGTGCGCGGCTGGCGCTTGTTCGAACGCCAGGCGATCGAGATCACCGCGCAGTCCGGCCAGATGGTCGGTGTCGACAAGGACGAGCGTGTGCACACGAGCCTGTGGTCGGCGTTTCGCATGCGTCATCCGTGGCTGCAGCTCAATCTGCTGACTGCGTTCGCCGCGGCCTTCGTCGTCGGCAGCTTCGAAGACACGATCACGCGCATCGTCGCGCTCGCGGCGTTCCTGCCGGTGCTCGCCGGCCAGAGCGGCAACACCGGCTGCCAGGCGCTGGCGATCACGCTGCGCGGACTCACGCTCGGTGACTTCGACGACAGATCCGTCGGCAGTCTGCTGCGCAAAGAGGCGCTGCTCGGCGCCCTCAACGGCCTGCTCGTCGGCCTCGTCGCCGGGGCCGCGATGTGGTTCTACGCGGCGCAGACCGGCGCGCCCGATGCGCCGCGGCTGGCGCTGACGATCGTCGTCGCGATGACCGGCGCCTGCACCGGCAGCGGCATCTTCGGCGTGCTCGTGCCCTTGACCTTGCGCCGCTTCGGCGCCGATCCGGCGACGGCGAGCAGCATCTTCCTGACGACCTTCACCGATGTGCTCGGCATGGGCCTGATGCTGCTGCTGGCAACGCTGCTGGTGTCGTGAGGCGCGCGCTGCGGCACACTACGCGCGTCATGTGCAGGCTTCGAGGAAAGCCGGCTTCCCTCGCACGCGAGGGGCACGGGGGCAAGGGCGCGTCGCTCGTGGCGCTGTTGCTGCTTCTGGCCGGCTGCGGCGGACCGGGGGCGGCCGACACGCGGCGCGATGCGCTGGCGCCGATGCGCGAGCAGTTCGACGCCGCCGACGTCGACGGCGACGAAGCGCTGACGCGCCAGGAAGCGGCCGACGGCATGCCGCGGCTGCTGCCGAGCTTCGACGAGATCGACACCGACGGCAACGCACGCGTCAGCGCCGCCGAGCTGCGCAGCTATCTGGAGTGGCAGCGCGTGCTCAATGCGCGGCCGCCGGGATCGCGCGAGCTGCGCCCTTGAGCGCGGTCGACGCGGCGATTCTGCTGGTCGGTTTTCTCACCGCGACGCTGTCCGGCGTCGCCGGGCTGGGCGGTGGCACGATCCTGATCGGCGTGTTCTACGCGCTGGGCATGGCGCCGGCCGAAGCAGTGCCGCTGTTCGCGGCGGTGCAGTTCGTCGCCAACGGTTCGCGCACGATCGCCTATCTGCGCCACGTCGAATGGCATGCCGCCGGCTGGTTCGCGCTCGCCGCGGTGCCGTCGACGTTTCTGGTCGCACCGTTCGTCGAAGACGTCAATGTCGACGTCGTGCGGCTGGCGCTCGCCGGGCTGATCCTCGCCTCGCTCGCGCCCGGGCGCGCCGACAAGGCGGCGCTGCCGGGGCGGCCTGCGTTCGCGCTCGCCGGGCTGCTCAACGGCAGCCTCGGCATGTTCGTCGGCGCGACCGGCTTGTTCGTCGGCCGCCTGTTCTTCCGTCCCGAATGGCGCAAGGAAACGACGATCGGCACGCTGGCGCTGACGCAGTCGCTGGGCCACGCGCTGCGCGTCGCCGCTTACGGCTTCGTCGGCTTTTCCGCGCTCACGCGGCCGCTGTTGCTCGGCGCGCTGTGCATCGCCGTGATCGCCGGCACCGCACTGGGCAAGCGCCTCAACGGCCACGTCAGCGAGGCGCAGTTCGCCGCGCTGTTCAAGTGGATCCTGATCGTGCTGTCGGTGAAGCTCGGCTATGACGGGATGCGGGGTTTGGCGGGAGTTTGATGCGGTTCGCCTTCGGCTCACCACATCCTACGTCGCGATCCGTAGGATGCGGTGAGCGTAGCGAACCGCATCAGGCGCCGTACGCAAAACCCAGGTCGCGATCCCAGAACGGCGGGCTGCCGATCTTCTCGATCAGATACTCGACGAACACACGCAGCTTCGGTGAGCCGTAGCGGTTGGGCAGATAGACCGCGTACAGCTGCGGATTGTCGAAGCCGATGTAGTCGGCGAGTGCGACCGTGAGCCGGCCGGCGCGCAGATCGTCGCCGACGACATAGGTCGGCAGCAGCGTGATGCCGCTGCCGGCCACGGCGAGTGCGCGCAGTGCCTGCATGTTGTTCACCGCGAAGCGCGTCGGTGCCGGCACCTCGATGCGCTCGGCGCCGCGCATGAAGTGCCAGGTGTTGTCGTCGCTCAGGTGCCGCGGATAGCCGAGCAGTGCGTGCGCGGTCAGATCCTGCGGCTGCTGCGGCAGGCCGTGCACGGCGAAGTAGCGCGGACTGGCGCAGACGACGAAGCGCAGCGGCGCCAGCGGTCGCGCGACGAGCTGCGGCGACGGTGCGCCGGTCATGCGCAGTGCGAGGTCGAGCCCTTCCTGCGCGAGGTCCACCGGCAGGTCGCTGGTGACGATCTCGACATCGACCTTCGGATAGCGCCGCAGGAACTCCGGCATCAGCGGCGCGAGCACTGCGCTGACGAAGGAGTTGAGGCAGGTGATGCGCAGGCGGCCGCCTGGCTCGGCCTGCAGGCGTGCGACCGCTTCGCGCGACTGCTCGAGCTCTTCTACGATGCGCGCACAGTGCTGGTAGTACGCGGCGCCGGCTTCGGTCAGCGACAGCTTGCGCGTCGAGCGCTGCAGCAGACGCGCGCCGAGCGCGCGCTCGAGCTTGGACACGTGCTTGCTCGCCGCCGACGCGGCGATGCCGAGCCGTTGCGCGGCGCCGGCGAAGCTGCCGGCGTCGACGACGTGCGCGAAGGTCACGAGATACGGCAGGTCGTCCATCGCCCTCTCGATTGATTCCAATTTGGAAGGAATCTAAGTCCAGAGACCCGGATTATCAACGGGATATTGCGGAGTAGCGTGAGCTCGTCATCCCCACCACCGGAGCTCACCATGTCCCGCAAACCGATTCTGCTGCTGTGGATTCTCGCCGCGACGACGCCGGCGCTGGCCGCGGAGCCGGCCGGATCTACCGATCTGAGCGCGACCGCCGCGGTGCTGCCGTCGGCGACGCTCGCGCCTGACAGTGCGCCGCCGGCCGCAGCCGAGGTGCCGGCGCAGACCGAAGAGACGCTGGCGCCGCGCGAACGGCGCGAGGCCCTGCGGCGCGCACGCGAAGAGCTGCGGCGCCGCTTCGGGCCGAGCGTCTACGTGCTTAATTGAGCAATGATGCGGTTGTTGGGGGGCCGCAGGGGGCGCACCAACCCCCCAAGGCTGAGACCCGAACCAGAGCGAGGACGCCG
>JBFMCQ010000001.1:34661-65712 GCA_040754295.1 Pseudomonadota bacterium | reverse complement strand
CATTCTGGGGTGTTTTCGCCCCAGCGGGGGCCCCAACAACCGCATAAGGCTTACTCCACGACGTCGAGCTCGACGCGGCGGTTCTTCTCGCGACCCTCGACGGTTTCGTTGGTGTCGATCGGCTGCGACTCGCCATAGCCGACCGGGTTCATCCGATCCGCCTCGATGCCCTTTTCGACGAGGTAATCCTTGACCGCGATCGCGCGCCGCTCGGACAGCCCCTGGTTATAGGCGTCGGTGCCGATGTAGTCGGTGTGGCCTTCGACGTCGACGCGCACGTTCGGATACGCCTGGAGCGTCTCCGCGACCCCGTCGAGGATCTCGAGGGCCTCCGGTGTCAGCCGTGCGGAGTCGAACTCGAAGTTCACGCCGCGCAGCACGAAGCTCTGCTCGATCGCACAGCCGTTGGGGTCGACCTGCTCGCCGGGCCGCGGCGTGCGGCAGTCGCCCTCGAGCGCGCAGCCGTTGGGCAGCACTTGCGCGCCCGGCGGCGAATTGGGGCATTCGTCGAGGTGGTCGGGCACGCCGTCGCCGTCCCGGTCGAGCGGACAGTTGTGCTCGTCGACCGGAACGCCGGCCGGCGTGTCGGGGCAAAGGATTTCCGGCTCCGGTGCCGGCGCCGGCTCGACCACCTGCGGCTCGGGCTCTGGCTCCGGCTGGGCGGTCGATGCGAAGGTGTAGCGCAGGCCCAGCCCGATGTTGTGTGAGCTGTACTCCATGCTCAGCTCGCCGCCGTCGGCCGTATCGTATTCCGGATCGTCGCCGCCGACGAAGCGGTAGTCGAGCGAGACCAGCAGGCGCTCGCTGAGCGGAAAGCCGAGGCCGCCGCCGGCCTGATACGCAAGAATGCCGTCATCCTCGTCGATGTCGCCGGAGATCTTCACCTGCTGATAGCCGACGCCGCCGCCGAGATACGGCCGCAGCCAGGTGCCAGCGGAGAAGTCGTACCAGACGTTGCCCATCAGGCGCATCACTTCGAGTGTGTTCGAAGACTCGCTGGTCGAGCGGGTGCCGTCGGCGGCGGTCAGCGTGACTTCGTCCCAGTCGTTCTCGGCGTAGGCGAAGCTCAGCTCCGGACGCAGGCCGTTTTCATAACGGTAGCCAAGCGTCGTCTCGGCGGCCCAGCCGTCCTTGAACGTGATCTCGGTGGGCAGGCGCTGCGGCTGCGTCGGGTCCGCCCCGGATATCACATCACCGATGCAGCCGATCCCGAGCACTTCGCCGAGTAGACAGTCGGGGCTGCCGGGAAGGCCGAGACCTCCCTGCGTGCCCGGCACCAAGGACGTGCCGTCGGAGTCGTTCTGAATGACGTAGTAGCCGCCGAGGCCGAAGTACCAGCCCGGCTCCTGGGCGGCAGCGGGCGCGGCGACGGCGGCGAAGGCGGAGAGCGCGAGCGGCGCGAATCGGCTCGCCGCGCGGGCGCGTGACAGGGGGGTCGACATCTGCATCGCTCCTGGATCGGGGGGTGGAGACGCCGGCCACGGCTGGTGCGACGTCCGTGTCGGCTGGGTGCCCTGCGGGCACGCGGCGCCGATTCTCCCACGACCGTCCCCGTCCGACCAGCGGTCTTTGCCGGTCGACCGGCGGACGCGCGGGGGCGAGCGCCCCTCAGTCGGCGAGCGTCCGCCCCCGCGTTTCGATGACCCACGGCATCAGCGCGACGCCGACCAGCGGGATCACGCCGACCCAGAACAGGATCTGCACGGCCGAATCCACGCCCTGGGCGGCGATGACGCCGACGAGGAACGGGCCGCCGGCGGCAATGATGCGGCCGATGTTGTAGCAGAAGCCCGATCCGGTGGCGCGCAGGCGCGTCGGGAACAGCTCCGGCAGGTAGTAGGTGAAGCTGCCGAACACGCCGAACACGGTCACGCCGATCGCGAAGTACAGGTATAGGCGCGCTTCCGCCGGCAGCCAGCCGCTGAAGGTCAGGAAGATCGCCGCGGCCGAGGCGGCGAAGTACAGCGCGAACATCGGCTTGCGGCCCATGTGCAGCGCGATCGGAATGGTCAGCAGCGTGCCGACGAGGCCGCCGAGGTTGAAGAACGCCGTGGCGACGAACTTCCAGTCCTCGACCAGCGCCAGCGTGCCGCTGCGGTCCAGCCCGCGCAGCTCGGCCTCGGTCTGCGCCAGATGCGTGACCACCGTCGGTAGAAACGCATTGCAGCTCCACCAGGTCAGCAGCGCGATCACCGCCATCAGAAAGCCGCTGACGGTGATGCGCCGGTACGCCGGGCCGAACAGCTCGGCGAGCCGCGGCGGCTGCGCCGCCTCGTGCACGTGCTGCCAGCGCGCGGGCTCCTTCAGGAAATAGCGCACCACGGAAGCGACGGCGACCGGGATCAGCCCGAACAGGAACACGTAGCGCCAGGACATCTCCGGCTGATCCGCGAACCAGTTGCCGGCGACCTGCATGTTCACGAAGGTCGCGAGGAACAGACCCATCGGCGCCGAGGTGTAGAGCAGCGCGCCGGCGGTCACGCGCTTGTTCTCGGGCACGACCTCCGCGACCATCGAGGCACCCGCCGCCCATTCGCCGCCGATGCCCAAGGACGCGACGATGCGGAACAGCAGCAGCACCCAGATGTTGGGTGCGAACGCGCAGGCGGCGGTGCCGACGGCGTACATCGTCATCGTCAGCAGCAGCGTGCGCTTGCGGCCGATGCGGTCGCAGACGATGCCGAAGACCACTCCGCCGGCCGCCCAGCCGAGCAGCAGCACCGAGGTCAGCACGCCGGTCCAGAACAGCGTCGCCTGCTTGGCTGCGGGCGAGCCGATCTCGAGGCCGAGCAGCGTCGGCACGCAATTGGGCGCGACGTAGTTGAACAGCAGGCCGTCGAACACGTCGAAGCCCCAGCCGAGCCATGCCGCGAACAGCACGGTCCACTGGTAGCGGGTCAAGCCCAGCATGAAAGTCCCCTTGGCGCGCACCCCTGACCGGCGGATTGTAGCCGGCTACACTGCACCGAATTCGCCGGAGAGACCGCGATGACCCGTACCGCCATTGCCGCTATCTGCACCGCGCTGCTGCTCGCCGCCTGCGGTGGGCGCGAGCCGCCGCCCGAGCCGCGCGCCGAGGAAGGCCGCGAAGAGACGCGCAATATCCGCAACACCGAAGCGATCGGCTATGCCGGCGATGCGATCGCCGACAAGGTCGATGGCGCGCTCGATGCCAACGACCAGCGCAAGCAGCGGCTGGACGAGTCGATCGAGGGGCAGACCGAGTAAGCCTACAGCGCCGGCGGCGCGTGCTCCCGGTGATGTGCGAGGATGCGCCGGTACTGTTCCGGGTCCTTCACGTGCACGACATCGCCTTCGCGCGGGAACGTCCAGTCGTAGAGTCGTGACAGCCAGAAGCGCAGGGCGGCCGCGCGCAGCACCAGCGGCCATGCCGCGCACTCGGCCTCGGTCAGCTCGCGGCGCGCGCGGTACGCGGCGACCAGCGTCTGCCAGCGCGCCGGGTTGAGCGCGCCGTCGGTGTCGAAGCACCAGTCGTTGAGCGTGACCGCGAGGTCGTAGAGCAGCGCGTCGTTGCAGGCGTAATAGAAATCGATCACGCCGGTCAGGCGCTCTTCGACGAACAGCACGTTGTCGCGGAACAGGTCGGCGTGAATCACGCCCTGCGGCAGGCCGGCGAGATCGAGCCGCGCCTGCGCGGCCAGCTCGTCTTCGATCAGCGTCCGGATATCGGCATCGGTGACGCGCACCGCGAGCAGGCGCCCGGTGTCCTCGCGCCAGTGTGCACCGCGCGGATTCTCGCAGCGCCCGCCGTAGGACGCGCCGATGATGTGCAGATCGGCCAGCGCGCGGCCGACGTGCATGCACTGCTCCAGATCCGGGAACAGCACGCTCTGCCCGGTCAGCCGCCGCACCAGCGCCGCCGGCTTGCCGTTGAGCATCGTCAGCGTGCCGCCGCCCTGCACATGCAGCGGCATCGCGCTCGGAAAGCCGTGCGCCGCCAGATGCTCCATCAGGCCGAGGAAGAACGGCAGATCGTCGTAGTTGAGTCGCTCGAACAGCGTCAGCACCCAGCGCCCGTCGGCGGTGTCGACGAAGTAGTTCGTGTTCTCGACGCCCTCGCCGATGCCCTGAAAGCCGATCAGCTCGCCGACCGGGTACTGGCGCAGGAAATCCTTGAGCTCGGCGTGAGTGACTTTGGTGAAGACGGACATGGAAAAGGCATCGAATCGAATCAGGGTGCCGGCGGCCACTGCTGACGTCCATGCAAGACGCGCAGCACGATCAGGTCATCGGCATCGACGATGTAAACCAAAATGAACGGCGTGTGTGCGACGACCATCTCTCATCGTGCTCACGATGGAGTCCGTATGCAGTCCCGCATACTAAAACAGACGCCAGCTCTGCGCTTCGCGTCGCCGGTCCGGCACCGGGCGTCCGGACTTCAGCGACATCTCCGTGTTCAGGCGCAGCCGGCGCTTGCCGATGATGCGATTGGATGATCTAATCATATCATCGACCGATACGAATGACGGCCGACATCATGTCGTCACCCCTGTATATCTGGCAGCGCAAGGGCTGGCCCAAGTTCCACTGGGATGCCCGGGCCCTGCAGCCGAGTGTGGCCGCCGTCGCTCAGGAGCGCGCCTATCTCGAGGGGCTCGCGCACGCGTTGGACGACGAGCATCTGAAGACCGTGATCGCCGATCTGACCACCGACGAAGCGGTGTCCACCGCCGCCATCGAAGGCGTCAAGCTGGACCCGGCCTCGGTGCGGTCCTCGGTGATGCGCAGGCTAGGGTTCGCGGTGTCCAAGGAGAAAGCGCACACGGTCGGTGTGGAGGCGCGCGGCCTGCTCGACGTGCTGGTGGACAGCATCGAGAATGCTGCGCCGCTCACCCGCAAGCGGCTGTTGGCCTGGCAGGCGGCGCTGTTCCCGCGCGGCTACTCCAGCTCGCTGCCGGTCCTGACCGGGGCCTACCGCGGCAGCAGCGAGCCGATGCAGATCGTTTCCGGTGCCTACGGTCATGAGCGCGTGCATTACGAGGCGCCGCCGGCATCCAGGCTGCCGCAAGAGATGACACGGTTTCTGCGCTGGTTCAACGGTGAGAGCCGGGTATTGGAGGCCCCGATTCGCGCCAGCATCGCGCATCTGTGGTTCGAGACTCTGCACCCGTTCGAGGATGGCAACGGCCGGATCGGCCGCGCCATCTTCGATCTCGCGATCACCCAGAGCCGTTCGCGACAGCCGCGTTCCACGGCGAGACTGTGGTCTGTATCGAGAGTGTTCGAAACCCGACGCGAGCAGTACTACGCCGAGCTCGAAGCGGCTCAGAAGGGCAGCCTCGAGATCACCGCTTGGTTGATGTGGAGCCTGCAGTGCATCGTCGAAGCGCACCGTGCCGCGCGCGCGGTCGTGGAGCGCGTCAACGCGGTGGCGCGGTTCTGGGTACGGCATTCTGACAAGCCGTTCAACGCGCGGCAGCGCAAAGTCCTGAGAACCATCCTTCAAACCGACGCGCAGGCTTGGGTGACGACGCGCGCGTACGCGCGCATCACGGGATTTCCTAAGATCACGGCCGCACGCGATCTCGCCCAGCTCGTCGAATGGACCTGCATCACCGCCGATCCGACGGCGGGCGGACGCAGCACGCGCTACCGCGTCGCGCTGTAGGCCGCTTCAGCGGCGCCAGAACGCCGGCGTGAACACGATCAGGAACGTGAAGATCTCGAGCCGGCCCATGATCATGGTCACGATCAGGACCCACTTGCCGAAGTCGGTGATGCCGGCCATCGTCGCGTTGACCGAGCCCAGGCCGGGGCCTTCGTTGTTGAGGCAGGCGGCGACCGCCGAGAACGCGGTGACCGGGTCCAGGCCGGTCGCGATCATCACGAAAGTCAGGACGATCGTCAGGCCGACGTACACCGAGAAGAAGCCGCCCACCGCGTAGACGATGTCGTCGGGTACCGAGCGTCCGCCGAACTTCAGCGCGATCTCAGCGTTCGGATGCAGCAGGCGCTGCAGCTCGCGCAAGGCCTGCTTGACGAACAGCACGATGCGCGCGACTTTCACGCCCGCGGAGGTCGAGCCCGCGCAGCCGACCATGAAGCCCGACAGGACGATCAGGATCGGCACGTAGACCGGCCACGGAGTCGGGTCGGCGGTGGCGAAGCCGCTCGTCGTGCCGTAGGCGATCAGCTGGAACAGGCCTTTGCGCACCGCCATGCCGAGGCTGTCGTAGGTGCCATATAGCCACAGCGGTACGCAGACGAGCAGGCCGAACAGCGCGATGATCACTAGAAAGGCGCGGAACTCGGTATCGCTTATGTAGGCCAGGAGCGAGCGCCGCCGCCAGGCGACGAAATGCAGCGTGAAGTTGGTGGCGCCGACGAGCATGAAGACCATGCAGGCGATCTCGATGCCCAGGCTCTCGAAGTAGCCGATGCTGGTGTCGTGCGTCGAAAAGCCACCGGTCGAGATCGTCGACATCGCATGGCAGATCGCGTCGAAGAAGGACATGCCGAGCAGCCAGTACACGAGCGTGCAAAGCACCGTCAGCGCCATGTAAACGATCCACAGCGCGCGCGCGGTGCTCGCAATGCGCGGCGTCAGCTTGGCGTCCTTCATCGGCCCCGGCGTCTCGGCACGGTACAGCTGCATGCCGCCGACGCCGAGCATCGGCAGCAGCGCCACCGCCAGCACGATCACGCCCATGCCGCCGAGCCAGTGCAGCTGCACGCGGTAGAACAGGATCGACCACGGCATCGAATCGAGTCCGCTGGCCACGGTCGCGCCGGTCGTCGTCAGACCGGACGCCGACTCGAACATGGCGTCGACGAAGGTCGTCCAGCCGACCTTCGCGGCATAGAGCGGAATCGCACCAAAGGTCGACAGCACGCCCCAGAACAGCACGACGACGAGAAAGCCGTCGCGGATCTTGAGCTCGGCGTCGACGCGTCGCACCGGCCACCACACGATTGCGCCGGTAACCAGCGTCACCGCAAGCCCGTCGGCGAACGCGCGCGTGACACCTTCGTCGCGCAGCACACTGATTGCCAGCGGCGGCAGCATCGACGTCGAGAACAGCATCAGCAGAAGCCCCATCACGCGCTGCACCGCCGCGAAGCGGTGTCGGGCCAGTGTCGACACGGGCAGCGCTGCGTAGACCATCAGAAGAAGTTGAGCCCTACCTGGAACAGCTTCTCGACGTCCTTGACGCGCTTCTTGTCGACGATGAACAGGATCACGTGATCCTCCGCCTCGATCAGCGTGTCGTGGTGCGCGATGACCACTTCATCGCCGCGCACGATCGCGCCGATCGTCGTGCCCTGCGGCAGCTTGATCTCCTCGAGCCGCCGCCCGACCACTTTGGAATTGTGGCGGTCGCCGTGCGCGATCGCCTCGATCGCTTCGGCGGCGCCGCGGCGCAGGCTGTGCACGCGCACGACGTCGCCGCGGCGCACGCGCGCGAGCAGTGCGGACACCGTCGAGCTCTGCGGCGAGATCGCGATGTCGATGCTGCCCCCTTCGACCAGATCCACATAGGACACGCGGTTGATCAGGCACAGCGCCTTGCGCGCGCCCAAGCGCTTGGCGAGCATCGCCGAGAGGATGTTGGCCTCGTCGTCGTTGGTGATCGCGCAGAAGACGTCGACGTCCTCGATGTTCTCCTCGCGCAGCAGCGCTTCGTTGGCGGCATCGCCGTTGAGCACGATGCTGTGCTGCAGCTGCTCGGACAGCAGCTGCGCGCGCTCCTTGATCTTCTCGACGATCTTCACCTGGATCTTGCTCGACTCCAGCGCGCGCGCCAGGCGCAGGCCGATGTTGCCGCCGCCGGCGAGCATCACGCGCTTGACCGGTTTGTCGAGCCGCCGCAGCTCGGCGATGATCTTCGGGATGTGATCGCGCGCGGCGACGAAGAACACCTCGTCCTCGGCCTCGATGATCGTGTCGCCTTCGGGAATGATCGGCCGTCCGCGGCGGTAGATCGCCGCGACGCGCGCGTCCACGCCCGGCAGATGCGCCGGCAGCTCCTTGAGCTGGCGCGACACCAGCGGGCCGCCGTAATACGCCTTGACGCCGACCAGGCGCACCCGGCCGTCCGCGAACTCGACGACCTGCAACGCGCCGGGATACTCGATCAGGCGCTGGATCAGGTCGGTGACCAGCTGCTCGGGCGAGATGCGCATGTCCACCGGCAGTGCATCGGCGCCAAACAGCTTCTCTTCGCGCAGATAATCCATCGCGCGCACGCGCGCGATCTTGGTCGGCGTGTTGAACAGCGTATTGGCGATCTTGCACGCCAGCATGTTGGTCTCATCGCTGTTGGTCACGGCGATGATCATGTCGGCATCGTCGGCGCCGGCCTGGCGCAGCACGCTCGGATGCGAGGCGTGGCCGTGGACGGTGCGGAGATCGAGACGCTCCTGCAGATTCGCGAGCGCCATCGGATTGGTGTCGACGACGGTCACGTCGTTGCGTTCGCTGGCGAGGTTTTCAGCGAGCGTCGACCCGACCTGACCGGCGCCGAGAATGATGATTTTCATGCGGCGCGCACCTTACGCCTGCCGATGTTGCACCGCAAGATGGCTGGGTCACACATTTTTTCTGTTCGTATCGACCCTTACGAAGCCCCGACGAAGAATTTACTATCGGTATGCACGGGCCGGTTGTCTACACTGGCGGCGCAGGGCGGGCAAGGGGCGCTCGCCCGGCATCGTCGGACTCCCGGACCGGGCGGGATGGATGTGGCGGGGTGGTGCTGCAGGGAACGCGGCTACCTTCGGGGAGGGGTAGCCGCGTTGCCTTTCGGATGAAGAGCCTCCGGAGCTTTTCCCCGGGAGCGCCGGCCTGCAGCCCGGCTACTTTGCTCAAACGGCCGGTGCCGCCCGGCGGCGAGGTTCCTGGCTCGTTGAGCCCGCCTCCTGATGCAAAATGCCTTCGCGCCACGCGCCCGGTGCCACGCCGGTCCAGCGTCGGAACGCTTCGTGGAAGCTGCTCTGCTCCGAGTAGCCGAGAAGAAACGCGATCTGCGTCAGCGGGACGTGCGGCGTTCGCAGCAGGCGTTCTGCTTGCGCGCGGCGTACTTCGTCGAGTACGTCCTGAAACGAGCGGTCGTGCTCGGCCAACCGGCGCTGCAGTGTCCGCACCGAGAGTCCGAGACCGCTGGCGGCGTTCTCCAGACCGACTCTTCCGTTCGCAAGTCCACGCACCAGCACCGTCTTGAGCCTGTCGAGCAGCTCCGACTCCCCGCGCAGCTCACTCAGCAGCGCCTGCGCCTGTATCTCGGCCTGCGCATGCAGCGCTTCGTCAGCGGACACGACGGGTAAGTCCAGGTACTTGGCTGGAAAGACGAGCTTGCTCTGCGGCTGGTCGAACAGCAGCCGGCCGCCGAACTCGCGCTCGAAGCCGCCGGTATCGCGCGGCCGTGCGAAATGAAAGTGTGCGTCGAGCAGCAGATCGTGCCGGTTCGCCAGCCAGCGCATGAACATCGCACGCGCTCCGAGCATGAACTGCGCGATCGCCGGATCCGCGGGCGTTTCGTAGGGCCAGAGCCACAACAGGTGCGCGCTGTCGTTCTCGACGCTGAGCGCCGGCTCGCCGATCTGGCCGAGCAACCGGATGTAGCGCCGTAGCTGCAGCGCCACCTCCGCGAGTGTCGCGCAACTCATCAGTACATGGCCGAGCGCGCCCAAGTGGCGCAGACGCAGGCTCGCGCCCGCCTTGACCGGAAGGTCGTGCTCGTCGAGTGCCCGGATCGCCGGCGGAAACATTGCGATCCATTCCGGCAGCGGAATCTCGGCGGGTCCTTTCCCCTGCTCCACCGCAGCGACTAGTGCGCGTGGATACAACACGCAGGGATCGACGCCGCGCGTCCGCAGGTAGTCCAGTAGCCCGCGTGCATACGCGGCGGAAATGCGGCCGCTGTTCATCTTCACCCCCCTTTGCGATCAAGCGCATCCCTTGCCCAATCTGCCATGGGTTCGCCCAGTATGGAACCGGCCGGCCGGGCAATCGTGTGAACGCTATCACCCCTCGATGGCGCGATCTCCGAACGAGTTGGCGCGGTCGCGCAATACGTCTGGAGGTCAGCTCCGTACAGTTCTTCGCGCAGAAGCGGACAGTCGCTTCCGTCGTCTCGCACGGCGTACAGGAATGCCCAGCTAGTGCAGGGGCATGCGGTCTCGGCCAAGGGAGAACTTTATGAACTTGAGAAGGTTGTGTGGTTGCGCGCGGCGAACTTTCGCTGGCTTGTTATTCACTCTGTGCAGTGGTGAAGCAATGTCCTCTGCGTTGTCTGACGCAACAGACGCGTTTCTCGAAGCAGAGTCGATCCGACAGGATCGCACCGTGACTAGCGAGCTCAGGAGCGTCGTGCACGCCGCCGTAAGTCGCTATCCGTCATTTTTCGAGGAGGGTGTCATCACCGAAGCGCGCGTCGCCGCTGCGCTGGAAGCGGCCTTCGCCGACGCGCTTTGGGATCCTGAGCATCCTGACGAGGCGGCGCAGATTTACGGAAATCGAGTGCCGATTGAGATGTCGAGCGACGCGGTCATGGGTCACGCGCTGGCGCTCATGAGGCCCCTGAGGCATGAAGGCTACTGCATCGGTGAACCCTTGTCTGACGAGGGCCTCACCTGTGCCGTTGGCGCAAGTGTCGGCGACTTCGAGATGTATGGCGAGTTGTTTGACCCGGCACTTGGCTCGATGCGGCAGATACGCGACGCAAGTGAGTCGACAGCGATTGCGCACTTGTCGACGTTGTGTCCGGATTCGGCGCTGGCGGCGTCGGAGATGTCGGCAGACAACGTGGTTACCGACAGTGTCTGCTTCAAGCTGCCGTACGCCTACAAGTATGTGTACAAGTACAAATGCGGAGGGGGCATTTTCGACTGGGGCTGCGACGTCTGGGGCGAGTTTGTTGGCGCGGTGAATGTTCAATATCTTGCGTCAGGCTCCGACATCATCATGGGCGTACTGCCGGCAGGAGTACGCTGCGGAAGTAGCTGCTTTTTCAAAGTCCTGTACGACCTAGCCCGCGGCAAAAATGTTCTGGCATATCTCCTTAGGCAGGAAAAGCGCTACTTCTACATGAGGGATGCGGGTAGCTATATGGCGCATGCCGTGCTACCCACTTGCAGCGGCTTGGCCCCGGCTCCCTACCAAGCTCGCATTCCGTACCAAGTGGTCCAGCAAGGCGACTTTAAGCTGCCCTACGAGGACTCCGTGAGTCTCCGGTTCGGCACAAACTATCAGCAGACGGGCGGCCCCCTGGTGACCGCACAGTCGCCCAACATGTTTCCCGCCCCTACGGCCGCGAAGCTGGTCCAGCTTTCTCCCGGAAACGTCCCGATGCCGAGTTGGGAGTATGCGTTCAGCACCGTCCGAGCATGGTCGTTCGATATCATGTTCGGCGGAATCGAGGCATTCAACGGATGGAACTGCTCGGTTTACATGCCTGCGTCGGCGCTTATGCCGGGTGCCGGCGGTGGTGCAACAGGCAATCAGTTCGTTGCATGGCGTGGCAAGGCAGGCTCGAGTAACCGCAGTCTCCCGGCGGTGAACTACCTGTTCGGGTTCAAGAGCGGCCATGCTCCGCTCATAACCTGCCCGGGGCAGTAGCAATTTGGCGCGACGGGCCGGCTGGGACACGCCAGCCCGTCGCAACTGCTGTAAGGAGAATGGCATGAAGATCAAGAAGCACTTATCCGTTGTGTGCGCCGCTTGCATCGCGGTCATGCAAGGCTACACGACCGTAGCCTTTGCCGACGATCGGGTGTTGCCGATGCTGGGCGTGCAAGCCAGCTGGGGGCGCGCGCACGCACGCACGAGGGTTGACTTCGGAATGGGCGTGCACCTTCAGCCCGGACCGGAGGCCTCCGCGGCCATCGGCGTATCCCCAAGCAGCATGACCCGCTTGGCAGGACGCACGGCGTACATCCCGCTTTTGTCTGCGTCGTGGCATGTTGCAGGTCCACAAAGTGGGGGTGTGAGGCCTGAGCTTGCGGCCGCCAGGCAGGCAGGCGAGAAGGAAAGCAGCAGGGGGCCTAGCCTGATCGGTCCTGTCATGATCGTCGGAGGACTGACAGCGATCGTGCTGATCGCCAAGAACCGCTGGGACGACCAGTCGAGTGGCAGCGGTAGCGGGGAGTAGCTGGAACGATGCCGAAGGTGGCTAGGATCGCACTGTGTCTCGCCAGCGCGCTTCTACACGCAGCTGCTGTCCACGCCGAGGTTGGACTGCAGCCGGCGCTTGCATTGACGGTGAGCTGGGACGGCACCGGCGCACGAGCAGCACTTGGCGTCGCCCATATGCCTGAGACGTTGTCTGGCGAGCGAGCTTCGTTCGCACACGATCACGATCCGCAGGGCGCGATGCGCTCCGGTGTGCAGCTGTGGTCTACGGCAGCAGGTACTTCGACTGAAACCGCCAGCCGAAGCCCCACTGTATGGCTCTATGCAGGTACAGCGGTAGCCACGCTGGCGCTCTTGGCTCTGCTCGCTGACGACCAGGGCGGCGACGAGGCTGGAGAATGGGGGCGCGACACGATCACCGAGGAGCACCCTCCGTGTGTCAACTTGCTGGTTATATGCATCGGCGACAACGGCGCTCCCTGAGACGAAGCCAGCACCGCAAAACCTGCCGAGCTGGGGCTCGGCCGCTCACGGCTCGACAGCGGGTGGTTATTCAGGGTAGCACCAGCTCGGGAGATTTTATGCGGGCAGGATGGCCGATCTGCGCTCAGGGGAGCGGGATTTACTATGCGCAGCATGAGAAAGCAGCGCTAAACTGCGACACCTATTCGATTAAACGACGAACGGCCTTCGGGGCACGGTAGGCCGCAGCGGCAGGGATGCCGAAACCGTCGTCATGGAACGACGGTGCGGAGGAGAACGGCGGATCGCTTCCAAGGGCGCCGCCGGCCGGCTGTGCAAGAGCCGTCTCGCTGGAGAGAGCGGATGTCGCGCAGCCTGATGCAGCGGTTGTTTCCCCTCGTTTTCGTCTCGAGCCTCGCGCTCGCTGCGTGCAGCTCGCGCAGCCCGGACGGTGCGCCGCCCGCGGCGAACCAGCCGCCGGCCGCCGCCGCCGGTGCCGACCGCAGCGTCGGCGAAGGCGCGACCGTCGTGCTCGACGGCCGCCAGAGCACGGATGCGGACGGCGCGATCGTCGCATTCGCATGGGCGCAGATCGCCGGTCCGCCGGTCGCGCTCAGCGATGCCGACACCGCGGTTGCGAGCTTCGTCGCGCCGCAGGTCAACGCGAACGCCGCAATCGTGTTCCGCCTGAGCGTCACCGACGACGACGGCGCGCAGGCCGCAGACGAGGTCGTCATCACTGTCGTCGATAGACAGGACGACAATCTCGCGCCGGACGTCGATGCGGGTGCCAATCAGAGCGTCGCCGCCGGCGCCGAGGTCACGCTCAGCGGCACGGCGAGCGACGCCGACGGCAGTATCGTCAGCTATGCATGGACGCGTGTCGCCGGACCGGCGGTCACGCTCACCGGCGCCGACACGCCGACCGCGCGCTTCACTGCGCCGGAGGTCAGCACGGTGACGACGCTGCTGTTCCGCCTGACGGTCACTGACGACGCCGGCGCGCGTGCCAGCGACGACACGCGCGTGACGGTCAATCCGCCGCAGCAGAACCAGGCGCCGGTCGCCAACGCCGGGCCGGACCGCGTTGTCGACGAGCGCAGCACGGTCGTGCTCGACGGACGTGCCAGCAGCGACGCCGACGGCACGATCGCGGCGTATGCCTGGACCCAGGTCTCCGGGCCGGCCGTCACGCTCGACAACGCCGCTGCCGCGCAGCCGCGCTTTACCGCCCCCGACGTCGACGCCGACACCCAGCTGCGCTTCCGCCTGACGGTCACCGACGACGACGGCGCGCAGTCGGCGCCGGACGAGGTCCTGATCACCGTGCGCAATCTCGACCCGGTGAACCAGCCGCCGGTCGCCGACGCCGGCGCCGATCGCAGCGTCGACGAGGGCGATGCGGTGACGCTCGACGGCACGCAGAGCTTCGATCCCGAGAACGGCGCGCTCACCTATGCGTGGACGCAGACCGCCGGTCCGGCAGTCACGCTGAGCGGCGCCGATACCGCAACGCCGTCGTTCACCGCACCGCAGGTCGATGCGGATACGGCGCTCGACTTTCGCTTGACCGTCACCGATCCGCAGAACGCCACCGCCAGCGATACGGTGCGCATCAGCGTGCGCAACGTCGTCGCGCCAGCCTGCGCGCCCGGCACGCTGTGTGCCGGTGCCGCCAGGCGCAGTGTGACGCCGACGCAGGCGCACATCGACGGCGTCGTCGAGCCGCGCTTCTTCGTCGGGACCAAAACGCAGCAGTTCAACCTCGGCGGCTATGGCGTCAATCCGATCCAGAACGTGCCCGATCCGTTCGCGCAGTTCAGCAGCGAGCTGACCGAGCCCGCCGGCGCACGCGTGCACCGCAGCCTGTTCCGCGACGAGGACGAAGAGATCTTCGTGCGCGTGCTGGTGCTCGCCGAGAACGACACGCGCGTGCTGTTCGTGATGCTCGACGCGATTGGCGCCGGCAACATCATCCAGCGCGAGCTGCGCAATGCGCTCGTCGAAGCGAGCTGCGCGCTCGAAGCCTGCGTCGAGCCCGACAACATCATCTTCGGCCAGACGCACACGCACGCCGGCCCCGACCTGCAGGGCCTGTGGGGCGGCGTGCCGCAGGACTGGATCCGCAACATGCTTTACACGCGCGCCGCCGAGGCGACGCGCGAGGCGTTGCGCGGGCTGCGCGCGGCGACGCTGCAGCTCGGCCAGGGGCGTACGTCGGATTTCAACGACTACCGCCGCCCGCAGGTCGATCCGGCCGCCGACGCCGATGACCGCATCGTGCTACTGCGCGCGCTCGCGGCGGACGGCAGCGTCATCGGCCAGCTGCTGCAGTACGCGGCGCATCCGACGAGCATCGGTAACGATCAGGATCCACGCGTGCCGCACGCCGACTACATCTACGGCGCGATGCGCCGCCTGGAGCAGGACGGCGGCGTGGCGCTGTACTACAACGGCCCGATCGCCGACGCTTCGCCGTCCGGTGGCCAGTGCGCCGTTGCCGATCCGGACGCCTACGAGCGCGTGCGCTGCCGCGGCAACGATCTCGCCGCGTTCGCGCGCGAGCAGAGCGCGCGCACGCTCGCGCCGACGCTGGCGATACGCCACGAGACAGTCGTGCTGCCGGTGACCAACCCGCTGTTCGTCGCCGCCGGTGCGCTCGGCGCGTTCAACCGCTACTACGACTTCACGCCGCAGGAAGTCTCGTCGATCCCGGTGCTCGGCGAGGCGCTCGGCACGGTCACGACCGAGCTTGGGCAAGTCACGCCGACCGCACAGACGCTGGTCTCGCGCATCAGCATCGGCGGCGCCGGTGGTCTGGAGATCGCGACGATTCCAGGCGAGGCGACCAACACCTTCGGTCAATTCATCCGCAGCCTCGCCGCGCAGGCGAATCCCGACGCGACGGTGATGCTGCTTGGCCTGACGCAGAACTCATTCGGCTACATCATTCCCGAGGAGGAGTTCAGCTATGTCGATCCGTCCGGCGATGCCGGCTTGGCGGACGTGCCGTTCACCGGCTACGAGGAGTTCGTTTCGCTCGGACCGCTGACCGCGCCGCTGCTGCGCATTGCTGGCTACATCCCGCTGTTCGACGCGCGGCCGGAAACGAATCTGCCGGACTACCTGCGTGCCTGCGCCGACCCGGCCTCGCCGGACTGTCTGCTGACCGACATCGCCCAGCGCATCGACTACATCCAGCGCGCCTACGCCGCGCGCTGCCGCGAAGCCGGCGCGCCGGAGCAGTTCTGTGCGCTGATCGACCCGGCGATTCCGCCGGCGCAGCACTGCCGCGACGCCGGGCTGCCGGAGCAGATCTGCGGTCTGCTCGAAGGCACGCCGCCCGACGGCAGCGATGCGGCGCTGCTCGGCGACGCCGCGCTCGCGCTGCTCGCCGGCTGCGACATGCTCGATCCGGCGCACTGCATGTTCCCGTTCCCCAACGATCACTTCACGATCGCCGCGCCGCCGGGAAGTCCGCAGGCGCGTGAGAACGGCGGCACCGGCAGGCGCATCGCGTTCAACCCGCTGGCGATGCCGCGCAACACGGCCGGCAAGCCGATCGACCCGACCGAGTGGAACCGCAACGACGGCTACTCGCCCGGGCAGATGATCGTGACCTATGTGCCGAATCTCGGCACCGAGAAAAACGCGCAAGGCGAGCCGTTCGGCCCGGTGAAGGGCGCCGTGCCGCTGACCGATCTGCGCCGTTACGCCGATGCCGATGCGCCGGTCATCGTGCTCGACACCGGTCCGCTCGATGCGCCATACGCGCAGCCGCAGCGGCATCTGATCTGGGCCGAAGTCGATCTCAACGCCGGTCAGCTGATTCCCGGCGTCGTCGATCAGCCGACGCCGTCGCTCGCCGGCAAGCGCCCGGCGCTGATCATCCGCCCGGCGAAGAACTTCGACGAAGGCCACCGCTACGTCGTCGTGCTGCGCAATCTGCGTGACGATCAGAATCGGCCGCTCGCCGCCGGCGCCGCGTTCGCCAGCTGCCGCGATCAGCGGCCGACGGCGCTGCCGCCGCTCGCGCAGCGCTGTGCGACGCTGCAACAGAGCGTGTTCCCGGTACTGCAGGCGGCCGGCATCGCGGTCAGCGGCAACGACGCGCTCTACCTCGCCTGGGACTTCACGACGGCGAGCAGCAAGAACAACGTCGCGCGCCTGGCGGCGATCCGCGACGACGCGTTCCAGAGCGTGCTCGGCGAGCCTGCGGACGCGCCCAATCCCGGCGAGCCCGGCTATCCGGCCGGCCGCGCGCCGGGCTACGCGGTGACGAAAGTCACCGAGAATCCGGACGGCCCGAGCGGCCGCACCGTGCGCCGCATCGAGGGCACGATCACCGTGCCGAGCTATGTGATCCCGTCCGATCCGTCGCCGCTCGACGGCCAGGCCGCGCTGCGCGAGCAGATCGACGCGCTCGCGCAGCAGTTTCCGGACGTGCTGGGCGAGCTCGAGGATCAGTGCCGCGCCAACGACGTGCCGGCGCTGTGCGATGTGCTCGGCCTCGCCGATCTCGGCGACGCGATCGATCTCGCCGGCTCCGGCAGCCTGCCGCCGAACCGGCTCTACTACGATCCGACCGACGCGCCGAATCCTGCCGATCCGCTCGGCAGCCTCTACGGCGACGGCCTGCCGGACCGCAACCCGAGCGGCGATCTGACGTTCACGTTCACCTGCAACATTCCGCGCTACGCCGTCGATGGCGCCGCGAGCATGGACGCGGCCGCGAGCGTGCGCACGGTGCGGCCGACGCTGTACGGCCACGGTCTGCTCGGCGGGCAGGGCGAGATGAATGGCCAAGCCAGCGACTTCGGCAACGTCTACGGCCTGCTCAACTGCGCCGCCGACTGGTTCGGCTTCGCCAGCGGTGATCTCGTCAACGTCGCGAGCGTGCTCGCCGATCTGTCGAACTTCCCGGTCATTCCCGACGGCTCACAGCAGGGCATGCTCAACCAGATGTTCCTCGCGCGCCTGCTGACGCACCCGCAGGGCTTCGCCGCCGATCCGCTGTTCCAGGTGAACGGCCGGCCGGTGTTCGATCGCCGCGAGGTGTTCTATCACGGCAACTCGCAGGGCGGCATTCTCGGCGGCGTGCTCGTCGCCGCGTCCAAGGACGTCAACCGCGGCGTGCTCGGTGTGCTCGGCATGAATTACTCGACGCTGCTCACGCGCAGCGTCGACTTCACGCTGTACTCGATTCCGCTGTACCTCGCCTACACCGACGATCTCGACCGCAATCTCAACTTCTCGCTGATGCAGATGCTGTGGGATCGCTCGGAGAACAACGGCTACGCGCACCACCTCGCCGACAACCGCGCGATGGGCGGGCCCGACAACGCGGTGCTGCTGCATCCGGCGTTCGGCGATCACCAGGTGACGATGTGGAGCGCCGACGTGATGGCGCGCACGATCGGTGCGCCGGTCGATCGCCGCCGTGTCGTCGGCGCGACGCGGCATCCGGATATCGGCGAGTTCTTCGCGCTGCAGCCGCTGAACTATGACGACGACGCGCAGATCCGCGGCTCGGCGCTGGTCTACTGGGACGAGCCGTGGAACAGCCAGCTCAGCGGCAGCTGCGACAACAACCACACCGAGCCGCCGCCGGTCGGCAACGTGCCGCCCGCCGATGCCGGCGACGATCCGCACGAATGTCCGCGGCGCGATGCGCAGGCGCGCTGCCAGATGTCGCACTTCCTGCTGCGCGAGAGCGCCGCCGAGGGCGACAGCACTGCGCGTCTGGTCGATCCGGCCGGGATTGCCTTCGGCACCGACGATGCCGGCAACTGTCCGGCGGTCGTCATCAACGGTGCGCCGGGCGCGGGTGAGGGCGAGCCCGGCAGCGTCGGCTACGGCGAGGGCCTGACCGGCATGCTCGCGCGCGTCGGTGCCAACGGCAACGGCTTCATCGACGCGATGCTCGCCGGCGATTTCGACGGCGCGCAGGCGGCGTTGACGACGACGCTGACGACGTTCTCCGATGATCTGCAGGCGCTGTCCGAGTCGACGACACCGGAACAGCTGCTCGGCCTCGGCCAGAGCATCCCGTCGACGGTGCTGCAGACGTTGTCGGCGCGTCGCGAGGTCGAGCCGGTCGTCGTGCCTGGCTTTCTGCTGACGGGCTGGAGCGTGCCGCCGGCGCAGGGCATCGCCAACCCGTATCCGTCCGGCGCGATGACCACCGGCGACGGTGTGCGCGACGCGCACAACGGCACGCTGCTCTATCCGCTCGGTCCGCTCGCCGCGGCCGGTGCCGCCGTCGGTGACGTCGCCGCGTATGCGTGGAAAAACGGCGCCTGGACCGAGATCCCAGTGCAGGTCGACGAGCGCATGCCGTACTTCCTCGCCAACGGCAGCAGCGACTTCTCGACGTACTCGGGCACCGATCCGGAGACGAGCTATGTCTGGGACACCGAAGCCTGGGCGCTGACCGAAGGCGCGTGCAGCAAGGTCTACGAGACGCAGAGCGGCAGGACCTGGCCGACCGCCGATCCGGTGCCGGGCATCGATGCCGACGACGAGATCGTCTTCATGGCCGCGGATGCCGGCGAGCTGGCGCCGGCCGGCAGCCGCCCCGACGGTGTGCGCGCCGACCCGGGCCAACAGATCGCGCTCGCCGATCCGCTCGCACCGGGCGCACAGCGCTACGTCTATCTGTTCCTCAAGGACGGCGGCTCGTCGTTCGAGGGCGCGCGCTACGTCGATTACGCGCGCGACGCGAACGCGGATGAATGGATCGATCGCGATTTCTTCCGCGACGACGATCCGGAAAAACTCGGCACCAGCAACACCGGCTACGGACCGAACCTCGGTGGCACGGTCTGCGTGGCATCGCTCGAGCAGTATCACGGCAACGACGCGCAGTGCAGCTTCGACGTCGCCAGCGGTAAATACCTGTGCCCGTCGAACGACCGCTTTCCGCGCGACGCTGTGACCGTCTCGACCGATGCCTACCGCTGGCGTGCGAGCGGCCGCTGGATGGTGCGCGCGCTGCAGATCGCGAAGCCGGGCCAGCCGCGCGTCTATGGTCCGGACCTGATCGATCGCTGGAAGGGACGCGCGTTCCAGCAGTCGCCGGATTCGGTGATCTCGCTGGTCGGCTTCGAGGACGAGCAGGTCAACTGGGAAGGCAACGCCAGCCTGTTCGGCGAGCGCTGCGGCCCGGTGCGCTGCATCCGCGAAGTCTGGGGCGCGGACTCCGGCACCAACGTCACCAAGACCGAAACCTTCTACCGCGACGCGATCACCTACCGCTATCGCGTGCGCGTGCATCCGATCCCGCCGGACGGGCTGTACACGTCATGGGACTACAACCGCGCGGCAATGGTGCCGACATCGGCCGAAGCCGCCGCCGGCGTGCCGGGCGGGCGCTACTACACGCTGCTGCGGCCGCAGGGCGTGCCGATCGACGGCATCAATGACGAGCTCGGCAACGTCGACGGCTTCGCGCCGATCAACGGCATGTGTCCGAACTCCGACGAAGAAGAGCCGATCATTCCGCCCAACGCCGACGGTCGCTGCCCGGCGTTCTTCGACGCCGCCGATCCGACGTTCAACCTGCCGCTGGCCTTCGACAACTGGGAGCAGGTCTCGGCCAAGGGCGACGGCGGCGCGCTGGTCTACACCTTCGTGCTGCGCGGCGCGACCTCGCTGCTCAATCCGCTGGTCGTGCCGTACTACCGCGACGACGCCTGCCTCGACGACGGCACCGGCGACGATCCGGTGCCGCGGCCGTGGCCCGGCGAAAACTCGGGCGACGCGCGGGTCCGCGACGGCTACGTCGCGATGGCGCGCGCCGCGACCGGCAACGCCACGCTGACCTACGCCGACCTCAGCTGCACGCAGCGCCAGGGCGCACACGCCGCGCACGGCCTGCACTTCTTCGTCACGCACGACAGCGACAACCTGTTCCTGCCGCTGACGACCACCGAGATCGACGGCGAGCAATGGCAGTTCGTCGTGCCGAGCGCGCGCCCGCAGAACCTCGCGGAGCCGTACGCGAACGTTGCGCGCTTCCCGCTGCAGCCGGTCGTCGTGCCGGTGCCGTGAGCACGCCCGGATGCCCTATGGAAAGCGGCTCTCGAATTTGTAGAACCCCTGTACTCGGCGAAGCTCGCAAGGAGAGCCGATGCTGATGGGCTTGGCGCCCTGTCCGAGCCTGAAAGAAAACGTGCTTCTGGCGTGGTGGGCGAAGGGCGAAATCGACAATGGCGGTTTCGCCCGCTGTACATCGAAGCCATCACTGACCCTGCACCTGGCAAAGATCCCTGGCATGAATCTGACCGTCGCGTCTGGGCACTTCGAGATAGTTTTGATAGTGCCGTCGCGTACTTTCGTGCGCTCCGCTCTTTCTTCGCCGACTTGGATGCGCGCAGTAGGAACTAGTGTCGTGAGTCGGAAATTCGCATGCGAAATCGCCGGTCTTTTTCGCGCCTGGCTGCGTTGCTCCTCCTCGCCATAGTTCGACTATGACTCGTCGTCGCACGAAAAATCCTCGGCGATTTCATCAAGGAATCTCCGACTCACGACACTAGCCGATGATCGCCGCCAGCACTTTGCGCAGGGCCTGCTGATCGCCGGCGCTGAGCCTGCCAAGTGTCTTGCGCACAATAGCCTTCTCCGCGGTGAAAACGATCGGCTTGAGCGCAGAGGGTTTCAGCAGTCCGGCCCCTTGCCAGTCCTGCACCAGCGCCTCGCCGAAGCCCAGGCGCGGTCGGACCTGGCTGGTGATGGCGAGCAGGATCAGATCGGGGCGCTGGCGCTGATAGGCGCTGCTGCTGACGACGACGGCGGGCCGTTGCTTCGTGCCGGACTGGTTGGTAAATGGAAACGCGACCAGCACGACATCGCCGAAGCTAGAGCCGGTCGTAGTCGGCATCGTCGTCGTTGTCCCAGACCGCGGTCAGGCTGGCTTCGCTGACGGCCTGCGCCGCTTTGACGAGCGGCCTGTCGACGTCGCGGCTGGACAGAAAGTCGATGAAGTCCTCAACCTCGGCAACCTTGGCCGGCGGAAGCTGCTGAAGTTTTTTCAGCATCTGCTGGATGTGCTGCGGGACACGCATCGGTCTATCCCTCCTTAGCGACTGGCCTGGGCCAGCACGGTCTCCAGCATCTGCATCACGAATTTCTGCTGGGTCTTCGGTAGCTGCGTGACCTGATCGAGCTGCTGCTGCAGCTTCGAGGCCCGCCCCCGTTTGCTGGCCGTGCGCTTGATCTCCTCGCCGAGCAGCGTGTCGGTTGACGCACCGACTGCCTTGGCGACGGCTGGCAACAGCGCGACCGGCAGGCGCGACACGCCGCCTTCGTAGTGGGCCAGCGTCTGCTGGGCGATGCCCAGCGTTTTCGCCAGCTCGACTTGGGTGATGCCGGCGGTTCTGCGGGCCTCCGCCAGGCGCCGACCGAGCTGCTCGTAAAACGCTTTGTCCTTAGCGGCCATGACCATCGTCGTTTCGAAACTGGCGCCAAGCATAGGGTCGGCCCCCCGATCCTGAGCGGCGTATACTCAGAAACAGAGTATCACGGATCGGAAACCCGTCGCGTTTCGCGACAATCGCGCGCAGACTCCGCGCAACCCTATCGCATGATCGGCCTCAAGGTTCTGACGTTGCTTCTGCAGCCGCCAGGCGCTGCAGTGCTCGCGCTGCTCGTTGCGCTCGCACTGTGGCGGCGGCGTCGCGTCGCCGCAGTGTTGGTCGTCTTCGCGCTCGCGTGGCTCTGGCTGTGGGCGACTCCGCCGGCCGCGCAGGCACTGCGCTCGAGTCTGGAGCAGCGCTATCCGGTGCTGCCGATCGACGCGCTGCCGAGCGCCGATGCGATCGTCGTGCTCGGCGGCGGTGTCGAGCCGCCGGCGCCGCCACGGCGGCCGATGCTGGAGCTACGCGCCGGCGCCGATCGCGTGCTGCACGCCGCGGAGCTGTACCGTGCCGGCAAGGCGCCGCGGATCGTCGTCAGCGGCGGGCGGCTGCCGTGGACCGGCGGCGCGAACAGCGAAGCCGATGCGATGCGCGCGCTGCTGCTGCAGCTCGGCGTGCCGGACTCGGCGATCCTGCGTGAGGACAAGAGCCGCACGACGCGCGAGAACATGCGCTACACCGCGGCGCTGCTGTCACGGCTGGAAGTCCGGCGCGTGCTGCTGGTTACCTCGGCGCTGCACATGCCGCGCGCGATGGCGAACGCGGCCGCGCTCGGCGTCGAGGTCATCGCCGCGCCGACCGATGTCGAAGTGATCCCGGGCCGGCGCTTCGGCGTGCTCGCCTGGCTGCCGGATGCTTACATGCTCGAGCGCAGCGCCGCGGCGTTCAAGGAATACCTCGGGCTCATGCACCACGCGCTCTTCAGCAACGGCTGAGCCGGTGCGCTTCGTAGGTCGGGCTTTGAGCCGGGCTTTGAGCCCGACTTGCGGAGGCCGCCGTCGGGCTGAAGCCCGACCTACCGCCCCAGCATCTTGCCGAAGTCCGGCAGTTGCGCCGGCTCCGCCGGCAGCGCGAAGCGCGAGGCCGCCGGACTGCCGGTATCGAAGGAGACGATGCGGAAATCGCCGCCGTAGCGCAGGATGCCGTGCTTGCCGGCGGCGATCTCGCTCTCGAGCTCTGCGCCGCCCGACGGCACCTCGATCTGCATCGACTGCGCCATCGACTGGCTCATCGCGAACATCGCCTGGGTCAGCTCGCGCGCACGGGGATCGGTGCTCAGCACCATCGTTTCGGTGCGCTGCGTGCCGGCGTCGTCGACGTAGGTCAGCTCGTAGACGCGGCCGTCGATGCCGGCGACGGTTTCACTGGCGCCGGTGGCCCGCAGGCTCACCATGTCGGCGACGTTGCGGGTGCCGGCCATCGGCTGCTGCATCTGCTGCTGGGCGATGCCGCCCATCATCTTCATCATGCCGCCCATGTCGAGCACCATCGGCTGACCGTTCTGCGAGACGACGCTGTAGACCTTGCCGTCGCGCACCAGCATGTAGTTGCCGGCCTGGCCGCTGACGTCCATGCGCACCGCACCCTGGCCGTCGTACTCGATGCTGCTGCGCACGGTGTTGCTTCCGCTGCCGGATTCGATGGACGCCTTGCCGCCCGCCCAGCCGACTGCCGGTGCCAGGGCAAGCAGCCCGTACGCGATGCCACGATATGCAGGTTTCATGGAGGTCTCCGCCGCCGGTTCGGGATCACGGCACCGGGTGCCATCCGGTGCACGCCATGCGATCAGTCTGTCGGAGGACGCGCCGGTGTGCCAGGGGTCAGCGCTTGTCGAGGACGGCGTAGTAGAAGCCGTCGCCGCCGCCGCCCGGCGCAATGCGCCGGCCGTATTCCGTGGCTTCGCCCCAGCCCGCTTCGATCCGGTGCAGCTTGATGTCATCGTGCAGCAGCCGGAAGCGCTTGATCACCTCGTCGCACTCGTCGTGCAGCACCGAACAAGTCGCGTAGACCAGGCGCCCGCCGCCCTTCAGCAGCGGCCACAGGCCTTTCAGCAGGCGCAGCTGTTGTTGCTGCAGCGCGGGGATGTCGGTGTCGCGGCGCAGCCATTTGATGTCGGGATGGCGGCGGATCACGCCGGTGCCGGAGCACGGCGCGTCGAGCAGGATGCGCGCGTAGGGTGTGCGGTCCCACCAGCGCGCCGGCTCGCCGGCATCGCCGGCGATGACGTCCGCCTGCAGCTTGAGCCGGCGCAGGTTTTCGTCGATGCGCAGCAGACGCTGCGGATCGCTGTCGAGGGCCTGCACGCTGACGTCGGCGCGCTCCAGGATGTGCGCGGTCTTGCCGCCGGGCGCGGCGCAGGCGTCGAGCACGCGCTGGCCGGGCTCGGCCGCGAGCAGCTCGACGGCGAGCTGCGCCGAGGCGTCCTGCACCGACACCTGGCCGCTGTTGAAGCCGGGAATTTTTTCCACCGGCCGCGCCTGCGCCAGCGTGACCGCGTCCGGCGCATGCGCGTGCGCCTCGGCGTCGATCTGCATTTCCGCGAGCCGCTTCAGGTATTCGTCGCGCGTCATGCGCCGGCGGTTCACGCGCAGCGTCAGCGGCCCCTGGTCGTTGTTGGCTTCCAGGATCGCTTCCCAGTGCTGTGGCCAGTCGCGTCGCAGCGTTTCGACCAGCCATACCGGATGTGACCAGCGGATCGCCGGGTCTTTCGGCGCGCGCTGCTCCATCGCCGCCATCTCGCGCGAATAGCGGCGCAGCACGGCGTTGACCAGGCCCTGCGCCTGCGGCCGGCGCAGCGTTTCGGTCGCTTCGACGGTTTCATGGATCGCGGCGTGCGCCGGCGTGCGCAGCGTGCGCAGCTGGAACAGCCCGACGAGGATCAGCGCGGCGATCTCGTCGTCCGCGGCGAGCGGCTTGTCGAGCAGGCGGCCGGACAGCCATTGCAGCATCGACAGCTCACGCAGCACGCCGTAGGCGAGCAGGCGCAGCATCGCCGCGTCCGCCGGCAGGCGCAGGCGCGAGCTCAGCGGTGCGAGCGCATCGTCGAGACTTCTGCCGCGCAGAACCTGACTGACCGCGCGTGCGGCGAGTGCGCGGACGTTGGCGTGGTGGCGGATGGGAGGGGAGGTCTTCATGGTTCGCGCACAGAGTACACGCTGCGTGTGGGCGGCGAGTGCGCAGGATATTCACCGCGGAGAACGCAGAGTACGCAGAGAAAAGACAGGTGGCGGGGAAACCGGTTCCGCTGCCGCGCTGCGCTTCATCCCTGCCGTCTCTCTGCGTGCTCTGCGTCTCCTCCGCGGCCTCTGCGATTCACCGGCGATCGCACGCTATCGGCAAGCGGGCAGCCGCACGCGGAAGTGCGCACCGCGCTCGCTGTCGACGAGCTCGATGCCGCCGCCATGGGCGCCGAGCAGCGCGCGGATGATCGCCAGCCCGAGCCCGGTGCTGCCGCTGGCGCGCGCGGTCGTGAAGAAGGGCTCGAAGATGCGCGCGCAGTTGGCCGGCGAGATGCCGGGCCCGTCGTCGGCGACATGCAGCTCAGCGACGCCATCGAGCGGCTGCCACCAGAGGCGCACCGCCGCGCCGCCGGCATGCTGGCGCACGTTGTCGAGCAGGCTGCTGAGGATCGAGTCGAGCAGCTCGGCACCGATCGCGATCTGCAGCGGCGGTCCGCCGAAATCGATCTGCAGGCCGTGGGCGCGGTAGCGCCCGGCGACGCCGGCAATCGTCGCGCCAAGCTCGCAGCGCTCCGCAGACGCCG
This sequence comes from Pseudomonadota bacterium, assembly GCA_040754295.1. Taxonomy (GTDB): domain Bacteria; phylum Pseudomonadota; class Gammaproteobacteria; order Nevskiales; family Nevskiaceae; genus Solimonas. The sequence goes on along the minus strand of JBFMCQ010000001.1, from coordinate 39,977 downwards.
GGCTCATGTCGGCGCGCGCGAGCTCCAGCAGGCGGCGCACGAGGCGCTCGAGGCGCTCGGCGTCGGCGGAGAGGATGTCGAGAAAGCGCGCGCGCTCGGCGGCGGACATCTGCTCGCCGTGGTCGCGCAGCAGCTCCACCGAGCCCTGGATCGCCGTCAGCGGGGTCTTGAACTCGTGCGAAACGTGTGCGGCGAAGTCGCGGATGTAGCGCGCGCGGGCTTCCAGCGTCTGCGCCATGCCGGCGAGCGTCTGCGACAGCTCGGCGATCTCGCGCGTGCCCGGGTTGCGCAGCGGCGCCACGGCGTTCTGCTCGCCGCGCGCGGCGCGGCGCGCCTGCTCGATCAGCCGCTGCACCGGGCGCGTGATCGTCAGCGCCATGATCAGCGTCAGCACGACGACGAGCGCGACCAGCCCGAGCGCCGCGCGCACGAGCGGCACGCGCTTGCCGTAGATCGCCTGGCGGATGTTCGCCGGCGTACGCACCAGCAGCACCGCGCCGAGCACGCGCTCGTTGCGCACGATCGGCTCGGTCAGATAGACGCGGATGCGCGTGCCGCGCGAGATCGAGTCGAGCGGCGGCGGCGGCGCTTCCGACTGGCGCCAGCGCATCAGGCTTACCGGCTCGCCGGTGAGCGCGCGGCGCACTTCGTCGTGCTTGAGCAGCGACAGTCCGGTGTCGTCGCGCGCATCGTCGCTGGTCGAGGCGACGATGACGCCGCGGTAGTCGACGATGCGCATGCCGGCGAGCGTCGTCGCCTGCGCCTGTTCCAGCACCGGCGTCAGCTCGCGGCCGATGGCGGCGGCAACGGGGTCGGCTTTCTGCACCGTCGCCTCGGCATCGGCAGGGCGCGGCAACACCGGATCGAAGGCGAGGTCCAGACTGGGCCAGCGTGGCCGCCAGCGGCCTTCGGGGTCGAGCGGCAGCGCCGGTGCAGTCACCGGCACGCCGTACTCGGCCGACAGCGGCGCGCGCGCGCGTGCGGACGACACGGCGATGCGTTCGAACGCCGCCAGATACGCTGCCTCGATGAACGCCGCCTGCGCGATCAGCTCGGATTCGGTCTGCCGGATCAGCGCGCTCTCGTAGAGCCGCAGCCAGGTGATGCCGCCCAGCGGCAGCGCGAGGATCACGAGGTTGAGCAGCAGCAGGATCGTGCGCAGCCGCGGGCGCCAGAAGCGGCCTGCAGGCCGTAGATCGGGCTTTAGCCCGACAGCTGACGGCGCATGTCGGGCTGAAGCCCGACCTACAGGGGCGAGGCTCACACGCAGGCCCCGAGCTTGTAGCCGATGCCGTGCACCGTCTCGATCGGGTCCGCCCCCACGGCATCGAGCTTGGCGCGCACCCGGCGCACGTGGCTGTCGATCGTGCGGTCGGAGACGATCTTGTGCAGCGCGTAGGCCTCGTTCATCAGCTGGTCGCGCGTGCAGACGCGGCCGGGGCGCGCGAGCAGCGTGCGCAGGATGCCGAACTCGGTCAGCGTCAGCACGATCTCGCGCTCGTCCCACCAGGCCTTGTACTGCTCGGCGTCGAGACGCAGGCGGCCGTGGGTCAGCGGTGCCGGCGCGGCGTCCGGCGGCGGCCGGCGCAGGCGCGCGCGCACGCGCGCGACCAGCTCGCGCGGCGAAAACGGCTTGGCGATGTAGTCGTCGCCGCCGAGCTCGAGGCCGAGGATGCGGTCGACCTCATCGTCGCGCGAGCTGAGAAAGATGATCGGTACCGTGGCGTTGCGCGGATCGGCGCGCAGACGCCGACAGACTTCGGTGCCGTCGAGCTCGGGCATCAGGATGTCGAGCACGACCAGATCCGGCCGCTCGGCGCCGAAGCGTGCGAGCGCCTGTGCGCCGTCGGCCGCCGTGACCGTCGCAAAGCCGGCCTTGTGCAGCGCATAGCACACCACTTCGCGGATGTTGGCGTCGTCGTCGACGACCAGGATCTTCGCCATTTCGGTGGACGGCAGTGACGGCGGCAGCATAGCAGCGCCGCCGGCGCGCTCCGCCGTTTGCACCGCATTTGCACGAAGTTCCGCGGCGCTTGCACGGCGTCGCCCGCGCCGCTGCACGGCCGCGGCCCAGACTGCAGCACCATCGAACCTGGGAGTAGAACGATGGCAGCAGCAGTGCGGTGGGCGAGTCCGGCAGTGGTGCTCCTCGCCGCCGCAGCCGTGCTGGCGCTGCATCCGGCGCTGTGGCTCGTCGCCAGCTGGCGCGACCCGGCGTACAACCCGCAGGGTGCGTGGGTGGCGCTCGCGGTAGCACTGCTCGCGCTGTGGTCGTGGACCAGCGAGCAGCAGCCGGGCAGCGACAGCAACCGCCGGTACGCGTATGCGCTGCTCGCGTTGAGCGCGCTCGTGCGTCTCGTCGGCCAGCTGCTGCGCGTCAACGTCATCGGTGCGCTGACGCTCGCGGTCGACGTCTACGCGCTCGGCACGCTGGCTGGCCTGCATGCGCGCCGGCGCGCGGTCTCGCCGTTGTGGCTGTCGGTGCTGTTCGCGCTGAGCTTGCCGCTGGAGCGCGTGCTGCAGAGGCTTGCGGGCTACGCGCTGCAGCAGCTCGCGGCGAGCGGCGCTTGCGGCGTGCTCGGCTGGTTCGCCGAGGGACTGCAGTGTCTGGGCACGCGCATCGTGCTCGGCGGCCAGGATCTGCTGGTCGATCTGCCGTGCTCCGGCGCGCGCGGACTGATGCTGGTGCTGACGCTCTACGCCGGCCTGTGTGCGGTGAAGCGCCCGACCGCGGTGCAGGCGACGCTGGGCCTGGTGCTTGCACTGACCGGCGCGCTGGCGGCGAACACGCTGCGCATCGTCGCGCTCGCGCTCGGCCTCGCGTATGCACCGGGGCTCGATCTGGTGGACGGGTTCGCTCACGAAGCGCTGGGGGTGCTGGCCTTGATGCTGGCGGCAGCGCCGGTGCTGGTCTGGGCGAGGGCTGCAGGTCGCGCTGCAAGGGCTTCAGCCCGACTGCGCGCCGGGTCTGTCCGGCTGAAGCCGGACCTACATCGTGACCTGCATCCCGACCTGCGAGCCAAGCCGCTCGCCTGGCTTCTGCTCGGCTTCGCCATCGTCGCTGTCACGGCGCCGGCGCGGCCGCTCGATGTCGCACGCGAGGTCGATCCACCGCGTCCGCCCGAACAGCTCGGCGGCTACTCCGCACAGCCGCGCGCGCTCGATGCGGTCGAGCGCGCCTACTTCGCGCGCTATGGCGGCGGCGCGTCGAAAAGCGCCTACGGGCCGTTCGGTCTGCTGCTGGTCTCGACCCGCGCGCCGCTGCGTCATCTGCACGCGCCGGACGAATGCCTGCGCGGCGCCGGCCACCAGGTGCGCTATCTCGGACTGGCGCACGACGGCTTGCCGAGTGCGCTGTACCGGGCGACAGACGCCGACGGCCGCAGCTGGCGCGTGGCCGTGTCCTATGTGTCCGACGGCGGCGAGCGGGCCGCCAGCGTCGCCGAGGCGGTGTGGCGCTGGCTGCGCGCGCCCGGCAGCGTCTGGACCCAGGTGCAGCGCATCGCGCCCTGGGATGTCGACGCCGCCGAGCGTGCGCACTGGGAAGCCGCGCTGCGCCGCGCGCTCGATCTGCCGGCGCCGTCCGAATCCATCGTCTATCGCGTCGCCGACGCGCGCTGAAAGGAGCACGCCATGCGCAATCGTCTGCTGTTCTTCATCGGCTTCGTTGCCGTGCTGTTCCTGGTGCCGGCGCTTGCCGCGCACGCGGAGACGCCACGCCTGGCCGGGACGATCGAAGCACGGCTCGACGGCCGCACGATCCGCCTGCCGAGCCTGAAGACGGACGTGCACGCCGACATCGCCGGCGATCTGGCGACGGTGAGCGTGGTGCAGACCTTCGCCAATCCGGGCGAGGTGCCGCTCGACGCGACCTACCTGTTCCCGCTCAATCACGACGCCGCGGTCTACGAGATGTCGATGGAGGTCGGCGCCGAGCGCATCCGCGCGCAGATCCAGGAGACGCAGCAGGCCGAGCAGACTTTCGCGCGTGCGAAGTCCGAGGGCCGCGCCGCCGCGCTGCTCAAGCAGCAGCGGCCGAACATGTTCACGCAGCAGGTCGCGAACCTGATGCCGGGGCTGCCGATCACGGTGACGCTGCGCTACGTGCAGACGGTGCCCAAGGTCGACGGCGACTATCAGCTCGTCATTCCGCTGGTCGTCGGGCCGCGCTTCCAGCCGCCGGATGTCGGCGTGCTGCCCGCGGTGGAGGCGGTGCCCGAACCGGTGCCGGCGGCGGCGAGCGCCGGGCACTGGACGCTGGACGCGCTGCCGGCGTATCCGCCGGTCTTCGGGCTCGAGCTTCCGCCGACGATCGATGCCGGGCGCGTCGCGCTGAGCATCACGCTCGACGGCGGCCTGCCGGTGCGCGCGCTGCGCAGCGACACGCATGCGATCGACGCGCGCGCCGAAAGTGCGCTGCGCTGGCAGATCGGACTCGAGGCCGGCCGCGTCGTCGACAACCGCGATTTCGTGCTGCGCTATTCGCTTGCTGGCAGCGGCACGGCGGCCGGGCTGCTGACGCATTACGACGCGCGCGGCGGCTTCTTCTCGCTGCTGATCGAGCCGCCGGCGGCGCCGGACGACGCCGACATCACGCCGCGCGAGATGGTGTTCCTGCTCGACTGCTCCGGTTCGATGCACGGGCTGCCGATGAGCGCGAGCAAGGCGTTCATGCGCGCGGCGCTGAGCAAGCTGCGGCCGACCGACCACTTCCGCATCATCCGCTTCAGCGACAGCGCAACCGAATTCAGCCGCGAGCCGCTGCCGGCGACGCCGGACAACATCCGCCGCGGCATCGACTACACCGACCGCCTGCAGGGCATGGGCGGCACGATGATGTCCTCGGGCATCCGCCAGGCGCTGGAAGTGCCGCCGCCGCCCGGCACGCAGCGCATCGTCACGTTTCTGACCGACGGCTACATCGGCAACGAATACGAGATCCTGCGCATGGTGTACGCGCTGCTCGGCGATGCGCGCCTGTATGCGTTCGGCGTCGGCAGCGGCGTGAACCGCTTCCTGCTCGACGAGATCGGCCGCGCCGGGCGCGGCTTCACGCGCTACATGGACCCGACCGAAGACGTCGAGAGCGTCGCGGCCGAGCTGACCGAGCGGCTGCAGTCGCCGCTGCTCACCGACATCGAGATCGACTGGAACGGGCTGCCGGTCGCGCAGCTCGCGCCGGCCGCTATCCCGGATCTGTTCGCCGGGCAGTCGATCCGGATTCAGTGGCGCTACGACAAAGCCGCGCGCGGCACGATCCGCATACATGGCCGTGCGGGCGGCCGCGCGCGCGGCCGTGTGGCGACGCAGCTGGTG
>JBFMCQ010000001.1:0-34651 GCA_040754295.1 Pseudomonadota bacterium | reverse complement strand
ACCCCCCCGGGGCGGCGCCCCCCTCCCCCCTCCGCGGCGGGGGGGGGGCCCCCCCCCCGCGGCCGTGTGGCGACGCTGCTGCTGCCGGTGGAGCTGCCGGAGGCGGGCGGCGCCGACGCGGTCGCACGGGTCTGGGCGCGGAGCACGATCGCCGAGACGATGTACCGGCTGACTCTGCCGCCGGAGTACTTCCGCCAGCGCGGCGAGCCGGTGCCGGCGTTCGACACACTCAAGCGGCAGGTCACCGAGCTGGGGCTGCAGTTCGCGCTGGTGACGAAGTGGACCTCGTTCGTCGCCGTCTCCGAGCAGATCTACAACGCGACGCCGGAAGCCGCTGTTGCCGCGCACGTGCCGCTGCCGCCGGTCGCCGGCGTCACGCCGCGCGCCTATGGATCGAGCGCACCGGCCTTCGTCGGCGCAGCGGGGCCGGAGGCTTCGGTCTGGGCGGGGATGCTGGCGCTGCTCTTGATGGCGGCGCTGGCGTGGCGGCGCACAGCGGCGCGCGCGTAGCTCGACGGGCCGGCGCGGGGCCGGGCCGCTGGCATGCATCGTGCTGACGTGAACGCGTGTGCCCGGGCGGCCGAAGTACGCGCTCGACTGGATTGTCGGCGCGCGATCGGCCTACTATCCACGGCATCAATCGCAGGGTTGGGGTCCGGGGGGACCATGACGAGAATGCTCGCCGCAGGGCCGTGGCTCTGCGCGATGGTCATCGTGTCGGCTGCGCAGGCCGCATCGCCCGTCCGGATGGATGGGTTGCTGGCGTTCGCCGAGACCATTCCTGCGGGCGAGGCGCGCGCGCCGCGCCGTTACTTCGAGCAGCTTCCGGCGATCACCAGCCGCAACGGCAAGCGCACCGTCGAGCCGACGCTCGATCTCACCGCCGGCCGGCTCGACGCTCACGACTGCCTGTATCAGCTGCGCCTGGAGCTGCGCTGGTCCGGAACAGCCGCGCACGAGGACGACGCCGAGGTCAGCGGCCGCTCGTTGATCCAGAAGGCGCCGTGCGCAACGCTTGCGCAGGAGATCGTCGCAGTCGCGGTCTATGAAATCTCGGCGCTGGAGCGACGGCTGCGCGACGGCGGCCGCTTCGCGTCGAACAGCGAGCGCGAACTGGTCATTGCCGCCGCCCGCCGTGCACCGCTCGCCAACGCCGGCGCGCAGACGCTGCTGGCAGCGGTGACCGTCGACAGCCGCGTCAATCTGCGCGTGTCGCCTTCGCTCAAGGCGCCGGTGCTCGCGAAGCTGGCGCCGGCTTCGCTGGTGCATGTCGTCGCGACCGCGAGCCCGGACTGGTATCAGCTGCAGGGCCAGCCCGGGTACGTGCACGCGAGCGCGCTGCAATCGGTGCACCCGGCCGAAATCCTGGCCCCCCCGGAACCGCTGATCGAGCCGGCCGACGCGGGCACGGTACGCCCCGTGCTCGAAGAGCCTCGCGGCAACAGGACGCGCGCGCCGCGGGCGCGCGCCGCACCGGCGCGCTCTGCACCCTGAGTCGGCGCGTCGCGGGCGGCGCGGTGGCGCCCGCCGCGCGGCGCTGTGCCGCTGCCGTTGGTCAGCCCGGCTGATGCCAGTTCGTCTGCCGGCCCAAGGTTCGGGCGTTGCGGCCGATAAGCTCGGACGATGAGCACCGTCGCGCCAGAAGGCAGCCCGCGGCCGCCCGGCGAGCGCGGCGCCGCCCTGCGCCGCATCCTGGCCGCCGTCATCCGCCCGCCCGCCGGCCCCGGCGGCTGGCTGCTGCGCGCGGCATTGCTGGCTTTACTGTACTGCCTGTCCGGCTGGGCCGGCCTGCAGCTGGCGCGGCCGCCCGGCTACGCGACACCGATCTGGCCACCGTCGGGCATCATGCTGGCGATGCTGCTGCTGTGGGGGCGCGGTTTGTGGCCCGGCGTCTGGCTCGGCGCTTTCGCCGTGAACGTCTGGGCCGGCTGTGCGCAGGCGGCCGGACCGCTGCTGAACGTCGCGCTGGTTGCGGCCAGCATCGCCACCGGCTCCACCGCGGCCGGGATCATCGGCGCCCGGCTGGTGCGTCGCCACGTCAGCGCGCCGACGGTGCTCGACAGCGGCCGCGATATCGGCCTTTTCTTCGCGCTTGGCGGACTGGTCGCGACGGCCATCGCCGCCAGCATCGGCACGCTGACGCTGTTTCTGGCCGGCGCGCTGGCGCCGCGCGAGCTGCCGGCGCACTGGCTGACCTGGTGGATCGGCGATTGCCTGGGCGTGATTCTGATCGCACCGCTGCTGCTGCTGGTCGCGGCCGAGCAGCGGCGCATCTGGCGCGATCGCCTGCGTCCGGTGGCGTTCACGGTCGCCATCGTGCTCGGACTCGGCGCCATCGTGATTCAGGAGACCAATGATGCCGAAAGCGCGCGGATCGCCGCCCGTTTCAACGAGTCGGCACTCACGCTCGATCGCCGGCTCATCGAAACGGTGAACGGCGCGCTCGGCGCGGTCGGGACGACGGTCGATTTCTTTGACGCGTCGACGCTCGTCGAGCCGGTGCAGTTCGAGCGCTTCGCGGACGGCCAGCTGCAGCGAGCCCCCGGTCTTACGGCGCTGCTATGGGTGCCGCGTGTAGCCGCTGCGGATCTCGTCGCGCACGAGCGCGATGCTGCGGCCGACGGTGCTCCCGGCTACCGGGTGCGGGAAATCGGAGCGCGCGGCGAGCTGCTGCCGGCGCGACGGCGCGACGAATACTTTCCGCTGCGCTACATCTGGCCGCCGGCCGGGCGGCACATGCTCGGCTTCGACCTCGGCTCCGAGGCGCAGCGCCGCGCGACCTTGCAGGCGGCCGAGGCGCAACAGGCGCTGCGCGTGAGTGGACCCGTGGCGGTGCCCACCGCTCCTGCGCACACCGTGCTCGCGGTCATGCCGGTCGACGCAGTGCAGGGCCGCGGCTTCATCGTCGGTGCGGTCGTGCTGGAACGGCTCATGCAGCACATCCTGGCGGACGGCGCCGCCGGGCAGTTCAGCGTCGTGCTCGAAGACGTGGACGCGGCCGGCCCGGCGCAGCGCCTGGCCGCCGCTGGAGCGGCCGCCGACGGCGCGGACCTGGCCTGGACCGACACGCACAGCGTCGGCGGCCGCACCTGGCGCATGACGGTGACGGCCACGGACGCGTATCTGCGTGCCAACCGCTCGACACAGGCGTGGCTGACCGAGGTCGGCGTGCTGCTGTTCGCGGCCCTGTTCGGTGGCTTCCTGCTGGTGCTGACGGGCCGTTCGGCGCGCGTCCAGGAGCTGGTCGCCGCGCGCACGGCGGAGCTGGAAGAGAAGAACCGTGCGTTGTCGCGCGAGGTGCTCGAGCGCCAGGCCAGCGAGCGGCGCTTGAGCCTGTCGGCGAAAGTGTTCGAGCACATCGGCGAAGCGATCATGATCACCGATGCCGACAACCGCATCATCTCGGTGAACCGCGCGTTCACCGAGATCACCGGCTACACCGAGGACGAGGTGCGCGACAGCAATCCGCGGGTGCTCGCGTCCGGCCGCCACGACGATGCGTTCTACGCCGAGATGTGGCAGCGCCTGAACGATACGGGCGTCTGGCGCGGCGAGGTCTGGGACCGGCGCAAGAACGGCGAGTGCTATCCGGAGTGGCTGAATATCGCGCTGGTGCGCGACGCGAGCGGCCGCGTCACCCATCACGTCGCCGTGTTCTCGGACATTTCCGAGCGCAAGGCGGTCGAGGAGCGCATCACGTTCCTGGCGCAGGTCGACGCGCTGACCCACCTGCCGAACCGCTACCTGCTCGGCGACCGCCTGCAGCAGACGCTCGAAGTCGCGCAGCGCAACGACGAGCGTTTCGCCGTGGTCTTCATCGATCTGGACCGCTTCAAGAACATCAACGATTCGCTCGGCCACGGCGTCGGCGACGCGCTGCTGCGCGAAACGGCGGCGCGGCTGCATGCGTCTGTGCGCAGCACCGACACGGTGGCGCGCCACGGCGGCGACGAGTTCGTCATCATCATGCCGGGCATCGCCGATGCCGAGCAGGTCGCGCACGTCGCCACCAAGATCCTCGAGCAGCTCGCGCGTCCGTTCGGCATCGAGCACCATCGGCTGACGACGACCGCGAGTCTCGGCATTGCGCTCTATCCGGCGGACGGCACCGACGCCGAAACGCTGATGAAGCACGCCGATGCGGCGATGTACGCGGCGAAGAACGCCGGGCGCAACGCGTTCCGGTTCTTCACGCCGGACATGAACGCGCGCGTGCGCGAGTTCCTGAAGATCGAGAACGACCTGCGCCTGGCGTTGCAGCGCGGCGAGCTACGGCTCCACTACCAGCCGCAGATCGAGATGCGCAGCGGCGAAGTCGTCGGGGCCGAGGCGCTGTTGCGCTGGCAGCACCCGGAGCGTGGCCTGATCCTGCCGGGCGAGTTCATGCACGTCGCCGAGGAGAGCGGGCTGATCGAGCCGATCGGCGACTGGGTGCTGGTCGAGGCCTGCCGGCAGAACCGCGACTGGCAGGACCGCGGCCTGCGCCGCATCCCGATTTCCGTGAATCTGTCGGCGGTGCAGCTGCGGCGCCGTGCGATCGTGCACCGCGTCGAAGCGGCCTTGCACCAGGGGCGCCTCGATGCCGGCTGGCTGGAGCTGGAAGTCACCGAGTCGATGCTGATGCGAGACGTCGAGCGTATCGGCGAGATCCTCGAGGAGCTGTGCGCGATGGGCGTGCGCATTGCGCTCGACGATTTCGGCACCGGCTATTCGTCGCTCGCGCATCTGCGCCGCTTCCCGCTGAGCACGCTCAAGCTCGACGGCAGCTTCGTGCGCGATCTCGAAACCGACAGCAACGACGCGGCGATCTGCCGCGCGGTCATCGCACTCGGGCACACGCTGGGTCTGCGCGTCGTCGCCGAAGGCGTCGAGAACGACCGGCAGCTGGCGTTCCTGCGCCGCGAGCGCTGCGACGCCGTGCAGGGTGCGCTGTTCAGCTGGGGCGTGCCGCCGGAGACAATGGCGGCGTTTCTCGATCCGTCGCTGGTGCTCGAGCCGACGGCGGTCGGGCCGGTCTACGGCTGAGCGTGCGCCCGTAAGGCTTTAACGCCGAGGACGCAAAGAGCGCCTCAGACGAAACGCCGGCCGCCGAGCTGGCGTGCGGCGAGCGCTTCGCGCGCGTCGAGCACGCGGCCGCCCGGCCACTGCAGCTGCTCGATCGAAAGCCGGCCGCTGCCGCAGGCGACGACGAGACCGGGACCGTCGAGAATCGTGCCGGGCAGCGCGTCGCTGCCTGTGTCGTCGGCGCGTGCGAACAGCAGGCGCACGCGCTCGCCGTCGAGCTCGCTCCAGGCGACGGGCGCCGGGTTGAACGCGCGGATGCGGCGCGCGAGCACGTCGGCCGGCTGCGACCAGTCGATGCGCGCTTCCTCCTTGCTCAGCTTGGCGGCGTAGGTCGCGCCTTCGGCGGGCTGCGGCTGTGCGATCAGCGTGCCGCGCGCGAGCCGGTCGAGCGCTTCCACGATCAGCTCGGCGCCCAGCGGCGCGAGGCGATCGTGCAGCGCGGCGGCGGTCGTCGCCTCGTCAATCGGCACGACGCGCTTGAGCAGCATCGGGCCGGTGTCGAGGCCGGCGTCCATGCGCATGATGGTGATGCCGGTTTCGTGATCGCCGGCCTCGATCGCGCGCTGGATCGGTGCCGCGCCGCGCCAGCGCGGCAGCAGCGAGGCGTGGATGTTGAGGCAGCCGTGCGGCGGGATGTCGAGCACCGCCTGCGGCAGGATCAGCCCGTAGGCGACGACGACGATGACCTCGGGCGCCAGTGTGCGCAGCTGCGCCTGCGCTTCGGCGCGCAGCTTTTCCGGCTTGAATACCGCCAGACCGAGCGCCGCCGCGCGCTGCGCCACTGGCGACGGTGTGAGCTTGCGGCCGCGGCCGGCCGGCCGGTCCGGCTGCGTGAAGACGCCGGCGATGTCGTGCCCGGCTGCGTGCAACGTATCGAGTGCCGCAACGGCGAAGTCGGGCGTGCCCGCAAACACGAGCCTCATATCGCGAAGCGATGCCCGGATGCCCTCCCCCTCCGGGGGAGGAAGGACCGCCTGCGGAGCTGGCGGTGGGTGAGGGCCGCCGTCACGCCGCGGCCTGCTGCTTGCGGAGCTTCTTCAGCAGACGCTCGCGCTTGAGGCTGGACAGATGGTCGATGTAGAGCTTGCCGTCGAGATGATCGATCTCGTGCTGCACCGCCTGCGCCAGCAGGCCCTGCGCGTCGATCTCGAACGGCTTGCCGTCGCGGTCGACGGCGCGCACACGCAGTCTGTTGAAGCGCTCGACTTTTTCGCCGACGCCGGGCACCGACAGGCAGCCTTCCTCCATGAGCTCGCGCTCGCCGCGCTCGACGATCTCCGGATTGATCATCACGATCGGCTGCGGCGCGGTCTTGTCCTCGCTGCAGTCGATCACCGCGAGCCGCAGCGCGATGCCGACCTGCGTCGCCGCGAGGCCGACGCCGGGCGCGGCGTACATCGTCTCGAACATGTCGTCGATCAGCGTCTGCAGCGCCTCGTCGAAGGCGGTGACCGGCTGCGCCTTCTGGCGCAGCCGCGGGTCGGGATGGTGCAGGATCGTCAGAAGCGCCATGGGCTGCCGCGGAACCACCGAAATTGCTCAGAAACGACTGCCAAAGTTGACGGCAAGCAATTGAGCCGTCTAGAGTTTAAGAGTCTGGTTGGTCAAGGCCAACTCAAGCCCACCAGGCGTAACCTGCGGGGAAGGTGCCGCCATGCCCAAGTATAACGGTTCGAGGAGTCTGCCCGGCATCGCAGCCATCGGTCTGCTGTGTCTCGCCGGCTGCTCGCAGACGCCCGAGCGCGTCATCGCGATGCCGCGGCCGCCGCCGGCCGGTGCGGCCAGGGCAGCCGAGCCGCCGTCCACGGCGCCCGCGCCGCTGCCGCTCGCCGAGGCGGAGCCGGCCGCCGATCCGGTGCCGGTGCGTGAAGACGCGCCGCTGCGCTATGTCGTCAAGAAGGGCGACACCTTGTGGGACATCTCCAAGCGCTATCTGCTCGAGCCGTGGCAGTGGCCGGAGATCTGGTACGTCAACGACCAGATCGCCAACCCGCATCTGATCTATCCCGGTGACGTGCTGACGCTGGTCTGGCGCGATGGCCGGCCTACGGTCATGCGTGCGGCGCCCGCGCTCGATGTCGAGTACCTCAGCCCGCAGATCCGCGAGGTGCCGCTGGACCAGGCGATCCCGACGATCCCGCTCGACGTGATCCGCGACTTCCTGCGCAGCCCGCGCGTCGTCGCCGCCGAAGACCTGGAAGACGCGCCGTACGTGCTCGGCTTCGCCGATCCGCGCCTGATGGTCGGCGCCGGCAGTCAGGTGTACCTGAAGAACATGCCGGAAGGCGAGCCGCGGTATCAGTACGCGGCAGTGCGCATCGGCGAGCGCTACATCGATCCCGACAGCGGCGAACTGCTCGGCTGGGAGGCACTGCCGGTCGCGGACGTCGAGCTGCGCAGCATCGGCGAGCCGGCCACCGCGATGATCGCGCGCAGCTACCGCGAGACGCGCGCCGGCGACCGCTTGATCGAGGCGGAGGCCGAGACCTTCGAGGCGAACTTCTACCCGCGCCCGGCCGAGGCCGCGCTGGCTGGTCGCATCATCTCGGTGTTCGACGGCGTCTCGCAGATCGGCCAGTACCAGGTGGTCACGCTCAACCGCGGCCTGCAGGACGGCCTCATTCCAGGCCACGTGCTCGACATCTACCAGGCCGGGCGCAAGACGCGCGATCCTTACACCGGCCGCATGGAGCCGCTGCCCGAGGTCTACGCCGGTACGGCGATGGTCTTCAAGGTCGATGAGCGCGTCAGCTTCGCGCTGGTGATGGATGCGGTGCGCGAGATCCACATCTACGATCGGGTGCGCGGACCCGGAACGTAGTCGCGGCCGGGGCTTGCAAGCGCGCCGTGCTTTCGGCGACGCTTGCGCCGTGGACGCAGAGTCGCCCAGACCGTGGTTGGTCCTGTGTCGTGCGCCGGGTGTCGGCGGCGCGACGGTGCAAAGACTCCTCCAGAACTTTCCTTCCCCGGCTGCGATCGTCGCGGCCGGCGTATCGGCGCTGCGTGCAGCGGGGCTCGGCGACGCGCAGATCCGCGCGCTGCACGAGCCGGACGAAGCCGGCCTGGCGCGCGACCTCGAGTGGCTGGCGCAGCCCGGCCGCCGGCTGCTGACGCTCGACGACCCGGCCTATCCCGCGCAGCTGCGTGAGATTGCGCAGCCGCCGCCGGTGCTGTTCGTGCACGGCGACGCCGACTGGCTGTCGGTGCCGCAGCTGGCGCTGGTCGGCTCGCGCAACGCCACGCCGCAGGGGCTGGAGAACGCGCAGGCCTTCGCCGGCGAGCTCGCGCGCCGCGGGCTGGCGATCACCAGCGGGCTGGCGCTGGGCATCGACGGCGCCGCGCACCGCGGCGCGCTGGCGGCCGGCGGCGGTACCGTCGCGGTCTGCGGCACCGGTCTGGACCGCGTCTATCCGGCGCGGCACAGGGCGCTCGCGCACGACATCGTGCAGCACGGCGCGCTGATCTCGGAGCTGCCGACCGGCGTCGCCGCGCTGGCGGAAAACTTCCCGCGGCGGAACCGCATCATCAGCGGCTTGTCGATGGGAGTGCTGGTCGTCGAAGCGGCGCGTGAATCGGGCTCGCTGATCACGGCGCGGCTGGCGCTGGAGCAGGGGCGGGAGGTGTTCGCGATTCCCGGGTCGATCCACAACCCGATGGCGCGCGGCTGCCACCAGCTGATCCGCCAGGGTGCCAAGCTGGTCGAGACGGTCGACGACCTGCTCGAAGAGCTCGGTCCGCTGCTCGGGGCGCGGCGGGCGGGTCTGCAGCAGCCGGCGAGCAGCGCCCCGGCACCGGCGCCGCAGCGCGCGCCGGCGGAAGCGGAGCTGCTGGAGGCGCTGGGTGACGAGGCGATGCTCGTCGATGCGCTCGCGGCGCGCATGCAGCGGCCGCTGCCGGAGCTGCAGGCGGCGCTGACGCGGCTCGAGCTGGCAGGTGAGGTGGGGGCGGCGCCCGGGGGGCGCTACCAGCGGCTGCGGCGCGCGTGAAGGCGCCCCGCGGCGAACGGCCAACACGAAAGGAGCGGGGAACATGAAAGAGACAGTCCTGGACGTGCTGATGTATCTGCTTGAGAACTACCAGGAAGCCGAGCTCTCCGATTCCGGGAATCAGGACACGCTGCACGAGGAGCTGATCGCCGCCGGCTTCCCCGACGAGGAGGTGCGGCACGCCTTCCGCTGGCTCGACGGGCTCGCCGCGCAACGCCAGCTGCCGATCGTGTTCGGTCCGAGCGGCTCGATGCGCCTGTATGCGCGCGAGGAGATGGCGAAGATCTCCGCCGAATGCCGCGGCTTCCTGATGTATCTGGAGCAGCTCGGTATTCTCGACGGCACCCTGCGCGAGCTCGTCATCGACCGCCTGATGGCGCTCAAGGAAGAGATCGATCTCGAGCGCGTCAAATGGGTGTGCCTGCTGGTGCTGATGAACCAGCCCGACGCCGAAGAGGCCTACGGCCATCTGGAAGAGATGGTCTACTACCACGGCGAATTCAAGCACTGAAAGCCGCGAAGCCGCGGCTCACAACAGGCGCTTCCCCGCTTCATGGTGCCGCGCTCCCGGACGCCGCACGCGCGTGCGCGCGCGTGCGTATGCCCTGGACATTGGCGCATCCTTCCGCTTATAAGGCGCCGACCCATCCGCGGGCCCACTTCACGGGGGACCCGCTCCCATGCCGAGCTACATGAGCAAAAACCTGGTCATCGTCGAGTCGCCCGCCAAGGCGAAGACGATCAAGAAATACCTGGGCAAGGACTTCGATGTCCTCGCGTCGTACGGACACGTCCGCGACCTCGTGCCCAAGGACGGTGCGGTCGACGTGGCCAACGGCTTCGAGATGAAGTATCAGGTCATCGACCGCAACGAAAAGCACGTCAAGGCGATCGTCGCTGCGCTGAAGAACGCCGACGAGCTGTGGCTGGCCACCGACCCCGACCGCGAGGGCGAGGCAATCTCCTGGCATCTGGTGGAGCTGCTGCGCGAGCGCAATGCGCTGAAGAACAAGCCGGTCAAGCGCGTCGTGTTCTACGAGATCACGCAGCGTGAGGTGCAGAACGCGATCCAGAACCCGCGCGAGATCTCCGACGATCTCGTCAACGCGCAGCAGGCGCGGCGCGCGCTCGATTATCTGGTCGGCTTCAATCTCTCGCCGCTGTTGTGGCGCAAGGTGCAGCCGGGGCTCTCGGCCGGCCGCGTGCAGTCGCCGGCGCTGCGCCTGATCTGCGAGCGCGAGGAGGAGATCAAGGCCTTCGTTGCGCGCGAGTACTGGACGCTGGAGGCGCTCGCCGACAAGGGCGGACAGCGCTTCAACGCCAGGCTCATCGAGCTGCAGGGGCGCAAGGTCGAGCAGTTCACGCTGACCAACACGGTCGCCGCGCTCGCGGCGAAGAGCGCGCTGGAGAAAGCGGCGCAGGGCGAGCTCGTCGTCGGCGCAGTCGAGAAGAAGCAGCGCCGCCGCAATCCGGCACCGCCGTTCACGACGTCGACGCTGCAGCAGGAGGCCAACCGCAAGCTCGGCTTCACCGCGAGCCGCACGATGCGCACGGCGCAGCAGCTCTACGAAGGCGTGGACATCGGCGGCGAAACGCTGGGCCTGATCACCTACATGCGTACCGACTCGGTGAGCCTCGCACAGGATGCGCTCGCCGACATCCGCAAGACCATCGCCGCGCAGTTCGGCGCCGCCAACGTGCCGGCCGAGCCGCGCTACTACAAGACCAAGTCGAAGAACGCGCAGGAAGCACACGAGGCGGTGCGGCCCACGGCCGCGTCGCGCCTGCCCAAGGACGTCGCGCCGTACCTGACGCCCGACCAGGCCAAGCTCTACGAGCTGATCTGGAAGCGCACGATCGCCTGCCAGATGCCGCAGGCGGTGTTCGACACCGTGGCCGTCGAGCTGCGCGCCGGCAGCGACAACGCGTTTCGCGCGAACGGCTCGGTGCTGGTCGAGCCGGGCTTCATCGCCGTGTATACGCAAGGCGTGGACACGCCCAGCGGCAAGGACGACGAGGACGACGAAAAGCGCCTGCCGGCGCTCGAAACCGGCGAGCGTGTCAAGCTCCTCGATCTGAGCGCGGATCAGCACTTCACCGAGCCGCCGCCGCGCTACACCGAGGCGAGTCTGGTCAAGACGCTCGAGGAATACGACATCGGCCGGCCGTCGACGTATGCGAGCATCATCTCGACGCTGCTCGCGCGCGACTACGTGCGTCTCGACGGCAAGGCCTTCGTGCCGACCGACGTCGGCATGATCGTCAACAAGTTCCTCACCGATCACTTCGGGCGCTACGTCGACTACGAGTTCACCGCGCACCTGGAAGACGACCTCGACGCCGTGTCGCGCGGCGAGAAGCGCTGGCAGCCGCTGCTCGCGGATTTCTGGCAGCAGTTCAAGCAGCGCGTGGACGAGAAGCAGGAGCTGAGTCGCTCGGAAGTCGCCGAGACGCGCGTGCTCGGTACCGATCCGGCCACCGGCAAGCCGGTTTCCGCGCGTCTGGGCCGCTTCGGGCCGTTCGTGCAGATCGGCACCAAGGAAGATCCGGACAAGCCGCGCTTCGCGTCGCTGCGCGCGAACCAGCGCATCGACACGATCACGCTCGACGAGGCGCTCGCGCTGTTCGCGCTGCCGCGCAAGCTCGGCCGCCTGCCCAACGGCGAAGAGGTCGAAGTCAACATCGGCCGCTTCGGTCCGTACGTGCGCCACGGCTCGAGCTTCGTCTCGCTGAAGAAGGACGACGATCCGTACACGATCGAGCTGCCGCGCGCGATCGAGCTGATCGAGCAGAAAGCCGCCGCGCTGGAGGCGGCAACGATCAAGGTGTTCGGCGACTCGGGGATCCGCATCGTCAAGGGCCGCTTCGGCCCGTACATCACCGACGGCAAGCGCCGCGCGCGCATTCCCAAGGGGCGCGAGCCGGAAAGCCTGAGCGGGCTCGAATGCGAGGCCTACCTCGCCGAAGCGAATCCGCCGGCAAAGAAGGCGACGAAGAAGACCTCGGCGAAGAAGGAGGCCCCGACCACCGAGGCCGCGGCACCGGCGAAGAAGGCGGTGAAGAAAGCCGCGAAGAAGGCGTCCAAGAAGGCGACGAAGAAACTCCGATGAAGCCGACAGCGGTTGCAGGCTGCAGGCTGCAGGTTGCAGAAAGCAACGCAGCCGCGGTCCGGCAACCTGCAACCCGCAACCGGCAACCGCTTTTACAATGATCAGCCGACAGCGGTTGCAGGCTGCAGGCTGCAGGTTGCAGAAAGCAACGCAGCCGCTGTCCGGCAACCGGCAACCCGCAACCGGCAACCGCTTTTACCATGATCACCCCCCCCTGGCATCTGCGCCGCGCCGTTGACGCGCTCGAATCGGGCGGCATCATCGCCTGCCCCACCGAAGCCGTCTGGGGTCTGTCCTGCGATCCGCTGGACCAGAGAGCGGTGATGCGCCTGCTCGATCTGAAACGGCGCGACTGGAGCAAGGGGCTGATCGTCGTCGCCGCGGCGTTCGACGATCTGCTGATGTTCGTGGAGCTGCCGTCGAACAACGCGATGAAGCGCGCCGAGGCGACGTGGCCGGGGCCGGCGACGTGGATCTTCCCGGCGTCCGCAGACGCGCCGTGGTGGCTCACCGGCGAGCATGACGGCATCGCCGTGCGCGTGACCGCGCACCCGGTGCTGCGCGCGCTGTGCGCGCGCTTCGGGCCGCTGGTGTCGACCAGCGCGAACCGCAGCGGCCGTGAGCCGGCGCGCACGATCACCGAAGTGCGTCTGCAGCTCGGCGACGCCATCGACGCGATCGTCCCCGGCGCCCTCGGCGGTCTGGCCAAGCCGACGACGATCCGCGACGTGCAGACCGGGCATATCCTTCGACGGTAGGCGCGCGCGGTGATGCACCGCGGAGGACGCAGAGAGCGCGGAGAAGGTAATAATGTGGCCTGGAGCTCTTCGCGGGCTTTGCGATTGAACCGGCACGCACCATGAACCTGCTCGAAGTCGAAAGCTACCTGCGGAACCTGCAGAACCGCATCTGCGACGCACTGGCGGCCATCGACGGCAAGCCGTTCACGTCCGATGTCTGGCAGAAGCCGGCCGACAGTCCACTGCAGGGTCGCGGCGACACGCGCGTGCTCAGCGACGGTGCGGTGCTCGAGCGCGCCGGCGTCGCGTTTTCCGACGTGTCCGGCAGCCGCCTGCCGCCGTCGGCGTCGCAGAACCGGCCGGAGCTCGCCGGCCGCGGCTTCCGCGCGATGGGTGTCTCACTGGTGATCCACCCGCGTAATCCGCATGTGCCCACCTCGCATGCGAACGTGCGCTGCTTCGTCGCCGAGAAGGAAGGCGCCGAGCCGGTCTGGTGGTTCGGCGGCGGCTTCGATCTGACGCCGTACTACGGCTACGAAGACGATGCGCGGCACTGGCATGCGACCGCGCGCGCCGCCTGCGCGCCCTTCGGCGACGGCCTCTATCCGCGGCTCAAACGGTGGTGCGACGAGTATTTCTTCCTCAAGCACCGCAATGAGCCGCGCGGCATCGGCGGGCTGTTCTTCGACGACTGGGCCGAGGGCGGCTTCGAGCAGGGCTTCGCGCTGATGAAAAGCGTCGGCGAGCACTATCTGCCGGCCTATCTGCCGATCGTCGAGCGGCGCAAGGACACGCCGTACGGCGCGCGCGAGCGCGACTGGCAGCTGTACCGGCGCGGGCGCTACGTCGAGTTCAATCTGGTCTGGGACCGCGGCACGCTGTTCGGCCTGCAGTCCGGTGGCCGCACCGAGTCGATCCTGATATCGATGCCGCCGCTCGCCGCGTGGCGCTACGACTACGCACCGGAGCCGGGCTCGCCCGAGGCGGAGCTGCTCGCACGCTACCTGGTGCCCGGGGACTGGGTGTAGGCTGCGTCGCCGGCGACCGCGCCATCCTGCGCCTCACCCCTCACCCCTCACGCTTCATGACGCTGACCGAGCTGCGCTATCTGGTGAACCTCGACAAGGAGCGGCATTTCGGCCGCGCCGCGGAGCGCTCGTTCGTCTCGCAGCCGACGCTGTCGGTGGCACTGAAGAAGCTCGAGGACGAGCTCGGTGTGATCCTGTTCGAGCGCAACCGCGGCGAAGCGCGGCCGACGCCGGTCGGCGAGCGCATCATTGCGCAGGCGCGGCGCGTGCTCTCGGAAGCGCGCCTCATCGAAGACCTGGCGCGCGAAGGCCGTGACGAGCTCACCGGCGCGCTGCGTCTGGGCGCAATCTACACGGTCGGCCCGTATCTGCTGCCCGGTCTGGTGCCGCTGATGCGTGCACGTGCGCCGCAGATGCCCCTGGTCATCGAGGAGAATTTCACCGCGAAGCTGCTCGAGCAGCTGCGCGACAACGAGCTCGATGTGGCGATCGTCGCGCTGCCGGTCGATCTCAACGGCCTGCTCGCGTGGCCGGTCTACGACGAGGATTTCGTCGTCGTCGTGCCGCCCGAACATCGCTGGGCGGATGTCTCGCAGGTGCCGGCGAAGCAGCTCGCCGGCGAGAAGCTGCTGCTGCTCGGGCCCGGGCACTGCTTCCGCGAGCAGGTCATCGAGGCCTGCCCGAAATGCGTCGAGCCCGATCCGGACGGCCCGCGCCCGCAGACCGGCAGCTCCCTGGAAACGATCCGGCACATGGTCGTCAGCGGCCTGGGCATCACCGTGCTGCCGCGCTCGTCGATCGACAATCGCCCGGACGACACGCTGCTGCTGGCGCGGCCGTTCGCGCCGCCGGCACCGCAGCGGCGCATCGCGCTGGTCTGGCGCAAGACCTTTCCGCGGCGCAAGACGATCGTCGCGCTGCGCGAAGCGATCCTCGCTTCCGGCATCAAGGGGGTGCGCATGCTGCCCGACGCCGAGGCACCGCACGACTGAGCAGCGCACCGTGTCAGCGCGGGCTCAGGCGATCAGCATGCGCACGCCGACGACGACGAGCAGCAGCGCGAACGCGCGCCGCAGCGTCGCCGGTGACGCGGCATGGGCGAGGCGTGCGCCCAGCGGTGCACAGCCGACGCTGGCGATGGCGATCGTGAAGAACGCGCTCAGGCTGACATAACCCAGATGCGGAGCCGGCACGCCCTGGGCATGCCAGCCGGCGACGACGAAGCCGGCGGCGCCGGCCCAGGCGATCGGCACGCCGCTGGCGGCGGCGGTGCCGACGGCCCGGTGCACCGCCAGGCCGCGCGCGCTCAGATACGGCACGACCAGCGAGCCCCCGCCGATGCCGACCAGCGACGACAGTGCACCGATGAGGCTGCCGGCAGCGGCCAGCTCGATGCCGCTGGCGCGCATCGTGCTCTGCGCAGGCGCCGGCGCGCGCCGCAAGGCCATCTGCAGCGCGACCAGCAGCGCGCCGATGCCGACGATGCGTTGCAGCGCCGCTGCGCTGAGCGCATCGGCGACGAAGGCGCCGGCGATCGCGCCGAGCGCGAGCCCGGGGGCGAAGCGCAGGAGCACGGCCCAGTCGACGCCGCCACGGCGATGATGTGCGAGCGTCGACGACAGCGAGGTCGCGGAGATCACCGCCAGCGACGTGCCGATCGCGACCTGCATGAACACCGCGTCCGGCACCGCGCGTGCGTGCAGCACGACGGCGAGTGCCGGCACCATGATCAGGCCGCCGCCGACGCCGAACAGGCCGGCGAGCACGCCGGCGCCAGCGCCGGTGAGCAGAAAAATCAGCCATTCCTCCATGGACCTGCGGGCGGTCTCCAGCGCAACGGTGAACTACAATCGGGCGCGCGCATCCTAACCGATGATGAACCTGCGTCTG
The DNA here is from genome assembly GCA_040754295.1 of Pseudomonadota bacterium. Lineage (GTDB taxonomy): Bacteria > Pseudomonadota > Gammaproteobacteria > Nevskiales > Nevskiaceae > Solimonas. The sequence goes on along the minus strand of JBFMCQ010000001.1, from coordinate 18,833 downwards.
CCCCCCTTGCGATGGCTTGCTGTATTCGTCGGTGCGCTGGCCGTCACCGGTGCGGCGCCTACGCGCGCGGCGCCGGGGGACGCCGACGTGCGCGAGCAGTTCCGGCTCGCCTACGCGCAGGCCGAGCGCGGCCTCGCCGGCTCGGCGCCCGACAGCGAGGTGCTGCGCGGCTATGTGCTGTATCCCGATCTGCAGGCGGCGCGGCTGCTGTTCGCGCTCGACGCGGCGGCGGACAGCGAGCTCGACAAAAAAGTCGATGCGCTGCTCGCCGCTTACCCCGATCTGCCGGTTGCGCGCGAGCTGCGGCGTCGCTGGCTGCTGAGCCTCGCCGACCGCGGTCTGTGGTCCGAATTCCTGCGCCGTTACACGCAGGCCGACGAGGCGCTCGTCTGCCACTACTATCTGGCGCGCATCCAAACCACCGTCTCCGCCGAGGAACGCACAGCCCTGGCCGCGGAGCTCGCCGATTTCTGGCGCACGGCACCGCAAATGCCCGCGGCCTGCCTGCCGCCGTTTCGCTGGCTGGAGCAGCAGCCGGTATTCACGACGGCGCTCGTCGTGCAGCGCGCGCGCAACGCCCTGCACGCCGGCAATCTCGAGCTTGCCGACTGGCTGATCCGCAAGCTGCCGGAAGTCGACGCTGCGCCGCTGCGTCGCTGGGCGCGCCTGCTGCGCGATCCCGGTGCCGAGCTCGCCGCGATCGCCGCGAATCCGCAGCTCGAGGTCGAGTGGGATGCGCTCGTCGCCGGTTACGGCACGCTCGCCGTGCGCGATCCGGATCGCGCGCTGCAGCTGCTGCCGCGCCTGGGCCGCGAGCGCTTCGATGCGCGCCAGTACGCACAGTTGCAGCGCTGGACCGCGCTGGGGCTGTCGTGGGACCGGCGGCCCGAGGCGATCGAGTGGTTCCAGGCGCTGCCCGACGAGGTCGCCGACGAGCGCGTCCACGAGTGGCGCGTGCGCTCGGCGCTGTGGCAGCGGCGCATGGAGCTGGCGTCGGTGTGGCTGCACGGCCTGCCGCCGCGGGTCGGCGAGCAATCGGGCTGGGCGTACTGGCGCGCGCGCAGCCTGCAGGCGGTCGGCCGCGAGCAGCAGGCCATACAGCTGTTCCGCACGCTCGCGCAGGAGAACGGCTACTACAGCCTGCTCTCGGCATGGCGCCTGGGCGAGCCCTACCGGCCGCGTGCGCGCGCGTTTCCGGACGATCCGGCGGCACAGCGCGAGCTCGGCGAGCGTCTGCCGATCGTGCGCGCGCGCGAGCTGTACTTCGTCGGCCGTGACCACTGGGCGAACATCGAGTGGATCCGTGCGACGCGCGATCTGGATGCGGCCATGCGGCTGCAGGCGGCGCGCCTGGCCTCGCGCTGGGGCTGGCACCTGCAGGCGGTGACGATCCTCGCCGAGCTCGATGCGCTCGACATCCTCGAAGTCAGCTATCCGGAAGCCTTCGACGACTACATCCGGCGCAGCGCGCGCGATGTCGGGTTGCCGCCGGAGTGGATCTACGGACTCATGCGCCAGGAGAGTTTGTTCCATCCGCGTGCCGTGTCGCCGTCGAACGCCTACGGACTGCTGCAGCTGCTGCTGCCGACCGCACGCGAAGTCGCGCGGCGCCGCGGCGAGCCTGCGCCGAGCCCCGAGGACCTGTTCGAGCCCGAGGTCAACATCCCGCTCGGCGCGACCTACCTGAGCGAGATGCGCAGCCGCTTCGGCGGACAGTTCGTTCCGGCGGTCGCCGCCTACAACGCAGGACCCAACGCGGTGAAGCGCTGGCTGCCGCAGACGCCGCTCGACGCCGACATCTGGATCGAGAACGTGCCGTACACGCAGACGCGCGGCTACGTGCAGAAAGTGCTCTGGCACATCGCCGCGCGCGGCTGGCGCAAGCAAGGCGAACCGCAGGACCTGTCGCCGCTGCTGCGGCCGGTGCAAGCGCAATGAACCTTAAGTTAACAAAAGCAGTTCGACCGCGTAATCCGCGGCAATCGAGTTTTTTCGCATGAAGCGCTATCTCGTCGGCGGCGCGGTGCGCGATCGGCTGCTCGGACTGGCGGTCACGGAACGCGACTGGGTCGTCGTCGGCGCGACGCCGGACGAGATGATCGCCGCCGGCTACAAGCCGGTCGGCCGCGATTTCCCGGTGTTCCTGCATCCGCAGACCGGCGAAGAGCACGCCCTGGCGCGCACCGAGCGCAAGTCCGGGCACGGCTATCGCGGCTTCGTCTGCGACGCCGGGCCCAGCGTCAGCCTCGAAGACGATCTGCGCCGGCGCGATCTGACCGTCAATGCGATTGCCGAGGACGAGCACGGCCGCATCGTCGACCCCTACGGCGGGCGGCGCGATCTGGACGCGCGCGTGTTGCGCCACGTCTCCGAAGCCTTCGTCGAAGACCCGCTGCGCGTGCTGCGCGTCGCGCGCTTTCACGCGCGCTTCGCGCCGCTGGGCTTCACCGTCGCCGACGAGACGCTGGCGCTGATGCGCAGGATCGTCGACAGCGGCGAGATCGACCACCTCGTGCCGGAGCGGGTGTGGAAGGAGATGAGCCGCGCGCTGATGCTGGAACGGCCCAGCGTGTTTTTCACGACGCTGCGCGCCTGCGGCGCCCTCGCGCGCGTGCTGCCCGAACTCGACGCACTGTACGGCGTGCCGCAGCGCGCCGACTACCATCCCGAGGTCGATTGCGGCGTGCATACGCTGATGTGCGTCGATGCCGCCGCACGCGCCGGCACGCCCCTGGAGGTGCGCTACGCGGCGCTCGTGCACGATCTCGGCAAGGCGCTGACGCCGGCCGACGAGCTGCCGTCGCACAGGCTGCACGAGCTGCGCGGCGTGCCGCTGGTCGAGCGCGTCAGCGAGCGTCTGCGCGTGCCCTCGGCCTGCCGCGACCTCGCCGTGCTGCACACGCGCGAGCATCTGAACGTGCACCGCGCGCGCGAGCTGCGGCCGTCGACGCTGCACGATCTGCTCGAGCGGCTGGGTGCGTTCCGCAACGACGCGCGCTTCGAGGCGGTCATGCAGGCCTGCGAGGCGGACGCGCGCGGACGTCTCGGCTTCGAGGACTGCGCGTATCCGCAGACCGACTACTTGCGCGCGGCGCGCCGCCAGGCCCTGTCGATCGCCGCGCGTGCGGTCGTCGCCGATGGTTTCGAAGGGGCGGCGGTCGGCGAAGAGCTGCGCCGGCGCCGCATCGCCGCGCTGCGCGCGTGGAAAGAGACATAGATGTTCGGGGCCGCAGGCGGGCTGCGTTCGATCTCTACAGCAACGCCAGCAGCAGCGTGCCCAGCGCGATCCGGTACCAGCCGAACGGCACGAAGCTGTGGCCGGAGATGTAGCGCAGCAGCCATTTGACAGCGGCGAAGCCGACCGCCGTGGATACCGCGAAAGCGGCCGCGAGCTCGAGCCAGGGCTCGTCCTGCCGGGCCGCTTCGTTGCCGAGCGTCTTGAGAAGCTCGTAGCCGGTGGCCGCGAACATCGTCGGGATGCCGACGATGAACGCGAACTCGGCCGCGCGCGGGCGATGCGTCAGGCCGAACAGCAGCGCCGCGAAGATCGCCGCCGCCGAGCGCGAGGTGCCCGGGAACACGCCGGCGACCACCTGGGCGATGCCCACGGCCACGGCCACGCCCCAGCCGATGTGCTCGCGCACCGGCTGGTGCTGGACCCAGCGCTCGACGGCGAAGATCACGCCGCCGCCGAGGATCAGCGCGATCGCCACCGGCGTCACCGTTTCCGGCAGCTCGACGCCGAGCGTCTTGGCGATCAGGCCGAGTGCGGCGGTGATGCCGAAGGCGGCGACGATCTTGTACAGCAGCTCGCGCACTTCGGCGTCGCCGCGCCACTGCGTCGCCAGCTCACGCAGGCGCGCGCGGTAGACCAGCGTGATCGCGAGAATCGCGCCCGACTGGATCGCCACGTTGAACAGATCGGAGCGGCGGTCGAGCCAGACCTGCGCGATCAGCAAATGCCCGGTGCTGGAGATCGGCAGAAACTCGGTCAACCCCTCGATGAAGCCGAGCAGGATCGCTTGCAGCAGGCTGTCCACGGCTGGGTTTCCACGCGAAAATGACGCGCAAGGATAAAGGACGAGCGATGCGGATGCCTGCAGTGGTGCTGGTGACCGGCGCGGCGCGGCGAATCGGTGCGGCGATCGTGCGCAGTCTTCATGCGGACGGCTGGAACTGCGTGATTCACGCCAACCGCTCGCATGCCGAGGGCTGCGCGCTCGCGGACGCGCTCAATGCGGCGCGGGCGGACTCGGCAGCGGTCGAGCGCGCCGATCTGCGCGAGGCCGGCGCGATCGAGCGCCTCGCGGCGGTCGCACAGGCGCGCTGGGGCCGGCTCGATGCGCTCGTCAACAATGCATCGAGCTATTACCGCACGCCGCTGGGCACGATCACCGCGGAGCAGATCGACGAGCTGGTGGCGAGCAATCTGCGCGCGCCGCTGCTGCTGATCCAGGCCTGCGCCGCGCGCATGCGCCCGGGCGGCGCGGTCGTCAACATCGTCGATGCGCAGCTGCAGCGGCCGATGGTCGGCTACAGCGCCTACTACGCCGCCAAGGCCGGGTTGCGCATGCTGACCGAGACACTGGCGCTGGAGCTGGCGCCGCGCATCCGCGTCAACGGCGTCGCGCCCGGGCACATGATCTGGGCCACGCACGGCGATATGAGCGAGGCGGAGCAGAAGGCCGAGCTCGCGCGCATTCCGCTGGGCCGGCTCGGCGGCGCCGAGGAAGTCGCGCGCGCCGTGCGCTATCTGCTGTCCGCGGATGCCGCGTTCGTCACCGGCGCCGTGCTCCCGGTCGACGGCGGTCTCAGGCTCGGCTAGGAGCCGCTACTCGAGCGCGAAGGTTTCCACCTTCTCGCCGACCGGCAGGCCGTTCGCCGCGAAGCGCCGCTCGTGGAAGCGTGCGATGCCATCGGTGGTCAGCGTCAGCAGCGTGCTCGAGCGCGTGCCGTACTGCGGTCCGCGAATGAACGGTGGCGACAGGAAGCGCTCCATTTCCAGGCCGACGCCGGTATCCGGTAGCTCGCCATCGGCGGCTGCACGGTCGTCGGCGAGCGCGGCGAACAGCGGCTCGAAGCCGTCGCGGCCGCCGCTGCACCAGTCGTGCAGTACGCCGCGCAGCCGCAGCAGCTTGGGCCAGGGCGTATCGAGGCTTGCATTGCTGACTGCGTGCACGCCCGGCGTGAGCGTCTGCGCCGCGAAGCGCGGATGATTGCTCAGATAGACTGTGTGCGCGCCGTCGCCGACCAGCAGGTTGAAGCCGGCGTAACGCGCTGCCGTGGTGCCGAGGTCGGCAGCGAAGCGGTTCGCCGGCACAGCGCCGTCGACGAAGGCGCGCACCAGGCCGCCGCGCGACGGCGCCGCCGGATCGGGCGGCACCATGCGCCGCACGTTGGTAACGGCGGCCCAGCGGCCGCTGCGCGACAAGGCCAGCCAGCTGCCGTGCTGGCGCAGATCGCGGCCGCCGAAGACGCGCGGAGCGTCGTCCCACCAGCTCGCCGGCGCAGACGGACGCTCGTGGAACTCGTCGCGGTTGGCCGCAAGCACGAGGCGGTAGCGCGGATGCGCATCGAGCGCGAGAGCAATCAGGCACATGCCGCGAGCTTCCACGGCCACTACCGTGTCCGTCAACCGCCTAGCTAGGCGGTGGTGGATCGACTTTCAGATCGACCGTCCTGAGCGAGCGGAAGGCGCGTTCGACGAACGCACGCTCGCCATGCTCATTTGCCACGGATTACGCCATGCCCGATCGGCGGTCGGCCCGATGTCTGATCGCGCGACCGATCCGCTTCGCCGGAGCACCGCCGCAGCCGCTACCACGGCACGTCGCCGCGCTTGCCGGTCGCAGGCGTCGCCGGGGGGCGACGGTGCCTTTATGCCACCTCGAACAGGCCCGCTGCGCCCATGCCGCCGCCGATGCACATCGTCGCGACGACGTACTTCACGCCGCGGCGCTTGCCTTCGATGAGCGCGTGGCCAACGAGGCGCGTGCCGGAGACGCCGTAGGGGTGGCCGAGCGCGATCGCGCCGCCGTTGACGTTGAGGCGCTCGTCGGGGATGCCGAGGGTGTCGCGGCAGTAGAGCACTTGTACTGCGAAGGCCTCGTTGAGCTCCCACAGGCCGATGTCGTCCATCTTCACGCCGGTGCGTTCCAGCAGGCGCGGGATCGCGAACACCGGGCCGATGCCCATCTCGTCGGGCTCGCAGCCGGCGACGGCGAAGCCGCGGAAGATGCCCAGCGGCTTCAGGCCGCGCTTTTCCGCGAGCTTGCCGTCCATGACGACGCAGGCGGCGCCGCCGTCCGAAAACTGGCTGGCGTTGCCGGCAGCGATCACGCCGCCGGGGACCGCGGGCTTGATCTTCGCGACCGCTTCGTACGTCGTGGCCGGGCGGATGCCTTCGTCTTCGCTCACCGTCACTTCCCGCGTCACCAGCATGCCGGTCTTCTTGTCGGCGACGCCGGCCGTGACCGTGATCGGCGCGATCTCGTCCTTGAACCTGCCGGCGGCCTGCGCGGCCTCGGCGCGCTGCTGGCTGCGCGCACCGTACTCGTCCTGGCGTTCGCGCGGGATGTTGTAGCGCCTGGCGACGGTTTCGGCCGTCTGCAGCATCGGCCAGTAGAGCTCCGGCTTGTGCGCCTTGAGCCAGCTTTCCATGACCATGTGCCGGTTCATCTCGTTCTGCACGCAGGAGATCGATTCCACGCCGCCGGCGACGACCACCGGCACGCGGTCGACGATCACGCGGCTCGCCGCCATCGCGATCGTCTGCAGCCCCGACGAGCAGAAGCGGTTCACGGTCACGCCGGACACGGTCACCGGCAGACCGGCGCGCAGCGCACACTGGCGCGCGATGTTCGCGCCGTTCGCACCTTCCGGATTGGCGCAGCCCATCAGCACGTCCTCGACCTCGGCCGGATCGATGCCGGCACGCTCGACGGCGTGCTTCACCGCGTGGCCGCCGAGCGTGGCGCCATGCGTCATGTTGAAGGACCCGCGCCAGGACTTGGCCAGCGGCGTGCGGGCGACTGAAACGATTACGGCGTCGGTCATGGAAAAGGCTCCGGTTGCAGATTGCGGGTTGCAGCTTGCAGAGCGCGGTGTTCTTGTCTGCAGACTGCCAACGGCAACCTGTTGTCAGTTGAACGTCTTGCCTTCGGCAGCGAGCTTCGCCAGCAGCGGTGCCGGCTCCCAGAACTCGGCGTCGGCGCCCGGCTGCTTCGCGAACTCGCGCATGCGCCGCGCCACGCCGAAGAGCCCGACCATGTCGGCATGGAGCATCGGTCCGCCGCGGTGCAGCGGGAAGCCGTAGCCGTTGAGGTAGACCATGTCGATATCGGACGCGCGCAGCGCGATGCCCTCTTCGAGAATGCGCGCGCCCTCGTTGACCAGCGCATAAATCAGCCGCTCGACGATCTCGGCGTCGTCGATCCTGCGCGGCGTGATGCCGGCCTCCTTGCGGTAGTCGACGATCAGCTTCTCGACCTCGGCATCCGGATACGCGCTGCGATCGCCCGGCTTGTACGCGTACCAGCCCTTGGACGTCTTCTGCCCGTAGCGACCGGCTTCGCAGAGCCGGTCGGCGATGACCGCCCTGGGCATCTGCGGATGCTCGGCGTAGTGACGCTTGCGGATCAGCCAGCTGACGTCGTTGCCGGCGAGGTCGGACATGCGAAACGGCCCCATCGCCATGCCCCATTTCTCGATCGCCTTGTCGACCTGCTGCGGCAGCGCGCCCTCGTCGAGCATGCGTAAGGCCTCGGCGCTGTAGCGGCCGATCATGCGGTTGCCGATGAAGCCGTCGCAGACGCCGGAAACGACCGGCAGCTTCTTGATCGTCTTGGCGAGCTTCATCACCGTGGCCAGCACGTCCTTCGCGGTCTTGGCGCCGCGCACGACTTCGAGCAGGCGCATGACGTTCGCCGGCGAGAAGAAGTGCGTGCCGACGACGTCCTGCGGGCGTTTCGTGAACGATGCGATCCGGTCGACGTCGAGCGTCGAAGTGTTGGTCGCGAGAATCGCGCCCGGCTTCATCGTCGCGTCGAGCGTCTCGAACACGGTCTTCTTGACGTCCATGTCCTCGAATACCGCTTCGATGACGATGTCGGCGTCCTTGATCGCGGCGTAGTCCAGCGTCGGCTGGATCAGCGCCATGCGCGCTTCGAGTTTCTCGGCCGTGAGCTTGCCTTTCTTGACCTGGTTCTCGTAGTTCCTGCGGATCACGCCCAGACCGCGCTCCAGCGCCTCGGCCCCTGCCTCCAGCACCTTCACCGGAATGCCGGCGTTGGCGAAGTTCATCGCGATGCCGCCACCCATCGTGCCGGCGCCGATCACGGCTGCGGTCCTGATCGGGCGCAGTGGCGTGTCCTCGGGCACGTCGGGGATCTTGGTGCAGGCGCGCTCGCCGAAGAACGCGTGGCGCAGCGCCCGCGATTCCGGTGTGGCCAGCAGATGCTCGAAGCCCGCGCGCTCGACGGCGAGGCCCTCGTCGAAGGTCTTGCTCGTCACCGCGGCCGCGACTGCATCGATGCACCTGAGCGGCGCCGGGAAGGGCCCCGCCATGCCGCGCACCGTGTTGCGCGCGAACTGGAAGTAGGCCTCGGCCTCCGGGTGCGTGCACGGCAGATCGCGCACGCGCTTGAGTGGCCGCTTCTCGGCGACGACCTTGCCGGCAAAGGCCAGCGCGCCGCTCTGCAGGTCGCCCGCCACGATCTCGTCGAACAATGCGTCGGGAACGTATTGTGGCGAGCGAAGCGAGTCCGTCAGGACGCGGCCCATGGATGGGCCGCGCAATAGCTGCGTCTGTGCGAGCTGCTGCGCCGGCACGGTGTTGCCGGAGACGATCATGTTCAGCGCGATCTCGACGCCGGCGGCGCGCGGCAGGCGCTGCGTGCCGCCGCCGCCGGGCAGCAGGCCGAGCTTGACCTCCGGCAGCGCGATCTGCGCGTCGGCGAGCGCGACGCGGAAGTGACAGCCGAGCGCCAGCTCCAGGCCGCCGCCCATGCACCCACCGGAGATCGCGGCGATCACCGGCTTGGCGCTGCGCTCGATCGCGCCGATGAGCGTGTGCAGGTTCGGCTCGGCGAGCATTTTCGGCGTGTTGAACTCGCGGATGTCGGCGCCGCCGGAGAACGCGGACGGTGTGCCGATCAGCACGATGGCGTCGATCGCGGCATCGGCGTTCGCGCGGTCCACGCCGTCGAGGATGCCGCGGCGCAGCTCCAGGCCAAGCGCGTTGACCGGTGGGTTGTTCATCGCAATCACGGCGGTGCGGCCGTGGATCTGGTAGCTGCTGACGCTCATGGCGCTCCCCGGAGTCGAACAAACGTTCGGCGAGACTAGGCCCGCGCCGGGATCGAAACAAATGAAATCGCTGGATCAGAAGACATAAGCTCGGCGCATGGAACGCAGCCTTACCTTATGAGCCCCGCTTATACGCGTCGATGCGGGGGGTTTCCTTTGGCGCGCCCGTAGCGGCCCCGCGGGACTGAGTGCCGCGTTGTAATACGATGGTGTGTGTCCGCTTCAACCGCCACGCCATGCACCTTTGCGCCCTCCACGTCTACCCGATCAAATCCTGCGCCGCGCTATCGCCGCTGCAGGCTGAAGTGCAGGCGCGTGGCCTCGCACACGACCGCCGCTGGATGATCGTGGACGACGCCGGCCGCTTCATCACCGGCCGCCAGGCGCCGCGTCTGGTGCTGATCCGCGCGCAGGTCGACGGCGAAATGCTCACGCTCAGCGCGCCCGGCATGCCGGTGCTGCGGCTCGAAGCCGCTGCGAGTGCCCGTCTCCCGGTGACCGTGTGGCGCGATCAGGTCCAGGCTCGCGCCGTATCCGGGCAGGCCGACGCCTGGCTCAGCCGCTTCCTCGGCCGCCCTTGCCGCCTGGTGTACATGGACGAAGCCGCGCGCCGCCCGGTCAACGCCAGCTACGCGCGGCCCGGCGACGAAGTCAGCTTCGCCGACGGCTTCCCGCTGCTGCTGATCTCACAAGCCTCGCTCGACGCGCTCAACGCGCGGCTCGACGCGCCGGTGCCGATGCTGCGCTTCCGCCCCAACCTGGTCGTTGCCGGCACCAAGCCGCACGCCGAGGATGAGTGGACGCGCATCCGCATCGGCGAAATCGAGTTCGACGTCGTCAAACCGTGCACGCGCTGCGTCTTCACGACCGTCGTGCCGGAAGACGGCACCGTCGATCCCTCCGGCGAACCGCTACGCACGCTGCGCAGCTACCGCCGCAGCAAAGACGGCGTGACCTTCGGTCAGAACCTCATCGCCCGCGGCGCCGGCACCCTGCATCTCGGCGCGCCCGTTACCGTCGTCGCCTGAGGGTCTTTTCGCCTACGCGTTGATCTGCGACGCCAGGCCGTTGAGCACTTCGTTATAGGCTTCGATCGCGGTGGTGCCGAAATCCGGCTTCTTCAGCGCGACGTTTTTGAGGACTTCCGCCGTCGTCTGGTCGTAGTGCTTGATCAGCTCGGCGAGGCGGTTGCCGTCGGGCGACATCCGGATCAGCGCGGCGACGGCGACGCGGATCGCCGCGCCTTCGCCGACGAGCTCGGCGATGGTTTCGTGCAGGTCGTTCATGCGCGCATTGTTTCGCGCCGCGAGGCGCGCGTCCACCGGGCGCGCTGCGGGGCCGGACGCGGACACTTACACTGATGCCCCCGGCGCAGAGCGCTGCAACGCACGAATGACATGAGCCCGGAGCTGGTCGACGCGGTCATTTCCCCGAAAGGCAGCCTCTCGGTGCTGTCGCGCACCGAGGTCGGCAGGCTGGCCGACGCCAGCCACGGCGGCCTCTACCGGCTGTTTCGCAGCTGCTCGCTGGCCGTGCTCAACAGCGGCAGCTACCTCGACGACGGCAAGGAGCTGCTCGAGCGCTACTCGGATTTCGACATTCGCGTCGTGCCCGAGGGGCGCGGCATCAAACTGCAGGTGACGAAGGCGCCGGCGGAGGCGTTCGTCGACGGCAAGATGATCCAGGGCATTCGCGAGCACCTGTTCGCGGTGCTGCGCGACATTCTCTATGTCGCCGAGGAGATCATCGACAACCCGGCGTTCGACCTATCGACGTCGCCGGGCGCGACCGACGCGGTGTTCCACATCCTGCGCAACGCCGATGTGCTGCGTCAGACGACGCATCCGCGGCTGGTGGTCTGCTGGGGCGGCCATTCGATTCCGCGGCACGAGTACGACTACAGCAAGGAGGTCGGCTACCAGCTCGGCTTGCGCGGCCTCGACGTCGGCACCGGCTGTGGCCCGGGCGCGATGAAAGGACCGATGAAAGGCGCGACGATCGGCCACGCGAAGCAGCGTATCGCCGGCGGCCAGTATCTGGGCATCACCGAGCCCGGCATCATCGCCGCGGAATCGCCGAATCCGATCGTCAATGCGCTGGTGATCCTGCCGGACATCGAGAAGCGCCTCGAAACCTTCGTGCGCATGGCGCACGCCATCGTTGTGTTTCCCGGCGGCGTCGGCACGACCGAGGAAATCCTCTATCTGCTCGGGATCCTGCTGCATCCCGACAATGCCGGCCTGCCGTTCCCGCTGATCTTCAGCGGGCCGGAGTCGGCACGCGACTACTTCGCGCAGATCGACGGCTTCGTCGCCGCGACGCTCGGCGCCGACGCGCAGCGCCTCTACAAGATCATCATCGACGACGCGCCGCAGGTCGCGCGCGAGGTGGTGGCCGGGATCGAGCGTGTGCGCCAGTTCCGCGCCGAGCGCGATGACGCGTACTACTTCAACTGGCTGCTGAAGGTCGACCGCGAGTTCCAGGTGCCGTTCGTGCCGACGCACGAAAACATGGCGACGCTCGATCTGCACCGCGACCAGGCACCGCACCTGCTCGCCGCCAATCTACGCCGCGCGTTCTCCGGTGTGGTCGCCGGTAACGTCAAGGACGAGGGCATCCGCACCGTGGAAACGCATGGACCGTTCGAGATCCGCGGCGATCGCGGCATCCTCGCGCCGATGGATGCGCTGCTCTCGGCTTTCGTCGCCGGACAGCGTATGAAACTGCCGGGCAAGCGGTACGCGCCGTGCTATCGGATCGTGCGTTGACGCAAGACGCGGACGCGAGCCGGCTGCGCATCCCCCTGGCCGGAACCAACGGAACCGCGTTCTCAGCCCTGCGGCGGATTCGCACCGTCGTTGGTGATCTCGCGCACTTTGGCGACGGCGGCATTCACCGAGTCGGCGTTGGTGAAGTCGACGCCGTCCTGCTCGATGACCTGCTGCGCGCCGGCCTCGAGATTGGCGATGCGCGCGTCGTCGAGCTGCGCGGCGGCGATGCTGCCGTCGCGCACGGCGCTGACCCCCGCCACACAGGCGACGTCGGTGAAATCCTCCAGCTGCTTCTGGTTGTTCTTCGCGTCGAGGAACACCAGGCCGCTGGAGCGCGGCTCGGCGGTGGCCTCGACCGGCGGGAAGGCGACGAAGACGATGTCGATGCCTTTCAGGCTGAAACTGAACTCGCCATTGGAGTCCGACGTGCCGCTCGCGACCGGCGCGGCGTCCGCCGGCTGCGCCAGATCGAACACGGCGAATTCGCGATTGGCCTGCACGCCGCCGTTGAGGACGCTGAGCACGACGCCGGTGACGTTCTTGATGTCATCGACGCCGTCGTCGTCGTCATCGTCGCAGCCGCTGAGCACGGCCGCCGTGCACAGCGCCAGCGCCAACGCGAGCCTTCTGCTCCAAACCCAGTTCGTCCGCATGGCTATCTCCCTGTTTCGGCACGAGGTAGTGCGGCCGTAGGCTGCACCGCTCCGCCGGGGCTGTCAATGCACACTGGCCGACCGCGAACTGCGGATGCTGGGACGCGACGATCCTGCCGACCGCACCGGCGCGCATGACTTCGCCGATGCCGGCCGGCGGCACAAAGGACTTGCCCTCGTTCATCCAGCCGCGCATCGCCGGGTCGAGCGAGATGTACTCGGTTCTGACGAGGAACCGTCCGTCCTGCGGCTCGGGCACCGGACCCTGCTCGAACGTGAAATCCTCGCGCCTGACCATGCCGACGGGGCGCTGCGCGAGCTTGAATCGACGGTTGGTGGGCATGGGGTGCTCCTGAATATTGAAGAATCCGTAGGAGCGGCCCCGGCCGCGATACGGTGCGATGGCGCGTGATCGCGGCCGGGGGCCGCTCCTCGGCCCGATCAGCTCCGCGACACGCGGCTGCTGCTGACGTAGCCCTGCACCGCTTCCCTGGCAATGTGCTTCGACAGCTCCATCTTGCCGATCGCGTTGCGGTGCACTTCGTCGGGGCCGTCGGCCAGGCGCAGCGTGCGTGCGTTGGCGTAGGCATAGGACAAACCAAAGTCGTCGGTCACGCCGCCGCCGCCGTGTGCCTGGATCGCCCAGTCGATGACCTGGCAGGCCATGTTCGGCGCGGCGACCTTGATCATCGCGATCTCCTTGGCGGCGACCTTGTTGCCGGCCGTATCCATCATGTACGCGGCCTTGAGCGTCAGCAGACGCGCACTGTCGATGAGGATGCGCGCCTCGGCGATGCGCTCCAGCGTGACCGTCTGCGCAGCGACCGGCTTGCCGAAGGCCACACGCGTGAGCGTGCGCTTGCACATCTTCTCCAGGGCGCGCTCGGCCAAACCGATCAGCCGCATGCAGTGGTGGATGCGCCCCGGCCCGAGACGGCCCTGCGCGATCTCGAAGCCGCGACCTTCGCCGAGCAGGATGTTCGACGCCGGCACGCGCACGTTGTCGAACAGCACCTCGGCGTGGCCGTGCGGTGCGTCGTCGTAGCCGAACACCGGAAGAAAGCGCAGCACTTTCACGCCGGGTGCGTCGCGCGGCACCAGGATCATCGACTGCTGGTTGTGCCGGCTCGGGTTGTCCGGGTCGGTCTTGCCCATCAGGATGAAGATCTTGCAGCGCGGATCGTTGGCGCCGGAAGTCCACCACTTGCGGCCGTTGATGACGTACTCGTCGCCTTCGCGGCGGATCGAGCAGGCGATGTTCGTCGCGTCGGACGAGGCCACGTCCGGCTCGGTCATCGCGAACGCGGAGCGGATCCTGCCTTCGAGCAGCGGTTCCAGCCACTGCTTCTTCTGCGCCTCGGTGCCGTAGCGCACGAGCACTTCCATGTTGCCGGTGTCCGGCGCCGAGCAGTTGAACACCTCGGGCGCCCAGACGACGCGGCCCATGATCTCGCACAGCGGCGCGTACTCGAGATTGCTCAGGCCGGCGCCGAGCTCCGACTCCGGCAGGAACAGGTTCCATAGCCCGGCCGCCCTGGCCTTCTCCTTCATCTCCTCGACGACGCGCGTCGGTTGCCAGCGGTCGCCCTCGGCGACTTCGTCGAAGAAGCGCTGCTCGTTGGGATAGATGTGCTCGTCCATGAAGGCGTTGAGGCGCGCCATCAGGGCGAGGGTCTTTTGCGAGTATTCGAAGCTCATGTGCAACTCCTGCCGTTCCCTTCTCCCTCCGGGAGAAGCTGGCCCGCTGGGCCGGATGAGGGGCGTGCTTGCGGCACGCGCTGCGATTGGATCGGACCGGGCCCTCACCCCCGGCCTCTCCCGAGGGAGAAGGGAGCAAGCGGCTCAGCGCCGCCCGAGAATCTTCTCCACCTGCTGCCACGCCAGGTCCGCGAGCGGACGCACCGCCTGGCCCATCTGCGCGGCCTGCGCGCTCGCGGCGGTGCCGTCCTTCACGCGGCCGACGATGCCCTGCAGGATTCCGGCGAGGCGGAACAGGTTGTAGGCCATGTAGAAGTCCCAGTGATCGGGGTCGATGCCATCACGGCCCACACGCTCGCAGTACATGCGCACGTACTCGGACTCTTCGGGAATGCCCAACGCCCCGAGATCCTCGCCCGCGAGCCCGCGGAACACGCCGCCGGGGATGTGCCAGGTCATGCAGTGATAGGCGAAGTCCGCGAGCGGATGGCCGAGCGTCGACAATTCCCAGTCGAGCACCGCGAGCACGCGCGGCTCGGTGGGGTGGAAGATCATGTTGTCGAGGCGATAGTCGCCGTGGACGATGCTCACATCGCGATTGCGCTTGCCGTGCGTGGCGCGACCTCCGTTCCCTTGCTCGGGTCCGGCCCGGCCATCCATGGCCGGGCGTTCGGCGTCGCCGACGATGTCATCCGCGGCATCGTCGAAGCGTGACGCCTCACCGTCGCCCGGCGGGATATGCTCCGGCAGCCAGGCGATCAGGCGGTCCATCGCGTCGATGCGCTCGGTCTCCGACGCACGGTACTGCTTGGTCCAGCGGCCGATCTGGCGCGCGAAGTAATTGCCCGGCTTGCCGTAGTCGGCGAGACCCACCGCGACGTAGTCCACCGTGTGCAGCGCCGCGATGACGCGATTCATCTCGGTGAACATCGCGCGCCGCTGCTGTGGCGTGTAGCCCGGCAGCGTCGGGTCCCAGTGAATGCGGCCTTCGATGTGCTCCATCACGTAGAACGCGGTGCCGATCACCGACTCGTCCTCGCACAGGCAGTACGTTTTCGCGACCGGCACGTCGGTCTGCGCCAGCGCCGTGATCACGCGGTACTCGCGGTCGACCGCATGCGCCGACGCGAGCAGCTTGCCGGGCGGCTTGCGCCGCAGCACGTAGCTCCTGCCGCCGGCGGTGAGCTTGTACGTCGGGTTCGACTGGCCACCCTTGAACTGCTCGACGCTCAGCTCGCCCGAAAAGCCCTCGATGTGCGCGCGCAGGTAGCGCGCCAGCGCGGCCTCATCGAAGCGGTGGCGCTCCTGGACTGGAATCGTGCTCATCGATGTCGTCGTCTGGGCGGTTCGCCGCCGGCTCACCGCATCCGGCGAATCATTGCGCGGCCGTCGGCGTGATCACGAGCTTGCCGGAGACCTTGCGATCCATCAGCTGGCGGATCGCTTCACTGCCGCGCTCGAGGGGAAAGGTGCCGGCGACGTGCGGCCTGAGCTTGCCTTCCTTGAGCCAGCCGAGCAGCGCACGCAGGTCCGTGAGATTGTTCATCGGCTCGCGCTTGGCGTAGTCGCCCCAGAACACGCCGATGATCGCGGCCCCCTTGAGCAGCGGCAGGTTCAGCGGCAGCTTCGGGATCTCGCCGTTGGCGAAGCCGATCACGAGGAAGCGTCCGCGCCAGGCGATGCTGCGAAACGCGGCTTCGCTGTATGCGCCGCCGACCGGATCGTAGATGACATCCGCGCCCTTGCCGTCGGTCAGTTCCTTGATGCGCGTTTTCAGATCCTCCGTCGAATAGTTGATCAGCTCGTCGGCGCCGTGGTCCGCGCAGACGGCGAGCTTCTCGGGCGTCGACGCGGCGGCGATGACTTTCGCACCGAGCGCCTTGCCGATCTCGACGGCCGCGAGGCCGACGCCACCCGAGGCACCGAGCACCAGCAGCGTCTCGCCGCTCTTGAGCGCCGCGCGATCCTGGAGCGCGTGATACGAGGTGGCGTAGGTCAGCATGAACGAGGCCGCGGTGACGAAATCGAGCTCCGCGGGCATCGGGATCAGCGAGCGCGAATCCGCGAGCACCTGTTCCGCGAACGCGCCCCAGCCGGTGAAGCAGATCACCCTGTCGCCCGGCTTGACGTTCTTCACCTTTGTGCCGACCGCTTCGACGACGCCGGCGCATTCGCCGCCGGGCGAGAACGGCAGCTCCGGTTTGAACTGGTACCTGTTCTGGATGATCAGCGTATCCGGAAAATTCACGCCGGCCGCATGCACCGCTACCCGCGCCTGGGTCTCGGCGGGCACGAGATCCGGCACGTCCTCGACGACGAGCGCTTCCGGCGGTCCGAAGGTCTTGCAGAGCAGGGCTTTCATGACAGGTCCTGTGTCGAAGATGGAGGTTGCGCTTCGCCTTCGCTCACCGAACTCAGGCGGTCAAGTACCCGCCGTCGACATTGAGACATACGCCGGTCGTGTAGCTCGCCGCCGGCGACACCAGATACAGCACCGCACCGGCCATCTCGTCCGGATGCGCGACACGGTTCATCGGCACGTGCGAGCCCATGAGCTTCATCATCTCCGGGTTGTGCACCAGCGCCGACGCGAACTTGGTGTCGGTGATGCCGGGCAGCAGCGCATTGACGCGCACCTTCTGCTGCGCCCATTCCTTGGCGAAGGCTTTCGTCATCGAAATGACGGCCGCCTTGGTGATCGAGTAGATGCCCTGGAACGGCCCCGGAATCACGCCGTTGACCGACGCGGTGTTGACGATGCTGCCGCCGCCGTTCTTCGCCATCAGCTTGACGCCGCGCGCCGACATGAAGAAGTAGCCGCGGATGTTGACGTCGACGGTCTTCTGGTACGCGCCCGGGTCGGTGTCGGCGATCGGGCCGAAATACGGATTCGCCGCCGCGTTGTTCACGAGGATGTCGAGACGACCATAGGTCGATTCGACGTGCTTGAAGATCGCGTCGATCTGCTCCAGCTCGCCGATGTGGCAGGCGAAGGCCTCGGCCTTGCCGCCGGCGGCGCGAATCTCGGAGGCCACACGCTCGCAGCCGTCGATCTTGCGACTCGACACGATCACGTGCGCGCCGTAGGCGGCCAGCGTCCTGGCGATCGACTCGCCGATGCCGCGGCTGGCGCCGGTGACGAGTGCCAGCTTGCCGCTCAAGTCGAACATCGTCCGCGGATCCAGCGGCTGGTGGGTGGTGGTCACGGCAGCTCCCTCGGGTGTGAACTTGCCGGCAGCCTAGGCCCGCCCATAGGATCAGTCCAATGAATATCGTGAATCCGCGCGAATAAGGGCTGTGCATTTACATCGAATCGATCTCAATCTGCTCGTCGTGCTCGATGCCATCTTCACCGAAGGCGGCGTCACCAAGGCCGGCGAGAAGCTGCACCTCACGCAGCCCGCGATCAGCCACGCGCTCGGCCGTCTGCGTGAGCTGTTCGACGATCCGCTGTTCATCCGTGAAGGCCGGCGCATGGTGCCGACACCGCTCGCGCGCAGCCTCATGCAGCCGGTGCGGCGCGCGCTGCACAGCCTCGAGGTCACGCTCAACGAAGTGCAGCAGTTCGACGCGGCAACGACGCAGCGGCATTTCACCGTCGGCGTGCGCGACGTGCTCGAAGCCACCGTGCTGCCGCCGCTGATGGCGCGCATCGCCAAGGCGGCGCCGTCGGTGGACATCAGCGCCGTGCGTGCCGACCGGCGCACGCTGGAATCCGAGCTCGCCGCCGGCAGCCTCGATGCCGCGCTCGACGTGCTGCTGCCGCTGTCCGACGACATCCGCCACCAGCGCATCTCGATGGACCGCCTCGTCGTCGTCGCGCGCAAGCAGCATCCGGTCGCGGCGAAGAAGCTCGACCTCGCCGCGTACCTGCGCGCCCACCACGTCCTGGTCAGCTCGCGCCGCACCGGCCAGAGCCTCGAAGACCTCGAGCTCAACCGCCAGGGCTTCCGGCGCCGTGTCCGCCTGCGCTGCCAGCACTACTTCGCCGCCTGCCGCGTCGTCGCAGAAACCGATCTTTTGCTGACGATGCCCGAGCGCTACGCGCGCATCGCCAACCGCCAGTACAACAATCGCATCCTGCCGTTCCCGATGGAAATGCCGTCGATGGACGCGTACCTCTACTGGCACGCGAGCGTCGAGAACGAGCCGGCGAGCCGCTGGCTGCGCGAGCAGCTGATCGCGACGGTCGGATCGGCGGTTTCGCACTGAACAGAGGTGCGCAGTGGGTGGTGTCGTAAGGTTTTCACCGCAGAGAACGCAGAGAAAGCGAGAAGGAAAACCTTGTTTTTCTCTGCGTTCTCTGCGTTCTCCGCGGTGAATCAGCGGGCGCGTCTTGCCGAGCGCAGCGCACGAAGCAACAGCACGGCAATCGGCCCCAGCGCGCCGAACGCGCCGCCACCAC